>NZ_CP133091.1:1927500-2532500 GCF_030908385.1 Mangrovimonas sp. YM274
GACAGACATCTATCTACAAGAGGGGACAAAACCGCGATTCTCTTTGAACCCAATGATCCAAATGAACCAGCAGAACACATTACCTACAGACAACTTTATGAACGTGTTAATCAGTTTGCCAATGTGCTGAAGGAACAGGGCATTCAAAGAGGGGATAGAGTATGTATTTATGTTCCTATGATTCCCGAATTAGCCATTTCCATTTTGGCCTGTGCTAGAATTGGGGCTATTCACTCGGTGGTGTTTGCAGGCTTTTCTTCCCAAGCATTAGCTACAAGAATCAATGATAGTGAATGTAAACTGGTGGTTACTGCAGATGGTTCGTATCGAGGGGCAAAAACTATCGATTTAAAAGGTATTGTAGACGAAGCTCTGCAGAACTGTCCTACCGTGAAAAGTGTTTTGGTGGTTAAACGCACCAATGAAGAGGTTCATATGGAAGTAGGTCGTGACCATTGGTTGCAACCTTTATTGGATAAGGCCTCCAAAGAAGGAAAGGCGGAAATTATGAATGCCGAAGATCCTTTATTCATTTTATATACTTCAGGTTCTACCGGAAGACCAAAAGGGATGGTGCATACTTTGGCAGGTTATATGGTGTATACCGCTTATACCTTCAAAAACACTTTTCAGTATAGGGAACATGACATTTTTTGGTGTACCGCAGATATAGGTTGGATTACGGGGCATAGCTACATTGTATACGGACCGTTGGCAAATGGCGCCACCACCGTAATGTTTGAAGGTGTGCCAAGTTATCCAGATTTTGGACGTTTTTGGGAAATTGTTCAAAAGCATAAGGTAACGCAGTTTTACACGGCACCTACAGCTATCAGGGCATTGGCAAAACAAGGTGTGGAATTGGTGGATAAATATGATTTATCTTCTTTAAAGGTTTTGGGCTCTGTAGGAGAACCTATTAATGAAGAAGCGTGGCACTGGTACAACGATACCATAGGAAAAGGAAAAAGTCCTATTGTAGATACTTGGTGGCAAACGGAAACAGGAGGTATCATGATTACGCCTATTCCTTTTGTAACACCAACCAAGCCAACCTATGCAACTTTGCCGTTTATTGGGGTACAACCTGCATTAATGGATGATAATGGTCAAGAAATAAAAGGAAACCAAGTAGATGGTAAATTGTGTATTAAATTCCCTTGGCCTTCTATGGCCCGAACCATTTGGGGAGATCACCAAAGGTATAAAGACACGTATTTTTCTGCTTTTGAAAATAAATATTTTACAGGGGATGGAGCTTTGCGAGACGAAGTTGGCTACTATCGTATTACCGGTCGTGTGGATGATGTGATTATTGTATCTGGACATAACCTTGGAACAGCGCCAATTGAGGACGCCATCAACGAGCACCCTGCGGTATCAGAATCCGCAATTGTTGGTTTCCCTCATGACGTGAAAGGAAATGCCTTGTATGGTTATGTAACTTTGAAAGATACAGGTGAAAGTAGAAATCATGAGAACCTTCGTAAGGAAATCAATCAATTAATCACCGATCGTATTGGACCTATTGCTAAGTTGGACAAAATTCAGTTCACTCAAGGATTGCCAAAAACACGAAGTGGAAAGATTATGCGTAGAATTCTACGAAAAATTGCTAGTAACGACACGTCTAATTTGGGAGATACCAGTACACTGTTGAACCCTGAAGTAGTTCAGGAAATTATGGATAATGTTTTATAGAATTAATAAAAGAATAAAAATGAAAAGAGCATCGATAAGGATATTGATGCTCTTTTTTGTTGGAAGAATTGGAGATTAAATATCTAAAACCAATTATTGGCAACTTATGGTTACAGAACCACTCTGCAAACCATTAGAATTCGCTGTTACTTTTATTTGGCCGTTTGCACCTTTTTTTGCTTTAATAATAACCAGAGCCAATCCATTAAAGGCGTTTCTTTCTGTGGAAGCAAAGGAGGTTAAATCTGTAGGATCTCCGTTGTCAGTGGCCACAATGTCTCCAGGTCCTTCAATTGTAAAGGATATGGGATTGTTGGCATTGGCCACAAAACGATCCTTGCTATCGGTAATTTTTACTGTTATAAATGCTAAATCCTTGCCGTTAGAGAGCAGGTCGTTTTGGTCTGTTTTCAATATTAATTTCGAAGGTTTTCCGGTGGTTTGAATGGTTTTTTCGCTCCATAACTGTCCATTTTTATAAGCAACAGCTTTTAGAGTTCCTGGTTCATAAATAACATCATCCCAATGTAATCGGTATTCGAAGGGGCCTTTCTTTTTGAGCCCTAAGGACCTCCCATTTAAAAACAGTTCTACTTCATCTCCAGAGGTGAAAATATGCACTGGAGTAATTTGCCCTATACGTTCTGGCCAATTCCAATGTGGGAGAATGTGTACCATGGGCAAATCAGGACGCCATCTGGATTGGTATAAATAAAAACGGTCCTTTTTAAAGCCTGCTAAATCAATAAGTCCAAAATAGGAACTCTTAGATGAATAATAAGGAGTTGGTTCACCTAAATAATCCCATCCGGACCAGACAAATTCGCCTACTACAAACGGGTGTTTATCCTGCGATGCAAATACTTTATCTGCGGAAGATCCAAAATTGGCGGTATATAGTTCATAGGAACTGACATAACCAGTTTTGGGATCGCCTCCAACACCATCAGAAATAGGTGAACTGATATCTCCTGTTACTGGAAACAGATAAGTTCCTCTAGAACTTAGGGCTGCTGCCGTTTCGCTACTAATGATGGCTTTGTTTGGGAATGCTTCGTGGAAGGCCGGATACAAGGGAGAAGTTTTGATGCCTTGCAAATGAGAATAAGCAGGAGCATCCCTAATGCCTTCTCCCTGATAATTTAAGCTGATGACATCCATAATGGAGGGGAAGGGCATGTTGGGCTTGGCATAGTTCATGGAAGCGGTTGTTGGCCTTGAGGGGTCTTCGCTCTTTACAATAGCACTTAATTTAGCGCCTACTTTCGCACCTTCTTCATCTGTATACTGCTCTCCAACTTCATTGCCGAAACTCCATAATATTACGGAAGGATGGTTCCTGTCTCTTCGTACAAAAGAGCGTGTGTCGGCTTCAAACCAATCATCAAAAATAAGATGGAAATCATGAGTCGTTTTTTTACGCTGCCAGCTGTCAAATATTTCATCAATAACCAAAAAGCCCATTTGGTCTGTTAACTCCAAAAGTTCTGGAGCAGGAGGATTGTGCGCCATCCTAATGGCATTGCATCCTAACTCTTTTAGGGTTTCCAGTTGACGTTTGGCTGCTTTTAGGTTGAAGGCAGCCCCCAAAGCGCCCAAATCATGGTGCTGATTGACACCTTGTATTTTTATGGGTTCTCCATTTACGATAAGTCCTTTGTTGGCATCAAAAATAATTTTTCTAATACCAAATGTAGTTTCGTAATGATCTATAATAGTACCATCTTGAGAATGAACGGTTGTAATTGCTTTGTAAAGATTAGGTGTTTGGCTCGGGGATGGGCCCCATAGTTTTGGATGTTTTATGGTAGTGGCCCCTTTTATTGTTGTCTGACCAGTGGGGTTGAGGGAGATATTGTTTTTTTTGATGCTAGCAGCTCGTAGACCTAATCTTTTGAAGTTATTTTCCAAGGGATAAATTTCTGTCACTACGTTAACTGTTTCATTACTCAGGGCATCATTGTTAATAGCTACTTCAAAATTGATGGTTGCAGAATCTTTAGAAACCTCTTGGGAAGTTACATAGGTGCCCCAATGCCTGATATGAATTTTGTTGGTTTTGGTTAGCCACACATTCCGATAAATTCCTCCTCCGGAATACCAACGAGCCGAATGGTTCGGATTATCAACTCTAATGGCCAGTTGGTTGTTCTCCCCAAATTTGATATAAGGCGTTAAATCCAATCGCCAAGAATTATAGCCATAGGGCCAACCTCCAACCAAATGACCGTTAAGCCATACCATAGCATAAGACATGGCGCCATCTATATCTAAGAAAATAGATTTTTCTTTATCGGATTGGGGAATTTCCAATTGCTTTCGGTACCAAGCCACACCATTGCTAGGTAGTCGTCCCATGCCTCCTCCAACTTCAGCATCATCGCCTTTCATAAAAGGACCTTTTATAGCCCAGTCATGAGGTAAATCTACCGTTTTCCAAGTATTGTCTTCAAAATTAGTTTGTACAAAAGGAAAGTTTTCTCCTGGATTGCCTTTGGGTCTTATGTGATGCTTAGTGCTGTCTTTGATAAAAGGGTTGGCTGTTGGTAATATATAAGTTTTTAGAACTTCGGCAGAAGGGGCTACTTCAATAGCTTGGGTTGCTTCGGAATCCGCTTCTTTGGTGTCATTAACATTTTCAATTGCAGGTCTTACATCATAAATAAGGTCGTCAGCCAAAACTTCCGACTCGTATTTCATGAATTTCCAGTTTTTATTAATTGAAATGCGTTCTCTGGGATTACTATTTTTATCTGGAGAAATAGTTGGTGTACACCCGAAAATAAAAAGAAATAGGAACACCAAAATTATGCTACCTAAAAGTTTTTTTAGTGTATTTAAATTATTATTGGGATTATGTTGAGTATTTTTCAATTTTACCAGCCATTTATTATGTAAATATAAAATATTCTTACTGAATAATGGTTTGGGTTAATTGGAGATTTCTTTCTGAATAAAGTAAATAATGAAGATAGGAGCGTAGGAGGGATACTATGTTATCATAATCTTTTTACCGTTATTGGCAGCCGATTTATAGATGGCTTCCACCACATTAATATCTTTCAAACCCTCTTCACCAGGGACTATTGGTGCCATATTTTTAATGATGGCCAATGCGTCCTCATCCATTTGTTTCGCTTGTTGGTTTCCTTGAAATGGTGATACTTTTTGTCCATCACTTCCTTGCACACTAACACCGCTATAATATTGCAAAGGTTCGGCTTTGTACCAACCATTTGCACAATCAACCTTCATAGTATTAATGTTTTCAGCGAAGGACGTTTTACATTGAGCTGTGATGCCATTTGGGAATTCTAAATTGAAATGTGTTATTTCATCGGCAGTGAAAATGTTTGGTCGTGTATATTCATGCGTTGCACTCACAGAAATGGGCTCCAATCCTGTAGCATACCGAACGGCATTGAGCGGATAAACCCCCATATCATACATGGCACCACCTCCTAAAGTTTTATGAAGTTTCCAGTGTTTATGATTTCTTGCACTATTGTAAAAACCAGCTTCTGCAAATAAGGAGTTTATAGGGCCATACGGTTTGGTTTGCGACCATTTTATGATAGTTTGCGTTACCGGTTCATGCTGAAGACGGTAACCGATGGTTAGCTGTACTTTGTTTTTGTTGCAGGCTTGGATAATGGCTTCGCACTCTGAAACATTCATGGCCATTGGTTTTTCGCACCATACATGTTTTCCGGCTTTGGCGCCAATTATACTGTAAGGTTTATGAAGTGCATTTGGCAAAACAATGTAAACAATGTCAATATCGTCATTATTAGCAATGGTATGCATGTTTTCGTAATTGTAAACATTGGCATCCGGGATATTGTATTTCTTTTGCCAAACAGGAATTTTTTCGGGGGACCCAGTAACAATACCTCTTAGCTCACAATATTTGGTAAGCTGTAGGGCAGGGGCCAAAATATCTGTGCTGTAATAGCCCAATCCCACCAAGGCTACACCTAACTTTGTTTTTCTTTGAGGAATCATAAAACTGGAAAGAGGCAATGCGCTTGCTGCCAAAAGAATTCCTGAAGCTTTTAGAAATGATCGTCTATTGCCCATATTTTAATGTTTGCGAATTAGTCTTCTCTAATTTACAAAAATATGGGCAGTTGTTTAGATTATAAACGAGCTGATAATCTTACGTTGAATACTCTAGGTGTTAAATAGTTTGGAATGGCATACTGACGCTTACTGTAAACATCCCTTACCCAAGTATTGGTGATGGAGTTTTGTACGTCAAACATGTTGAAGATTTCAAATCCTAAGGTAAGGTCTTTAAAATGACGCTTCCAACTATCGTAAGTTTTGTTTTGGTCTACCAATACATAGCTGATTCCCAAATCCGCCCGTTTGTAGTCGCGAAGCCTGTTTTGGTATTGGTAAGGATTGGCATAACTTGGTGAGCCACCAGGAACTCCCGTATTGTAAACCAAATTCAGGTACATTTTAAGTTCTGGGATGCTTGGCACATAATCCTGAAAGAGAATTCCAAACTTTAAACGTTGGTCTGTTGGTCTGGCAATATAGCCCTGATCCTCGATGTTTTCTTCAGTTTTTAAATATCCAAAGCTGAACCAAGATTCTGTTCCTTTTACAAATTCTCCATTAAGTCGCATATCCAATCCAGAGGCGTAAGCTTTGGCATTATTCTTTGCGCGATAGCGAATACGAACATTTTCCAATGTGTATGGATTTACATCTGAAAGGTGCTTGTAATAGGCCTCGGAAACCAGTTTGAAAGGTCTGTCCCAAAGCTCGAAGCTGTATTCATTCCCCAGTACAATATGGGTTGACTTTTGGGCTTTTACATGAGGTTGCACCACTCCTGAAGAATCCCTAAGTTCTCTGTAGAAAGGGGGTTGGTAGTACAATCCTCCAGCAATTCTAAAGAGCATGTCTTTATCCCAATCTGGTTTTATGGCAAATTGTCCACGAGGACTAATCACGGTTTGTGTTACGGTTTCAACCCCGTCACCGCTCACTGTCCAATTATGGGCTCTGGCTCCTAAATTATAGAAGACCTCATGATTTCCTAAAGTGGATCGTTTGCTCCATTGGGCATAGGCCTGTAAACGATCAATCTGAACTTTGTTTGTGGCTCTCACGTTTTGGAACGCCACCAAAGGACCTTCGTATGGATTGTAAGGCTGGTTATTGGGAATGTGCAGCGTAGGAGGTGTGATGGAAAAACCAGCACTGTCAATAACTTCCCATTCTACCAAACGGTCTCTAATGTCTTCATGAGTATATTTTACAGACCATTCAATAGTGGTGTCTTCACTTGGTTTGTAATCTCCTTTGTGTTCAGCGTTAAAAATAAGGGCGTCTAAATCATTTCGGGCGTGAGTTAGTTGTGAACCAATCCCTTCACTAAATTCCACTTCTCCCAAATTTTCATCTCCAATACTACTGTTGACTTCTCCAAGTCGGTATTGAGCCAAAATGTCGAAATATTCCTCTTCTGTGGTGTGATATCCAGAAGCAATTAATTTTAAGGTCAATTTGTCTGACACAAAGTAATTGGCCTTAAACGCACCAAAATTGGTGACATATTCGTCTTTTTCCTGGCCTTCGTAAAATACCAAAAGGGCAATTGGATCCGTTAAGGTTCCAAAATTGGTTTGTCTGTTTTGTGGCTCAAAATTGTATCGGTTTACAGAAAAATTACCCAAGAAATTCAAATGAAATTTGTCTGAAAACTTATAGGTCAAATAGGTTTGGGCATCTGCAAATATTGGTCTCACATTGGTTTCCGTTTCCATGGAATTGATAAGCAAACTATTATCGCGGTAACGTAATCCCACAATTCCAGAGAATTTAGAATCTTTACTGATGGCCTCTGCCGCAACGCTTCCGCCGAGTAGACTTAAATCGGTTCGAACTCCAAATTTTACAGGTGTGCGATAGGTAATGTCTAACACAGAGGAAAGTTTGTCACCATATTTTGCTTGAAACCCACCTGCAGAAAAATCTACATTTTGAACCAAATCGGTATTTACAAAACTCAAACCTTCTTGTTGCCCAGAACGGATTAGGAATGGTCTGTACACTTCAATTTCGTTGACATACACCAAGTTTTCGTCAAAATTTCCACCTCTAACTGAGTATTGTGTGCTTAATTCATTGGAAACGTTGACACCGGGAAGTGTCTTTAAAATATTTTCAACCCCTGGTTGTGCGCCTTTTATGGTCCTGATTACTTCTGGGGTAATTGTGGTAACCCCATTAACAGATTGTCTGGTATTGGTATTGATGACTACAGTACCAATTTGTTCTATATCCATTTTCATGACTGGGTTGAATTCCAGTTCTTGACCATTTTTCAGGTTGAAGGTTGCTACCACACGTTTATAGGACAAATGGGTGAACTCAATGGTCACATCTGTATTGGAAGGAATTTTCAGTTCATAAAATCCGTTGCTATTAGAAGAAGTGCCATTGACGCCTGCTTTAACGGAAACATTTGAGACCGGTAGTTGAGTGTCGTCTAAGATAACGCCTTTTATGGTGGCTTGTTGAGAATAGCCTAAAAGGGATAAACATAAAAATGCAAAAAACAGGAGATAAACGTTAGGTTTCAATAGTTGAGATTTTATTTTCTAAAAAACGTTGCCTCAAATGTAGAACTATTTCCTACATTATCGGTAACGATGACCTTCAAATTGTTTTCAGTATCGCTAATAACGTTATCCTCAAAATTATAGGTTAAGGTCCCTTTTTTGTACTCATACTCCATTAAAATCCATTTTCCGTTAATGGTTGCGCGATAGTTGCTGATGCCTGAGTCTTTGTCTCCAATTTTTACTTTTAATTCAGTGGCATTGCTCATCCATTTTCCGTCGTAAAAATTAACGGGAGTAATGGTTGGTGGCACTAAATCGGATTCTAGAGTGTAGGTGCCCAAAGATTTGCTTCTCGCAGACAGACTTTCTCCCTGTCGTGAGGTAGAGACATATCTCGGTGTTTTGTAGTATCCTGTAAGTTCTGCTATGTAAAGTTTTTCTTTATCATCGTCTAGGTAGTTGCTGATGTCGTAAGTGATAGTGAAGGGTTTTTGCAAGGGCACAATATCTTTTCCTAAAAGCAGCGTGTCTGCTTTAACATCGAAGTCTAAATAGGTGTCATCATAGAACGTACCTTTTGGAATATAGACCGAAATATTGCCTTTTTCCAAATTGGTAGCTTTTCCAGGAAGTGCATAATGCATAGGTTTTATATCTTCTAAAGGCTCGGGTAGTGCTATGTCCTTTCCTTTTATAGGAATAGTTATCCAAACATCATTCTCCTTAAAATCCTTAACCCTTATTTTATATACGGAAGAAGTGCTGTCCAAAACTTTTACATAACCACTGTTTTCAACATCTTTATATAGGCTTAAGGGGTTGTTTTGTTCAACAAAAAGCTTTTGGATATAGTTGTGATTGGTTTTGTAATTTTCAAAATCTATTAATCGGTTGATATGCTTTGTTTCGGAATAACTAAAGCGTTTAAAATCTATTTCAAAATGCTTACTGCCATTATAGAAGGATTGAATATTGCTCACGCCGTTTTTATTAGGAGCGTCATCCAATCGGTCATGGGCATTAATACCAAAACCAATTTCTCCCAAAGCTTCAATTTCTTCCACATTGAAATCGCCTGTTCCCGTAGGTATCAATCTGAGTTCTTTACGCTTTTGGGAGCCATTGATATGGGAGTTTTCATTTTTAACATAAGCAAAAAGCCCATTGATGGTTGGTTTCCGGGAATCGCTCACATCCATTCCAAACAACATGGGGTTCATTGGGCGCTCTTCATTGTCCCTAATTTCAAAATGAAGGTGTGGGGCAGAGGAGCCCCCAGTATTTCCAGATAGTGCGATAATTTCATCTTTGGCAATAGGGAGTTCGTCTGGTGTTGGGAATACTTCAACCTGATAGCTTTCCTTTTGGTATTGACATTCTTTAATATACTTTTCAATTTTATCTGAAAACTTTTGCAAATGGGCATAGACTGTGGTGTAACCATTGGGATGGGTTACATATAGAGCTTTGCCATAGCCGTAATGGGAAATTTTAATCCTACTGACATATCCAGGGGCAGCAGTGTGTATATTTAAACCCTCCCGATGTTGGGTTTTGATGTCCAATCCTGCATGAAAGTGATTGGGGCGCAATTCTGCAAAGGTACCGGCCAGCACTATTGGAATTTCCATTGGATTTCTAAAATAGTCCTGAGGATATGGGCTTTGCGAAAAGCAGATATGACATGATGATAGTAGGAAAAATAAGACCTTTTTCATAAGCAAATTTGTGTGGCTAAAATATTAATTTGGTACTAATCTTCAAAAGGGAATGCCCATAAATAGTAGAAAACAGCACTTTACATTCAATAATTAATTATTTGAAAATTTATTGTAAAACAATTGTGATTTTTGTTTTGGTATCTTAACTTTGTTGATACAGTAGTGGATATTGCAAATGAGTAAAATTGAAGAGATTGTAGATTCTTTAGAGATCAAAATTAGCAAGCTTTTGCACAAACTCGAAGTTTTAAAGCAAACAAATGCTAAGCTTTCAGAGGAATTGGCTCTTCAACAGCAAAAAAAATTACAACATCAGGAAGAAATAAGTGCCTGGGTTGAAAAATACGAAGCGCTTAAGGTTGCAAAATCATTACTTGGCAGTGACGAAGATAACAGAGAAACGAAGCTCAAAATAAACGCATTAATCAGGGATATTGACCACTGTATTGCGCAATTGTCTGAATAATGTAATTGTATGATGTATGTCAGAACAGCTTAAGATAAAGCTATCCATTGCAAATAGGGTGTACCCTTTAACAATAGCTCCTAATCAGGAGGAAGGGTTGCGCAAGGCGGCGAAGAAAATAGAAGCAATGATTGGCCAGTTTGAGCAAAATTATTCTGTGAGAGATAAGCAAGATGTATTGGCTATGTGTGCCCTGCAGTTTGCCTCTCAATTAGAGCAAAAATCTATAGATCGAGAAAATGTTAGCGAAGAAGTACATAACAGGTTGTTAGCCTTGGATGAACTTTTGGAGCAACATACTAACTCATAACGTTCTTTAAATATAACAAAGGTTACTGCCTACATTGGTTATTTTTTTTGATAAACTCAACGTTAATTCTTTAAAAAGGGTGAGTTTAAGCTGTAAGACCGAGCTGCCTCTGAGTAGAGGGTCGATCAGTTTGTTAGCCCTAAACTTGTTTTTAAGGAGTTTATACAAAATGTAAAACCGATGTAGGCTTTTTTATATATATTAACTAACTAAACATGGAAATGAACACAATTTTATTGATTGTAGGAGGCGTGGTACTTGGTGTAGTCATTGGATATATTGTTGCAAAGACTCTGGAAAAGAACAATGCATCAAAAGTGGTATCCAATGCAAAGCAAGAGGCCGAAGGAATCATCAAGCAAGCAACCGCAGAAGGCGAATCTATTAAAAAGGACAAAATACTTCAGGCCAAAGAAAAATTCATTGAGCTAAAGTCTGAGCACGAAAAGGTGATTTTGTCAAGGGACAAGAAGATTGCAGACGCAGAGAAGCGTACTCGTGATAAGGAGTCACAAGTGTCAAATGAGTTGGCAAAGCACAAAAAGGCAACGCAGACCATTGAAGCGAAAATGAAGGATTATGATTTTCGTTTGGACTTCTTGGAAAAGAAAAAAGTAGAACTTGAAAAGGCGCACAAGAGCCAAATTAAGCAATTGGAGGTGATTTCAGGATTATCTGCAGAAGATGCTAAGTCGCAGTTGGTTGAGTCGCTTAAAAACGAGGCGAAGACAGATGCGATGGCTTATGTACAGGACAGAATTGAAGAGGCTAAGTTAACAGCGCAACAAGAGGCCAAAAAGATAATTATCAATACCATTCAACGTATCGGTACCGAAGAGGCTATAGATAACTGTGTGTCAGTTTTCAATATCGAATCTGATGATGTTAAAGGACGAATTATTGGTAGGGAAGGACGTAACATTCGAGCAATAGAAGCTGCCACAGGAGTTGAAATTATTGTAGATGATACACCAGAAGCTATTATTTTGTCTTGTTTCGATTCTGTTCGTCGTGAAGTAGCGCGTTTGTCGTTGCACAGATTGGTAACCGATGGAAGAATTCACCCGGCTCGTATTGAGGAAGTGGTGAAAAAGACACAAAAGCAAATTGATCAAGAAATTATTGAAGTAGGTAAACGTACGGTAATTGATTTAGGAATTCATGGTTTACATCCAGAATTGATAAAATTGGTTGGACGTATGAAATACCGTTCTTCCTATGGTCAAAACTTATTACAGCACTCGAGAGAAGTGGCCAAATTATGTGGAGTTATGGCAGCCGAATTAGGCTTGAATCCTAAGCTGGCCAAACGTGCAGGATTATTACATGATATTGGAAAAGTGCCAGATTCTGAAGCAGATGTTGAAACACCACACGCTATTTTAGGTATGCAATGGGCAGAGAAGTATGGGGAAAAACCTGAAGTATGTAATGCAATTGGAGCGCACCACGATGAAATTGAAATGACAACTTTGTTATCGCCAATTATCCAGGTATGTGATGCCATTTCTGGAGCTAGACCAGGAGCAAGACGACAAGTTTTGGATTCGTACATCCAACGTCTTAAGGATTTGGAAGATGTGGCCTTTGGGTTTAGTGGCGTAAATAAGGCTTATGCAATTCAAGCAGGTAGAGAGCTAAGGGTAATTGTAGAGAGTGAAAAGGTGTCTGATGATCAAGCAGCAAAATTATCTTTTGAGATTTCGCAAAAAATCCAAACAGATATGACGTATCCAGGTCAGGTAAAAGTTACCGTAATTAGAGAAACGAGAGCTGTAAACATTGCAAAATAAGTTTAGAAAACAGTTTTAAATAAAAAAAGCATCCTACATTAGGATGCTTTTTTTATGGGATAAGGTGTTCTATTTTCTTGGGTGATATGTCATTAAAACTTCTTTTAAGTGGGTTCTGTCAAGGTGCATGTATATTTCAGTTGTAGTAATGCTTTCATGACCTAGCATCATTTGAATAGATCGTAAATCGGCACCATTTTCCAGTAAATGTGTGGCAAAGGAATGTCTAAAGGTATGTGGTGAAATGTTTTTGTTAAGATTAATTTTTACAGCCAATTGTTTGATAATGGTAAAAATCATTGCTCTAGTAAGTTGCCGGCCTCTTCGGTTCAGGAACAAGGTGTCTTTAAATTCAGGTTGTATTGGTAAATGAACACGTATTTCTTTTCTGTAAATATTGATGTATTTTTGAGTTTCAGGACCTATCGGTACAAATCGCTGCTTGTCGCCTTTACCCGTTACGCGAATAAAACCTTCTTCAAAATATAAATCAGATAATTTCAAACTGGTAAGTTCACTTACCCTTAAGCCACAACTGTAGAGTGTTTCCAAAATGGCTCGGTTGCGTTCACCTTCCGCTTTACTTAAATCTATGGCATCAATTAGGTTGTCAATATCATCAACGCTTAAAGTGTCTGGAAGCTTTCGACCTATTTTGGGTGATTCAATATGGTCCATTGGATTGGTATCCCTATATTCTTCAAACACCAGATATCCAAAAAAACTGCGCAGTCCTGATATTAAACGTGATTGTGATCTGGCATTGATGGTTTTCGAGATTTCATAGACAAAAGGTTGGACGGTGTCCTTCGTTATATCTAATGGTGAAACCGATATATGATTATCATCTAGATATTTTATGAGTTTTAGGATATCATATTCGTAATTATCTATAGAATTCTGGGATAGGCCACGCTCTATCTTAAGGTAGTGCTTGTAATCTTGTAGTCCGTTTTGCCAATTCATTGGGATAAATGTAGTATTATTTTGAGGGAATATTCAAATTTTAACTATAACTATTGACTAATATTTGAAAGAAAATTTTGCAAAAAAAAGTGTTTATAAAGTGTTATAAATAAGTTATATAAGGTAAATTTGTTAATATTGTTAGAAATAACTGTAAGTGAAACCTTAAGAAAAGGAACCTAATTCAAATAATTAATAGTAATCCATTTAAATTAAAACAAGTATGAAAAGAATTTTATGTTTTGCAATGTTTATGTCTATTGGTATAATAAGTCTTCAGGCTCAAACAGACGTAGAAACAGTAACTGACGATATGATTGAAAAAGTGAAGACAGGCGGATTTAAGATTGGAGCCGATATTGGTTTTCCCCTAAGTGGGACTTCCGATATATCTAGTTTCAATTTTGGTTTCTATGGAACTTATTTGTTCGAAGTTGTAGATAACCTTGAAGTAGGAGGATTGATAGCTTATACTCATTTTTCCGGTGACGGTTATTATTATCGTTATCATCCCTCAGATGGAACAACAACCAGAGTGAATAATGATAGTAATTCCTTTTTACCAATAGCTGCCACAGGTAGATATCACTTTATGGACCATTCATTTTTTGCAGGTTTGGATTTAGGTTTTGCCGTTAACGTTTCTGGCGACGCTGATACAGGAATGTTGTTTAGACCTAAGTTTGGCTATAATTTGGGGATGATCAACTTAATAGCCTCATTTCAGGTAATAACAGCAGAAGTGAAGCGACCATATCACCCCGATTATGTTGGTGGAGCATGGGATGTCAATGGATTTAATTCCTTCAATGTTGGAGTAGAATATTCTTTTTAAAATTTTAATATAAAGCTATTAATCATGAAAAAATTAGTATTAATCATGGTTCTTGTAGTAGGAACCAGCCTTGCGAGTCAAGCACAAGGTGTTTTTAAATTGGGGGGTAGTGTAGGTTTGGCCTCATCCGATGCAGGAGATGTTTCCGATTGGTCTTTGGGAATTGATGCCTACTATATGTTTGGCTATAATGATGCCTTTTTGAGTTTTGGGCCAACCGTAGGTTTCCGAAACTTCTTTATGAAAAATGACAATCATCTTCTATATCGAGATGATGCACAATTTGTCCCTGTTGCTGGAGCAGCCCGAGTAAAGGTATTTGGGATATTTACTGGTGGAATTGATGTGGGATATGCTTTTGGTATTACAGATTATCTCGATGGAGGTTTCTATGTACGCCCTATTGCTGGTATTGATGTGGCAGATTTCATTGAAATTAACGTGTCTTATGAAAATTACTCCGATAAGCTTAACTGGGGAAATGCAAATATTGGCGTTTTGTTTGAGTTTTAGCTTATAATATATAGTCTGTTATTGTATAAAAAGGATTAAGTTGAAGAGCTTGATCCTTTTTTTATGGGAATATTGATTCGTTTTCTTGGGTTTAATGCATCCATTAATAGTCCTTAATAGGTGTTTTTATAAAGAGATAGTTTATTTGGTGTGCGTTATATTGCTGGTTTTAAGTGCGTAAGAAAATTCGTCATTTTTTTCTTGTAAGAACTTCCTTAAAAAGTTAGCTTTGGCGGCTTAAACAATTAAACAACCAAATTTATTATGAAAAAATTATTATTGTGTGCCGCAGTTGCAGTATTCGGATTTTCAAATGTCAATGCTCAAGATTTTAACTTTGGGGTTAAAGCAGGGGTTAACTTTGCTACTTTAGGTGGAGATATCGAAGAAAACGACATGAAGGTAGGTTTCCATGTTGGAGGTGTTGCTGAATTTATGTTCAACGAAAAAATGGGAATTCAGGGAGAGTTACTGTACTCTACTCAAGGGACTAAATTTGAATATTCGGAACAAGGCTTTTCAGAAGAAGAGACATGGAAATTGAATTATATCAATATTCCAGTGTCTTTTAAGTATTATATCGTAAAAGGTTTTAATGTTGAAGCAGGACCTCAATTGGGAATTTTGGCTTCAGGAAAATATGACTATGAGTATAGTGGAGAGTTTGGAGGTGTTGCAGTAAATGAATCAGAAGAAGGAGATTTGGAAGGAATCAGTTCAATTGATTTTGGTTTCAATATTGGAGCTGGATACAAAATGGAAAATGGTTTAAATTTTGGAGCTCGTTATAACCTTGGTTTAATGAATTTGAATGATGAAGATTACAGCGATGAGTTTCTTTTAAACAATGGTGTATTTCAACTTTCAGTTGGATATATGTTCTAAATTTAGAGTTTAATAACATAAAAAAACCGAAGCCAAAAAGCTTCGGTTTTTTTATATACTATTTTTAATATATTTACTTTATGAAGAAACTCATCATCATCAACGGCCCAAACCTTAATCTATTAGGGAAACGTGAACCTGATATTTATGGAAGTCTTACGTTCAATGAATTTTTTGAAACGGTAGTTGATAAATATCCGCAAATAGCATTGGAACATTTTCAGTCCAACATAGAAGGGGAGTTGATCGATAAACTTCAGGAAGTTGGGTTTAGTTACGATGGTATTGTTTTAAATGCAGCCGCCTATACTCACACTTCTGTTGGTATTGGTGATGCGGTAGCGGCAATTGAAACACCCGTTGTGGAAGTACATATTTCCAATACTTTCGATAGGGAGTCTTTTAGGCACATGTCGTTTATTTCTCCAAATGCCAAGGGTGTCATTGTTGGGTTTGGCCTACAAAGCTACGAATTGGGCATCCAAAGTTTTTTGTGATAACAAATACTAAAATTATAGGTGTAAAAAAAAGACGATACTGTTGGTATCGTCTTTTTTTTATAGATGATTTACTTTTTATAAGTGAATTACTTCATCATATGCATCGGCTACAGCTTCCATTACCGCTTCACTCATGGTTGGGTGAGGGTGAACGGCCTTAAGCACTTCGTGACCTGTAGTTTCCAATTTTCTACCCAAAACGGCTTCAGCAATCATATCGGTAACACCGGCACCAATCATATGGCAACCTAACCATTCACCATATTTGGCATCGAAGATTACTTTTACAAATCCGTCCTTTGCACCAGAAGCACTAGCTTTACCAGAGGCAGAGAATGGGAACTTACCAACTTTAATTTCGTATCCTTGTTCTTTAGCTTGCTTTTCGGTTAAACCTACACTTGCAATTTCAGGAGCACAATACGTACAGCCAGGAATGTTTCCATAGTCGATTGGCTCTACATGCATGCCTGCAATTTTTTCAACACAAAGGATTCCTTCAGCAGAAGCAACGTGCGCCAAAGCTTGACCAGGCGTTACATCTCCAATAGCATAGTATCCTGGGATGTTGGTTTGATAGTAATCGTTTACCAAGATTTTATCGCGGTCTACGGCAATACCTACATCTTCCAAGCCTATGTTTTCAATGTTGGTTTTGATACCTACAGCAGATAACACAACGTCAGCTTCCAATACTTCTTCACCTTTTTTGGTTTTAACTGTAGCTTTTACTCCTGCTCCAGAAGTGTCTACTTTAGTTACTTCGGCAGAAGTCATGATTTTTATCCCATTTTTCTTGAAGCTACGTTCCAATTGTTTAGAAACTTCTTCATCCTCAACAGGTACTACATTCGGTAAATATTCAACAACAGTTACTTCGGTACCGATAGAGTTATAGAAATAAGCAAACTCAACACCAATAGCACCAGAACCAACTACAATCATTTTCTTAGGTTGTTCTTTTAAGCTCATGGCTTCACGATAGCCAATTACTTTTTTTCCATCTTGAGGTAAACTTGGTAACTCACGAGAACGTGCTCCAGTAGCAATGATAATGTGGTCTGCAGAATATTCTTTGCCGTCTACATCAACTTTCTTTCCAGTTTTAAGTTTTCCGTAGCCTTCAATAACGTCAATTTTGTTCTTTTTCATTAAGAATTGAACGCCCTTGCTCATCCCTTCGGCAACACCACGACTGCGCTTTACAATAGCACCAAAATCTTTATCAGCACCTTTTACTGAAAGGCCGTAGTCTTCGGCATGCTTAAGGTATTCAAAAACCTGTGCCGATTTCAATAAGGCTTTAGTAGGAATACAACCCCAATTTAAGCATACTCCACCAAGACTTTCCTTTTCTACTATTGCAGTTTTAAAGCCCAATTGAGACGCTCTAATAGCTGTAACGTAGCCTCCAGGTCCACTACCTAGAACAATTATATCATATTTACTCATGAGAATTTGTTTAGTGTATTTTTTTGACGCTACGAATTTACGAAACCTATTTTTAAATATGAATTTAGCCAACAAAAAAATAGGCACTTCGCCCATATAAATATAGCGAGTGCCTTAAAATGCCTAAATGAAATTTTTAATTTTTAGGAGGGGTGTTTTCTGTAGAATCTTTTTGGGTTTCGGCACTATCAAAATCCAAACTTAAAGAGTTAACGCAGTAACGTAATCCGGTTTGGGTTGGACCGTCATTAAAAACATGACCAAGATGGCCTCCACAGTTGGAACAGAGTATTTCAGTCCTTACCATGCCATGGGTTCTGTCTTCTTTGTAAGTGATGCTGCCTTCTATGGCATTGTCAAAACTGGGCCAACCACAATCTGATCTAAATTTATCGGTGCTCTCAAAAAGTTTTGTGCCACATCCTGCACAAGTATAGGACCCTTGTTCAAAATGGAGGTTGTATTCTCCCGTAAAAGGGCGCTCGGTACCTTTTTCTCTTAACACTTGATATTGTTGCGGCGTAAGAATTTCACGCCATTCTTGTTCAGTTTTATTCATTTTATATGTTTGGTTTTTGTTTTCGTTGTTTTTTTGAGCCGTAGAATTGCAACTAAATGCAAGAGCAATAAGAATAACGGTGAGGATGTTTTTCATGGTAATTCAGATTCAAGTAGCTAATTAAAAACTTTAGTCGACGGATAGATTAGCTCATTACGAAATCGTTATAATTAATTCTTAGGATTTTATTTACCTTGCTTAATGGGTTTGTGCGTTTAAAATTGCTAATTTAGAACTTTACAAGTTATGAATTGTGCATGTGTATTAACAATACATCTATCACAGTTATACCAAAACTTTCATACTATATGGCCGAAGTAATTGTACACAGTAAGTTTTCAGATTTTGATATAGATCTTTTTAAGGCAGGAAAGCATTATAGACTATATGAGAAGTTTGGCTCTCATATCATGACTTTAGAGGGTAAGGAAGGAACCTATTTTGCTGTGTGGGCACCCAGTGCCAAATCGGTAGCAGTTGTTGGCGATTTTAATTACTGGGATGACCAAGCACACCAATTGCACGTGCGGTGGGACAAAAGTGGTATTTGGGAAGGGTTCATTCCAAAAGTGGGCAAAGGAAGTTTATATAAATATAAAATACACAGCCACCATGACGGCATCGTCACGGAAAAGGCCGATCCATATGGAAGACGATGTGAGTTGCCTCCAAAAACAGCTTCTGTAGTATGGGAAGATGCTTACAAGTGGAAGGATAAGCAATGGATGGAAAAAAGAAAAGATCACAATGCGCTGAATGCCCCTTTTTCTGTGTATGAAGTACATCTAGGATCTTGGAAAAGAAAGAATAATGGAGAAGACTATTTATCCTATAGCGAATTTGCTGAAGATTTAGTGGCATACGTCAAGGACATGAATTTTACGCATGTGGAGTTCATGCCAATCATGGAGTTTCCTTACGATCCTTCTTGGGGGTATCAAATAACGGGCTATTTTGCTCCAACATCACGTTTTGGTTACCCCGAGGAATTTAAATTGTTGGTGGACAAATTGCACCAAAATGATATTGGAATTATTTTAGATTGGGTGCCTTCCCATTTTCCTGAGGATGCGCATGGATTGGGCTATTTTGATGGTTCCTGTCTGTATGAGCATCCCGATAGACGTAAAGGTTACCACCCGGACTGGAAAAGTTTGATTTTTAATTATGGAAGAAATGAGGTGAAATCATTTTTGATTTCCAATGCCCTATTTTGGTTAGAGCAGTTCCATGCGGATGGTTTGCGTGTAGATGCCGTGGCTTCTATGCTGTTCTTGGATTATTCTCGTGAAGAAGGTGAGTGGGAACCAAATATGTTTGGAGGGCGAGAGCATTTAGAGGCCATTTCATTTTTGAGAGAATTGAACGAGGAAGTTTATAAAAGTTTTCCAGATGTTCAAACCATCGCCGAAGAATCCACAGCCTTTCCAATGGTGTCTAAACCTACCTGTTTAGGTGGTTTAGGATTTGGGATGAAGTGGATGATGGGCTGGATGCATGATACTTTGGTCTATTTTTCAAAGGAACCGGTTTACAGAAAATACCATCAAAACGACTTGACGTTTTCCATGACCTATGCGTTTTCGGAGAATTTCATTTTACCATTATCGCACGACGAAGTGGTTTATGGAAAGCGGTCCTTATTAGGAAGAATGCCTGGGGATGAATGGCAGCGTTTTGCTAACCTTAGGTTGATGTATGCTTATATGTTTACGCATCCTGGAACTAAATTATTGTTCCAAGGAGGTGAGATAGGACAGGGAGAAGAATGGAATTTTCTACAAAGCATCGATTGGCATTTGTTGAAGTATAAAGTGCACAAGGGAATGCAAAATTTGGTGAAGGATTTAAATATTTTCTATAAGACAGAGCCGGCACTTTATGAAAAGCAATTCACAGGTGATGGGTTTGAATGGATTGATTTTAGCGATGCGGAGAGTTCCATTTTAGCATATTTTAGAAAAGGCAATAATCAAAAAGATCATGTAATTGTAGTCTGCAATATGACACCTACACCTAGAATTGATTATAGAATTGGCCTGCCTTTTAAAGGGAAACTAAAAGAGGTGTTTAATAGTGATCTTAAAAAATACGAGGGGACTGGAGCGTATAAAAACAACACGAAAACATCCCAGGAAGTTCCTTGGCATTTTAGAGATGATTCTGTTGAAATTACAATTCCTCCTTTGGGAATGGTCGCCTTTAAATATCAAAATGTTAAAACGTAATTTATTATAAAACAGAGGGTTTTGTTGGTTTTTGATAAAAATATAACCATTAAATTAGTGAGTTAGCAAAACTTGGTGCTGAGTATTTTTTATCTCTGAACTTATGCGTTTTTTTGTTAGTCTATAAGAACTATGACTTATGATTTTAAATACTGAATTAGAAAGAAAGGGAGATTTATTTCCTTCTAAAATTGTAGCATACAATAAGGATGTAGACACCTTGTATTTTACTACCGAAAATAATGTTATTCTGGAGTTAACAGTCGTAAGAGATAGTGTTTTACGCTTTCGTTACACCACTTCAGGAACATTTGACAACGATTTTTCCTATGCTATTACAAAATATGCCAGTACGGGCTACAATTTTTTGGAAATAGAAGAAGAATCCACTTTATATAAAATCACGACTTCAAAACTTATTTGCCATATTTCTAAGTTAAATTTAAAAGTGACATTGTTTGATGCTAAGGATTTAACACTTATAAATGAAGATGAACTTGGATTCCATTGGGAAGAAAGTTATGAGTTTGGAGGTGATGTTGTAAAGATGAGTAAAACATCCCACGATGGGGAAAGTTATTTTGGGTTGGGAGATAAGCCGGTAAAGCTTAATCTAAAAGGAAAACGTTTTGAAAATTGGGTATCCGATTCCTATGCCTATGGCAGAAATTCAGACCCAATTTATAAAGCTATTCCATTTTATACGGGACTGAATGGGAATAAGTCCTATGGAATCTTTTTTGATAACACCTTTAGATCGTTTTTCGATTTTGCGCAAGAACGACGCAATGTTACCAGTTTTTGGGCGCAAGGAGGAGAGATGAACTATTATTTTATCTATGGTCCCCAAATGAGTGATGTTGTGGCCAACTACACAGATTTAACGGGCAAGCCGCATCAATTGCCTCCGTTATGGGCCTTGGGGTTCCATCAATGTAAATGGAGTTATTATCCAGAATCTAAAGTTAAGGAGGTTACTCAAAAATTCAGGGATCTTAAAATACCTTGTGATGCCATTTATCTGGATATCGATTATATGGATGGCTTTAGATGTTTTACCTGGGATAAAAATTATTTTCCAGATCCCAAAAGGATGGTCGAGGAACTTAGCGAACAAGGGTTCAAAACGGTTGTTATTATAGATCCAGGAATTAAGATTGATCACAATTACGATGTTTTCAAGGAAGGCTTGGAAAATGATTACTTCTGCAAACGAGCCGACGGGCCTTATATGAAAGGTAAAGTATGGCCTGGAGAATGTTATTTCCCGGATTTCACGAATCCAGAAGTACGAGAATGGTGGTCTGGCCTGTTTAAGGAACTTATTGAAGAAACTGGTGTAAGAGGAGTTTGGAACGATATGAATGAACCTGCGGTTATGGAGGTCCCCAATAAAACATTTCCAGACGATGTTAGGCATGACTATGAAGGCAATCCATGTAGCCATAGGAAGGCTCATAACATCTATGGTATGCAAATGGCGAGAGCTACCTACCAAGGACTTAAACGGTACACTTATCCGAAGCGCCCTTTTGTTATTACTAGAGCAGCCTATTCCGGTACACAACGTTATACTTCTACTTGGACCGGTGATAATGTAGCAAGCTGGGAACATCTATGGATAGCCAATATCCAAGCGCAAAGAATGGCTATGTCTGGGTATTCATTTGTAGGGAGTGATATAGGTGGTTTTGCCGAGCAGCCTCAAGGTGAATTGTTTACCAGATGGATTCAGCTAGGCGTTTTTCATCCGTTTTGCCGTGTACATTCTTCTGGCGATCACGGTAATCAGGAGCCTTGGGCATTTGATGATGATGTCACAAAAATTGTGAGGAAGTTTATTGAGCTTCGTTACCAGTTGCTTCCTTATTTATATACTACATTTTGGCAATTGGTTGATGAAGGTACCCCAATATTGAAATCCCTTGTTTTGTATGATCAAGAAGATATTCACACGCATTACAGAACAGATGAATTTATGTATGGAGATCAAATTTTGGTATGTCCTGTGCAGGAACCAAATTCAAGAGGGCGTAGAATGTTTATTCCAAGGGGCGAATGGTTTAATTTTTGGAATGATGAAGTCGTGCTGGGAGGAAGGGAAATGTGGGTAGATGCCGATATTGATAGTATTCCATTATTTATTAAGGCAGGCGCTATAATTCCAATGTATCCCGTGCAGCAATATGTGGATGAGAAGGAAATTGACCAAGTAACTTTAGAGGTGTATTATAAAGAAGGGAAAGAGGATTCTATTTTGTACGACGACGCCCATGATGGCTATGATTATACAAAAGGTAGATATAGCTTGAGGACTTTTAAATTAACGGGGAAAGCCAACGAAGTAATTATTCAGCAGCATAAGGAAGGAAAATATGAATCTACCTTAAGTACTTTTATGGTTAAGTTTCACGGTTTGCCATTTCATGTAACAAAGATTGAAATTGATAATGTAGACATTCCTTTATCTCAAGTTAAAATGAATGGCAGTAACAGTATGGTAGTTAGTGAGAAATTCACTCAGTTACATATTATTGGTGAGTAAGGCCGAAAATAACTGGTTTTGAAAATTGAAATTATAATCTGTCTTGAATGATTTTTGTAATTTTAGACTTTCAAATCGAACTATGTATTCAATGACCTCAAAAAATCTATTCGCTACTGCTGTTATAACTTTGGCATTTATTTCATGTGCAACCAATCCGTTTACAGGGAAACAGACCATGGCCATTGTGCCAAATTCAGAGTTGTTTCCGGCTGCATTTCAACAATACGATCAGTTTTTAAATGAACATGATATCATCAAGGGCACGAAAGATGCTGAAATGATCAAACGTGTGGGGGAAAAAATTGCGACAGCAGCAAAACAATGGTTGGATGCCAATGGTTACGAAGGTTATTTAAAGGACTACAAATGGGAATATAACCTTATAAAGGATGAGCAGAAGAATGCTTGGTGTATGCCAGGTGGTAAAATTGTTTTTTACACGGGTATTTTGCCCATTGCCGATGGAGAGGCGGGGGTAGCAACAATTATGGGGCATGAGGTGTCTCACGCGTTGGCAAATCATGGGCAGCAACGAATGAGTGCAGCTTATGTGCAGCAAGGGATAGCTTTAGCTGGAAATATGGCCATCAACAATGATAGTGATAGAGATGCTTTTAATTCGTATTACGGAGTAGGGTCTAATGTTTTAGGAATGTTGCCTTTTAGCCGAAGCCATGAGAGCGAGGCCGATAAAATTGGATTGACCCTAATGGCTATAGCGGGTTATGACCCATCTGAAGCTGTTGACTTATGGCAACGAATGGCTGCGGAAAGCGGAGGGCAAGCACCGCCAGAATTATTAAGCACACATCCTTCCAATCAAACACGAATCAATAATTTGAAAGCTTTGGTGCCGACCGCTAGAGCAGAGGCAAAAAAGTTTGGAGTGACTTCTTTTATCAAATAAAGTATAAAATAAAAAATTTGTTTACTTTCGAAGCTACACCTTGAGGTGTAGCTTTTTTTATAACCTTATATATGACTACATTCCAAAAGGGAAGTAAAAAACTTCTTAATGCTTGGGCCTTTTACGATTGGGCCAATTCTGTATATACTTTAACCATTGCTTCAACCATTTTTCCAATTTTTTACGGAACTTTAAAGTTTGTCGATGACAACAAAGTGCATGCTTTTGGTTATGAATTTAAAAATACAGCATTGATAACCTTCATTACGGCCTTTACGTTTTTGGTAGTGGCTATTATTTCTCCAATCTTATCAGGAGTGGCTGATTATATAGGCAATAAAAAAGTCTTTATGCAATTTTTTTGCTATTTGGGAGGTTTGGGGTGCTTTGGACTTTATTGGTTTAGTCTAGAGCACATATACCTGAGTTTGCTTTTTTATTTTTTTGGATTGATAGGATATTGGGGGAGTTTGGTGTTTTACAATTCTTATTTACCAGATATCGCTTTTGAAGAGCAACAGGATAAAATTAGTGCGAAAGGGTTTAGCTTAGGGTATATAGGAAGTGTTTTGTTATTGGTTTTGAATTTAGCCATGGTGATGTTTCCTAATGTCTTTGGTTTTGATACGAGTATACCACAGACCTTAAGAGAAACGGGGTCTGAACTTGAAATTGCGGAGGCGCTTCAAAAGGCAAAAGATGAAGCCTCTATCCAAGCTATGCGTTCTTCATTTATAACTGTTGGCTTATGGTGGGTGTTGTTCAGCCAATATACTTTTAGAGTGCTTCCAAAGGGACTTTCCAAAAGTAATGGAAGAGTCAATAGGCAAGTACTGTTTAATGGTTTTAAGGAACTAAAAAAAGTATGGGATGGATTGACTCATAACTTAAGATTAAAACGTTACCTCTACGCTTTTTTTGTTTACAGTATGGCAGTGCAAACCATTATGTTGGTCGCCACTTATTTTGGGGAGCAGGAAATTAATTGGGGAGGAGAGAGTGAGAAAACACTAGGCTTAATTGTAAGTATTTTGGTAATTCAAGTAGTGGCTATTTTGGGGGCCTTTTTGACTTCAAGGGCGTCTGAAAAGTTTGGTAATATTCCAACATTGATAGTTATCAATTTTATATGGATGGCACTCTGTTTTTATGGGTATTTTGTTGAAACGCCCATTCAGTTTTATATTACAGCTGCCTGTGTAGGCTTGGTTATGGGAGGAATCCAGGCGTTATCGCGTTCTACCTATTCCAAATTTTTGCCAGAGACCAAGGATACCACTTCATACTTCAGCTTTTTTGATGTTTCTGAAAAAATAGGCATTGTAATCGGGATGGTTATTTATGGATCGATAGATCAAATCACAGGTAGTATGCGCAATTCCATTCTGTTTTTGTTTATTTTCTTTTTGATTGGCATCGTTTTACTTATGCGGGTTCCAAAACAAGTTTTGCAAACTGATTAAATTGTTTATGTTTGTAAGAAATCAACTAAAACTTACAGAATTTAAACTACTTATTATGAAAAAATTAAGAGTTTTATTGTCGTTTTTGACGCTTTGTTTCTTTTTTAATTGTGAAAATGAGCCAATCGATAGTACTGTGGAACCAGGAAATTCGAATTCGTCTGCTTTTTTTCAGGTAGATTTCAATGGTCAAACATATCAGGCTGATGTGGCCTCTGCGGGACTCATGGATAATATGATTAATCTTACAGCAGTGAAAAATAATGGAGAAACGTTTACTTTATCGCTGTTTGGCAATAGTGTAGGAACTTATGAATTGGGAGTTATAGATTTAGATAACTTAATGGTGCCGCCCAATACAATGGGATACTATAACCAGAATGATCAGGAAGAATTAGAAGAAAATGCTTGGGTTTCTTTGAATGCAGAAGATCCTTCAACACCAGCCGGTACTGTTAGTATAACAGAAATTAACTCTCAAAATAACACCATTAGCGGATCTTTTTCTTTTACAGGAATGAATGACCAAGATGGAACTATTGATACGATCGAGTTTATCAACGGAATTTTTACAAATATTCCTTTTGAAACCGGATGGCCGGGGAGTGGTAATGAAGATGACAATACGTTCTACGCAGAGATTGATGGGGAGGAATTTGTGGAAGATGTCATTAATATTGACATTCTTGAATCTGAATTAGGTGATGGTTTGGGAATTTTGGCATCTAAAAACAATATGGAGACCATTCTGGTGTCTGTTCCTTTAAATATCTCACCAGGGCAACATGATTTTACAGCCATGTCGATGGTACAAAATCCGATGTTGAAAGTACAATATTCCCAATTAAGCAACCCAACGAATATAGCCTTATTAGAAGGGAGTATTTCTATAAGTTTGCATGACACTGCAGCCAAACATATTGTTGGAACCTTTGAATGTTCAGGAGCAACTACTAGTGGAAGTGATATGAATATCACAAATGGAAGCTTTGATATTTACTACGAATAACCTCAAACTTTATAAATATAACATGAAACAATTTTTAAAACTTACTAATTTATTTGCCTTAGCAATTTTACTATCAGCTTTTACTTGTGAAAATGAACCATTAGACAGTGAAATTTCGGGAGTTGATGGCAACAATACGGGGAATTCTGGAGCTTCACTTGTTGGAGATTGGACTACAGTTTCTTTTAATGCTACTATGAATACTTCAACAGGAATGGGAGGAATGAATATGGAGGTAGACGCAGCAATGGAAGGCGTAAATATGGATTATATAGTTACCTTTACAAACAACACCTTTAGTACAAACGGGAGCTATGATATTGAAACGGATTTAACCGTAAATGGAATGGATAATGGTACTACCACTTCATCGCTATCTGATGTTAATGGAACGGGAAATTATTCAACAAGTGGAAACACTATTACGTTTGATGGCTCCTTATTTGATTTGGAAGTGGATGGTATTGATACTTCAGCTCTGGGAGAAGCCCAATCTGGTGAGTATTCATTAAGTAATAATGGACAGACTCTTACGATAACGCAGGCGCAAGATATAAACCAAAGTCAACAAGGTGTTCAAGTAACAAGTACAGTAGAATCTGTAATTGTTTTGAATAAGCTTTAGAAATAAGACCTAAAAGAAAAAGCCGCTCTGTTAAGAGTGGCTTTTTTTGTGCCTTCTCATTGCTGCATTTTAAAGTAATAATCTGCAGAATGTTTTCCTGAACCATAGAACAGGAAGAAAATACACACTAATAGTGTAATGGTTGCTACCACTAGATTAGCGGTATTCATTTCTCCTATAAAATTGATAAGTATCGCTCCAATTAAAATAGGAAGTTGTGCAATAATGGCCCATCTTGTCAATAAACCAAAAGCTATTAATGCCCCGCCGATAAAATGTGCAGGAGCTACATAATGAACCGTTATCATTCCTCCGGCCATATTTTGGATAGGCGTGAAAAGATCCATTAAAATTTGACTATTGGCCATAAAACTGATGCCTTTGGTGAACAAAAACACGCCCAGCGCAATACGTAATAGATCTAAGGGGTAATACGTATGTGCGTTGGCCCATTTGTTTAATGTTTTTATGGTACCCATGACTAATAAAGTGTTGATTATTAGTCTTTAAATTACAAAAAATAAGCGAGATAAGGAAATTAAACCTGTAGCACGCCTAAGTTGAAGGGCTTCTCAATTGGTGCATGATTGGCTGCTTCAATGCCCATACTTATCCAAGTTCGAGTATCCAATGGGTCAATAATGCCATCGGTCCATAAGCGGGCTGCGGCGTAGTATGGAGACACTTGATTATCGTAACGGTCCTTGATCTTTTTATATAATTCTTCTTCCTTTTCTTTTGTAATGGGTTCGCCTTGTTTCTTTAAAGCGGCGGTTTCAATTTGCAGCAATACCTTAGCTGCAGAATTACCACTCATTACAGCAAGTTCTGCACTTGGCCAAGCTACAATGAGTCTTGGATCGTAGGCCTTACCACACATGGCATAATTGCCCGCACCATAACTGTTACCTATTACAATGGTGAATTTTGGAACTACCGAATTACTTACGGCATTTACCATTTTAGCCCCATCTTTAATGATTCCGGAATGTTCACTTTTGCTACCTACCATAAATCCTGTTACATCCTGAAGGAACACTAATGGGATTTTTTTTTGGTTACAGTTGGCAATAAATCTAGTGGCCTTATCGGCTGAGTCATTATATATTACGCCTCCAAACTGCATTTCGCCTTTCTTGGTTTTTACCAATTTACGTTGATTGGCTACAATCCCAACGGCCCAACCATCAATGCGAGCATAACCTGTAATAATGGTTTGCCCATATCCAGCCTTGTATTCCTCAAATTCGGAATTGTCTACCAAGCGCTTAATAATTTCGTACATATCATATTGTTCTGCACGACTTTTAGGAAGGATGCCATAGATGTCTTCCGGAGATTCTTTAGGTTTTGCACTTGCAGCTCTATTGTAACCTGCTTTGTCAAAATCCCCAATTTTATCGACGATATTTTTAATGGTATCTAAGGCGTCTTTATCATCTTTGGCCTTATAATCGGTAACCCCAGATATTTCGCAGTGGGTTGTAGCTCCTCCCAAGGTTTCGTTGTCAATGGTTTCTCCAATGGCTGCTTTTACCAAATAGCTGCCGGCCAAAAAGATGCTACCTGTTTTGTCTACAATCAAAGCCTCATCACTCATAATTGGCAAATAAGCGCCACCAGCAACACAACTTCCCATAACGGCCGCAATTTGGGTAATTCCCATGCTGCTCATTACAGCATTATTTCTAAATATGCGACCAAAATGTTCCTTGTCAGGGAAAATTTCATCCTGCATCGGTAAATAAACACCAGCACTATCTACCAAATAAATTATAGGAAGTTTATTTTCGATAGCGATTTCCTGTGCTCGAAGGTTCTTTTTTCCTGTAATCGGAAACCAAGCTCCGGCCTTTACCGTTGGATCGTTGGCAACAACGATACATTGCTTTCCTTGGATATAGCCTATTTTAACAACAACCCCTCCAGAAGGGCATCCGCCATGCTCTTTATACATGTCTTCTCCTGCAAAAGCACCAATTTCAATGCTTTTGGAATTTTTGTCCAAAAGATAGTCAATACGTTCTCTTGCTGTTAATTTGCCTTTTTCGTGAAGTTTTTCTATTCGTTTTTTACCGCCTCCTAATTTTACCGTTGCTAAGCGTCGTTTTAGATCTGACAGAAGTAATTTATTGTAATCTTCGTTTTTGTTGAAGTTGATGTCCATAGCTGAATTTTAATTTCCGCTAAAGTAAAAAAATAAGTTTTTTGCTGAAAGTATAATTTTTTCCTTTAAATAATATGAATTATTAAATTACATGTAAATAGTTTCCTTGGAAAATAAAATGTTTTAGCGTATATTTGCCATGGAAACTAATTGAAACATGATGAAACATATTGTAGGCTTTGCAGGCAGTAATAGTAGGACTTCAATAAATAAACAGTTGGTAAAATATACATTGGAACAATTTGATGGTATTACTGGAGAGTTATTAGACCTAAATGATTTTTCCTTGCCGTTATTTGGAGTGGATCTTGAGAGAGAAATTGGATATCCTGAACCTGCAAAAAAGTTTTTGAAGAAATTGCAGGCTGCAGATGGAATTGTAATTTCCTTGGCTGAACACAATGGAGCCTATACGGCTGTTTTTAAAAACCTATTCGATTGGATGTCCAGAATCGATAGGAAGTTGTTTAATGACATCCCAATGTTGTTGATGGCAACTTCAACCGGAGCTAGGGGAGGTGCATCGGTACTGGCTATGGCTTCAGATAGATTTCCAAGGCACAATGCAAATATTGTAGCTAAGTTTTCTTTACCATCCTTCAATGAAAATTTTTCCGAGGAAAGTATTAAAAATAAGGACTTGGATGAACAGTTAAAGGTTGAAGTTGCCAAACTAGAAGAAGCTCTAAAATAGAAAATTATTGCAATCATGGGAGATATTTCAAAAGACATCAATTCAAGTTTTGCCAACAACAAATTAAAGGCTTTGATAAATGTGATGTATACCTCAAATTGGATAACAAACCATCAAAATAATTTTTTCAAGCCGCACGGCATTTCTCCTCAACAATATAACATATTGCGAATTTTAAAAGGAGCAAAGTCTGCTTTAAAGGTTCAGACAATCAAGGAGCGAATGATAGACCGTTCTCCAAATGCTACACGGCTTATGGATAAGTTGTGTGCCAAAGGGTTGATTGAACGGCTTCCCAGTGAGAGTGACAGAAGGGTAGTGTTTATTGAAATTACCAAGGAAGGCTTGGAGCTTTTGCAGTCTATACCAGACGATTTTGATGTGCAATTGGTTAAAAAGCTTACTGAAGAAGAAGCAGGTCAATTAAGTGACCTTTTAGATAAAATGCGTTAATAGAATTTAAGTAACTATTTAAGTTGAATAAAAATCTTCTAAATAGAAGACCAAAAGAAAGGAAATTAAAATGAAAACAGTAGTTCATAAAGCAGATAGTAGAGGCTTTGCCAACCATGGTTGGTTACAGGCAAATCACTCTTTTAGTTTTGCCGGATTTTACAATCCTGAGAAAATACATTTTGGGGCTTTGAGAGTCCTTAATGATGATGTTATAGCGCCTAAGATGGGATTTGGAACACACCCTCATGATAATATGGAAATTATTACCATTCCTTTGGGAGGGGTACTAAAACATAGAGATTCCATGCATAACGAATGGCAATCTGTATTGCCAGGTGAAGTCCAAGTAATGTCGGCGGGTACAGGTGTACAGCATTCCGAAATAAATGGTTCAGAGGAAGAACATTTAAGTTTGTTTCAAATTTGGGTGTTCCCAAACAAACAGAATGTTGCTCCTCGATACGATCAAAAAAGATTCGATGTTGCTGAGCGAAAAAATAAATTACAGACATTGGTATCTTCTATTGATGAAGATTTTGATGGAAGTCTAAAAATCCATCAAGACGCAGTGTTGTCAAGAATAGATTTGGATGCTGATAAAACTTTTGAATATCAGTTAAAGTCGTCAAAACATGGTGTTTACGTGATGAATATTCATGGAGATCTCAAAATTGGAGATCAGCTTTTGAAAACAAGAGATGCTCTAGGGGTTTGGGAAGTAGAATCTTTTGAAATCACTGCTAATGAAAATTCCGAAATATTATTTATTGAAGTACCAATGATATAGTACTTTCTTTGAATGTTCCCTTTATAAATGCGTCATGAAAGTGACGCATTTTTTAGTTAAAAAATCCGATATTTGTACTCCACTAACGATCTAAATTAAATAGAGAAAATGGCGATGAACAAAAATACGGTTTTGGCTTGGGCTACAACCATTATGATATTTGTAGGAATAGGTTTAATAGCATTAGGAGCTTTTAGATACAATGATGTTGCGGGCTGGGGCTTTGCGGCAGTAGGTGTTGGCTTTTTTGCAATTGCCTGGGTATTTAATGCTCTTAAAGGAAGGGTTTAACCGTTCTATAACTGTCGAGAGTCTTTTTAGTTTAATGGAATAATATTTCAAAACACATGAGTGACGATAAAAAAGTGATTTTTTCAATGTCTGGGGTAACCAAGACATTCCAAAGTGCCAATACTCCGGTACTAAAAAATATCTATTTGAGCTTCTTTTATGGAGCCAAAATAGGCATCTTGGGACTTAATGGTTCCGGAAAATCTACCTTGCTTAAAATTATAGCTGGGGTTGATAAAAATTATCAGGGGGATGTAGTGTTTTCACCTGGGTATAGTGTCGGGTACCTAGAACAAGAACCAAAGTTGGATGATGATAAAACGGTGATGGAGGTTGTAAAAGAAGGAGCTGCCGAAACGGTTGCAGTTTTAGAAGAATACAACAAAATCAACGATATGTTTGGTTTGGAAGAGGTATACAGCGATCCAGATAAAATGGAAAAGTTGATGAACCGTCAAGCTGAATTACAAGACCAAATAGACGCTACCAATGCATGGGAATTGGACACTAAATTGGAAATTGCCATGGATGCTCTTCGTACACCCGAAGGCGACAAAAAAATTGGAGTGCTTTCAGGAGGGGAACGTCGTAGAGTGGCTTTGTGTCGTTTGTTGCTACAAGAGCCGGACGTGTTGTTGTTGGATGAGCCTACCAACCACTTGGATGCAGAATCGGTGCATTGGTTAGAGCATCACTTGGCACAATATAAAGGAACGGTTATTGCGGTAACCCACGATAGATACTTTTTGGATAATGTGGCCGGTTGGATTTTGGAATTGGATAGAGGAGAGGGCATTCCTTGGAAAGGGAACTATTCTTCTTGGTTGGACCAGAAATCCAAACGTTTGGCACAAGAAAGCAAATCGGCATCCAAACGTCAAAAAACCTTGGAGCGTGAGTTGGAATGGGTACGTCAAGGAGCTAAAGGACGTCAAACCAAACAAAAGGCACGTTTGAAGAATTATGATAAGTTGATGAGCCAAGACCAAAAGCAATTGGATGAAAAATTGGAAATCTATATTCCAAATGGACCGCGTTTGGGGACCAATGTTATTGAGGCTTTAGGTGTTAGCAAAGCTTATGGAGACAAATTGCTTTATGAAGATTTGAACTTTAAATTGCCGCAAGCAGGAATTGTAGGGGTGATTGGTCCTAATGGTGCTGGTAAAACGACAATTTTTAGAATGATTATGGGAGAAGAAACTCCGGATAAAGGTGAATTTGTAGTGGGTGAAACTGCTAAGATTGCCTATGTGGATCAAAGTCATTCCAATATAGATCCTGAAAAGTCGATTTGGCAAAACTTTAGTGATGAGCAGGAGTTGATCATGATGGGAGGGCGCCAAGTGAATTCCAGAGCTTATTTAAGCCGATTTAACTTTTCAGGAAGCGAGCAGAACAAAAAGGTAAGTTTGCTTTCCGGTGGTGAGCGTAACCGCTTGCATTTGGCGATGACGCTGAAGGAAGAAGGAAACGTATTGCTTTTAGATGAGCCTACCAACGATTTGGATGTAAATACGCTTAGAGCTTTGGAAGAAGGTTTAGAAAACTTCGCCGGGTGTGCTGTAGTGATCAGCCACGATAGATGGTTTTTGGACCGTATCTGTACCCATATTTTAGCGTTTGAAGGGGATAGCCAAGTGTATTTCTTTGAAGGTAGCTTTACCGAATATGAAGAAAATAAAAAGAAACGTTTGGGTGGTGACTTAATGCCAAAACGAATCAAGTATAAGAAGTTGGTGAGATAATCTTTTTAATTATATAATAAAATAACAGCCTGCTTTGCAGGCTGTTTTCGTTTTGGATATGTGCTAATACATTTTATAAAACAACAATCTTATTTTTTGGTTTTCAAATGCGTTTTCAAGGATATTTTTGTCAATTGAGGATATTGTTTAATTACAAAAAGTAATAGAAGTTGTGTCCAAATAAAAAGCCTGCATTATAATGCAGGCTTTTTTATGTTGAAACTTGAATTAAAATTAGTTCAAGTTTGAAGTTTTAGATACCAAAGTTGACGCTGGTACATCTAGAGCAAAACCAGGTCTTCCTGATTGTAATGAATATATGCCTGAAGCTCCACTATATTCACCTTCAATTACTGTTCCATCCGTTAATGTAATAGTATAGGTAGCTTCTAATAAACCATCTTCAGTTTCAGTTGGCCAAGTTATTGTTGCTAGATTGAATACTACACTTTCAATGATAGTTTGGTCATCTTCGAAACCAACAATATCTTCACTATTAGCAATAATAAATGCTTCAAATGCTCCAGGTACCGTTGTACCATCCCATTCTGAACCATACCATGTATAATCACCTGTAGGAGGAGTCAAATCTTCTAAGGTCCAAGCTGCTTCACCTGTATCAGGGTTAGTTCCTGTAGGTCCTTCTGTTTGAAAACCGATACCAATATATAAGTCATTTGGGTAAGAGAATGTACCATCTCCATTGTCAACAGACTCATAAGGATTGAAGTACATAACAACTACGTTAGTCTCAGTTGCACCTGCAAAAGCAAAAGCCCCTGTATTGGTAGTATATTCTTGAGTACCATCAATTACAAAAGAGTCAGATGCTTCAACAAGAGGTAAGTCAACTGTAACAGTAATAGTGTTACTTACCAATTCACCATTGGTAGCATGGATAGTATACTCTCCTCCTGCAGTAGGAGTAAATACGTTAGAAGATAATGTAGCTCCACTTGCAAAATAAGTAGAAGTACCTGTTACGTCTTCATCAAGGTCATTCATCACAGAAAGTGTTACCGAACTTCCTAATTCAATAGATGTAACATCGGCAGTCAAGGTAATTGAAGTAGCAACTGGATCCCCTCCTCCATCAGAAGAATCATCATCACTGCTACAAGAAACTAGGGCAGATGTTCCCACAAAAAGAGAACATAGTAATAAAAGTTTTTTCATAGTTGTTGTTTTAAAATTAAATTTTCGTTGCCAAAGATATACTTATATAATTAATAATCTAAAAAAAGCTGTTAAAATTAATGTGAATTAGTTTGTTAAAATATGATTTAATGTTTATCTGAATGGGATTGTTTATAATTAAGAAGAATTCATATTATTTATGGCAAGGAATTAAAATAAGCCAACCATTAAGAAAGAGCTTTAAGTAAAAAAAAGGACCTTAATAGGTCCTTTCTAAGTAATTTATTTGTTGTCATATAAATGGCCTTCTGTAAAGTCCTTGTAACTTTCATCAACCGAGGATTTAAAAGATTCCATTTCTGTAAGCCTTTTGTTCTCTGCCTTTAGTTTGTACATTTTTAAAATTGCAACAACTATAAAAAATATAAATACAGCGGCTGTTAGGATGAGAATTACGGTAAGCTGTGTAGTACTAACCAAAAAATGGGAGATGTAGGCTAATGTCTTCATATTTTAATAGATAGAGGGGTTCGTTAGACCAAATATACAATATATTGTTTTAACCTAAATAGTGCCTTTCTAAATTTTTATGCGTTATAGAATATCCTTGTTCCCATACCATTTTAATTGCACAACTTCGATATTTGGGTTTTGGGAAGTAACCATGTTTTTAAACTTTTCTACATCACTATGGCCGTCGGTTCCTCTGTAATGGTAGGGATATACTTTTGCAGGCTTAAAGTCAAGTACAGCACTTGCGGCACTTTCCACTGTCATAGTGTAAGGAAGGTTCATGCATACAAAAGCAATATCTATATTCTTGAGACTTCGCATTTCAGGGATGTCTTCTGTATCTCCAGAAATATACACTTTAGTGCCATTAATATCCAAGATATATCCATTACCACGGTCTTTGGGGTGAAATTGCAGAGCTTCTTTTCTTAAGTTATACATGGGAATAGCGTCGATATTCAATTCAACTTTCGACGTTTTAAAGCCTTTGCTTAAACCATTGAACATGAGTTCAAAATTTTTGAGTAGAGGCGCGGATAGTTTTTCCTTTACCGCTCTTGGGCCTATGATAATTGTATTGGGTGATGCAATGGCTTCTAAGGTTGGTATATCTAAATGATCACCGTGAATGTCTGTGATAAGAATGAAATTAGGGGGATTTAAAGTGCCATAAAGGTCTTGTCCTCCTACTGGGTCAATGTAAATAGTCGTCCCATTGTTTTCTAAAACCAAAGAAGCATGTTCTATAGCTGTAATTTTAAGGTCGTCTTCTTCGGAAACATTACTTGCAATGTTTTTTTTAGCCTCAGACTTATTTCCTGTTGGTTCAGGTGCCGATTCTTTGGTTACCGAAGAATCTATTTCCACTTTATCAACTGCTTCTGAAGGTGTTGGAATGGGATTTTCAACCTGAGAAGGCGTTTCAACGGGTTCTTTTTTGTCACTTTTACAATTAAATAATAGTAAGCCTACGGCTAAGCTTAATATAATGTAAGATTTATTGGTCATAAGATTTTAGTTTTTAGTTAAATATAAAATAAGAAATTTTAAATAAATATCATGTAACAAATTAAATTGTTAAACTACTTATATTTTTAGAGAGATTTAATTTTATAAATGGTATTTTTTTAACGAAATTGCCTTTCCGAAAAATTAACGTTCAACTAAAAAATTACAACTAAATATGTCTGATGATTTCGATTTATTGGAAACCAACTCCAATCAAAGCCAAGAAAAAGTAGATGTCAATTGGGGAAAAGCCATTGACACCATGAAGTCCAAATTAGCTCAAGAGGACGATCCTGAAGTGCGTCAAAAGATTTTGAATGCCACTTTGGATGACGTTGTCCATATGGCCGAAAAGGACCGTTCTACATTGTTGGATGCCATAAAGGATTTAACAGATTATCAGGACGAAGTGGGAATCATATTTGAGGACTTTTCTCATTTAAATGCTGAAGAGCAAAAAGTTATAGATGACGCTATAAAACGTTTGGAACGTGCTAGGGTTGAGCTTGAAGATGCCGAGGCGAAACCAGACACATGGTGGAATAATCTTTGGGGGCGTAAAAGTAAAATTAAGGAAGCTGAGCAAGAATTGCAAAATGCGCAAAAAGATAGAGATGCAGCCGATAATAAAGCCAAAGCGTTATTTCAGCAACGTATAGAATCTGCAGATGTTCAAACTTTGTTAAGTGAATTGTCTTTCAAGAGTCAGGCTGCGGTATCACGTTTGAAAAATCGTGAAATGGAAATCAAGGAAGTTGAAGATAAGCTTCAGGATGCCATTGTGGAAGCTACCAAAAATCATACGAAAGCGCTTGAAAAGAAAAAAGAAGTTGAAGCTAAACTTGAAGAGCAATATGCTTTGTTGAAACAAGCTCGCCAGGAATTGGAGGAGATTGCCGATAAACAATCTGCTGAATACGCACAAGCCGTTGGAAAAGTTACCGAACTTGAGCAAAAGGTGGAAGAGTTGGAAGGTCTTAAAAATGCCTACACTACTTTGGCGGCTTCCAAAGATAGTTTTGTGCACAAACACAATTTAACCATTAAAGTGTTGACATCTTTAAGAAGCAACCTGCAAACGCATAGAGCAAAATTAAAGAGTGATACCGAAGAACGTCTAAAATACTATGATGGGTATGTAGTGGCTTTAAAAGCTCGCACTGACCAAGAATTTGCAGCTATTTTAGAGCATTTGGGGGTTAAAACAGATGAGCATATTGGTGAAACTTTAGCTTCAATGCATACTGCAAGTGCTAGAGCACGCCAAGAAATGATGGATAATATTCCTGTTCATGAAAAAGTTATGCAAGGTGTGTACAGCAGTTATGCTGAAGCTTTACAGGAAATTCGTGAAAAGGATACGGATATACAAAAGAACTTCGCCGAGCGATATGGTATAGATATGAAAGAAATCTTTGAGGATTACTATAAAGCAGATGCTAAAGAATCGGTTGAAGTGGAAACTACTAAACCTGCTAAAAAAACAAGCGCAGGTAACGACGATTTGTTAGGCTAAACAAAAGGATTCCCTCGAAAGAGGGATTCTTTTTTTAGCACCTTTTGGGTGAATTAGTATTAGGTTAGAACGCAGAAGAACGAATTTCTTATTGCTTTTGTCTAATCCATTAAAAGTGATTTTTTAAATGTCTGTAGAGCATATTGTAACCCCCTTGGATTCGGCGATTCTCGATTCAAAGGAGCATTATAATTTTTACCATAACATGGTAGATTTTGCTTTGAAGGAATTGATTGTTAGTGTACAGCGAAATGCATTGTGCACCAAGCAGGAAATAATCTTTTTTAAGCAATATTGCGATTTGTTGATGTATTCCATAGAGGCCATGCGTGTTAAATATATGTATGACGACGAGGATAACATGAAAGTGGATCTAACAGAATCTGGCTTTCCAAATTATTTGGAATTCAGGTATTTGTTTAACGATCTTGAACTTCGTGACCAATATTTGGAAAAGTTGACGCCAATCCCTGTGTTGCAAGAGGAATTTCTAGATACCTTATTACGAAAAAAACAACCAGTGAAGCGAAGCAGGTTGTTTCAGGCAGCTTCGATTTCTTATTATCAATCGGTGAACAAAAATTACATTTTTAATCGTTTTGTTCAAGGGAAAATTATTGCAGCACCAGAAACAGCTTCAACCGAATTAATGACCAGTTGGAGTTTCTTTGATGTGGTACTCAACCGCCCTTTTATATGTTTTATGTATTTCGACTTAAAAGGAAGCAATCGTATTGAAGACATTAAAAATGATATTTATGAAGCGCTTAAAACGGTTGGGGATAGAAAAATGCCTATGGACACCATGGCCTATGGCATTGACAAAAAATTGCCGAATATCCATCCGAAACTTATCAAACGTATTGATTTAGGGCCGCTTCACAATGTATTTGCCAAAGATGAAAACAAAATTACCCATGCCATTTTAAAGAGCATAGGTAAAAAAGAAATTCCGTTGGAATCTTATGCCATGTCTTTGGAAATTGATGAAGTGCGTTCTAATGGAGACTTTAGTGAAGGTGGTTATTTTTCGAAGCAAATCTTTCAAAAGTGGAGTGAACCTTCAAAGGAAAAGTATGTATTTGCACCTCACAGAATTATTCAAATGCTATACAGTAAAACTCCAGAAGTGATGAATCAACTGGCAAAACCGCCTATTGAAATTAGCAGTTTGCCAACCAACTAAAAATTTAAGTGTAATCAACCAAGGTCATTTAAGAAGATAGAAAGAAGAGATTTGATGACCTTCAAAATATTGAATGAAAATATATGGAACATAATTCCACTTTTCCTATAAAGCAAAATGAATTGGATATGCTTCGTGACGAAGCAACCTCATATTTAAAAAGTATCCAGTGGGAACAGGGGCAGCGTGCCAAAAATAGAGATAAGGATAGTAAGGACGATTCTATTTTGTTGTATCTCTCCAGAGCAAATAACGGTGGTGGCGCAACTGAAATCACGTCTATTTCCAAAACTATTTTAGGTTTAAAGAAGCGTTTATTGCCAGAATCTGTAGCTATTCCATTGTATTTAAATGAGACGCTTTATGCTGTTCAGGAAGGGATTACCCTAGGTATTTGGATTAAGGATAGTTATTACGATGCCTCGGGACTTTCCAGTTTGAATGAACGAAAATCGGCTTTGGACAATTCAGGGAAGCGTGAGTACGAAAGCAAAATGCAAACGGCTACGGCTTTCATGTTATACGCTACGGCTTATAATATTTTATTTCGTTTAAAACCTGTGGCTTCAGACGATTTAAGTGTGATGAAGCAAAAGTTTGCAGGCATTCCGGAAGTGTCCTTGTTATCTCCATTGAAAGGGATTTCCTGTATGTTGTTTTACTACGATAAATATTTGTCGCATCCTGATATTATCAAGTCAGACAAAGATGTAGTTGATTTTACCGTGGTGTATTTTGAAGCTTTGATTGCTGAAATCCAAATGCGTAAAAGTACTTTGGAATATCAAGAAACCATTTTGGATCGCACTTATAAATTGGAGCATTCGGATTTTGCCATTTCAGGATGGGAAAATGTGTTTATGGGGGCAGCCAAAAGTGTCGAGTTTAATAAAATTCAGTTTGAACAAATCGTAGGAAACCGTGATGCCAAGCATTTTGCTCGACGTTTAACAGAGCGCCTATTGAGCTATGATTTTATAGAGAAGAAGAATCCTTTTCAAGAATTAGGCGGTTTTATGCCGGTTTTTATGGGGTATGGAATTCCAGGAACCGGAAAAAGTATGTTGATTGCAGCTATTGCCACAAGACTCAAAGAGCATTGTGACAATTTGGACATTCCGTTTTTGTTTCATCCAATGCCGGATACGTTGATTAGTACGTTTCAGGGTGGTTCCGCAGAGAAAATGGTGGAATGGATGAAGCCTTTGCAGGATCCTTCAAAATTGATTTTTGCACCTATTGACGATGCCGAAAACAACCTTCAGGAACGAACCTCTCAAGGGGTTTCGGCAGGAGTTAAGGAGGTTATTGGTGTCTTTTTACGTTATACAGAAGGTGCCTATGCGGTGAATTATGGAAATAGTTCCATTGGTTTGTTTACTAACCTTCCGGAAATGTTGGATAAAGCGGTGATTTCACGTGTGCAGGGGCGTTTTAAAATTGATGGCGCACAGACTGAGCATGATTTTTTGGATCAGGATTATTTATGGTGGCGCAAATTTGAAGACACCATGCCGGATTTTGTGAACATGGAAAATCCAAAGGATTATACCTATTTGCAGCATCAAGGCTTGGCTAAAAATATGGGTGAGATTCTTCAAGTTGTTGATAAACCAACAGAAGCAAGGGTACATGACATTTATGATAGAGTGGAAGCTTCATATCCTTCCAATTCACATTTGTTTTATGCCAATTTGTATAAGGAAATTCAAACTACTTTTCCTTTCTTCTCGTCTAGGGATGTTCGTAATATCCAATCGGCCATTTCATTGCGTTTAACAGATTTTGACCTTGATCAAAATTGGTTTGACAATCCAGAAATTTATTTCAAAAAGGATTATGAAACCAAATTTGGGATGTTGAAAGAATTGATGCGTGAGAATATGAATGGTTTGAACTTTTCGGAAATTAGAAGACAGGAGGTGGTTCGCTATTTGGACAATGTAGCAACCATTGCCGATACCGACTTCAAACGTAAAGTTGATGAGCGCGTAGCACAATTGAATATTGATTTGGAAGCAAGAAAAATGTTTGAGAATGGGCACTAATCGTGTAAAAAATATAAACAGGGAAATACTGTCGGACCGATGGGCTTTGTTGGAAAAGATAAACTACGATTACCAATTGAAATCGGGAGAGTGGGTGCGTCAAAATAGAGAATCATATAATAGAGGTGATGGTGCTACTATTTTACTTTATAATCCGGAAAAAGGTACAGTAGTCTTAACGGAGCAGTTTCGAATGCCTACCTATTTGAATGATAATACCGATGGTTTTTTAGTAGAAGCCTGTGCCGGTATGTTGGACAAGGACCATCCGGAAGATTGTATCATTAAAGAGGTAGAAGAGGAGACCGGTTACAGAATTAAGGAAGTAAAAAAAATAATGGAAGCCTACTCTTCTCCTGGAGCAGTTACTGAAAAAATGCACTATTTTATTGGAGAATATTCCGAAGACATGAAAGTTAGTGAAGGTGGTGGTCTTGCGAGTGAGTTGGAAGATATAGAAGTTATGGAATTGCCGTTTTCAGAGGTTATTGAAATGATAGCCCAAGGGCAAATCCAAGATGCCAAAACGATTATTTTAGTACAATATGCCCAAATTCATAAGTTATTGTGATGGAAAAGCTAAAAGCGGCAAATTTATTTAGAAGTGAGTTGCTTCCCGTAAGTGGAAAATTGGTAGAACGGTATAACCAATGCTTGTTGAAGTTAGGGTTTACACCTACAAAATTGACACAGTTTTCGATTGATGGCATAGGCTGGAGTCCGGAAATTGCCGAAGAAAAAAATGAAATACACTACCTCAATAATGGAGAAGCTAATCCACACGGTATTTTGATTTCGCCTTTACAGAAAGGAAAACCTGTGTATGTGCCTTTCCATACCTTTGATAGGGAAATTATGCAGTATGTATTTAGGGTATATGGTCAAAAAATCACCGATATCACCCGAGATTGTGCCATTTGCTTGGATTTCGATCAAAAAATAGATGTGTTTTACGAACCCTTGGATTTACTTAAGTATAAAGATGTTCAAATACGGTTTCATTTGATAAACGACCTGGATAAAGCGCAGAAAAAACAATTACAACTAATTGAAAAGTTTAAAAAAGATCAAAACTTTATAGATGAAGGGTTGCATTCAAAATTACTGGAATCGGCCAAGAAATATGGCGATTTACGTAATCGTGATCTAGGGTTAGTCGATTTACAATTTACAACCGAGTCTTTCTATACCAGAGCCTTTGGTGGGGTTTATGTGTTGCGTGATTTCATTATGCCTATCGTGGTATTTGAAGATTTACATTGGTACAAGGAGGCAATTAAGGATACGGTTTATGAAGTATTGATTTACCATGTGTCCCAACCGGAATTAATGGAGAAATTGCGTGACCATGTGTTGATTGAATGCGATTTGGAAAACGTTGTGAAAACAGATAGGTATGACCGTGTCAAGAAAATGGAATTGGCAGAAAGCCTAACGGAACCAAATCATCCTATTTGTGACATTCTCAATGACAGTGTCCTGTTTAAAAGTTATTTGAACAAATTGGACATTGAAAGCCGTAAACGGGTGATGAGTGTAGAGCGTTATTTGGAGAAAATGGAAGTGAGCAATCAATACAAAATTTCGGATATCGTAGACTTAAAAATGTACGAAGCACTTCATAGCCCGCATTCTTCCTTGAAAGCGAAACACCAAGATCTGATTTGGCAGTTATTGGTGAATATTTCATCAAAGGATGTGTTGTTTTTATACTGGTATGACAAAGAGGCGTTTTACCAAGAGTTTAATGATTGGGAAGACTCCCTTCAAGATTGGGTAATCCAAACCATACGTAACAATATCTAAGTTTTTTAGACTAATTTAGTAAGTATCATAACCTTTAAAGCATTATTATGACACTAGAACTCATTGTATTTATTGCGTCAATTCTATTTGGACTTCTTATCTATTGGAGAGAGTCCAACGGAAATGGATTATATCGATCCTTTAATAAAATAATCAATTCCAAAAAACTTCAGATGAAGGCCGAAGACAAAACGGGTTTTGTATATCAGCAATCGTTTTTAATCCGGTTGGTGTCCATTACATTTTTGTTCTTGATAGGTATTGTAATTGCTCAATTTTTATTACCCATCGATTTAGCTGCTATTTCATTGTTTGCGTCCATGATTTTAGGAACTATAATAGGAACTTATTTGGCACAATTGATATTCAAGTCGAATGAGGTCATTGATGAGCAAAGTGAGTCTCTGGAGGGTATAGTTCAAGAAACCTTGGAAAAAGGAAAGGATTTTATAGACGATTTCAAACAAAAAAACTTGGATAAGGAAGCTCCAAAGGAAGAATTATCCAAAGAAGCACCTCCAACCGATAAGGAACAAAAAAGTGCTCGCGAGCGCTTAAAGGATAAGGGACTACTTTAATATTGAATTCCAATTAAACTTAGTAAATCACTTTAACAACTCATTTTGCATATGCCTAAAATTATTGTTTTCCTTTTATTGATTTCCAACATAGCTTGGAGTCAGGATGTAAAAAAGAAAGTAGGGCTGGTTAAAGATGCCGAAACTCAAGAACCGATTGCTTTTGTTAACATATTTATTGAGGGGTCTACAGATTATAATTTAACCGGCGGTATTTCCAATGAATTAGGAGAGTTTGCAATAGATTCTCGAAATTCCGAAGTAACATTTAGCCATATCGGTTATGAATCTCTGACAGTTGAATTGAACGACGAGTTTAATGAAATATCCTTAACTCCTAAGAATTATGTGCTTGATGAAGTTGTTGTTTCAACGGTTTCTGCAGAGGATTATTTAAAGGATGTTATAAAATCATCCAACAGTAAAATAGACAAAAATACTTTATTGAAAAGTTATTGTAGAGAGGTTGTAAAGGTGAATGATGCTTACACAAAATTTTCAGATGCTTTGGTAAACTATTATATTAAAAAGGGGAATGGAAAGGCAATGGTTACATTGGATCAGCACAGAGCACTTAAAAGTGATAGAATTGATGAGGAGGACTCCAATAATATCGATAACATAAATTCGGCATTTACCTTACAGGACTATGTGAAAGATGCGTATAATTTTAAAGGCCTTAAAAACTTGCTGAAAGACAAAAATTATGAGTTTGTAAGAAGGATAAGGCAAGAGGCTAATGGAGAAGAGTATGAGTATATCGATATTTCGCCCAAAAAGGATGTTGAGGAACTCTTGCTTAAAGGTTATGTAATTATTGACCCCAAAACCTCAAGTATCTTGGAGTTTAAGATTTATACATCAGCAGACCACCTTAAATATTCAGAGCTTAAAAATATTTTAATAGCAAAGTTCAAAATAAATGGACTGCCATTATGGTCTAAATTTAATGTGATTGATGATAAATACATCCTATCCTACAATAAAAAAACAATAGGGATGTATATTAAAATGGGGAAAAAGATTGATGACGATTTTGAGTTTAGTTCAGACTTATTTGTTTATCAATTCAACGAGAACATTGAAATGCCAGAAGAAGGTTATGAAAGAAGAACTATCTACGAATCGGGTACAGAGTTTCATGAAAACTTCTGGGAGAATTATAATTCTTTTCCGCTGAGCGAGGATGAACTCAATTTTATTAATTCGGTTGCAAAATAATTTATTTTAGATGATTAAAAATTACTGGAACAAAGGAAAGCGACAAAAACAGATCTCTGTTGTTTTGGGTATTGTGATATTGCTAGCGCTATTCATTTTAAGGGATGATTATCAACCAGCCCTTTTGTTCATTAGAAAATATATCTTTTTCATTTTGTTGTCGGGAGTTATATTGGCCTTTGGTTTGCATAAATTCCGTAATCAAGCCCATACAGGAAAACGGATTCTAATTTTAGGAATCTTATTGGTGTTTTTTGGGTTTCTATACGTTTTGGGCTGGCATTTCAAAATGTACGATTATATGAAAACTTATAACGTCTATAACCACCTCAATAGGGTAGAGATAGACGATTTACCGCTTACACAAAATGAGCGCATTCAACCGCTTCAGAATATTTTTTCCATGGCCAACGAAAGTGTTGGCGAAACCAAGGATGTGTCGTTGCCACATTTAGTTAGGGTAGATGGCGAAAACAAATGGACCATGGCTATCCAGCCAACCGAAAAATATGTTTGGCAACGTATCAACGACAATACCGAAGAAGTCTTTGCGGTATCCAGTACCACGCCATTTCCTAGATTTTCAAGTGACAATAGAATTCCGGTAACCTTTTCAATTGGGGAGTCTTTAAAATTTAGTAGAAACACCTATAATGCGGTTGTGCAGAAATTTAACCCATGGATGTTGTTGAACTACGAACCGGGGGATGTGTTTTATATGAAAGACGACTCCAACAAATGGGTTGAAGTGGTAAGCCTTATTAAATGGAATGGATTTTTCTTTCCGTATCCAACCTTTGGGGGTGTAATGATCATTGAGAATGGTGAACATGATTTTAAGGATTATCTAGAACGTATATTTATAGGTAAGGGAACTTTTGTAAGTCCAGAAAATATGCAAGGCCATGAGTTTCTTCTACGACAAAATATTCTGTCGGAAAAGGTGTCAAGAATCCAAGCAGAATCCCTAAAATTTTTAGGAGGCTTTTCAGATCCATTACCTTGGAATATGAAAACAGCGGTAAAAATTCCAAATCTTCCGGACGACCAAAATCAGCAACCTTTTGTAACCGATTGTGATTTTTCAGATACAAAAACAGGAGCTTACAGTGGTTTGTACCATTGGTTTGGCTTGGAGCCGGTAGGTGATGAGCGTACCAGTTTAACCTTTAGCGTGTTTATACCGGCAGACGGTACAAATGCCTTGTATTATTATGACCATGCGGCCAAAAAGCAGGGGTATGCTGGGGTTTCCGCCATGCCTTTAAAAGTAATCGAATCGAGGAAGGAGTTTGATTGGAGCGTGAACAAACCTGTAGAGTTTAGGCCGTACATTAAAAATATTGCGGGTAAAAAACGGATGTTCTTTTTAGGAACTATTTCTGCAGTACGTGAAGATTCTGACAACTTTGATGGCGCTGCAACTCCAGATTTAGCCTTGGTGGATAGTGAATATCGGGATGTGGTTTGGATTGACGTAAAACGTCCGAGTACTTGGGACAAGGCTGTATATGACCAGTTGAATGAGGCTTGGCGTTCTAGTGAGGGTATAGGAGAGTATTTTGTAGAGGAGACTAAAGATATTGATATTCTTCAACAGCAAGAGGAAGACTCTTTAAAAGTGATTCCAAAAGTCGATATTAATAAAGCTGAAATAGAACGCTTGGAACGTCAATTGGATTCGTTAAAAAGTGTACAAAACTAAATACATTCAAGTTCACTAGTTTGAGTTTCCATTTATAAAATCTACCAGCATATTCGTCACATTGTCCGTTACCGTTTTTTTGTTTTCAGAATCAATTATGGCATTGCTAATATGAAGATAGGACATTTCTGAAAATTGGCTGAAATGCGTTAAAGTGTCGTTTATTTCTTGAGGATAGGTATCTGCTGCTTCTTGGAAAGAATTTAAAATTCCATAATCGATTTCTAATCCAAAAGGAGTCGCAGTAACCAACTTGGTAGCCCGGCGTATCTGTTTGTTACTTTTGTTTTTAAAATCTTGAATGGAACAATATTTTACAGCTTTGATTTTATTTAAAGTTTTGAGGACGATATCAGCTGTAGTTTCGGTATTAAGCCCCATGATAAAATAATTTTTCAAAAATCCTTCAGCATATGCATAGCTAAATCCATTACCACTATGGCGGCCTTCTTTTTTCATAAAGCCCGTTTGTGAGGATAGGTTCACACAATTTAAGCGCTTGTTCATTGCTAAGGAAGCTCCTTTAAGGATTCCGTAGGCATTGTTTGGACCACCTCCTATGATAATTGGTGTTTTACCAGCCTTTATAATTTGATGGACTACATAAGTCACTTTTTGATCAATTAACTCTACTTTTCGTCTAGCTTTAGCAATATCTTTTTTGCGTTCTGGATTGTAGGAAAGAAGCTTTTTTTGGATTTTTTTGAAATCTAAATGACCAAGAATGAGCACCTTTTTGGGTGTAGTAATTGTATTACGGTTTAAATTTGTTAAATTTTTTACAACCCGCTTCCAAGTCTTGAAAGCCCCAATTTTACTGCTGTTAGCGAAGTTTCCTAAATCCTCGGGAATGCCGAAAATTACATAGTCAACGTCCAAATTAACAATATCGTCGTATATATTTGTGAGGCTCGAAAGTAATTGGACCTGTGTTCCAAACTTGGAATTGGCTGAACCTTTTTTAGTTAGGTTTTCTAAATCTTGCCCTTTAAAAAGTATAAGTTGGTCCATGTAGGATTTTTAGTTTTAAAAAGGTAAAAATACAGTTTTATTTATTTACTTTCGATTCGAAAAAACAATTAAGAATTAACGTTACACTCACTAAAAACAACAATTATGGAGAATACAAACAGTAAGAGTACGGGATTAAAAGTGGCCATCGGTATTTTAGTGGTTCTGTTTATTGGAACTGGTTTTTATACTTCTAAACTGTACACCGACAAAAAACAAACAGAAGCTACACTAATCAAGGAGAAAAATCAAGTTATGGCTGATTTAACGAATATGGCCAAGCAATATGATAAAGCCATTGATGAGAATCAGGTTGCAAATGAAAAACTTGTAGAACACAGACAGCGTATTCAAGGTTTGATGGATTCCTTAAAAATTTCCCAAAATAGCGTGAACAGCTTATGGAGATATAAAAAGAGATTTTTAGCACTTCAGGAAGAACATGAAAGACTATTGGTTGAAAACGACCAGCTGAAAGCAGAAAAATTACTATTGGCTGCGTCTTTAGACAGTACCCAAGTTGAATTAGCAGAACGCACCATGTTTACCGATTCACTCTTGGTTGAAAATACTGAATTGGCAACCGTAATGGCAAATGCCTCTACTTTACAAACTGTAGGTTTAAAAGGTTTCGGAGTTATTGAAAGAAGTTCAGGAAAATTGATTCCTACTGAAAGAGCTCGTAGAAGTGACAAAATTAGAGTTTGTTTTACCGTCGCAAAAAACTCCTTAGTAGGTGCTGGTGATAAAGAATTGTATGTTCAAGTATTGGATCCTCATGACAATGTTTTGGGAGCTAATGAGCAAATTCAATTTGAGGATGAAGTATTAAACTACAGCTTGATTAGTAAGTTTAATTATGAAAATAGAAGTTTAAACATTTGTGAGTTTGTGGCTCCAAACGATGATAAGTTTGAAGAAGGACGTTACGTTGTAAACGTATTCAACAAAAAGGAACTTGTGTCATCAACTGAGTTTACATTGCAATAAACTACATTGTTTGATTGATTGATAGATTAAGATGAAAAAGCCGAAAGTTATACTTTCGGCTTTTTTTATTTTACCAATTGTCCATTTATAATGACTTGGTCAATTAAATTATCTCCAAAGGAATAGGGGAGGTATTGATAACCAGAAATTGGTTTTGTAATGATAATATTAGCCTTTTTACCTCTACAGATACTTCCGTACATATTGCTAATCCCCATAGCATAGGCTCCATTAATGGTCGCTGCGTTAATAGCTTCTTCAGGGGTCATTTTCATTTTTATACAAGCGGTGCTTACTACAAAGTTCATATTCCCACTCGGTGTAGAGCCTGGATTATAATCTGAAGCCAAGGCCAGCGGTAGACCTGCATCTATAATCTTTCTGGCAGGCGTGTAAGGAATACTTAAAAAATAAGAGCAGGATGGCAATGCCACTGGCATTGTGCTACTGTCTTTAAGAACCTCGATATCTTCCTCTGCCATTTCTTCCAAATGATCCACTGATAGGGCATTGTATTTTACACCTAAGGCAACACCGCCAAAGGCATTAAATTGATTCACATGAATTTTGGGGATGAGGCCATGTTCTATGCCAGCCTGTAGAATACGTTCTGTATCTTCCAAAGAAAAATAGCCCTGCTCACAAAATACATCTATATAGTCTGCAAGTCGATCTTGAGCCGTTTGAGGAATCATCTCGTTAACCACCAAATCAACAAATCCCTGTTTGTCATTTTTATACTCAAGTGGCACAGCGTGTGCCCCTAAAAGCGTGGGCTTTATAAAGGCTTGGGATTCTCTCTTTAAACGTCTAATGACCCTTAACATTTTAAGTTCGGCAGGAACGGTCAATCCATATCCCGATTTTATTTCAACCGCACCTGTCCCAAGTTTAATGATCTTGTTTAGGCGCTCCAAGGATTGTTGATATAGTTCCTCTTCACTAGTATTTTGTAATTTCTCGGCAGAATTGAGAATCCCGCCACCCCGGCTTGCGATTTCCTCATAACTAAGTCCGTTAATACGGTCAACAAATTCTGAGGAACGATCTCCTGCATACACAATATGGGTATGGGAATCACACCAGGAAGGCATTACAGTTTTGCCTGTAGCATCAATAACCTCTTCGGCATAGATGTCTTCGCAATCTTCCATTGGGCCATACTCGACAATGGTATCGTGCTCAATAAGTAAATAGGCGTTTTTTAGAGTGGGTAGGACTTTCATATCCTTACCTTTTACAATGGTAACGTTGGTTTCTCGAACCTGCACCAATTCCTTAATGTTTTTGATAAGTATTGACAAAACGAAGTATTTTTTTCAAATGTCATTAATTTTTTTAACATAAAAAAACGCCGACTTTATTTGCCGACGTTTTCACTTGATAACATGATATTTATCAGTTTTTTTTGAGTACAAAAACGTATTATTTTATACTTCCAATCATATCCTCTGGTTTTACCCAAGCTTCATATTCTTCTGGAGTTACATAGCCTAAATTAACAGCCTCTTCTTTTAAAGTAGTACCGTTTTTATGTGCTGTGTTGGCAATTTCAGCAGCTTTATAGTAACCAATTTTAGTGTTTAAGGCAGTTACCAACATTAAGGAATTGTTCAATAATTGTTTGATTACTCCATGGTTTGGCTCAATACCAGAAGCACAATGCTCTTCAAAGCTTACGCAGGCATCTCCTAAAAGTTGAGCAGATTGTAGCAGGTTAGCAGCCATCATTGGTTTGAACACGTTCAACTCATAATGTCCTTGCGTACCTCCAACACTTACAGCTACATCATTACCCATTACTTGGGCGCAGACCATAGTTAAGGCTTCGCATTGGGTAGGGTTTACTTTTCCTGGCATGATAGAACTTCCTGGTTCGTTGGCAGGAATAATAATTTCTCCAATTCCTGAACGGGGTCCAGAAGCCATCATTCTTATGTCATTGGCAATTTTATTTAAGGAAACAGCTAATTGCTTTAAAGCACCGTGAGTTTCAACCAACGCATCGTGTGCAGCTAAAGCTTCAAATTTGTTATGTGCAGATACGAAAGGTTGGTTGGTAAATTTAGCAATGTATTCAGCTACCAATTCAGCATAACCTTTTGGTGTGTTAAGACCTGTACCCACAGCAGTACCCCCAAGAGCCAATTCAGCTAAATGAGGTAAAGTGTTTTCTAAAGCACGTAAACCGTGATCTAATTGCGATACATACCCAGAAAACTCTTGACCCAAAGTTAGGGGAGTGGCATCCATAAGGTGGGTTCTACCAATTTTTACTACATCTTTAAAAGCCAAAGATTTTTCGTGAAGTGTATTTCGTAATTTAATTACCCCATGAATGGTGTTTTCTACAATTTTTTTGTAGATCGCAATATGCATCCCTGTAGGGAAAGTATCGTTTGAAGACTGTGATTTGTTTACATCATCATTAGGTTGGATGGTTTTTTCACCTTCTCCAATTACCTTTCCGGCAATTTGATGCGCTCTATTGGCAATAACCTCGTTGACGTTCATGTTACTTTGGGTACCAGAACCAGTTTGCCAGATTACCAATGGGAATTGATCATCATGTTTACCTTCTAGAATTTCATCACATACTTGAGCAATTAAGTTCCTTTTTTCTTCAGGAAGTACTCCAAGGTCACAGTTGGTGTATGCGGCCGCCTTTTTTAAATAAGCAAAGCCATAAACAATTTCCAACGGCATTGAAGCTGGAGCTCCAATTTTAAAGTTGTTTCTTGAACGCTCGGTTTGTGCACCCCATAGTTTGTCTGCAGGTACTTTTACCTCGCCCATGGTGTCTTTTTCTATTCTATAATTCATGATGATTAGTATATTGATTTAAAAACACAAATTTAAGTTATTTGAAGGTGAATTAATAATGAATCCAAAATTATTGACCGTGGTTTTCCATATGAAATTTGAATGGTAATCTAAATGAAAATTTCTTGTGTTTATGGTTAGTTAAGCTCAATTAAAAGGGAGGCGGTGGAGCTTTAAAATTAAGATGGTTTAAAAGGGATCTTTAGATTAACTATTTCGTTTTCAAGTGCTTTATTCCTACCTTTAAGAGAAATTATAAAACAATAATTATGGCAGCAATACGATTAGGAGATGAGGCACCAAATTTTACGGCGCAATCATCTGAAGGAGAAATTAATTTTCATGAATGGTTAGGAGACAGTTGGGGTATTTTATTTTCCCATCCAGCCGATTATACACCTGTTTGTACTACCGAATTAGGAACCGTAGCAAAATACAAGGATGAGTTTGATAAACGAAACGTTAAAGTAGTGGCCTTAAGTGTTGATGGACTAGAATCGCACAAAGGATGGATCAATGATATTAACGAAACACAGAACACTACTGTTAATTTTCCGATTATAGCCGATGAGGATCGAAAGGTATCAGAGCTTTATGATATGATCCACCCAAATGCCAGTGAAAAATTTACGGTAAGATCGGTGTTTGTGATTGATCCCGACAAGAAGGTAAAGTTAATTATTACGTATCCAGCTTCTACAGGAAGAAATTTTGATGAACTTTTGCGGGTAATAGATTCTTTGCAGTTAACAGCCTATCATAAATTAGCAACACCAGCCAATTGGAAAGCAGGGGATGATTGTGTGATTTCACCATCTGTACCCACTGAAGAAATAGCGGAGTTGTTCCCCAAAGGCTATACAGAAGTAAAACCTTATTTACGTATCACTCCTCATCCAAATCTCAATTAAAAGGTAGATGATATCATTTCTGTTCCAAGGTTATTTTATGTATTAGTTAAATAGAATCTAATATTAAAGAGTTGGCTATGCATTTTTATCATTTTATTGATATCAGAATTTATTCTGTTCACACAACAAAAAACAAGGAAACTTAGCGAAAATAAAATTTATCAAATAAATCCCATACTGTAAACCTCGTTAATTTGTGAGGGAATAATTCCTTGTAAAGCATTTACGGTAAATGGGTTATAAGTGTGGTGACACTTTAATTTGAATATACCGCTTATGAAATACTAACAATATGTTAATAAAATTTAATCTGTTATTGTAAAACAAGACACTTTGTGTTATCTTTGCGAAAGTTATAAAAAAAGAAACCACATGTTTGAGTTTGATCAGTATTTAGGATTTTTAGCATTTTTAACCATATTGACTATTGGATTCTGGTTAATGATATTTTTATTGACGTTTGTAATTCCTTATTGGATTGGGGGAGCTTTAATGGAGCGTCTTAAAGAAATGAGAGAAGAAAAAAAGGCAAGTCGTCTTAATAGTTAAGCTACGATTTTACTTATAAAATAAAAAAAGGAAGCCATTTGGCTTCCTTTTTCTTTGGTATCTACCGGATAATTATCCTTGAAATTCCATATCATCTTCGCCGCCATTATGATCTCTGGATTGGCGTTGTTTCTGCTGATTGAAGCGATATATAAATGACATAGTGATTGAGCGTTGACGCCATTGGTTTTCGCTATATCTAGTAAAGAACTCAGTGGTTGTGAAGGATTTTCTTTTTCTAGAATTAAACACATCACGTACGTTAAGGGAAAGTGTAGCATTATCTTTTATTATTTCCTTACTAAATGCTAAGTCCATAGAGAATATCCCATCGGTATCGCTTTGTGCATCCTGTACGGCTCCACGGTAATGAGCGTTTGTTTGCCAATCAATTTTATAAGGTAAAGTAACCTTGGAGCTAAATCTTGCAAACCAACTGTTGTTTTTAGCGCTATAATCTACCCCATTAAATTCACCATCTGTATTAAATTGGTAAAAGTTAAAGCTGGTATTTAAGCGCAACCATTTTTGAGGGTTATACATAATTCCAAACTCTCCACCGGTTCTTGTATTTGTTGAAAGGTTTACAGGAATGGTTCTAATAATGTCAATGCCATCGCTCGTTTGCTGTCCTGTGTTTTCCTCTACAAATTCAAAAGAATCAGTCTCATGTTGGTAATATACAGAGGCGGTAAACGTTAATTTGTCCCAGCGTCTTAAGTATCCAAGGTCGAAGGCACTTGCAAAAGCTGGTTGTAAATTTGGATTACCTTGAAATACATTGGTGCGGCTTGATCTACTTGGGAATGGATTGATAAACCACCCTCTAGGTCTGTTGATTCTTCTGTTATAACCAAATGAAATGTTCTCTTCAGAATCTGAAGAATCTCCAGATAAGTTGTAAATCAGGTTTAGGGTAGGGAAGAGCCCTAAATAGTTGTTGTCGAATTTGGTTTGAATAGGAAAGCCATAAGCATTATTCAACTCTTCATCGGTCAACTGTGAGTCAATATCCCCTTTTAATTGTGTATGCTCCAATCGAAGCCCCAATAGGAATGAAAATTGACCAAATTTAGTTCCATATTGAGTATATATGGCATTTACGTTTTCGGTATAATCGAAAACATTAGTCAGGGTATCATTTACAACATAATTGCCATTGGAGATATCCTCCTGTTCCAATACATAATCGGTAACTTCATTTTCCAAATTGCTTCTAAATCCTGCTTCAAAACGACTGTCTTCTCCTAATGGCAATACATAATCAGCTTGGATTAGGAATTCGTTTTGTGTTTCCTTGGTAAAAACTTGCTCAGATTGAAAAGGATCGGGATTATTTTGATCTGTAAAATCATAATCCTCATTAATATAGGTGTATTGATCTTCCTTATCATTTTCATATTGAAAATCTACACTCAATTGATGTCCTTCGTCATTAAATTTATTGATATAGTTTAATGAAAGTTGATAGCTATTGTCCTCTTCAGTTTGTTTTTCTCTACGTAAAGTTTCTTCAACTACTACGTCGTTGTTAAAACGTTCGCTAATATTTTCAGAAAGGTCGGCATCTTCCCCATATCTATAAAACAAGCTGGCGGTTAAGGATGATTGTTCCGTTAAAAAATACTCTATTCCAAAATTACCATTATAGTTTCGGTTTAACCGCTCTACTTCTTGGTCCTCACGAATACGACGAAATTCTGGCTCCAAAATTTCACCATCGACCTCGCGATCAAAATAAGTCACATCTCTGAAGCTAGTTCTAGGAGCGTCAAAGTAGCGCCACCCAATATTGGAGAATAAGTTGAATTTTTCAGTACGATAATTAAGGTTAGCAGTTAAACCAACATTATCTGGATGCCCTAAATTAAAGTTTACCGAACCATTAAAACCCAGGGTTTCTTTTTGACGTAGAATTATGTTTAGAATACCAGCAGTTCCTTCGGCATCGTAGCGGGCAGAAGGGGAGGTGATGACTTCCACACGTTCAATGGCTTCGGCTGGTAGTTGGCTTAAAATATTAGAATCTCCAAAACCTGCCATGGCAGAAGGTTTTCCGTTTATTAAAATACGTACATTCTCATTTCCACGAAGACTGATAGCCCCTTCCGTGTCCACAGAAACTGAAGGGACATTGTTCAAGGCATCACTTACCGTACCTCCAGCAGTGGTGATGTCCTTTCCTATGTTGTAGATTTTTTTATCGAGCTTAATTTCAACAGAAGTACGTTCGGCAATAACCTCTACCTCATTTAGGGATTCTACATCTAGTGACATATTAATGGTGCCCAAATTGGTGTTTTGGGTTACATTACGGTTGTCAAATGTTATTGTTTTATAGGAAATGTATTCAATAGAAATGGTATAAGTCCCTGTAGGTACTTTAATGGAAAAATTACCCTCAGTATCTGTAACTCCCCCTGTGGTAATTTTGTTTTCTGCTTTATTTAAAAAAGATACTGTGGCATACTCTAAGGGTAGATTAACATCGGCATCCATAACTTTTCCAGTAACTAGGACATCTTTATTTTTTTGAGCATAAATAGTATTGCTTAAGCAAATTAAGGTAATTAGTGTTGATAGTAAATACTTCATTTTCAGTTGTTAGCTTTTTTTCTTTTTCGTTTGTGTTTTTTGTTCTTTTTAATTTGCTCTTGAGGGTGTTGTACGGCCTCCTGAACCTGTTGGATGGTTGCTTCTGTACAGATGTCTTTTAAATCTGAAAAATGGGTTCTATCAAGTTCGGTAAGTCTTTCCTTTAGGATGTAACTTTCCAAGTGGGCTTGATAAAGCTCTTGTTTAGCATCAAAATAGGAGTAGAGTTTTTGTTTGATAATATGCTTTTGAAAGTCGTCCACTTCCAAACTGGCGACAAATTCAGTAATGAAGTTGTCCATTTCCTCTTCCATTTTTTCCTTGTAGCGCTCTATTTCTTTTTGTTGGCTCTCGCTAGTTTGCGATACCATTGTAGATGTTCCTAAGGAGAAGAGAATAAAAAACAAAATTAACCTATGCATAGCTTCTATTTTCACGTGTTAGACCGCAAAAATAGCTTAAGGTTTAGCCAGCATAGGTTAAAGTTGTGTTAAAGAAACCCTAAATGGAGGGTTAGAGAATAGTCAGAATTTTTGAAGCGGGTCTTCCAATGATAGCTTTATTGTCCTTAATAACTATAGGGCGCTCAATAAGCTTTGGATAATTTGCCATGGCAGAAATAATGTCATCATCGCTAAGGTCTTTTCCCTTGAATTCCGATTTCCAAATGGCCTCATTTTTTCGAACAAGCTCTATAGGGGCAATGCCTAAAAGCTTAACCAAATTGGCCACTTGTGCCTTGTCAGGAGTGTCTTCAAGATATTTAATCACCTTAAATGGCGCTCCGTAAGTTTCTAAAATTTCGATTCCTTCTCTGGATTTGCTACATCTTGGGTTGTGATAAATCTCAATCATGTTGTTTATAAATTTTCGGGGGTTTCCTGTTGCCCCATCATCATTAAATATGCTTTTAAAAAGGGTTCAATATCACCATCCATAACAGCATCAACGTTCCCGGTTTCATGTGCTGTACGTACATCTTTAACTAGTTTATACGGATGCATGACATAATTTCTAATTTGACTTCCCCATTCAATTTTCATTTTGCTCGCTTCAATATCCTCGCGTTGCTCCAATTGTTTTTGCAATTCAATTTCATACAATTGAGACTTTAACATTTGAAGGGCCCTTGCTCGGTTATCGTGCTGAGAACGTGTTTCTGAACAGGATATTTGAATGCCAGTAGGTTTATGGACAAGTTGAACTTTGGTTTCCACCTTGTTTACATTTTGACCACCAGCACCGCTGGATCTCGCCGTGGTAATTTCAATGTCGGCAGGGTTGATCTCAATTTCAATGGTATCGTCCACTAAAGGATACACATACACGGACACGAAGCTAGTGTGCCTTTTGGCATTACTATCGAAAGGAGATATACGCACCAATCGGTGCACACCATTCTCACCTTTTAGCCAACCAAAGGCAAAATCGCCTTCAATTTCCAAGGTTACCGTTTTAATACCAGCTACGTCACCTTCTTGAAAGTTAAGTTCTTTTACTTTGAATCCGTTTTTTTCGGCATACATCAAATACATACGCATGAGCATGCTTGCCCAGTCACAGGATTCGGTACCTCCAGCACCGGCAGTAATTTGCAGTACCGCACTTAAACTATCACCTTCATCGGACAGCATGTTTTTGAACTCTAGGCGCTCAATAAGTTCCAAAGTTTTATTGAAATGAGCTTCAACTTCTTCCGCTGATATTTCATCTGCCTTGTAGAAATCGTAAAGGACTTCTAAGTCTTCAACCAATGTTTTTGAAGTGTTGTAGTCTTCAACCCATTTTTTCTTTTCCCTTAGGGACTTCATCACCAATTCGGCTTGTTTGGAGTCGTTCCAGAAATTAGGGTCGAATGTTTTTTCTTCTTCGTTAGAAATTTCGATTAGTTTGGCATCAATGTCAAAGATACCTCCTCAACGCTCCCAGGCGTTCTACAAGATCTTTTATTTGATCGGATGTAGTCATAAAGATTAATTTTTCTTCAAAAATAACACACATTTTTGAAATGACTGCCCCTTTGGAAACTTTTATTGTTGGTAGGTCACTTCTACGGAGTGTTGGGTTTCATTTTTTCCGGTTGAATAGATGACACCTTTAATTGGGGAACAATCGTTGTAATCTTTTCCGTGCGAAACTTTTATGTGATTGTGGTCGGCCAAAATATCGTTGGCGGGATCGAAACCTATCCATCCAATTTCGGGAATAAAGGCTTCAGCCCAAGCGTGCATTTGGGAATCGCCAAAAAAGCCATCGCCTTGATGCAAATAGCCAGAAACATATCTGGCAGGTATATTGTTTTGGCGGGCAAAGGCAATAAATAAGTGGGTAAAGTCTTGACAGACACCATGACGATTTTCAATAATTTCATCTAGTAAGCTGCCTATATGGGTTACACCTGTCTTAAAATAGAGGAAGAGGTACGCCCAATGATTAAGTGCTGTTAGATTGTCCATAATGGACTTGGAGGAATCAAAAACAAAGAGGCTTTTATATTTTGAAAGAAGTTTAGTGAGTTCTGTAGATGTTAGATACTCCTCATTCTCAACTTTAAAATTTAAGTTGTTAATGTTTTCCAATTCTTGGGAAGGTTCTTGTTTTGAGTTGAATACAAATGGATTGATTTCTTCCTTTGTTAATTTAAATTCGGCTTCAAACTGAATGGCCTTGAAAGGCTCTTTGCAGTGGATTCTGGCCGTTTGGAAATTATATCCATTTATAGAATGCTCGATTCGGGCATTTACTGAAGTTTTAAAATCACTAAATACTAGTTTTTGGGAATCATTGTTTTCGGGAATGATCATAAATTGCCAATAGGCCTCAAAAACTGGGTTTTCGTAGGTGTTGTTGGACTTATATTTAATGGTGTATTCAAAAGCCATACATTCAGTAAAATACTATGCAAAAATAGGTTGTCAGTGAAAACAATATGTGCAAAGAAAAGTTAATAATTAAAATATTCATCATTTAGTTTTGTGGATATTTCAGTTAACCCTTGAAGCGTATTTTCAATGAATTGCGCCACATCAGTTTCAATTTCTTCTATGGTTTTAAATTCGTAATCGGCCCGCAATTTGCCTATGAGAAAAGCGGCCGAGGTTTTATCCCTAACTTTTATAGCATCTATAGTGGTAATGTGATGCCTAATTTGGTTGAGTGAATTCATTACCGACCTGGGACAGTTAGGATTGAGCAGTAGAAACTCCAGTGTAGAGCTTTGGTTTGGTGTTTTTTTATAAAACCTCCTGTTCATATCGTAGGACTCACAGCATTTCAATAAAGTAGTCCACTCAAAACTGTTTTCGATAGGTTTGGTATAGCCTCCTAAGGCTTTTTGAGCATCTTCATATTTGGTTTTTATGATTCGGATAATTTGGGTAGCACGCTCTATGTTAATCCCTAAAAGAACCAAGGCGTATACTTCGTCATGAAGCAAGGTGCTTCGTATTCGACCTCTTAATATGGAGGTTTGCTCGGTAACATGAGTGGTAAAATCATGTAGTCCGCTTTTGATCAAAACCTCTTGCGAATAGTCCTTCATGTAATGGTAAAACTTGTTGATGGATTCATAAAATTCTGTAGACATAGAGTCTCTGGAGGTATTGGCATTTTCTCTGGCAAATTTTATGCAATTAAAAATGGAATAGGACTTTTCTGGATTGAGTCCAACATTGTATATAATATCCTCTTCGCTTAAATTGGTTTCGGTATGGGGAGCATCTCCTACCATGGAGGCGATGGAGTGTAGAACGAATTGTCTGGATTGGGAAAGCTTATTGGGGGCGTCCAATGAAGAAAAATAATTGACATTCATATAGCGTGCCGTATGTTCGGCACGTTCAATATAACGACCCATCCAGAAAAGATTATTGGCTACTCTTGCTAACATAAATTATTTTTTTAAAACCCAAGTGTCCTTGGAACCTCCACCTTGAGAGGAATTAACAATTAAATTTCCTTTTTGTAGTGCTACACGGGTGAGGCCCCCTTTTAAAACAAATTCTTTATTGTTTCCTAAAAGTGTAAAGGTTCTCAAGTCAATATGGCGTTGTTCAAAGGAATTGGACTCTTCTATATATGTGGCATGAACTGAAAGTGACATAATAGGTTGGGCAATGTATTTTCGAGGGTTTTCATTTACGACTGTTTTTACATTTTTAATTTCTTCTTTTGAGAGTTTATTGCCGATAGAGATGCCATAACCACCTGCTTCGTCCACTGGTTTGATAACTAACTTATCGACATTTTCCAACACATATTGTAAATCGTCAGGGCGACTGCAGTGATAGGTGTGAACGTTATTGAGAATTGGTTTTTCGTCAAGGTAAAATTTAATAATTTCTGGCATGTAGGTGTAAATGGCCTTGTCGTCGGCAACGCCTGTTCCAGGTGCATTTACCAAGCTTACATTGCCTTTTTTATATGCCGCAAAAAGCCCAGGAACGCCTATGGCGGAATCTTGTCTAAACTCTAGGGGATCCAAAAAGCCATCGTCAATTCTTCTGTAGATGACATCCACTTTTTTAGGTCCAGATATAGTTTTCATATAAACAAAGTCATTTTCCACAAAAAGATCTCGGCCTTCCACTAATTCTATCCCCATGGTTTTGGCTAAATAGGAGTGCTCGTAATAGGCTGAATTGTATATTCCTGGTGTAATGACGGCGCAAGTGGGTATGTCCACCCCAGGAGGTTTTACGGATTCCATGATTTCCAATAAATTTTCGGCATAATTGGTAACGTTATGGATTTGGTAGTGGTTAAACACACCAAACAAAGCACGCTTCAAGGCATTTCGGTTACAGATGACGTAACTTACGCCAGAGGGACACCTTATATTGTCTTCCAATACATAGTATTTACCGTCGGAATGTTTGATAAGGTCGGTGCCAGAAATATGATTGTAGATACCTCCAGGCGGATTTAAGCCTTGCATTTGCCTGAGGTAATTGGCAGAAGAACTGATAAGTTCTAAAGGAACTATTCCTGCTTTGATGATATTTTTTTCATGATATAAGTCCCAAAGAAAGGCATTCAAGGCTTTGCTGCGTTGTAAGGCTCCTTTTTCTATGGTTTTCCATTCTTTGGCTTCAATAATTCTAGGAAACAGATCGAATGGAAAAATCTTTTCTTGCGCTTGGGAATCCCTATAGACCTGAAAGGTGATTCCCTGATTAAAAAAAGCTGCTTTGGCTTTCTCATTTAGAGCGGCATAATCAGAATTGGAGTGGTCTCTGTAGAGTTCAAATATTTTCTTGTATGTTTTCCGTACTTTTTTGTTCTCATCAAAAATTTCGTCGAAAAGATTTTCATTTTTGATATAAGAGGAAAACAAGGGATTTGTTATTTTCGATTTCATTTTATACCGATTTACTCTAAAATAATGATAAGTATTAACTTAAAATGCGTAAAAAATGAAATAATCTATAGGGAAATATGAGGTTTGTATAATTATTTCATGATTTATTATTAAAATAACAAAATGCCATTTAAAAGCAAGTAAAATAGGGATTTACTATGGGGAGGTTTAGGGTATAATTTGAATCGGCCATTTAAATGGTTAGTTTTATAACAAATATTAACACTATGAAAAAGCAGATACTACAGCTTCTGTTTCTATTGTTCTTCAAAGTAACGTTTTCCCAAGTTTTTGAAGGAAAGCAATTAAATTCCTATTCAGGTTTTTTCAATTTTTATTATGAAGAAGCACAGGACAAGATTTATTTGGAAGTAAATAAATTGGATATAGAGTTTCTGTATGTGAATTCTCTTGCCACTGGAGTAGGGTCTAATGATATTGGTTTAGACAGGGGGCAGCTTGGAGATAATAGGGTGGTGAGCTTCACTAAAGCTGGAAACAAACTGTTACTGGTGCAACATAATTTGGACTATAGAGCTAATACAGACAACGGCTTGGAGAAAAAAAGTATTGAGCAGGCTTTTGCAAAATCGGTGCTTTTTGGTTTTAAGATAGAAAAGGAAAATAATGGAACTTATATCATCGATTTAACACCATTCTTATTGGAGGATAGGCACTTGGTTAGTAATACGCTGAAACGCGCTAAAGAAGGAAATTATCGAGTAGATTTGAGTAAAAGCGCTTTGTCTTTGGAAAGAACTAAGGCGTTTCCCAAAAATGTTGAATTTGAGGCCTTGTTGACCTTTTCAGGAGAACCTTCGGGGTCTAAATTGAAAACGGTTACCCCAACACCTTCCTTGGTGAGTGTCGTTCAACATCATTCCTTCTTGGAGTTGCCTGATAATAGCTATCAACCTCGAGTTTTTGATCCTAGAAGTGGGGCGATTTCCATATCGTATTTGGATTATGCTACACCAATTCAAGAGCCTATAAAAAAACATTTCATCACTAGACATCGATTGGAAAAGCAGTTTCCTAATGAAAAATTAAGTGAGGCCAAAGAACCCATTATTTATTATTTGGACCCTGGTACTCCAGAACCCGTGCGTTCTGCTTTATTGGAAGGGGCAAGTTGGTGGAATGAAGCCTTTGAAGAGGTTGGTTTTAAAAATGCTTTTCAAGTAAAAATGTTGCCAGAGGATGCAGATCCAATGGACTGCAGGTATAATGTGATTCAATGGGTGCACCGTTCAACACGTGGATGGAGTTATGGCGGTAGTGTGATAGATCCTAGAACAGGAGAAATCATTAAGGGGCATGTAAGTTTGGGGAGTTTAAGGATTCGCCAGGATTTTATGATTGCCCAAGCTTTATTGAATCAGCCATTTGCTAAGAGTGATGATAATTATCAACCTATGTTGGAGATGGCCTTGGCGAGAATTCGTCAGTTGGGCGCACATGAAGTAGGGCATACCTTGGGTTTTGCCCATAATTTTGCAGCCAGTGCCAATGATAGGGCTTCGGTAATGGATTATCCACATCCACTAATTAAGCTTCAAGGAAAGAATATCGATTTAACCAATGCCTATGCTACTGGAATAGGAATTTGGGATAAGGTTACGGTGGCTTACAGCTATTCAGAATTTTCAAATACTACAAATGAAGGAGAAGCTTTAAATGCTATTTTGGATAAGGCCCAAAATGAAGGGCTTCGTTTTATTAGCGATTTTGATGCCAGAGCACAGGGAGGTGCCCATCTGTTGGCCCATTTATGGGATAACGGAGAAAGTGCTTCTGAAGAATTAAATCGGGTGATGAAGGTTAGGGAGCAAGCCATAGCCAATTTTTCAGTGGATAATATCAGGACATATGAGCCTTATACGGTTTTGGAAGATGTGTTTGTGCCACTGTATTTCTTTCATCGGTATCAAACAGAGGCTGCTACAAAAGTAGTGGGTGGTTTGGATTACAATTATGCGATCAAAGGAGATGTACAACTCATTACAAAAATAGTGGATGCAAACGTTCAAAAAGAGGCTTTGGAGGCTGTTTTAGGAACACTATCTGCGGAACAATTGGCAATTCCGAAGGATAAATTGGCGTTATTTCCGCCAAGGGCATTTCAATATCAAAGAGGGCGCGAATCCTTTTCAGGAAAGGCGGGCGTGGCTTTCGACCCTTTAAGTGCAGCATCCACCTCAAGTGATATGACTTTAAAATTGTTGTTACATCCAGAAAGAGCCAATAGGTTGGTGACGCAAAAGAGCTTGGATAAAAATCAAATAGGTCTGGAAGACGTTTTAAATGAATTGATTGAGAAGTCGTTCCATCAATCATATAAAGATGCTTATTTAAATGAAGTACAGCAGATGGTGAATGTGAATGTTTTAAAATATATAATGAATTTGGCCGTTACCGAAAAAGCTTATTTTCAAGTGAATGCTATCGCTAGTAATGCTTTGGAAACTATTTCTGCAGAGCTCAAACAAAGCAACAACCACTATGCTGCGCATTACAATAGATTGATAGCTGAATTCAGTAAAGAACCTAAGGAATTTGTGCTTGAAGAAGCCCCTAAAATTCCAGATGGATCACCTATTGGAACAGATATGTGTAATTATGTTTTAGATTGATATGATAGTAGATTTAAGAAGTGATACGGTAACAAAACCAACTCCAGAAATGATGGAGGCCATGATGGCTGCTAAAGTGGGTGACGATGTGTTTAGGGAAGACCCAACGGTCCTTGAATTGGAAGAACGCATAGCCCGCATGTTTGGAAAATCAAGTGCTTTGTTTTTTCCTTCGGGAAGTATGGCCAATCAAGTGGCTATAAAAATGCATACCAACCCAAGTGAACAGGTGATTTGCGATAAATACGCGCATATCTATAATTATGAAGCAGGAGGAGCTTCGTTTCATAGCGGTGTGTCCTGTAAGTTAATTGATGGGCACAGAGGTATGTTTACGGCCAATCAGGTTAAGGAAGCTATCAATCCTTCGCAATATTATTACAGCCATACGTCTTTGGTGGAAATTGAAAACACGACCAACAAAGGCGGTGGAGCGTGTTGGGATTTTAAGGAATTGGAACGTATAAAAGAAGTCTGTAATGAGAATCAATTGGGGTACCATTTGGATGGTGCCAGATTGTGGAATGCTTTGGTGGCAAAAGAGGAAAGTACCCAACAATACGGTGGGCTGTTCGATACCATTTCGGTGTGTTTGAGCAAGGGATTGGGCTGTCCTGTAGGTTCTGTGTTGGTTGGCGATGCAGATATCATGGAACATGCCATCCGTTACAGAAAACTTTTCGGTGGCAATATGCGTCAGGTGGGTTTTTTGGCAGCAGCTGGACTGTATGCTCTAGATTATCATATTGAAAGGCTTCAAGAAGATCACGACAAAGCCAAAGAAATAGGAGCTGTTTTAAAGGAATATTCAGTTATCAAAAGTGTTGAGCCCATCGAAACCAACATCGTGATTTTTGAGTTGAATGCGGGTGTTGAAGAGGAGGGTTTTGTTAATGCCCTTAAAGAAAAAAACATCCATATTATTGGAATGGGAGGGGGAAAACTAAGAATAGTCACACATTTGGATTATACCTCGCAAATGCATGACTATTTTTTATCGAGTTTAAAAACCTTGAAAATTTAACTTATTTGAACATGTCCATTCCTGGAATGTTTGGCATTCCTTCTTTGGCTACTGCGGCAATTTCGGTTTCGTTAACCGTTGTGGCGCGCTCGATGGCCTTGTTAAGGGTTAGTAATAAATAATCTTCCAACATTTCCTTGTCTTCTAGCAATTCATCGTCAATGGAAATGGATTTTATGGTTCTGTTGGCGGTGATGGTAACTTTCAATTTATTGTCGTTACTCGCTTCGTCAATTAATACCGTATTTAGGCGTTCTTTAGTAGCTTCAACTTTCTTTTGGGCTTCCTGTAATTTGTTCATCATGCCCATCATATCTCCAAACATAATATTGAATTTTATGGTTCACTGCAAAAGTATCAATTCTGCCCCAAAAAAGCATTAATATTAAGTTAACACCCAAATTGTAATTAAAACCCTATTTTTGCACTCTTCAAAAATTAAACTTAATGACACAAGTAAAGGTACAGCCCCCTGTTGCTAAACGTATTCCTAAAGAGTTAAAGATTCACGGTGATGTAAGAGTTGATGACTATTTTTGGTTGAATCAACGAGAAGACCAAGAGGTTCTTGATTATTTGAATGCCGAAAATGCCTATTGTGATGAACTGACGGCTCATACCAAGGTATTTCAGGAGCAATTGTTTGAGGAGATGAAGTCTAGAATCAAGGAAGACGATCAATCTGTGCCTTATAAATACAATGGCTATTGGTACATTGTAAAATATGAAACAGGAAAAGGTTATCCTATTTACATAAGAAAAAAGGAAACTCTAGAAGCGGAAGAAGAACTGCTTTTTGATTGTAATGAAATGGCGGAAGGTCATGATTATTTTCGTTTGGTAGGCCTTAGTGTAAGTCCAGACAACACTTTAATTTCTTTTGGAGTTGATACTGTTGGGCGTAGAAATTATACTTTAAAAGTTAAAAATTTAGTTACTGGAGATATCTTTTCTGATAATATAGAAAACACGACAGGCTCAGCGTCTTGGGCCAATGACAATGCTACATTGTTTTACACTAAAAAGGATTCTGAAACCTTACGGTCTGATAAGATTTACAAACATAAATTAGGTGAAGAAGCAACCAATGATACTCTTGTATTTCATGAAGCTGATGATACGTTTGGAGTTACTGTATATAAATCGAAATCAAGAAAATATTTGGTGATAGCATGCTACAGTACCTTGACGAACGAATACCATATTTTGAATGCTGATACACCTAATGAATCCTTTAAATTATTTCAAGAGCGCATTAGGGGAGTAGAGTATAGTATTTCTCACTTTGAGGACGCTTTTTATGTGGTAACCAATGCAGATGGAGCTTCTAACTTCAAATTGATGAAAACACCGGAAGAGGCCACTGAAATTGAAAATTGGCAAGAAGTAATAGGGCATCGTGAGGATGTATTGATTGAGGATATCGATATCTTTAAAGACTTTTTGGTGGTAAGTGAGCGTAGCAATGGGTTGAATGAAATTAGAATTATTCGTTGGGACGGAACCAATGATTATTACCTACCATTTGACAATGAAACATATACTGCATATACGGGAACTAATGTTGATTTTGATTCCGAAATTTTAAGATATGGGTATAGCTCCTTAACCACTCCTTCATCGACCATCGATTTTAATATGGTGACCAAAACAAAAACCATCAAAAAAGAGCAGGAAGTATTGGGAGGGAAATTTGACAAAGAAAATTATGTTTCTGAGCGAATTTGGGCCACTGCTGATGACGGCACCAAAATTCCGATGTCTATGGTATATCGTAAAGGACTTAACATAGATGGAAGCAATCCATTGTTGCAATACGCCTATGGCTCTTATGGATCCACGATAGATCCTTATTTTTCAACCATTCGATTGAGTTTGTTGGATCGTGGATTTATTTATGTGATTTCACATGTTCGTGGCGGGGAATATTTAGGACGACAATGGTATGAAAATGGAAAATTGTTGACAAAAACCAATACGTTTACAGACTTTATCGCGTGTTCGAAGCATTTGATAGCAGAAGGATACACTTCCAAAGAGCATCTATATGCCTTAGGAGGTAGTGCAGGAGGGTTGTTAATTGGAGCCGTCATTAACCTAGCACCTCAACTTTACAACGGGGTGATTGCTGCGGTACCTTTTGTGGATGTGGTAACTACGATGTTGGATGATAGCATCCCATTAACTACAGGTGAATATGACGAGTGGGGAAATCCAAATGATGAGGAATATTACAATTACATGAAATCCTATTCGCCTTACGATAACGTCAAAGCCCAAGACTATCCAAATATTTTGGTAACCACAGGTTTGCATGATTCGCAAGTGCAATACTGGGAGCCTGCCAAATGGGTAGCCAAATTAAGATTGTTGAAAACCGATAGTAACAAATTACTACTTAAAACCAATATGACAGCAGGTCATGGAGGGGCTTCAGGACGTTTTGAAGCTCTTAAAGAAGATGCTGAAGAGTACGCATTTTTACTGGACTTGGAGAATATTAATAACTAGTTAAAAAAAAAACGTTATTTTTGCGAGGTTTTAGGTGACATTTTTTTAATTTGTGACTGATAAATAGCATTTATGAAAGAAAACTTACAAGTATTTGATAATGTGTTGGAACTTATAGGGAAAACACCGCTTATCAAATTAAACAAGATGACTTCAAACTTCGATGGTGACTTCTACGCAAAAGTAGAAGCTTTCAACCCAGGGCATTCCTCTAAAGACAGAGTTGCTCTGCACATCATTGAAGAAGCAGAGAAAAAAGGAATTTTGTCACCGGGAGATACCATTATCGAAACGACATCTGGAAATACTGGATTTAGTGTAGCAATGGTAAGCATCATTAAAGGCTATGAATGCATCCTTGCCGTTAGTTCAAAGTCTTCGGCAGACAAAATTGACATGCTGAAATCCATGGGAGCCAAGGTGTATGTATGCCCAGCCCATGTAAAGGCAGATGATCCGCGTTCTTACTACCAAGTAGCTAAGCGTTTACATGAAGAAATTAAAGGTTCTGTTTACATCAACCAATATTTCAATCAGCTAAACACCGATTCTCATTACCATAGTACTGGACCAGAAATTTGGGAACAAACAGAAGGTCAGGTTACACATTTAATAGCTTGTAGTGGTACCGGAGGAACTATTTCAGGAACAGCAAGGTTTCTGAAGGAGCAAAATCCAAATATCAAAATTATTGGTGTAGATGCTTATGGTTCGGTACTTAAAAAGTACCATGAAACCAAGGAGTTTGATGAAAAGGAAATTTATCCATACAGAATTGAAGGTTTGGGGAAAAACTTGATTCCATCGGCTACAGATTTTGATGTTATTGATAAGTTTGTAAAAGTAACAGACGAAGAAAGTGCTCACACAGCAAGAGAAATTTCAAGAACAGAAGGTCTTTTTGTAGGGTATACCAGTGGTGCTGCCATGCAAGCCATTAAGCAATTGAGTGCTGAAGGGGAGTTTCAAGAAGGTGATAAAGTTGTTGTTATATTCCCAGATCACGGGTCACGTTATATGAGTAAAGTATACAGTGACACATGGATGGAAGAACAGGGCTTCTTTGACAGTAAAACAGAAATTGAAGCGATTCAATACGTAAAATAAGATTCATATTTTTATAAGAAAACCTATCATATAACTATTTAGATGATAGGTTTTTTTGTGCAAAGAAATTATGAACACAAGTTTATAAATTAATTATGCAAAGCGGATAGAATTAATTAATTTTGCCGCAGTAACTAGACAAATTTTAGCTTTAATGAAAGATTTATTTGATAAAATATACAAGGATAAGGGACCTTTAGGAAAATGGGCCTCTCAGGCTGAGGGATATTTTGTATTTCCAAAATTGGAAGGGCAAATTTCCAATAGGATGAAATTTCAAGGAAAGGAAGTTATCACTTGGAGTATTAATGATTATTTAGGATTAGCTAACCACCCAGAAGTTCGTAAAGTAGATGCAGAAGCTGGAGCCGCTTACGGTTCGGCGTACCCAATGGGTGCTCGTATGATGTCTGGTCACACAGATTTGCACGAAAAGCTGCAAAGCGAATTGGCAGATTTTGTTAATAAGGAAGCTGCTTACCTTTTAAATTTTGGTTACCAAGGAATGGTGTCTACTATTGATGCGTTGGTTTCTAAAGATGATATTATTGTTTATGATGTAGATGCACATGCCTGCATTATAGATGGTGTTCGTTTGCATATGGGGAAACGTTTCACCTACAAGCATAATGATGTTGAAAGTTTAGAAAAAAACTTGGAAAGAGCCACTAAAATGGCTGAGCAAACCGGAGGAGGAATTTTAGTGATTTCTGAAGGTGTATTTGGAATGCGTGGGGAACAAGGTAGATTGAAGGAAATAGTAGCCTTAAAAGAAAAATACAATTTCCGCTTTTTGGTGGATGATGCTCACGGATTTGGAACCTTAGGGAAAACAGGAGCTGGAGCAGGAGAGGAGCAAGGCGTTCAAGATGGTATCGATGTGTACTTTGCAACATTTGCTAAGTCATTGGCTAGTACCGGAGCTTTTATTGCTGCAGACCAGGAAATTATAGATTATTTGAAATATAACTTGCGTTCCCAAATGTTTGCCAAGTCATTGCAAATGCAATTGGTGGTTGGAGCATTGAAACGTTTGGAAATGTTGAAAACCATGCCGGAGCTTAAAAACAAGCTTTGGGAAAATGTAAATGCTTTACAGTCTGGGTTAAGAGAGCGTGGTTTCGATTTGGGAACTACCCAAAGTTGTGTGACACCGGTTTACCTTAAAGGAAGTATTCCCGAAGCCATGGCTTTAGTTAAGGATTTGCGTGAGAACTACGGCATTTTCTGTTCTATCGTTGTATATCCTGTAATTCCTAAAGGCTTAATTCTTTTAAGAATGATTCCGACGGCTACACACACAATGGATGATATTAATAAAACGTTAGAAGCATTCTCTGCAATTCGTGAACGCTTGGAGAATGGAACATACAAAAGGCTTTCTGCTGCTGTTGCTGCTGCAATGGAACAGTAAACAGAAAAAAACTATAGCATAAAAAAAGCCACTTTAAAAAGTGGCTTTTTTTATTAGATGTCTTTTCGGTAGGTCCTTCTTCGTTTTGTTACGGGAGAGTCGAAATTTTTCCATAATTGATGGATGGCCATGTTTTCTTCCAACTCAGGAGTTCTTATACAGCGCTTAACGCCGTCCTTTCTGAAGGAGTCATAGAATTCCTTAAAAATAAGAGCTGTAACCCCTTTGTTTTGATATTCTGGATGTACCCCTATTAAATAGAACACTGCTTCTTCACAATGTTTTTTGGCCTTTAATAAATGATAAAATCCAAAAGGGAACATTTTTCCTTTCGCCTTTTGGATTGCCTTTGAAAAAGAAGGCAACACAATGGAAAAAGCAATGATGTTGTCATCCCTATCTAGTATAAATTTTATATAGTTAGGGTTGATTAGAGGAATGTACTTCTTTTTAAAATAAGCTTTTTGCTCCTCAGAAATGGCAACAAAGGAGGCTAGATTGGCGTAGGTTTGGTTAAAAAGGTCAAACATTCTGTCAACATACGGCAGAAGATCTTTCGTATTAGAAAAATTAAGAGCACGAACTCCATATCTCCTTGAGATAAGAGGAACCATTCTTTCAAATTGTTCGGGTTTTACCTTATCTACATCAAAATGTCCTTCAATATATTCTTTTTGTTTGATGTACCCCAACTTTTCAAGATGGGTAACATAATATGGGTGGTTGTACCAGGTAATCATGGTACTTAATTGGTCGTATCCTTCCGTTAAAACACCAACCTTATCCAAATTAGAGAATCCCATTGGACCCTCAATAAACTCAAGGTTATGAGCTTTTCCATATGCAATAACCTTATCCAATAGCGCTTTGGTAACTTCAACATCATCAATAACATCAAACCATCCAAATCTAACTTTTTTGTCTTGTGTTTTTACTTCGGTCCAGTTAATGATGGCTGCAATTCTTCCTACAATCTCATTATCACGATAAGCTAAAAAGTAAGAGGCCTGGGCATGCTTGAATACAGGGTTTAATTCGGGATCAAAACTTTCCACTTCATCATTAATCATTGGTGGAACCCAATATTTATTATCCTTATATAGTTTGAAGGGAAATTTAACGAATGCCTTTAGTTCCTTTTTAGAATGTATTTCTTTAACTGTAATCATATATCTCTTCAGGTAAATTATTTACCACTATCATTAAAAATCGGTGTCTATTTTATTTTTGTGCTTATTGGCACGTTGCTTTCGCTTCATTTCATCTTTGGCCGAATTGTTGTTATCTGGTTCTTTATCCTTGTGGAAATCAAATCGATAAGAAGCCCCTAGGTTTACGTTAAATACTGAAGGCGTATCTTTGGTATTTAGGGTTATGGCCGTATCCAATTGAAAATCTTTGCTCCACAAATAAGCGCCGCCAAATCTAAACAAATTATCGGCGTAAAAGTCACTTTTGATGCCTTGAGTTTCCCCAAACAACACCCATTGTTCGTTTAGGGATTTTGTTAAGGTGATGATGTATTGAAAATCGGAATAATCAGAACCTATTCTGTCTTTGATTAAGTTCAAAACCAATACCCAACCATTACTGAAATTATTTTGGGTAGCAATCATAACCTTAGGGCTAAAGCCTTCTACATCTGGGGCAGTATACGGATTGTCTTTAGAGTCAAAATTGGCGCCAACAAAAGCAGAAACGGCCGGAATTAAGGATTTCCATTGAAATTTTCGGTTGGCATGGTAGCTATAGACATTAGGTTTGTCTTCTTGGTTTTTATAAGGGTCGTAAATTAAATATTTGGCACCAAGCGTAAAGTTTTTAAAGTTGGAACGCTTCGTCTCGGAAGAAATGGCAGAACGATTATCTGTAAATTTATCGTTTTGATAGGTGCCTTCCAAGCTAACTTCCAACTGTTCAAAAAACAGGCCGTATCTAGCCATGAAGTCGGCTCCAAAACCAGATACCTCGTATTGAAGAGGCGTGTGTTTTTCTTTTACAAAGTATGGCCCCATTTCAAATTGAAGCACATTGGTACCAACAGAGAAGGCACTTCTTGAAACACCTGGGCGGTTAGAATTGATAACATCAGTATATTGGCCAAAAGATAGGGATGTGGCAAAAAATGCGAATAACAATAAATAGGTCTTCATAGATTGTATCTGGTTCATAATTTTTTGGGTCTAGGACGTTTTTAGTTTCCTGTTTGCATTCAAAACTACACATTTTTTTTCATTCTAAAATCAAACAATGATAAGGACACCAAGGAATCTATTTTATAATTTTTTTAAGGATTTATGCGGGGGTCTAAGGAAAGAGAATTGTATTTTTGACAAAAATTAATTCATGTTGCAAACAGCATCTGCGGTGGGCCTTTTACGAACAATATTAATTATACTGCTGATTTATTACGGATTGAAAATTCTTTCTAGAATTTTTGCACCTTACTTGGTACGTTATATGTCCAAAAAAATGCAGGAACGCTTTGGAGGGCAATTCCAACAGCAACAACCATATAGAGAAAAGGAAAAACAAAACGTTGGGGAAACGGTCATTGATAAGATGCCCAAAACCGACGCGTCTTCAAATAAAACCGTAGGAGAATATATAGATTACGAAGAAATTGATTAATTTTCGCAATCATTCGATAATATATATTCATGCATTTTCCAATCAGAAAAATTCTTCCACACTTACTGGTTTTAGTAGGTTTTATTGTTGTTTCATTAGCATATTTTAGTCCCGTTTTAAAAGGAAAGGAAATCTTCCAAAGTGATATTATGCACTATAAGGGGATGGCCAAACAACAAAACGATTTTAGAGAGGAAACAGGTACAGAAACCTATTGGACCAACAGTGCTTTTGGAGGAATGCCAACCTATCAATTGGGAGCACATTATCCCCATAACTACATCAAGAAATTAGATTTAACGCTTCGGTTTTTACCAAGACCAGCCGATTATCTATTTCTATATTTTATAGGGTTTTATATTCTATTATTGGTGCTAAAGGTGGACTTTAAGTTAGCAGGATTGGGAGCTTTGGCTTTCGGTTTTTCCACCTATCTTATTATTATTTTAGGAGTAGGACACAATGCCAAAGCACATGCTATTGCTTATATGCCTTTAGTATTGAGTGGAATTATACTCACCTTTAGAAAGAAGTATATTGGAGGTTTTCTACTAACTGCCGTTGCCTTGGCTTTGGAAATCTGTGCTAACCACTTTCAAATGACCTATTACTTGCTGTTGTTAGTGTTGGTTTTAGGTGTTGCTTATTTGGTGGATGCTTATAGAAAAAAGGAATTACCACATTTTTTTAAATCCGTTGGAATGATGGCTGTAGCAGCTATTTTGGCCGTAGGACTGAATGCCACGAACATCATGGCGACTCAAGAATATGTTAAAGAAAGTACCCGCGGCAAAAGTGAATTGACCATAAATGCCGATGGTTCCCCTAGAGAAGTTACTAGTGGTTTAAGTAAAGATTACATCACCGAATATAGTTATGGATTGTTGGAAACATTTAATTTGTTTATCCCTCGATTTATGGGAGGTGGTAGCCATGAAGATGTGGGGCCAGATTCTGCCATGTATAAGTTTTATACCAATATTGGGGCCTCTCCAGTAGAGGCTGCAAGAGAAGTGCAGGCCACACCTACGTATTGGGGAGACCAAAGCATTGTGGAAGCACCTGCCTATATTGGCGCGGTGGTATTATTTCTCTTTGTTTTAGCTTTGTTTTTGCTGCAGGGTCGCTTAAAATGGTGGCTTGTGGGAGGCTCTATACTATCCTTATTATTGTCTTACGGAAAGAATTTAGGGTTCCTAACAGATCTATTTATAGACTATGTCCCATTATATAACAAATTTAGGGCTGTTAGTTCCATTCAGGTGATTTTGGAATTGTGTGTTCCTGTATTGGCTATTTTGGGGCTTACCCAATTATTTAAAAATGAAGACAGTAAGGGAACCAAGGAAAAGGCTTTAAAGTATTCGGCGATGATTACGGGTGGTTTGGCTTTAATCTTTTTATTGTTTAAATCTTCTTTCTTGGATTTTGTTGGTATAAATGATGGCTATTTCCGTCAGGCTTATGGTGAATATGGTCAAAGTTTTGTAGATGCCTTAAGAGAAGATAGAAAGTCTATGTTTACAGCAGATACCATCAGAACGTTGGTTTTGGTACTATTGGCTTCCGGAACTATTTTCTTATTCCTTCGCAAAAAATTGTCGCAAGGAAAAGTTATTTTGGTAATTGCCTTATTGATTGTGTTTGACTTGGTTGGTGTGGATCGACGCTATGTGAACAATGATAATTTTGTATCCTCTTTAAAGGTGAATAATCCTTATCAAGCTTCTGCGGTGGATCTGGAAATCATGAAGGATCAATCGCATTATAGAGTGTTTGATTTAACTTCAGGAGGAGCTAGAGCTTCTTATTTCCATAACTCTTTAAGTGGATATCACGCTGCGAAATTGGGACGTTATAATGAATTGTATGAGTTCCATGTGTCCAAAAACAATATGGAAGTGCTCAATATGTTGAATACAAAGTACATCATTGCTCAAGATGAAAAAGGAAATGTGTTTCCTTACACCAATGAAGAAGCTAATGGTAATGCTTGGTTTGTTTCGGACTTGAAAGCTGTTGAAACGGCTAATGAGGAAATTTTGTTATTGGATAGTTTGAATACCAAAACTACGGCGATTTCTTCTTTGCCAATTGAATCGAAAAAGTTTTCGGTAGATTCTTTAGCGACGATCACTTTAACTGATTTTAAACCGAATTACCTAAAATATTCTTCCAATAATAAGAATGATGGTTTTGTAGTGTTTTCTGAAATTTACTATGGTCAAGGTTGGCAAGCCTATGTAGATGGCGTTGAGACAGATCACGTTAGAGTCAATTATGTATTGAGAGGAATGAATGTGCCATCGGGTACACACACCATAGAGTTTAAGTTTGAACCAAAAGTAATCGCAACAGGTAGTAAGATTTCCTTAGCGAGTTCCATTGTATTGGTTCTGTTACTTATTGGAGGTGGATTTTTAGGATATAAAAAAATAAATGAAAGTGCCTAAAAAAGCACTCATTATAACATATTATTGGCCTCCAGCTGGCGGACCTGGAGTGCAACGCTGGTTGAAATTCGTAAAGTATTTGCCACAATTTACTGTGGAACCTATCGTGTTTTGTCCGGAGAACCCCAATTATCCTATTGTGGACCAAAATATGTTGAATGAAGTTCCGGAAGGCATCACGGTTTTAAAATTTCCTATTAAAGAACCCTATCGTTTTGCCAATTTCATTTCCAAGAACAAAGCCAGTGAGATTAGCTCTGGGGTAATTCCAAAAGCCAAAAAGCAATCCTTTGTTCAAAAGCTATTGCTGTATGTTCGTGGTAACTTTTTTATTCCAGATGCTCGTAAAAACTGGGTAAGACCTTCGGTTGAATTTCTTTCAGAATATATCTCAAAGAATAACATTGAAACGATTATAACCACAGGACCTCCACATAGCTTGCATTTAATAGGAATGCAGTTAAAGGCTAGATTAGGAGTGACTTGGATTGCAGATTTTAGGGATCCCTGGACTACGATTGGTTATCACAAGGAACTTAAGCTTTCTAAATCTTCTAAAGAAAAGCACTTGAAATTGGAGCAGCAAGTGCTGCAAACTGCCAACCATATTTTGGTAACAAGTAATAACACTAAATTGGAGTTTGAAACCAAAACGAGTCAGCCTATAACGGTTATCACCAACGGATACGATACTCATAAGGTCGCTAGACCCAAAAAGGATAAAAAGTTTACGATGTCCCATATCGGGTCTTTGTTGTCTGAACGTAATCCTGTTCAATTTTGGCAAGCTATTGCTGAGTTGATTGAAGAAAATGAAGCCTTCCGTAAAGTGTTTCAACTTAATTTGACAGGGGTGGTTAGCGACGATGTACTTCAGAGTATTTATAAGCATAACCTAAGGGAATATGTTCGTTTAGAGGGATATGTGCCGCATAGCGAAGCGATAAAAGCCCAAATGCAATCACAGGTGTTGTTGTTAATCGAAATAGATTCTGAAGATACCAAAGTGATCATTCCCGGGAAATTATTTGAGTATATGATTTCCAATACGCCCATAATTGCTATTGGGCCTAGACAGTCTGATGTGGAACGAATTATTAAGGAAACCAACACAGGACACTATTTTTACTACGATGAAAAGCAGCGTATAAAGTCGCAAATATTATTGTATTTTGAAGCTTACAAAGCAAATTCATTGGTAACACAGCCTATTGGTTTGCAACAATACAGTAGAAAATCATTGACTGAAAAACTGTCCAAACTAATTTAAACCAACCTGAACTTATATGGGAATTGTCATTAAACAATCCTTTAAAAACACAGTCAGTACATATCTAGGATTTGGTATTGGTGCCATCAATACTTTGTTTTTGTATACCAATTTCATTTCTGACGAATATTATGGATTGGTTGGTTTTATCTTATCTGCGGCCAATATCATGATGCCTTTAATGGCTTTTGGGGTGCAGAACACCATGATTAAGTTTTATTCAACTTATAAAACCAAAAATAGCATCAACAGTTTTTTAACCTTAATGTTGTTTTTGCCTTTGGCAATGGCTATTCCAATAGGGGGTATAGGCTTTTTTGCCCATGATATGATTTCCAATTGGTTGGGTGCCGAAAATGAAATCGTGAAAGGCTACGTGTGGCATATTTTTATCACAGCTGTGGCTATGGCCTATTTTGAAGTGTTTTTTGCTTGGGCCAAAGTACAGATGCAAACGGTTTTTGGAAATTTCATGAAGGAAGTATTCCACCGAATAGCGATTATGATCCTCCTATTTGCCGTTTATTTTAATTGGTTTACCGTAGAACAGTTTATAAATGCTTTGGTTGGGGTATATGTGCTAAGGATGGTGGTAATGAAACTGTATGCGTATAGTGTGCGTTGGCCGGTGATTCGATTTTCTAAAATTGAAAATTTGAGTGCTATTTTAAAGTATTCGTCGCTTATCATCATAGCAGGTTCTATAGCAACGCTTATTTTGGATATTGATAAGTTCATGTTGGGTAAGTTACGGCCAGATATTGAAGAAGTGGCTTATTATAGTGTGGCCATTTTTATAGCCACCGTTATTGCGGTGCCTCAAAGGGCGATGCACCAAATTTTGATGCCTTTAACTGCAAAATTGTTAAATGATAAAAACACGGTGGAGCTAAGGGGACTTTACCAAAGGTCCTCACTAAACCTCTACGTAGTAAGTGGCTTGATTTTTTTGTTGATTGTTTTGAATATTAATGAGCTTTATTTAATTATTCCAAAGGAATTTAGAGAAGGCTTGTTAGTGGTGTTTTTGATTAGTGCAGCAAAATTATACGATAATGTGATGGGGAATAACAACGCCATTTTGTTCAACAGTGATTATTATAGAATGGTCTTGTTTTTTGGGGTATTGTTGACCATTTTAATTGTTCTGTTAAATTTAGTCTTTATTCCTAAGTATGGAATGAATGGAGCGGCAATAGCAACCTTTATAGCTATATTTATCTATAACTCTATAAAAATATACTTTGTCAAAATGAAATTTGGAATATGGCCCTTTAGTAAGGGGACAGTGCAATTAAGCTTATTGATTGTATTGCTATTGCCTCTGTTCTATGTATGGGATTTTCCGTTTCATCCAATATTAAATATTTGTTTAAAATCGTTTTTGATTGTCTTGTTATACGGTTTACTGGTTTTTAAATTTCGGATTTCCCAGGATATCCATGAGCTTGTAGAGAAGAGATTTAAAAAATAGTTAGTCTATTAAATGAGAAAACCCCGTGAGCTGCTTTGAGGCATACTTCTCACAGGGGATTTCTAACTAACCAACCAAAAATTGTATATATGTTATCTTCTTCCAGAACTTCTTTGAGAACCATTATTGGTAGCTCTTTTGTTCGAAGAAGTTGTATTTCTACTTTGAGTTACTTTAGCAGCTCTACTGTTTGTTTGTCTGCTATTATATGTACGATCATTAGAACGATTTGGTTGTCTCGATTCTAATTTTTTTCGTCTTTCAGAACTGTTATTTACCGTTTTTCTTGAACTACTCGTTCTAGTTGTTTGTATTCTAGAATTTTGAGTATTTCTATTCAAATTTGAATAATTTGAAGTTTTTCTATTATTTGCTACGCTTTTAGTTCTAGATGATCCTTCCGTCGCTCTATTGTTAACCGTAGCCACACGTCTTTGCGGTGTGGATTCTTGTCTATAACGCTCATGAGTTCGGTTTTGTTGTGCGTTGGTACGTCTAGAATTAATTGCTACAGCACTTCTGCGTCCATTAACATTAACGGGTCTAGCATTGTTATGGTAAGGTCTGTAATAATTATGTCTTACTGGTGTATAATGCCTTCTATAAGGTTTAGGACTTACCATGCAATAATTGTAGGACGGAACCACATAGTATCTATGCCATGGTCGATACACATAGGCTCGGTTATAAACATTTATATAACCAGTACAATGGGTATAGGTTCGGTAGTTATTGTAATGAACATATAAACCGCCTATTCTTGCAATACGACCAAAGTTGTTATAGTGGATATTTACGTTTCCTGCTCTTACAATTCTTCCGTAGTAATCATAAAAAATAGGCACATGTTCAATTTGAATGATTGCTCCAAAGTCGTCATACTGAATAAAAGGACTGTAGTTATATCCAGAATTAAAGCTTATTGAGAAATTTGGTGAATTGAAAGCCACATTTACATCGGGTCCATATTTGGGAACATAAAAATCGAATTGGCCATCTGGAAATATGGAAAATTCTATTCCACCTTCCGTAAAAATGAAAGAATTACCATAACCTCCTGCATAGGTGTGGGAAATAGTATTGTTGCTGTAAGTAGATGTTGCGAATACAGATACACCTGCTAGAAGTAAACTCGTAAATAATAAAATAATCTTTTTCATAATAGATGATTTTAAGGGTTCAGTTTATACAAAACAAACAGCGTGCCAAATATGATTTGCCTTTACAATGTATACTCAACAATCAGATCAGGACGATGTGATTTAATAGGTTAAATAACCTATTTATCAGTTAGGTATTGGTTGTGTTTTATTGAATGGTCCGTCGATTAAATTTTCAATAATAAAAAATATGTATTTGTTGAAACAAAGTTTGCTTTGGACTTTTTACAAACCGCTACGGAGTTATTTTGCGATTTTACACAACCTTTGCAGTTTGAAAAGCCGGGGAATAACTACCCAAACACATACAATTTGCAAATTGATAGTACTACGGGGCATATTTTTATTTTCTTAGGTGATTTTGTGGCCAGATAGTCCAATTGAGTTAAAAATTTTAAAAGGCCTTTTAAAGGTCTTTTTTTATTTGGGTGCTATAATCTGGATTTATTGATTTTATCTATTCCTTATAATATGTAGTAAAATTCTTTTTATTACTTTTAACTTGCTAACCAGCAAATCATAGCAGATGGATCAATCTGAGATTACTTGTAAAAATTGTGAAAATAATTTTGATGCTCAATTTGAGTTTTGTCCCTATTGCGGTCAAAAGGTTGATGAACAGTTAACTTTAGGAGTTTTGTTCTATAATACCATCAGTAATTACTTTTCTTTTGATGCCCGTTTTTTTAAGAGTTTTATTCCCTTAATGACCAGGCCTGGCTATTTGGCAAGTAAATTTATTGGCGGAAAACGCTTGTTGTATTTGCATCCTGCACAGATGTATCTGTTTATTTCGGTTGTTTTTTTCTTCGTGTTCTCATTTGTTACTAGAGAACAAACTCAAAAGTTGGATACAGCTCTAAAATCCGAATTTGAGCATAAAAAAGAATATTTAGATTCTATTAAACGAGCAGTTTCAGATTCGGTAACAGTTGCAGAGGTAAATCAAAAACTGAAAGATTCCAAGGTTGGTTTCCAATTGGACGAATCTGGTTTTAAGGTTTTGGATTCCTTGAAGGCGCCAAAAGAAAAAGAGGTGCTTAAAACTGGATTCAATTTTAATCAGGAAGCCATAGATTCTTTAATTGCTTCTGGTGCTCCTGATGAGGATATTTATAAAGAAATGGGAATGGACGACGACGACAGTGCTTTTACCAGGCGTTTGTATCACCAAGCATTAAAATTTTATAAGAATAGGAGTGGAGGCTCTATTTTGCAAGCATTTTATGATAGCATTCCTATTTCCATGTTTATTTTGCTTCCAATTTTTGCACTAATTTTAAAGTTGTTTTTCTATCGAAAGGGAAAGTATGCGCACCATCTGGTTTTTACCTTTTACTTTTTCTCTTTCTTATTCATGGTTTTTAGCATATTGGTAATCTGTAATTTGGTTTGGAAAGGGTTTCCAGGTTGGATAAACAGTTTTATTATGTTTTCAACCTTCTTTTATTTATTGATTGCCATTAAAAAGTTCTATAGGCAAGGATGGTTTTTAAGTTTTTTAAAGGCTAGTATTGTATCCTTTAGCTTCTTGATGTTTGTAATTCCGTTGGCAGTAATTGTAATGGGAGTTTCAGCATTTATGTTTTACTAAAGAAGCTTGTCTCAAACGAATGAGACAAGCTCCCTGCTATATGTAGATTAATAAATTAAAGGGGTTTCAATTGCTTTCAGCGTGGGCGCAAGATACTGTTTTTTAGAGGAATAAAAAGTCTGGAATCTGTTAAAATCGATTAAAGTTTTTCTTTGAGAAATTTACCTGTAATAGAGTGTTCATTTCTTACAATTTCTTCTGGGGTACCCACAGCTACCAGTTGTCCTCCGTGTTGGCCGCCTTCTGGACCTAAATCAATTATAAAATCGGCACATTTAATAAGATCCAAATTATGCTCAATAACAATAATGGAATGCCCTTTGTCAATTAGGGCCTGAAAAGATTTGAGCAATTTTTGGATGTCATGGAAATGAAGTCCTGTTGTAGGTTCGTCAAAAATGAAGAGAGCGTTATCACTTTTGCTTCCCTTCCCAAGGAAAGAAGCTAGTTTAATTCGTTGTGCTTCACCTCCCGAAAGCGTTGAAGAACTTTGACCCAAGGTAACATAGCCCAAACCAACATCTTGAAGGGGCTGAAGCTTAGACTGAATTCTTGTTTCTTTATGTTCAGAAAAGAATGCAATAGCCTCATCTATGGTAAGGTTTAAAATATCGTCGATGGTCTTACCTTCAAAGGTTACCTCTAATATGTCCTTTTTAAAACGTTTGCCGTTACAGGTCTCGCAGGTTAGGTGCACATCAGCCATAAACTGCATTTCTATAGTAACTTCACCTTCTCCTTTACAAGTTTCGCAACGGCCACCATCCACATTAAAGCTAAAGTGCTTGGCTTGATAATTGCGGATCTTACTCAGTTTTTGAGAAGCAAATAATGCTCTAATATCATCGTAAGCTTTGATGTATGTAACTGGGTTAGAGCGAGAAGATCTCCCGATTGGATTTTGGTCTACAAACTCGACATGCTTTATGTTTTTAAAGTTGCCTTGCAGTTCTGTGAATTGGCCTGGTTTATCACTAAAATCAGTTAATTTCTTTTGAATGGCAGGAAAGAGAATCTTCTTGATCAAGGTACTTTTTCCACTACCAGAAACACCGGTAATCACCGTGAGCATTTCCAAAGGAAATCTTACGTCAATGTTCTGAAGGTTATTCTCTCTAGCTCCAATAATGTCGATGTGGTATTTTGAAGTGCGTCTTTTTTGAGGTACTTTAATTTCCAGTTGGCCGTTTAAATATTGAGCAGTCAGTGATTTGGAAGCTAAAATATCCTTGTAAGTTCCAGTAGCAACCACTTCACCTCCAAAAGTTCCTGCTTCTGGGCCTATGTCAATAATTTCATCGGCGGCGTTCATGATATCTTCATCATGTTCTACCACAATCACCGTATTTCCCAAATCACGAAGGGCTTCAAGTACTTTAATTAGTTTTTGAGTATCTTTTGGGTGAAGACCTATACTTGGTTCGTCCAAAATATACATGGAGCCCACCAAACTACTTCCAAGGGACGTGGCAAGGTTGATACGTTGGCTTTCTCCTCCAGATAAAGTATTGGAACGTCTGTTTAGGGTTAAATACTCAAGCCCTACATTTTTAAGGAATGACAGGCGGTTAGTGATTTCCTTTAGCAGACGCTCAGCAATTTTTGTGTCGTATTGGTTTAATTCAAGAGCATCAAAAAAATCAGCTAATTGGCTTAGTGGCAGTTCTACTAAATCAGTTATCGTTGCGCCTCCAATTTTTACGTAATTGGCTTCACTTCTTAAACGTTTTCCATGACATACGGTACACTTTGTTTTCCCTCGGTAACGGGACAACATAACTCTGTTCTGAATTTTATAAGCTTTGGCTTCCAGTTCTTCAAAAAAGGAATTCAAGCCTTCAAAGTATTTGTTTCCTTCCCATACCAATTGTTTTTGAGCTTCGGATAATTGATAGTAAGGTTTGTGGATTGGAAAATCAAATTTATGCGAGTTGTTCACCAATTGGTCTCTATACCAACTCATACTTTCTCCTCTCCAAGGAAAGATAGCATTTTCATATACCGACAATCCTGTATTTGGGATGACCAAATCTTCATCAATGCCTATTACATCTCCGTAACCTTCGCATTTTGGACAGGCACCGTAAGGGTTGTTAAAACTGAATAAATGGACGTTAGGCTCCAAAAAGGTCATACCGTCCAATTCAAATTTGTTATTGTAGGTACGTTGCTCTCCGTTGGAAAGTGCTTCTATGGTACACGAACCTTTCCCTTCAAAAAAGGCTGTTTCAATGGCATCTGCCAATCGATTGTAAAAATCTTCTTCGTGTCTGACTATAACTCGGTCTACCACCAAAACAACATCTGCAGTCAATGCGTTTTGAAGAGCATCTTCAATTCTTAGAACGTCATTTTCATGTTTAACTCTTGCGTAGCCCTGTTGCTGTAATACTTTAAGTTTGTTCTCCATGGTACGCCCTTCTTCAAGAATAATAGGAGAGAGGAGCAGTAATTTTTCACCATCTTCAAATTGCTTAATATATTTTAAAACATCTTGTGTAGTATGCTTCTTCACCTCATTGCCTGAAATAGGAGAGTAGGTCTTGCCAATACGTGCAAATAAGAGTTTTAGGTAATCGTAAATTTCGGTAGTGGTTCCTACCGTAGATCGCGGATTGGTAGAATTCACTTTTTGTTCTATAGCAATAGCTGGGGCAATACCCTTAATGTAATCCACCTTAGGTTTGTTGAGTCTTCCTAAAAACTGACGGGCATAACTGGACAGACTTTCTACATAACGCCTTTGTCCTTCGGCGTAAAGGGTGTCAAAAGCCAAACTAGATTTGCCAGAACCCGATAGTCCTGTGATTACCACCAATTTATTTCTGGGAATAACGACATCAATATTTTTTAAGTTGTGAAGTTTTGCGCCTTTGATGATGATATTCTCTTTTGGATTTACTTCGGAAATATTAATGCTCATAGTGCCTTTTACTTATAGATTTGCAAAGATACTACAAGTATTTTATCTGAATAAATTAATTTCACATCGTTAAAATGAAAACGTATTGCATCCTAAAAAAGGGTAAAAATTGTATAACGTTTTGCAGGAAATGCAGGTTTTAGTATAAACAAAATGTTAAAGTTTAGTGTTAAATTTTGCTTTTTTGTTTTTATAGTTGTTATATTTGGAGCTCAAGCAATCAAAAAAACACTTGCCTATAACATAATATTACTTTAGAAAATTAACCCCAAGCTAGGAAGTTTACTTCGAGCCATTAAAGTAATTATTATGAAAAACGAACTTATCACTGATGCTGTTTTAGTAAGGAATTATATTAACGGAGATGAGAACGCTCTTTCCGTACTTATTTATAGGCACAAACAAAAGATTTACAGTTTTATCTATTCCAAAGTCTTGGATAGAGATGTTACCGAAGATATTTTTCAGGATACCTTTATTAAGGTTATTAAAACCTTGAAATTGAAGAAATATAATGAGGAAGGAAAATTTCTTCCTTGGGTAATGCGTATTGCCCACAATTTGGTAATTGATCACTTTAGAAAGAGCAACAGGATGCCGAAATTTGACAATACTGGGGAATTCAGTATTTTTTCCGTTTTGGGAGATGGTGCTTTAAATGCCGAAAAGCAGATTATTAAAAATCAGGTGGAAAGTGATATAAGACGTCTTATTGAAGAACTGCCGGAAGATCAAAAAGAGGTTTTGGTAATGCGCATGTACAAAGACATGAGTTTTAAGGAAATTTCGGATGTTACAGGCGTAAGTATTAATACTGCTTTAGGTAGAATGCGCTATGCATTAATCAATTTGAGAAAGGTAATTGAAAAAAATAATATAATTTTAACAAATTGATATAATAAAGTGATTTTTTGTGCGTTATTTAGATTATAAGAACCTAAAAATTTAATAATGGCAAAACTTTACTCAGAATGCACACCCCCAAAAAAAGATAATCTTAATCCTAAAAAAGAAACCGTAGATTTTCTTTTAAACTATTCAAAGGCTTTAAGTGTTATACATTGTAATAAATTGAAGTTTGAAGCACTTCTAAACTAAACTTTGAAAGCCCTGAGAAATCAGGGCTTTTTCATTTTATAATAGTCATTGATTACAGAAGCTCTACCAATGGTTTTGGTAATAATATCTTTGTCGAGATCCCAACCTCTGGCAGGAGAGTATTCTCTTCCGTACCAAATAATCTGCAAGTGAAGGTCATTCCATAATGCTTCTGGGAACAATCTTTTGGCATCCTTTTCGGTTTGTGTCACGTTTTTGCCATTGCTCAAATTCCAACGGTACATCAATCGGTGTATGTGAGTGTCTACTGGAAAAGCTGGAATCCCAAAGGCTTGGGAAAGTACAACTGCCGCTGTTTTATGGCCTACGGCGGGTAATGCCTCTAATGCTTCGTACGTCTGTGGCACTTCGCCATTATGTTTTTCAATTAAAATTTCCGATAAGCCATGAATACCTTTACTTTTCATAGGAGACAGGCCTACGGGCTTTATAATGTCCCTTATTTCTTCAATTGAAAGTTTAACCATATCATATGGGTTATCAGCTCTTTCAAACAGTAAAGGCGTAATTTGGTTGACTCTTACATCGGTACTTTGTGCAGACATTAGCACCGCAATCAATAGAGTGTAGGGGTCTTTATGGTCTAATGGAATAGGAATTGTTGGATATAGGTCTTTTAAAGTGGTAATTACAAAGTCCACTTTTTCTTGCTTGGTCATAAATTGTATTTTTGTACAAACTTCAAAGTTAATAATTATGACCCAATTAAAGATAGGAGATAAAGCTCCAGATTTTACGGCAAAAGACGAACAAGGAAACACCGTAACACTAAGCGATTATAAAGGTAAAAAGTTAGTACTTTTCTTTTATCCGAAAGCGAGTACACCTGGTTGTACAGCTGAAGCTTGTAATTTAAGTGAAAACTATGAGCGCTTCAAAGCCTTGGGCTATGATATTTTGGGCGTTAGCGCAGATTCGGAAAAAAGACAATCCAATTTTAAAAACAAATATGATTTCCCTTATCCACTTTTAGCTGATGAGGATAAGCAGGTTATTAACGCCTATGGGGTTTGGGGACCTAAGAAATTTATGGGGCGTGAGTATGATGGAATCCATAGAACCACCTTTATTATTGATGAGAATGGAATTATTGAAGATGTTATTCTTAAAGTAAAAACAAAAGCTCACACAGATCAAATTTTGGCATAAAGAGAAAAGACCTTTTGATAGTTTCAAAAGGTCTTTTATTTATTGTTTCAATAGTTATTACACTATTCTTCGTGATAAACTTCTTCGGTTTCAAATCCAAATAAGTTTTCTTCTTTTATTAATTTGGCAACACCTTCTGGTAACATGTTTTCCCAACCGTCTTCACTTTCTGTAATCATTTTAAGTACCTTTCTAGAGAAGATGGATAAAATACTAGGATCATAATCGGTAATGTCAACTACCTTTCCATTGTATTTAAAGAACTTGTAAAGTTCCTTCATTCTAGGGTGTACTTTCAGGTTTTCGCTGGTCACCAATGTACCGTCTTTGTTCATCATAGGGTAAAGGTATACGCGTAAATCCTTGAAGAATAATTTTCCAAAGGCTTCCAAAATACCTCCACTTAAATGACGATAGTATTTCTCATCAAAAATATCTACCAAGTTGTTAACGCCCATGGCCAATCCCATTCTATTTTTAGAATATTGCGAGAAATACTCAACTAAACGATAATATTCCTGGAAATTGGAAATTAGTACCGTTTGTCCCAAAGAACATAATAGTTTAGCACGGTCCATAAAGTCCTGCTCGTTGATTTCTCCTTCGGCACGTAAATTGGAAAGTGTAATTTCAAATACCACCTGAGTGTTCTTGGCATCTACTTTATTTTCCTTAATGAACATGTCATGAGATTTATGGAACATGTCCATATTCACTTTGGTAACAGGTCTAAAGCTTCCTCGGAATGCCAAAATATTCTTTTTGTACAACACTCGAGCGGGGAGTACATTGTTACCGTCCGGAGCAAACATTACGGCATCGGTCATGCCATTTTTTACCAATTGTAAACTCATCAAACGGTTATCAACCTCACTAAAGATGGGACCACTGAAGTTGATAGTGTCAATTTCTAATTGGTCTTTGTCCAAGTGGTCATATAAATACCTTAAGAGTTTCTTAGGTTCATTATACTTATAAAAAGCACCATAAATCAAGTTTGTACCAAGTACACCCAAGGTTTCTTGTTGCAATCTTGCATCATTTTCTTTAAAACGCAAGTGAAGAATAATCTCGTTGTATTCTTGCTCTGGATCAACTTGATATTTAATTCCTACCCAACCGTGTCCCTTATAATTTTTCGCAAAATCTATGGTAGCCACGGTGTTGGCATACGAAAAGAATAATTTGTGAGGGTGTTTATCCCTAGGAAGTCGTTTTTCTATTAAGTTAACCTCATGGTTAAGCATTTTACGCAAACGGGCTTCGGTTACGTAACGCTTATCGTCTTCAATTCCATAGATGGCATCACTAAAGTCTTTGTCATAAGCAGACATAGCTTTGGCGATGGTCCCAGAAGCGCCTCCCGCTCTGAAAAATTGACGTACCGTTTCTTGTCCAGCGCCAATTTCGGCAAAAGTTCCATAAATATTCTCATTAAGGTTTATTCGAAGTGCTTTCGACTTTAACGAAGGTACATCATCGAATTCTTTATCTCCCTTTAAGGTTATTTCCATCTTTTTAAATCCGGGTTTTTAGTATGCCACAAAGGTATTAAAATACCATGGTAAACAAAAAAATAACATTATTTTTGTTCCAAACTCAGATGATTTGAAAGTTACGTTTTTAGGCACCGGTACATCGCAGGGAATCCCTATTATTGGTAGTACACATCCCGTGTGTTTAAGTGAAAACCCTAAAGATAAGAGGTTGCGGGTTTCTGTGTTGGTGGAGTGGGGTGATCATGCCTATGTAGTGGATTGCGGTCCCGATTTTAGGCAACAAATGCTAAGGGCTGGATGTACAAAATTGGACGGTATAATCTTTACTCATGAACATGCAGACCATACAGCGGGACTGGATGATATTAGACCCTTTAATTTTAGGCAAGGCGACATGCCCATTTATGCCCACGAGCGCGTTATTAAAGGACTTGAGAGAAGGTTTGATTATATTTTTGAAACCGAAAATAAATATCCAGGAGCACCAGGCGTGATATCCAATATTATTGCCAATACCCCTTTTACTTTGGGAGGTTTAGAAATTATACCCGTTAATTTAATGCATCACAAACTTCAGGTATTTGGTTTTCGATTTGGTGATTTTGCCTATTTAACAGATATGAAGACCATTACTGATGAAGAGGTGGAGAAACTAAAGGATTTAAAAGTTTTGGTAGTGAATGCACTGCGTATAGAGCCTCATATGTCACATCTCAATTTAGAAGAAGCCCTAAATTTTATAGAACGGGTGAATCCGGGGAAAGCGTATCTCACACATATAAGTCATCTTTTGGGATTTCACGACGACGTACAACAAAAATTGCCAAGCAACGTTTTCTTGGCGTATGATAACCTACAAATTTCTATTTAAACTATGAAGAGCAGAATTTTTATGTACCTGTTTATTTTTTCGGTATTGTTGATTGTTTTCCAATATGCGAATTCTAAAAATATTCTGGATTCCTATGAAAAGGACATCAAACAGCTAAAGGAAAAATTAGAAAAGGACAAAACGGAAATTGAAGCTTTGCATGATGAAAATTTGGAGTTGATGTACTTCGATATTGAAAACGATGAGGATGCACTTTCCTATTTCGAAAACAAGGGTTACGATGTAGAAGAGTTGATTCCTTTTATTAAGGATGAAATTTATAAATTGAATGTTTATGAAGGAGACGACCATCCTTTAGTACCTTATGCCTCAATGACGGATGGAAAGATGATGATCAATAAAATCAAGCTATTGAACCATAAATGGATCATTGCCGATTTTAGTGACGGGAAATATTGGGGACAAATTTTCTTGACCTATGAAATATCAGAGTCAGAGGAGCTTAAATTTAAAGTGGTGGAGTACTTTATGTATCCACCATCTTCAATCTAAATACGTCCAGATAACCATTTTCTGAATTCGTAGAAGTTCTGTGGGGCAACACCGTGCCCTACAGGAAATTCAGAATAGGCGTGTTTGATATTGTGGGCGCTTAAGAATTTTGGAATTCTGCGAGCCCACTCCACAGGGATTACTTGATCTACACTTCCATGTGATGCATAAATATCCAATGAGCTAAAATCCTTTGCCTCTAAGTTTTCGGGTAAGATTTCTTCATTGATATAACCGCTCAAAGCAATCACATTCTTTACTTTTTCAGGGTAGGTCATCGCCACAGCATAACTCAAAATACTTCCTTGGCTAAACCCTAAAAGCGTGACGTTATCTTTGTTTACAGGATAAGTATCGCAGGCTTGATCGATAAAGGTTGCAATTAAATCACGGGATTGAGCAGCCTGTACATTGTCATTCCATTTGTTCATTTCTGCATCAAAATTAATGGCGTACCAAGCATTGCCGTAAGGCTGCATAGGGTAGGGCGCTCTTACAGAAATAATGAACAGTTCCTCTGGTAATTCTGAAGCAAATGAATACAAGTCGTTTTCGTCACTGCCATAACCATGAAACATAATCAATAACGGTGCATTTTCTTTTAAAGAAGAAGGTCTGGTAATGTGGTATAAAGCTAAATTTGTCATTTTCCTATCGAAGCAAATAATTTTTGAAAGAAGGGGCCTAATACGGGAACAGAATACAATTTACCTGTAACTGCCCCCAAAATTCCGTAAAAAAATAAAATCATGAAAAAGGCCCAAAAAGATAAGGTAATCATCCAGCTGTCAAACCCACCAATGAAATAGCCGATAAGCATTTCAAGAAGCCATAACCCTAGCGCCTGTCTGATGTGAAAGGATGTAAACGGATTTTTTTTGTCATTATTAATGATAAACGCGATAAGCGTTCCAATAAGTGTTAGGTAACTCACTATAGCAAGTCCCTTTCCTTCTTTAATTGTTTGTTCTGTCATTATTTTATAACCAATTGATCATTTGCAAAAATTCCGTAAGCCTTTCCTTTTAGTTTATGGTCTAGGAAGCAGCTGTTCTTGGAAGTAGCTAAAATGTCTTCAGATGAAAATGTATAGGTTTCATCAGGATTAAATAGAGTTAGGCAAGCTGTTTCACCAATATGTATTGGATGATTTTTTATGCCAAAACGTTCTTTTCCGTTGGTAAGTAGTTCTACGGTTTTTTTGGTGGTTAAAGTTGAGTTTAAGGCGCCAAATGCACTTTCTAAACCAGTGGTTCCGTAGAGGGCGTGGTCAAACTCCACTTTTTTATGTTCTATATCCAAGGGATTGTGATCGCTGGTAACCATATCAATTGTACCGTCTTTTAAGCCTTCAATAAGGGCCGCAATATCTTCTTGCGTTCTCAAAGGTGGTAATACTTTAAAATTGGTGTCAAAACCTACGAGGTTTTCATCGGTAAACACGAGATTGTGTGCCGCAACACTACAAGTCACATTTAAGTTCTTTGCTTTCGCTTTTCTAATCAAGTCTACAGATTTGGCTGTAGAGATGGTGGGTATGTGTAATTTACCTTCTGTATATTCCAAAATGAAAAGATCACGAGCTATTTGTAATTCTTCCGCTAGGGCAGGATTTCCTTTTAAACCAAGAGAAGTACTAGTTATATGCTCATTCATTACCCCAAGACCTGTTATTTTTGATTCCTGAGGAAACGATAATACCAAACCGCCAAAGTTGCCAGCATATTGCAGCGCAATTTTAACAAGGTTAGGGTTGGAGATAGGCTTTTGGTAATCATAGAACGCAACGGCACCGGCATTTTGCATATCGTATAATTCTGCCAAATCAACACCATCACTGTTTCTTGTTAAAGCTCCTACTGGATGAAGGTTTACCGCATTTCCAAAAGATTTGGCTTTTAGGAATGAAATGTCCGTATTACAGTCTACAACAGGGTGGGTGTTGGAATTTACCGCAACGTCTGTAAAGCCTGAGAGGGCAGCGGTTTTTAATCCGTTTGCAATCGTTTCACGTTCTTCATAACCTGGCTCTCCAAAACTTACACTGCTATCAAACCATCCTTGGGAAACATGAAGGTTCTCCAGGGTTAATTCTTCGTAGTTTTTGGAGTTTGGAATGGTTTCTGAAATTTGGGATATTTTCCCCTCTTCAATGAGAATATCAACAGTTTGATTGTGAAAATCGCTTTTGGAATCAACTATTGTTGCAGATTTTATAAGTAAGGTCATTTTAGGAATTTTAAGATAAGCATTTCAATGATTAAAAAAGCTACTGCAAAAATAACAAACCATTTCCATAGCTCATTAACATTAGAGGCACTTTTTATGTCGTTAATCATAGAGGAAACGCTATTGCTGCTCGTAATTCCATCAACAGAGGATAGGTTGTAGTATGTTAATTGGCTTTCGCTTCTGTCGTAGTTGAAGCTTAACTTTTTGAGTGTCTTATCGTTATTGACAACCGAGATAATTCCAGCAGTTTCAGGAAATTCATTAGTTTTCATTTCCACCTTGTTCATGAAAGTTTGCTGCAAAGGAATTATAGACTGTTCGTCACTTTTCAAAGAAAGGATATCGTCTTGTTGGAGTCGGGTGTTGATGTCGATTGTATTTTCTTTCCCTAAGGTGTAATACAATTGCGGTAATTTCAAACTTTGCTTTCCTATGTTATATATGACCGGAACAATCAATGGTGAATTTTTAAAATTGGAATTATCATCATTCAATGGAGCAGAAAAAACGAACACATGACCATATTGCGATAAGAATGGTGAACCATCTTCAAATTTCAAAATAGCAGAAGTAGTATTCGCCGATTGTAATGTAAAGTAAGAATTGGTTTTTGGGTATTGAAAATTGCTTACTTTTTTGTCGAATACGTTTGTGAAAAGGGGGTGGTCGAAATTGATGTTTGTAATGTTCTTTTCACTTTCAATAAAGTCGCTAAATGAATCTATCTTTAGATTTGTAAATAATTGATTTAAAGTATTTAAGTTCGTTTTACCTGAAGGAATTATTAAAATATTTCCACCGTTGTCATTGTAAGCCTTTAATGCAGTAGTGAGTGACATTGGAATATCTTTCAGTTCATTAATTACAATTAAATTTTGATCCTCAATAATGTTGTAATCCAAGGACTTGAAGAGGGAAGAGGTATACTCATATTCGTCATCGGTAAATATTTTTCCTAAAAAAGCATCGTCCTCTTCGTTTATAGATAGGACTTTGATCTTATCCTGTTGGTTTAAATTGAAATAAAGTGTGTTGTCATAAAGTAGGTTAGGATCATCAATTACCAATTTAGCATCTATTTCTTGGTTAATAGGAAGTGTGAAAATAGCTGTATTACCTTCTTCAAAAGCGACAGAATTTTTAGCTAGTAAATTATCGTTGTTAAATAATGAAACTGATTGATTTGAAATGTTTTGATTGTGATTATTTAAAGCAATGGTTAATTCTATGTTTTCAACATCTCTTTTGGAAATGTAGGCGCTATCAATACTCACGTTTCTAGTATTTACCGGTTCCAATTGTACTGTATTTAGATGAAACGTGCTGTCTGCCTTTAAGTTGAAAGGAGTTCCTTTTTCTTGAAAGTCAGATATCATTACCAAATTTTTTGTGGAGCTTTTGTCGTTGGAAAAAGCTTTTTTGCCTTTTAAAACAGCTGCTTCGTAGGTGAGTTGATTGGAAGATGTTTTTAATCGAATCAATTCATTTCTTAAGGCTTTTATAGTTGTGTTAGGGTGGTAGGAGTTATTAGTAAAGAAGGTAATCGGGTCATTTTCAGGAACCGTTTCTAAAAGGTCTTGTACAGCCGTATTCAATAAGGTTCCGTTTTTCCCCTTAGCGTCCATACTAAAGGAATTATCTAAGTAAATAACGGTTTCCGTACTGCTATTAAAGTTGTTGGATTTTGTAATGAAAGGCTGTGCAAATGCAATGATAATAGCAGTTAGTAACAACAATCTAGTTATGAGTATAAGCCATTTTTTAATTTGTGAACTTTTACGGGTTTGTAGTGTTACATTCTTTAAAAACTGTACATTGGTGAAAGGCACTTTTTCAAAGCGTCTTAATTGAAACAAATGAACAATTATAGGAATGATAAGTAGGAATAGCGCGTAAAGGAGTTCCGGGTATTTAAATTGCATCCGATGTGTTTAATTGTACAAGTATCAAATATAGAAAATGATAGACGATTATACTCTTTAGCTTTTAAGAATTTTAACAAAAGAAATAGTAGTCTACCATGAGTTTCATACCTAAAGATTGTAAGTGTTGGGTGATTTTGGCTTGTTCATCTGGATTGGCCACGGTTATAATACATTGTGGTTGATTTAAGGTTCTTAGCTTTTCAAAATTGTGAAGTTCCTGACCGTAAATATGTTTTCCGATTTTCCTTTCATTATTGCAAAGCCATACAAAGGAAATTTCTTTTGCTATTAGTTTTCGGGCAACCATTTTTCCTTTATTGCCAGCTCCCCAAAGTGCTAAAGGCCTAGTGCTTCTATAATCCAATTTAAGAAAATACCGAATTTTTAAGGGAATAAAGTGGTTTTTGGAGTAATGTTCATCTGTTCTGGATGCTCTATTGGGGTAGTCCCGCCAATGATGCAACACGTTGTTGCTAGGGATGCATTTCAATTGCCCTTTATAAAAACGAAAGGCCAAATCGTAATCTTCAGGGTAACGATTAGGCTCGAAGGCTTTACAGATGGTCAAGTCAGTCCTGTAAACCATCCAGCATGGGGAGGGGATGACACATTCTTTGTAGATTTCCTTAAAATTTTTACCTGTTCCGGTAAGATTGTTGAGCCAGGTTTCGTAACGTTGAAATCCATTGCCCAAATCACCCATATCAGAAAAATAATTCACAAGCCCCAAAGCAATATGTCCTTTTCCGTGTATTTTAAGGTCAGTTGCCATAGTTTGTAATTTGTTGGGCGCCATGATATCGTCACTATCCATACGCGTAATGAATTCGCCTTGACTATTTTCAAAAGCTAAACGAAGTGCTGAGATAATTCCCGCCCCACTGTTTTTAAATAATTTAATCCGAGGGTCTTTAACGGCGTAAGAATTTACAATATCGTAACTGTTATCTGATGAGTTGTCATCCACAATTATTAGTTCCCAAAATGTATATGTTTGGCTTTGAATGGACTTGATACAGGAGGGTAAAAAATCGGCTGTATTTTTAAACGGTGTTAACACACTTATGAGGTCTTGTTGCATGGTACTAAGGTACATACAAAAATATTTTAACAAAACCTTTACTGAAAAAATGCATCCGATTGCGTAGATTTGCACCTCGTTTTAAAAAAATGAGTATATGAAGAAAGTGATAGCCCTAATAGGGTTTGGAATGATGATGATATCCTGTGGTTCCTCCCCAAGAACTTCAAATGAATTAGCAATTGCAAACCCAATTGAATCCTCCATGGACTTAACCGCTGTTGTGAATGATAAGGTACCTGTAACTATTAATCCGGGACGTTTTATCCAAGATACCGTAACCTATAGATTGCCTCGCGTAGTTCAAGGAACTTACGATATCAGTGATTTTGGTGCTTTTGTAGATGATTTTAAAGCCTTAGATTATGATGGTAAGGTGCTTCCAGTTGAAAAAGTTGACAAAAACACTTGGGTAATTCCTAACGCTACTCAATTGGATAAGTTGACGTATTGGGTAAATGATTCTTTCGATGTTGAAAGTAATCCCAATTATCCAAATTTGTTTTCTCCCGGTGGTACAAACATTGAACCTAATAACTATGTTCTAAATCTTCATGGATTTATTGGGTATTTTGACAATCTTAAAAATAGCCAGTATGCGCTAGATGTGGTATCTCCAACCAATTTTGAAAGAACTTCGGCTTTGCAAAAAGTTGCAGAAAGCGCCAGTTCTGATGGGGAAAAAATCACAACAAGTTATTTTGCACCACGTTATTTCGATATTACCGATAATCCAATGATGTATGGAAAATTGGATGTGGAGGAATTTATGGTAGGAGACATCAAGATAGTGTTGAGTGTGTATTCTCCTAATAAGAAGCATACAGCCGAAAGCCTAAAAGAAACCATGTATCAAATGATGGAAGCCCAGAAAAACTATTTGGGATCCATTAACAGTACGCCTAGATATGATATTTATTTGTATTTGTCTGATGGGAGTGCTAAAGCACCCAAGGGTTTTGGAGCTTTGGAACACCATACGTCTACGGTAGTAGTTTTAAGGGAATGGGATACAAAGGAATCGCTAGCCCAATCTATGGTGGATGTGGTCTCTCATGAGTTTTTTCATATTGTAACACCGCTTACAGTGCATTCTGAAGACATCCATTACTTCGATTACAACAATCCAACGTTCTCTAAGCATTTATGGATGTACGAAGGAGTTACGGAATATTTTGCACAACATTTTCAAGTGTATGAAGGTTTGGTGACGTCGGCGGATTTCTTCGCAACGATGGATGGTAAAATAAAACGCTCTGGATATTTTAATGACGCCTTGAGTTTTACTGAAATGAGTGAAAACATTACCGAAGAGCCATATGCCTACAATTATGTAAACGTATATCAAAAGGGAGCTTTAATAGGAATGTGTTTGGATATTTTAATGAGAGAGGAAAGTGATGGCGAAAGAAGCATGTTGTCCTTAATCAAAGAATTATCTGCAAAATATGGCAAAAACAAACCTTTTGAAGATGATAGCATTATTGATGAAATTTCAAAAATGACCTATCCTTCAGTTGCAGCCTTCTTGCAAAATCACGTCGTAGGAAGTGAGCCGATCAATTATGATGAATTTTTTGAAAAGGTAGGGTTGCATTACGAAGACACCAAAGTAGCGACTAATTATGTTCAAGCAGCCAACGGCTTGGTTATGGATAGAAATAAGGAAACACAAGAAATGTTTTTTACAGATAACGTTGAAGATAATTCCTTTTGGAGAGAGCAGGGAGTGCTGTCGGGCGATAAATTGGTTGGCATCAATGGCTTTAATATTTCTGACATGAATATAAAATTTGTAGTAAGCCAGATTTTTGCTTGGGAAACTGGTAAGCAAGTAGATGTTACACTTGAAAGGGATGGAGAGACAATCGAAATTAAAACCACTTTAACGCCTACATTTACCACTAATAGAGTGTTGGTTGAAAACCCTAATGCTACTAAAAAGCAAATTACCTTACGAAATACTTGGTTAAACCAAAGAGAGAACATGTAAGCAAATAGTTCACGATAAAAAAAGAGCCCGAAATTTAATCGGGCTCTTTTTGTTTTGAATAAAACACTTTCTAATATTTTGCAGCTTTCCCGTTAGACAGGGAGTTTTTTATGAAGATCCTAAGGTCTTCATTGGCGGTTTTTAAGTCTTCCTGTCTTAAGTACATCATATGTCCACTTCTGTAGCCTTTAAAGCTAAAGCGGTCTTTCATTTTACCACTCGGATCAATTTGCCACATGGTGTACTTGGCGTTGAAATAGGTGGTGGCGCCATCATAATATCCAGATTGAAAAAACACTTTTAAATAAGGATTTTGGGCCATGGCCATTCTTAAGCCTTCGCGAGTGTTGTCGTTTTGGCGATCCCAAGGATGTACATTGGCCAACATGTGATAAGGCACATCGGTTTCGAATTTCAATTCATTTTTAATGTACATGTTTATGGGCGGGGTGAAGGAATGTAACCAAGAGTCTAATTCTGGATTATAGCTTGGGCTATCGGCTGCATCGTCATAATCAATTCCTAAATAGCGCGAATCAAGTCTTCCTATAATCATTCCCTTATCTCTCAATAATTCTTTCCAAAAGAAGCTTGATGGCACTCTTAAATTATTTTTAAGGATGATATCTTCGCTAAGTCCTGAATAGTTTGACAATTGTTTAGCTATGGCCACTTTTTCTTCGGAAGAAATAAAGCCTCCTCTAGAAATTGCAGGTAGATAGGTGTTGATAGCAAACTTTTCGGCTTCTGGAAGAATGTCTTCAAGGTCCTTGTTCTGTAAGTGTGAAGGAAGCATTTTATGATACCATGCAGTTGCCGTGTAATACGGTACGTGAACCGCATCCGATATTGGATTCCCAGAGGTCAATACCTTATAATCTGCAGGAGATACCATGATCACACCATTTAAGTACATGCTTTGGGCATTTTGAAGCTCATAAGATAGTCCCATAACACGGGTACCTCCATAGCTTTCGCCAACAATATATTTAGGTGATTGCCATCGGTTATGTCTAGTCACAAAAGTATTCATCCAAGAAGCTAGGTACTTGATGTCTGCATTGATTCCAAAGAACAGTTTATTATCAGGTAATTTTCCTTCTTTATTGGCAATGCTTCTTGAATACCCCGTGTTTACAGGGTCTACAAATACAATGTCTGCTACATCAATGATGGAATGCGGGTTGTCTTTAACGCCGTAAGGTTGCAGCGGGTAGCCTTCCTCGTCAATATTCAACATTTTTGGCCCGGTATAAGCAATGTGCATCCAAACGGAAGCAGACCCAGGGCCACCGTTAAAAGAGAAAATTATCGGACGATTATTGTCCTTGATATTGTTGCGTTTGTAATACGTAAAGGATAAGGACGCAACCAATTCACCTTTGTCGTCCCAAACGGGCTGCATTCCAAAGGTAGCGTCATAATCAATTTTTTGCCCTTTAACTTCTACGGAATGTGTAGTTGTAATCAAGGTGTCTGCAGGAATTGTTCTGTTTTGTGCAAAACCACTAATAACTGAGAGTAAGAATAGTGTTAGTAATTTGAGTTTCATTATGAATTGTTTAATAAATGAGCTTAAAGATAGGTCTTCTTTTTAAAATTTTTCAAAAACACCCAATCCAAACAGGGCGTAGTCATATTTAACCGGATCTGTTGGATCCATTGAGCGCAAGGCATTATCCAATTCTGTTAAGGCCTTGGCGTCATTTTGTTTTCTTTTGAGTAAACCTAGTTTTCTAGCAACATTACCCGAATGTACATCCAAAGGACAGGAAAGTTGTGCGGGGGATAATGATTTCCATATGCCAAAATCTACTCCGGCATTGTCATTTCTTATCATCCAACGCAAATACATGTTAATTCGTTTCGCAGCTGAGTTTTTAAGAGGGTCACTAATGTGTTTTTGTGTGCGAGGTAGGTGGTCTATTTCGAAAAACGTGCTTTTAAATTCATGGATTGCCTTTTGCATGCTCAAAGGTGATGCGTGTTCTTGAAATAAGCGCTCTAGCCCCCCATGGGTTTTATAAATGTGTTGCAGCGCTTTGATAAACGTTATTAAATCTGTTCCGTTAAAAGTCCTGTGTACAAAAGTGTTTAATGGCTCTAAATCCTGTTCTTGATGATGCATTACAAAATCATATGGAGTGTTTCCCAGGAGCTCTATTATTTTCTTCGCATTATTGATAATACTTTTTCTGTTTCCCCAAGCTATGGTAGCGGTTAAAAAACCTGATATTTCAATGTCTTCCTTTTGAGAAAAACTGTGCGGAATTTGAATAGGATCGCTATCAATAAAATTGGGTTTGTTATATTGCAAGGTCTTTTCGTTGAGAAATTCCGTAAGTTCTTCAAAAGTAAGATGCTGCATATTGTTTGAATTTTTTGAATTTTTTTGTTGAATTTTAGGCTAAATTGCAAATACAATTATAATACATTTGTCTGTGTTTTGATAGCTAATTAAAAAAACTATCTTTATACTATCATTACTTGTATGGATACACTTTTACCTTTTACATTAACGGTTTTTACTGGCTTTTTTGCTATAATGAATCCTATAGCAAATGTTCCAATATTCTCTTCTTTGGTACAGGATGCTGATGAGGCTACCAAAAAGAAAATAAGTAAAAATGCCACCATTATAGCCTTTCTTATTGTTGTCGTCTTTGTGGTATTGGGAAAGTTTATTTTTGAACTCTTCGGGATTACCATTCCAGCTTTTAAAATTACAGGAGGTATCTTGATCTTTTTTGTGGGTTTTGAAATGCTGCAATCCAAAAAATCGAGTGTAAAGCATTTAAAGGAAAATGCAGTAATTGATGAGAATATTGCTGTTTCGCCTTTAGCTATCCCAATACTATCAGGCCCTGGTACTATCGTAACCGCAATGAACTTTGTTGCCAAAGGGGATTTTACCGAAATAGGTATTGTAATTTTAGTGTTTGGAGTTATTTGCTACATGACTTATTTAGCCTTTAACATAAGTGATTTCATTGTGAGAAAATTGGGAAATAATGTCATTACCGTTATTAGCAAACTGATGGGTTTAATCATCGCTATTATTGGAACCAGTATGATTATTCAAGGAGTAAAGGTAGCTTTTGATATCTAATAGTTAACTCACAATTTTTCCATCCACCATTGTTAACTTTCTATCGGCCATATTGGCTAATTCTTCATTATGGGTGACAATAACAAAAGTCTGCCCAAACTCGTCCCGCAGTTTAAAGAATAGTTTGTGTAAATTTTCGGCAGATTCACTATCTAGGTTTCCAGAGGGTTCATCGGCAAAGATGAGTTCGGGGTTGTTAACCAAAGCTCTTGCTACGGCCACACGTTGTTGTTCTCCACCCGAAAGTTCACTGGGTTTGTGGTCGTAACGCTTGCTAAGCCCTAGAAAATCCAACAGTTCCTTGGCGCGTTTCTCAGCTTCAGGTTTTGGTGTGTTTTTTATGAATGCAGGAAGGCATACATTTTCCAAAGCAGTAAATTCTGGAAGCAATTGGTGAAACTGAAAAATAAAACCAATATGTTCATTTCTGAATTTGGCCAGGGCCTTATCGTTTAATTTTAAAATATCAGTTCCATTGATAAGTAGGCTATTCGCATCCTTTTGAGAAGCCTTGTCCAAAGTGCCTAAAATTTGAAGCAGCGTCGTTTTTCCTGCGCCAGAAGCCCCTACAATAGACACTATTTCACTTTTTGAGATTGAAAGGTCTACACCTTTCAGTACATGTAAATCGTTATAATATTTATGGATGTTTGTAGCTTCTATCATGCTGTTGTAAAATATAGCGTGAAAATACTATTTTAAGGTGTGATGCACAATTGGAATTGGGAATAAATACATCTATTTAAGGGAAGTGAAATTAGATGAAGCAAAAGCTTTGTGTGGGAGTCGAGTAAACTCGCTTATTTTGTTTATTTTTAAGGGAGTAACTATATTTATTAGATATGCCTTACGAAAAGTTTGAGGAATTCAACATAAAAATCACCGATGATATAAAAGCTCGTTACAATGGAATTATTGAAGAGTTAGGGGAGGATGTTGCTAGGGATGGCTTGTTAAAAACACCCGAGCGCGCAGCAAAAGCCATGTTGTATCTTACTCAAGGGTATAAGCAGGACGCTTCGGAAATTTTGAAAAGTGCCATGTTTAAGGAATCCTATAATGAAATGGTTATTGTAAAGGATATTGAACTTTACTCCTTGTGTGAACATCATATTTTACCATTTTTTGGAAAGGCACATGTGGCTTATATTCCAAATGGTTATATTGTTGGTTTGAGCAAAATTCCTAGGATTGTAGATGTGTTTTCGAGGCGACTTCAAGTTCAAGAACGCCTTACTGAACAGATATTGGATTGTATAAATGACACCTTAAAACCACAGGGAGTGGCAGTGGTTATAGAGGCATCCCATATGTGTATGATGATGCGGGGTGTGCAAAAGCAAAATTCAGTAACGACCACCTCAGGTTTTAGAGGGCAATTTGAAAAAATTGAAACAAGAAATGAATTTTTGAAGCTAATAAGTGAAAAACTGTCATAATTTTGTTTTGGTATGTTTCTTGTTTATAGTTAATTAAAGTAGTAAAGCATGAAAATGAAAAACAATAGGCCTTATGGTAAATTAATTTTAAGTGTACTGTTAGATGCCATGGGGTACACTAGTTTTATTATTCCAGGAATTGGAGAGTTTTCAGATGTTGTTTGGGCGCCAATTTCGGCTTGGGTAATGACAAAAATGTATAAAGGACAACAAGGAAAGATAGCTGCAGGCATTTCCTTTGTGGAAGAAGCCTTACCTGGGCTGGACGTTATTCCAACCTTTACAATTATGTGGTTTTACACCTATGTTTTTAGCAAAAAGAAAGAAACTATCATTGAAGTAAAATAAAAAGAGCGGCTTTTTAAGCCGCTCTTTTTTGTATCGCCAACTTGTTTTATATCCTATAGCTTAATCCAAAGCTAAAATTCCTTCCCATATTATATATACCGTCACTCTTCAATCTAGACAAATGATTGATGTAGGTTGTGTTGGTTAAATTGGTTCCAGAGATACTGAAGTCAATTTCATTATTATTTCTTAGTGTCAATGTAGCGCCAAAACCTACACTTAATAAATTGTAGCCATCCGTAGCGGTTTCAAAATCACTGATGTTATTTTGCTTAAAAGTAGATTGAAGCTTTATGAATGCATAATTATTTTTTATATGAAAGCTCGGTGAATTGTTTTGTTGAGTGGTATTTGCAAATTCTATTCTTACTGTATTGTTCAATGAATTTGCAGGGATTAAAGGAAGATAGTCGCCATTGTCCTGTTTTCCTGTAACCGTTTCAAAACTACTCTCAAAATGTAACCAATCGAGCGGGTGTGGGTGTAAGTGAAATCCAAATTCACCCCCATAAAGATTGGCGTTTTCCTGAACATAATGATAAACGGGAGTATCTTCAATTACAGTGCCGTCCGGCGCTAAGTATATATAATCACTAATGGCATTATAGAAGCCGTTGGCAAAAATTTCGATATGTTCATTTTTGAACTCCAAAGCCAAATCGGTTTGAAAGTTTTGTTCATTATTTAGATTTGCATTTCCTATTTCGTATCTATTCGAGCCATGGTGTACGCCATCGGAAGTAAGTTCGGCTAAGTTTGGTGCTCTAAATCCAGATGCAAAGTTTAAACGGGCAGTGACCCTTTTAAATAGATTGGTTTTGAAGCCTAAAGCACCATTAAAACTATTAAAATCTTTGCTGAACTGATTGTTGACATCAATATTTCTGTTGTCGTATCTGGCTCCCAATTGAATATCTAAAGCTTTTAAATGTATGTGGGAAGTGGCTAGTATACCAATATCGTTGGTTGTGGCATCTGGTATTAACTCTTCTTCTCCGTAATTGGAATTTGTTTGGTGCATCCCTTGCAACCCAACAATGGTTTCGAATTTACCTAATTTTGGCAAGTGGTATTTAGCATCATAGTTAAATGTTTTTAGTTTCATATGCAATGAAGGCGCTTCCATTTCGTGTTCATCATGTTCTTCTTCATGAGGGTCTTCATCTTCATGGTCATCGTCGTGATCATCATGATGGTGTTCTTCTTCAAATTCTTTACGGTCGTTGTATATCAATCCTAGATTAAGGTCCAGTCTAGAATTTTCAAAATAAACGGTAGATTTAGAGCTTAAAATATGATTGGTTAAATCTTGGTAGGGAAGCATCGGGGCTTTATTGGTAGATTGAATACCAATTTCTTCTGGCAACCCTAATTTAGAATGATTGACATTGTAACGCAATTCAGTTTTTAGCTGGGTAGACTGGTAGCCTATACCTGCTTTAAAATCCTGCTCCCTGAATCTGGAATTGGTAACACGATACTCGTCTGTATTATAGTCGGCGTGTTCGGTTAAACTTCCTCTGAACAAAAATTTAAAATGTTCTCCTGAAGATTTGTAGCCTGCATTGGTACTGTAGCCTTGAGTGTTACTAAAATAGTTTCCGTTAAAATCTGCTGCGACCGTATTAGGTTGTGCAAATTTTTCGGGGTTCAAATACAAAACCCCTCCAATGGCATCACTTCCATATAACAAAGAGGCTGGGCCTTTTATGACTTCAACACTTTCTACACCAGCGTCGTTTAATCCAAGCCCATGTTCACCTCCAAATTGTTGATTTTCCAATCTTACACCTTGTGTATATACCAAAACACGATTGGAGCTTAGCCCGCGTATTACGGGTTTTCCAATACCTAAACCAGTGGTTACGCTGGCAACACCAGGAATGTCCTTTATTCCATCGGCCAAGGTAATTGCCCCATTTGTTTTTAATTCGGTGACTTTCTTTTGCTCCACTTTCATTACATTTTCACTTTGTAATTTGTGGAATGGCGTAGAGATGATGACTTCTTCCATTTCAATAGCCGTAGGACGTAATGCAATACTCAAATTGTTTTGGTTTGGAACTTCAACAGGTATTGAGAAAGTTTCGTACCCTACATAGGATACTACCAATTTATGGGTTCCGGCAGGAATGGCACTGAACGAAAATTTTCCGTTTTCATCCGTTGCTGTTCCTTTTTCTAAATCGGCTAGGTAAATAGTAGCATAAATAATGGGCTCTTGGGTTTGGTTGTCAATAACAATGCCAGATAAAGTGTTTTGACAAAAAGTATATGTCGTTGCCAATAATAGCAAGACATTTATAATTATTTTCATGAATTATATCTTATAGTTAATAATATGTTTAGTGAAGGTATACTTCACATTTTATAATGACTAACTATATGTAGGAGGGCCTCGGAGAGAAAAATGTAAGCGTTGGTACTCACTAACAAACTTGTATTGAGATGATAATATTTTATAATTATCTGTAGGTGAGAACAATTCAAAATGATAAAGTTCAAATGTGAAATTATGGTTGATTTTGAATTGGTAAAAACTACAATCTTGATCAAGACTATGAAGGTGGGTTTGAGTTTCGCCGTTGCAAACCTCATGATGGTGATGGGTAAAAACGTGCGTGAATTTTGTAAGGTAAGGAAGCGACAAAGCGAGTACCAAAAAAAGGGCACTGAACTTAAAAATGATATGGTGCTTCCATGAATACATATTCTAATCCACTAGTTTTCTTAATCCAAACCTGCGTAGCATTTTCTTTTCAAATTCCCAGAAAAACTGGAATTGTCCTAAGAGCCAACCAAAGCTAACTAACAGGATTTGGTAAAAAATGAGCCCAATAATAATGAATAATACCCAATACAGCACAGGGTTTAAGTTTTCTTTAGTAATTCCCATTAAGGCAATAAGGGGTCTTCCTACAAAAACGGAAGAGGATCCGGTTATGGCGAATACAATAAAAATGCGAATCATTTCCCATTTGTACGAGACCACCCATTTATGTTCCAATCGTTTAAAGATCCATAGAGTTAATTGGAGTAGCCCATAAAACACTATTAAAGTAATAGGGATGACATAAAGTAAATTAGGAGTTTCAAAAAATAGGTTTGCTAATTTATAACTACTGTAGAGTAGGGCAATAAGCCCGAAAAGAGGAAATATCAATTGCCAATTGCGCTGTATTTCCCATCTTGCTTTGAACTTTTTCATAGACAACATAATCTGGGCAAATATACTTTAAATTCTAGGAATATAGCCAGTTAATTGTTGGCGGTAGGTAAGTTGGAAATAGATAAAATAATTGTATAGTTTATAGTTTACCTCATAGCCATAATCAATATTGGATTCGTAATTTATTTGCATGGCGTAAAGATTGGGGTTATAAACTTGTGGCTGCAGAACTCTTTGATTCCAGGCAATTACATATTGGTAATTTCTGTTTTCCAAAAAATCAAGGGAGTAATAACCTTCGGGACGTGCTGTGCTACGCAGCCAAGTACTGAATCCAGGGTCAAAAATGATAATTTCATACTCCAGATCGTCATTGGCAATTCTTACCGTATCATTTTCTGTTAATTTAGTTTCTGTAGTGGAGGTTGTCATTTTTTGACTACTATGGCAACTGTAAAATAGAAATGCAATTAATATGGCAGATACAAAGGTTTTCATGGTATTGTATTTCTATTAAAGATACGAAAAATGCCTGTAACAACCTTGTTAATGGATTTGCAATAAAAAAGCCAAGAGGGTTGTCTTGGCTTTAATTAATTTAAACAAGGTGGTTAGGTGTTTCCTTTCAGAATGTCCCCAAGCATTCCACCTAAGCCTCCCTTTGTTTTGTTGTTTCCTAAAACCATTCCCGCTATATCGTCAATAGCACTGCCATCTCCATCGGCATCTAGAATTGAAGTAAGAAAATCTTGTTCTCTATGGGCGGAACTTCCTCCAAGCAGTCCACCAAGCATATCTGTAAGGTCTGAAGAACCAGAAACATTTCTTTGTCGAGATTGTTTTGCTAAATATCCCATGAGGATAGGGGCTGCCACTTTTAATATGTTAGCAATAGTACCAGCATCTATACCAGATTTTTGACCAAGAACATTTGTGACATTTTGTTGTTTACTGCCTAATACATGATCTAATATTTTTTCGCCGTCCGTCATGACATTTTGATCTACACCGCCTTTAAACAGACCTTCCAAATCGTCTAAAACACCATTGTTATGGTGATTGTTCAGGGCATTTAGCAAGCCTTCGGCACCTTGGGGGGATTGGGCGTTGTTTTTCATGGCCTGTGTCATTAATGGTAGTGCCATGGTTAGGATATCCTGTGTTTTATCAGTAGGTTGATTGGTTTGTTGGGATACTCCGTTAATGATGGATTTCCCTAATTCCGTATTAAATAAATCTAAAATTCCGTCCATTTTGAATTGCTTTTGATTGAGACCTTAATGTACGAAAAAAAGCCTGTAAAAAATTGATTTACAGGCTTTTGTTAGTAAGTTTTAAATATATAAAACCTTATCCTCTAAGCAGTTGAATGATTTGAGCTGCTAATTCAGTTCCAATTCTGTCTTGAGCTTCATTGGTGGCTGCACCAGTGTGAGGCGTAAGCGATAGAGAAGGGTTCATTAGTAATTGGATTTCTGGTTTTGGTTCACTTTCATATACATCTAAAGCTGCTCTAGCTACTTTACCGCTCTTGATGGCTTCTACTAGTGCAACTTCGTCAATAACACCACCACGCGCAGCATTAACCAAAATTACACCGTCTTTCATTTCATCAAATTCCTTTTTGCCGATAACGTACTCTTTTTGAGCTGGAACATGCAGAGTGATGAAATCTGATTGCTTTAGAACATCATCTTTTGAAATGGTATTGATTTCAAAGTTCAATTTTTGACCATCAAAAAAGTCCAATTCCAAGTTTACAGTTTCCATATAAGGGTCGAAAGCAACAACTTTCATACCTAAACCAAGTGCAACTTTAGCTGTGGCTTGTCCAATTCTCCCAAACCCAAGAATACCTATGGTTTTACCTTTTAATTCAATTCCTTTGGAATAACTTTTCTTTAAATCTTTGAAACGGGTATCCCCATCAAGTGGCATGTCACGATTAGAATTATGTAAATAGCGAGCCAACCCTAATAAATGGGCAAAAACCAATTCAGCAACAGAGTGCGAAGAAGCAGCTGGCGTATTGATGACATGAATATCTTTACTGCGGGCATAGTCCACATCAATATTATCCATACCAACGCCACCGCGACCTATGATTTTTATACTTGGACAGGCATCTATTAATTCCTGTCTTACTTTTGTAGCACTTCTAACCAATAAAACATCTACTTCATTTTCATTGATGTAATTGATTAATTGTTCCTGTGCGACAGTAGTGGTGTTTACTTCAAAACCTGCCTTTTCCAAGGCCTCGATACCACTTTTAGAAATTCCGTCGTTAGCTAATACTTTCATGTTCTTAATTTAAAATATTAAAGCTTATGTTTTATACATGCAACCAGTTATTGGTTGTCTTGTGTTTTTAATTTTTGTTAATAATTTAAGCCTTGCGCTCAAGTTCGCTCATTACTTCAACAAGCGTTGCCACGCTCTCCAACGAAAGTGCGTTGTACATAGAAGCTCTGTAGCCACCTACACTACGATGCCCATTAAGGCCGTTAATTCCGGCGTCTTTAACCATGGTATCGAAAGTTTCCTTTAAATCTTCATTTGTAAGGTTAAAGGTAGCATTCATGAAAGAGCGGTCGCTTTTAGTTGCAAAACCTTTAAATAGAGGATTTAAATCTATTTCAGAATAAATAAGTTGTGCTTTTTTCTCGTTTACCTTTTCAATTTCAGCAATACCCCCAAGGTTTTTAAGCCATTCTAAAGTGAGCATAGATGTGTATACAGCAAATACAGGAGGTGTGTTAAACATACTACTTTTGTCAATGTGCTGTTTATAGTCCATCATAGAAGGGATTTTACGGGACACTTTCCCTAAAATATCTTCTTTTACAACCACTAAGGTAGTTCCTGCAGGCCCCATATTCTTTTGAGCACCGGCATAAATTAAATCGAATTTACTGTAATCAAGAGTACGAGAAAAAATATCACTACTCATATCGCATACCATAGGGATTGGACAGTCTGGGAATTCCTTTATTTGGGTTCCGAAGATTGTATTGTTTGATGTACAGTGGAAATAATCATAATCTGTGGGGATATCGTATCCTTTTGGTATATAATTATAATTGGCATCTTTGGAGGAAGCTACTTCATAGATATCGTCATAAATCTTAGCTTCCTTGATGGCTTTATCAGCCCAAGTTCCCGTGTTAAGGTAGCCTGCTCGCTTTTCAAGTAGATTTAATGCAACCATTAAAAATTGAGTGCTGGCACCACCTTGCAAAAACAATGCTTTATAACCTTTTCCTTCAAGACCTAGGAGTTCCAGAGCTAAGGCTCTGGCATTTTCCATAATATCTACAAAGGCTTTGCTTCGGTGTGATATTTCAATAAGTGACAAGCCGTTATCAAAATCCAATAGCGCTTCTGATGCCTTTTGGATCACTTCACGAGGCAATACACATGGACCTGCACTAAAATTGTGTCTTTTCATTTGTTGAATAATATTAAAATTGTGTTGTTAGAATGTATGATCTATGGTGTAGTTTAATAAGTTGTTTGATAGAATTTTATATAAAAAACTCTATTAGTTATAATTTTGATTGTGTTGAAGGCAAAGTTGATAAATTATATTAAAAAAGGCGTTAAAAAATTAATAATTTATCAGCTAAATTTGTAACAAAAATTCAATAGTATCTACATTATCGGCATATTCCCAAAGTTGAGGGTTTTGTGTCTGTCCGAAAGGGATTTCATTGTCCATAACATTGTTTGAAACAATGCATTGAATATTTTCTGCATCCTTCACCAATTTGACTTTTAAGTCTTCCATGGCATCGTAATATTCGTAAAAAACGGTAGCGATGGGAGAGGCGTAGTTAGCATCTTCTTTAATCATTAAAAAACCATTTTCCAAAATATCAAATTCACTCATTAAATAGACCGCTTTGTTGTAATCGTAGTTATTGGCATATTTTGTTTCATTGATAATGGGATTCCAGTCGTACATAGCTTTGAAAAAAGCATCAAAATCGTAGTTTTTAGGCAAGAATAATTTAGATACATTGCGGCAGCCTAATCCATAATATCTAAAGATATCGTTGGACAATTCTTTAAGTTCATCTGCAGTTTCGTTTCCGGTAAGAACCGCTACCGAATTGCGGTTTTTTCTAATTACGGAAGGTTTGTCTTTGAAATAGTATTCAAAATAACGAGCTGTATTATCACTCCCCGTTGCAATAACGCCATCAAAATTCTCTAATTTTTCTTCAGTAAAACGTATTTTTCCTTTGAAACCAGGCTCGACAAATTCTAAATATTTCGTCAAATAGGGAAGGAGATGTTTGTCGTTACTGGATTGTTTTACAATAACATTATGACCGGCCAAGAGTACTGAAATAAAATCATGAAAACCTACCAAAGGAATGTTTCCAGCCATGATAACTGCCACATTTTTTGAAGCTGAATCATTAAAGTTATACTTTGATAGCCATTTGTTAATGTTGCTTTCTGTTAGCGAATTAGACCACCCGTTTAATGCGTATACAATATTCTCTTTAGTGAACCAGCCATTGTGTTCGTTAGCTAGACTTATTTGATGTTTGAAGCCGTCGAAGAAAAGATCATTGTGCGGGATATTTTCTTTTTTTATGAAATCATTTTGTGTAAACTGACTTAAAAAATCACCTAATTTTACGAATGCATCAATTCTTTCTGGTAAATTCATTCTGTGTTTGGTTATGAATGGTTTTGGCTTTATTTTTGTACAAAGTTAGAAAATTTAAACGCTGAAATAGAAAAAATGCTATGGCAATAATTATAACAGATGAATGCATAAATTGTGGGGCTTGCGAACCGGAATGCCCTAACACCGCTATATATGAAGGTGCTGACGACTGGAGGTACAATGATGGAACCAGTTTAAATGGAGATGTAATCTTACCAAGCGGCAAGTCTGTAAATGCAGAGGAAGCCCAAGAGCCTCTTAGCGATGAGATATATTATATAGTTCCAGATAAATGTACAGAGTGTAAAGGTTTCCATGAGGAGCCTCAGTGTGCTGCTGTGTGCCCAGTGGACTGCTGTGTACCAGATGATGATCATGTAGAATCAGATGAAGAATTATTAGGAAAACAACGCTTTATGCACCCTGAAGATTAACAGGGATACAGAATTCTATAACGCAACAAAAAATCCTGAGAACAACTCAGGATTTTTTTTGTTTCAAACATCGTATAATTGGTTAACTTTGCGCCGCATTTCCATGGTGATGCGAAGTAACTTAATGAACTAAAACTATAATATGAAAGCAGGAATTGTAGGATTGCCTAATGTAGGAAAATCAACATTATTCAATTGTTTGTCCAATGCCAAGGCACAGAGTGCAAATTTTCCATTTTGCACCATAGAGCCTAATGTGGGAGTGGTAAACGTGCCGGATCCTAGGTTGGAAAAATTAGAGGAATTGGTGAGTCCTGAGCGTGTAATACCAGCAACAGTGGAGATTGTTGACATTGCAGGTTTAGTAAAAGGAGCCAGTAAAGGTGAAGGATTAGGGAATCAATTCTTAGCAAATATCCGTGAAACAGATGCTATTCTACATGTTTTGCGTTGTTTTGAAAATGACAATATTGTTCACGTAGACGGCAGTGTAAATCCTATCAGAGATAAGGAAACTATCGATATGGAGTTGCAATTAAAGGACTTGGAGACAGTTGATAAAAAACTGGACAAAGTAAAACGCGCTGCAAAAACCGGAAATAAGGAAGCTCAAAAAGAAGAAGCCGTGTTGTTGGCAATCAAAAAAGGATTGGAATCAGGGGTTTCGGTAAGGGCTTTGGAGTTTGGAGAAGATGATTACAACGATTATGTAAAGCCTTCTCAATTCATTACAGATAAGCCGGTAATGTATGTGTGTAATGTAGACGAAGGTTCAGCGGTTTCAGGAAATGCTTATGTTGAACAAGTGCGTGAGGCTGTAAAGGATGAAAATGCTGAAGTATTAGTTTTAGCGGTCGGTACCGAGGCAGACATTAATGAACTGGATGATTACGAAGAGCGTCAGATGTTTTTGCAAGATGTAGGGTTGGATGAGCCTGGATCTTCCAAGTTAATCCGTTCGGCTTATAAATTACTGAATCTGCAAACGTATTTTACGGCAGGAGTGAAGGAAGTAAGAGCTTGGACTGTCGATATAGGAGCAACGGCTCCTCAGGCGGCTGGAGTTATTCATACTGATTTTGAAAAAGGATTTATTAGAGCGGAAGTAATTGGGTATGAAGATTACGTAAGCTTTGGTAGTGAAGCCAAAGTAAAAGAAGCAGGGAAAATGCGTGTAGAAGGGAAAAATTATATCGTGAAAGATGGTGACGTTATGCACTTCTTGTTTAACGTTTAAAACTATTTTTCTTACAAATCTAAAAGCCAATATTCTATAAAATATTGGCTTTTTTGTGTGTAATTTGTATCTGTTTATTTCGGATTTTTGCGCCGAAATATTATATTAGCATCTAACTCAAAAAATAATTGCATAGGCTTGTTATATGATTGAACAAACCAATTACACGGAAGACAATATTCGCTCACTCGATTGGAAAGAACATATCAGGATGCGTCCTGGGATGTATATCGGGAAGCTGGGGGATGGTTCTTCTCCAGATGATGGTATCTATATTCTCTTAAAGGAAGTTCTGGACAACTCCATTGATGAGTATGTCATGGGGGCAGGAAAAACCATTGAGATTTCCATTCAGGGGAATAAAGTGATTGTGCGTGACTATGGTCGCGGTATTCCTTTAGGTAAAGTGGTGGATGTGGTTTCGAAAATGAACACTGGAGGAAAGTATGATTCGCGAGCCTTTAAAAAGTCCGTTGGATTAAATGGGGTTGGTACCAAGGCAGTAAATGCCCTGTCTACGTATTTTCGTGTAGAATCCACTCGAGATGGAAAGTCGGCTTCGGCAGAGTTTCATCAAGGGAACCTGACCAACGAAGAAATGCTGGAGGATACTTCCAGACGCAAAGGAACTAAAGTGTCCTTCGTTCCGGATGATGCAATTTTCAAGAATTACAAGTTCCGAAGCGAGTACGTAGAAAAAATGCTTCGCAATTACGTCTACCTTAACCCTGGGTTGACCATAGTTTTTAATGGCGAAAAATTCTACAGTGAAAATGGACTTAAGGATTTGTTGGGCGATAACACAAATGAATCTGATTTGGCTTACCCAATCATTCATTTGAGGGGAGATGATATAGAAGTCGCACTTACCCATAGCAAAACTCAATATAGCGAAGAGTATCACTCGTTTGTTAATGGACAAAACACAACCCAAGGAGGAACACACTTAGCAGCCTTTAGAGAGGCTTTGGTAAAAACCCTTCGTGAGTTTTTCGGAAAAAACTATGATGCGTCTGATGTGCGTAAATCAGTTGTTTCCGCCATTTCCATTAAAGTTATGGAGCCGGTTTTTGAGAGTCAAACAAAAACTAAACTAGGATCTACCGATATGGGAGGCGATTTGCCTACGGTAAGAACCTACGTAAACGACTTCCTAAAAACGCATTTAGATAATTATCTGCATAAAAATCCTGAAACGGCAGATAGAATTCAAAGAAAGATCCTTCAGGCCGAACGGGAACGTAAGGAGCTCTCTGGAATTCGTAAGTTAGCCAAAGACAGGGCAAAAAAAGCCAATCTTCACAATAAGAAGTTGCGCGATTGTAGAGTTCATTTTGGAGATACAAAAAATGAACGCAATCTTGAGACTACCCTGTTTATTACAGAGGGGGATTCGGCATCTGGAAGTATCACAAAATCTCGGGATGTAAACACTCAGGCGGTATTCAGTTTAAAGGGGAAACCTTTGAATTGTTATGGTTTGACCAAAAAGATTGTTTACGAAAATGAAGAGTTCAACTTATTGCAAGCAGCTTTAAATATTGAAGAATCCTTGGAAGATTTGCGTTACAACAATATTGTAATTGCTACCGATGCCGATGTGGATGGAATGCATATTAGACTGTTGTTGATCACGTTCTTTTTGCAATTTTTTCCAGAAGTGATAAAGGAAGGCCATTTGTATATTTTACAGACGCCTTTATTTAGGGTTCGTAATAAAAAGGAAACTATTTATTGTTATTCAGAGGAAGAGCGCCTTTACGCTATTGATAAACTGAAGCCAAAACCGGAAATCACCCGATTTAAGGGGTTGGGTGAAATTTCTCCTGATGAGTTCAGGCATTTTATTGGAGAGGACATTCGTTTGGATCCTGTGATGTTGGATAAAGACAAGTCCATAGAAGAACTATTGTCATTCTACATGGGGAAAAACACACCTTCCAGACAGGAATTTATCATCAACAACCTGAAAGTAGAGTTAGACGTAGTGGAAGAAAAGTAGGGGATCTATGAGGACCAATAACGCTAAAGTAAAGAATGTTATCATTTCGGTGTATTTTATACTGATTGTTCTTGCCATACTTTTGGCTACGGTTTTTAGCGCGTTCACAGAGGTAAGTGATAATCCTTTTATGACTTTTACTATTGTTGCTACAGGATTTGTAGTGCTGTTTTTTATTGTCTATTATATTTCAAAATATTTTGAATACGATAGCGATGGAGTAAAAGTGGTTGTGATAAACCGGGGATTGCTGTTGGCAGACTATTTCAATTATAGGGAAAATAAAGTTGAATTTACCAAAGACCAATTAGTACGCTATAGAATTAACAATTTTATAGTTTATAAGTCTTTAGTGCTTTATATCAAGGATAAAAGAGGGCATGTCAATAAAGACAGGTTTAATATTACGCTGGTCTCTAGAAGAAAGCGAAAATATATTAAGCAATCCTTGAGTAAAATGATAAAACTAAATAGAAAATCTAAATAATTAATGACAGAAGATAACGACGATTTGCTCAATAATGAACGAGACGATCAACAAGAAACCATTACCCGGGTTACGGGAATGTACAAAGATTGGTTTCTGGATTATGCCTCGTATGTAATTCTTGAACGGGCTGTACCTGCCATAGAAGACGGTTTTAAACCTGTGCAGCGAAGAATCATGCACTCCATGAAAGATTTGGATGATGGTCGTTATAATAAAGTTGCCAATATTGTTGGGCATACCATGCAGTATCACCCACATGGGGATGCTAGTATTGGTGACGCTATGGTGCAAATTGGCCAAAAGGATTTGTTAATAGATACCCAAGGAAACTGGGGGAACATATTAACGGGAGATGGAGCTGCAGCGTCTCGTTATATAGAAGCGAGATTATCCAAATTTGCATTGGATGTTGTTTATAATCCAAAAATTACAGAATGGCAAGCCTCTTATGACGGAAGACGTAAAGAGCCCATAAATTTGCCGGTAATGTTTCCGTTGTTGTTGGCACAGGGAGCCGAAGGTATTGCTGTAGGATTGTCTACTAAAGTATTGCCTCATAACTTTATAGAGCTTATCGATGCATCGGTAAAGCATTTGAAAGGGAAACGTTTTACCATTCTGCCCGATTTTCCGACTGCAGGAATTGCAGATTTCACTAATTATAATGATGGTAACCGCGGTGGTCGTGTTAGGGTAAGAGCTAAGATTTCCCAATACGACAAAAATACACTGGTTATTACAGAGATACCCTTTGGCACCAATACCTCTACTTTAATTGATTCTATCTTAAAAGCAAACGATAAAGGCAAGATAAAAATCAAAAAGATCGAGGATAACACGGCTGCAGAAGTTGAAATTCTAGTGCATTTACCGTCTGGTATTTCACCTGATAAAACCATAGATGCATTATATGCTTTTACCAATTGTGAGATGTCCATTTCTCCTTTAGGATGTGTTATTGAGGATAACAAACCGCTCTTTATTGGAGTGTCTGAAATGTTGAGGCGTTCAACTGATAATACTGTTGAGTTACTGAGACAGGACCTGCAAATTAAACTTAACGAATTTGAGGAGCAATGGCACTTTGCATCTTTGGAGCGCATATTTATTGAAAACAGAATTTATCGTGATATTGAGGAAGAGGAAACCTGGGAAGGCGTTATTCAAGCAATCGATAAAGGACTTCAACCACATATAAAGCATTTAAAAAGAGCAGTAACCGAAGAGGATATTGTACGTTTAACTGAAATCAGAATCAAGCGTATTTCCAAATTCGATATTGATAAAGCACTTCAAAAAATAGAAGCTCTTGAAGGTCAAATAGCAGAAGTAAAGCATCATTTGGCCAATATTATAGACTATGCGATTGCATATTTTGAAAGGCTGAAAAAAGAATACGGACCTGGAAAAGAGCGTAAAACAGAAATTCGAGTATTTGATGATGTGGATGCTACAAAAGTAGTCATCAGAAACACCAAATTATATGTAAATAGAGAAGAAGGGTTCATAGGAACCTCGCTTAGGAAGGATGAATATGTTTGTGATTGCAGTGATATAGATGATATTATTGTTTTTACTGGGGATGGTAAAATGATGGTCACCAAAGTAGATACCAAAACCTTTATAGGCAAGGACATTATTCATGTTGCGGTGTTTAAGAAAAAAGACAAGCGTACCATTTATAATATGATTTATCGTGATGGCAAAGGTGGACCAACCTATGTAAAGCGTTTTGCTGTAACCTCTATTACTCGTGATAGGGAGTACGATCTTACTAATGGTGCTAAAGGATCTACTATGTTATATTTTTCAGCAAATCCAAATGGTGAGGCTGAAGTTGTAACCGTGTTATTACGTCAGGTAGGTAGTATAAAGAAACTAAAATGGGATTTAGATTTTGCGGAAATCCTAATAAAAGGAAGAGCGTCAAAAGGAAATCTGGTGACCAAATATTCCGTGAAGCGCATAGAGCTAAAAGAGAAAGGTGTTTCGACCTTAAAACCGAGGAAAATTTGGTTTGACGAGGCAGTTCAGCGTTTAAATGTTGATGGAAGAGGGGAATTGCTTGGAGAATTTAGAGGTGAAGATCGTATTTTGATCATTAATCAATCGGGGGTAGTTAAAACAATTATTCCAGAATTAATGGCCCACTTTGACAATGATATGATCATTATGGAGAAATGGGTTCCTAAAAAACCTATTTCGGCCATTTACTATAATGGAGAGAAAGAACTTTATTATGTGAAGCGCTTTTTTATAGAGAATGAAGGAAGAGAGGAAAGCTTTATTCCTGATCACCCGGATTCTCAATTGGAAATAGTTTCTACAGATTGGAAACCTATGGCTGAAGTTGAGTTTACAAAAGAAAGAGGAAAGGATAGAAAGGAAAATCTTTTGGTAAATCTGGAGGAATTTATCAGTGTTAAAGGAATTTCTGCTCTCGGAAACCAACTGACCAAGTTTAAAGTGAACCAGATAAGTTTGTTGGATCCGTTACCTTATGAAGCTCCTGAAGAAGTGCATGCCGATGATTTGGAAGTTGTGGATGAAACCAATGTCTCAGATAAAAAAGAGGAGTCTAACGAAGAAGATGTTTCGGACCAAAAAGATAATGTAGGAAGCGATAACGACGATCAAGGCCAAACGGCTTTGTTCTAATTTTTACAAAATTTATTTTTATAAAAAGGCTAAATCTAATTTTGATGATTTGGCCTTTTTTTTGGTTGGTATAAAACAAGGATTTTATTCATCTCCATATCTTGCGTATTCCTGGCTTGGGTAAGAAAAAAAACAAATACGCGAATTATGAGCAAGTAGGAGAATTTGGCTTTGTTGTTTTTGTGATTTTTACCTGAAAGAAATTTTTTAGTTTTTCTATAGTTTATCTTTTTCTGGAAGTTTTAAAATTTAACAATTCCACAAAAAGTGAAAATGCAATTGCAAAATATAAATACCCCTTTGGAATAGCTCCTATGGTTTGATCAAAAATAGAGGTGTGTGATAAATGAGCTGCTTCCGTAATAAGCATAAATCCAATAAGAATCAAGAATGCTAATCCTAAAACCTGCATACTAGGATGGTTGTCAATAAATTTTCTCACCGGATTAGCAAACAAAATCATTATTCCTATAGAAATTACTACAGCAATAACCATTAACATTAGTGAGTAATTATGGTTTGGATGCAGGCCATTTGTCATCCCCACAGCGGTAAGGATGGAATCTATGGAAAAAATAAAATCAATAATCAATATTTGAAACAAGGCTTGAGACAGTGATTTTATTTTTTTAGACTTAACCGATTGTTCGTCATGGGTTGGATTCTCCACCTTTTCTCGAATTTCTGAAGTGCTTTTGTAAATCAAAAATAAACCTCCAGTGAATAAAATCAAGGCTTGCCAACTAATGCTAATGTGAAGCCAATTGGTGTCTAGAACATAAAAAGGTTGATTCAGACCAATTAAAAAAGACACAAAAAACAAAAGTACAATACGCTGAACCATTGCTAATAAAAGTCCAATAGTAGTCGCTTTTGAACGTTGGTTGTCAGGCAATTTATTTGCGGCAATAGAAATGAATACTATATTGTCAATACCCAGGATTACCTCGAGAAAAGTGAGGGTAAACAGTGCCATGATAGCTTCCCCGGTTAACAAAAATTCCAACATTTACTCTATTTTTTTGGCAATGCCCTTAACAACTCGGTCGGGGCGATTACCTTCCTTTACAGCGTATTTATATTCAAAGGTGTAACTATTCTTTGAAGTGCTAATAATTTTCATGTGGATGGATCTTTTTTCTTGATTAGACTTCGGGTGCAAGTTGGTTAGGATAAACTCGCAATCGTTGATCCATCTAACGGAGGAAGAGTCTATTTTACCTTCGAAATAATCAATACTGTAAGCCTCAGTCCTTACAAATTTACCTGTTTTTTCAACCCCGTCCTCCATATAGTTGAATTGAAAGGTCCCAGTTTTATAATCGTTACAATTGCGTTCAATATTAAAACAGCTAGTAAAAATCAAACAGCTAAAAAGAGTGTAAATTATCTTCATCATTAAGGTTTGGACAAAATTACTAAAGAATTTTATTCTTTATGATATTCTTTAAAAGTTCCATCCGTGTAAAAAATAACAATACGTTCAATATCCTTGCTATTTGATTTTTCGTTGAAGGGAAGAGGTGGTTTAGGGGTTTCTTTAGGGTGGTTTTCTCGTTCAATTATGGGTAGAGAGGTTTGCCCAGAAATAGGAGCGGATTCATTAGGAAATACACCTTTGCCATTTAGGAGCCAATACAACTCTACTTCGGGGTAGGACTGTAGTATTTTTAGGACGAAGTCCAAACTAGGTTTGTTTCTTCCTGATAAAATATGGGAAATACTTGAGCGTTGTACACCTACTTTTTCGGCGAAGGAGGAGGCGCTTTCTCCATAATATTCTATTACTTTTTGCAAGCGTTTAACAAAATCATCGTTGTTTATCATTGTAAACAATTTGTTTGAGGTCTGTTTTTACAAATGTAAATAAATATTGCTTACAAAGGTAAAAAAAGTGGTTTTTAAGTGTTTTTTATTTAATTTTTAACTTTATGTGATAGCATTTAAATTACTGAAAAACAATGTTTTGGTTTTATTGTTTAGTTTTAGATGCAGTATTCGCAATCACTACTAATAAACAGCTTTTATGGTATAGTAAGAGCGTTACAATAGTATACATCTAGCAGTTGAATTATTGTTTACATTTGTAAATACCACTTTGTTTACCTTTGTAACCTAAAATTTAATGATGACTATAAATAGCCTATCGCAACAATATGATCTGATTTGCGAAAAATCACTTTACCATAGATATATTCATAATGCCTCTATTGAACCCTTATTAAAAAACCTGCCTTCTTTTTTTGAAGTAGATGTCATAGGTACATCAGTTAAAGGACAAAACATATATTCTGTAACTTTTGGTAAGGGACCAAAGAAGCTTCTGTTATGGTCTCAGATGCATGGAAATGAAAGTACAACTACTAAGGCTCTCTTTGACGTGTTTAATTTCTTTAAGCAGCCTTCGGAAATTGGCACACAATTATTAAAGAGCTGCACCTTTAAGGTGATAACCATTTTAAGTCCTGATGGAGCAAAGGCTTACACGCGTGTTAATGCTAATGAAGTAGACCTTAATAGAGATGCGCAAAACCTAACACAGCCAGAAAGCATGGTGCTTAAAAACTGTTTTGAATCTTTTAAACCTGATTATTGTTATAATTTACATGGGCAGCGTACCATATTTAGTGCAGGAGCTAATGATAATTCTGCAGTATTATCGTTTTTAGCGCCGTCTCAGGACGAAGCACGATCCTTAACACCTAATAGAAAGGTGGCTATGGAAATTATCGCAGAAATGAACAAGCATTTGCAGGCTGTAATTCCAAATCAAGTTGGGATTTATGATGATAGTTTTAATTTAAATTGTGTAGGGGATACGTTTCAGCATTTGGGAGTGCCTACAATATTATTTGAAGCAGGACATTACCCTGGGGATTATGCAAGGGAAGAAACTAGGAAGCTTATTTTTTATGCTTTAATGGTGTCGTTTCATTACATCGGTACTCAAAATTTAGACGGTTCCAATTTTGAAAATTATTTTAATATTCCAGAAAATCAAAAATTGTTCCATGATATTATTATTAGGGACGCTTTGGTGGACGGAAAAATTTGTGATGTTTGCATTCAGTACGAAGAAAGGCTGGAAGAAATAAGTGTTAAATTTACACCTAAAGTAGCGCGTCTTTCCAAGAGAGGGGAATACTATGCTCATAAAGCTTATAACGCCAATAAACAGAGGGTGTTAAGTGCTAAAAACATGGAGCTGGAAGAGGGTAGCGAAATCGATTTCGTTTTCATTGAAAATCATAAAATATCATTAATAATGTAAAAAAAATGTGATATACTGTATTATCTTCAAAGAAAATCTACTATTTTTGTTTTAAATTTAACAGAACTTAAATATGGCTAAATTCAAATTAGACGAAATCGATCACCAAATTTTGGATATGTTGATCGATAATACTAGGATTCCCTTTACAGACATCGCAAAAAAATTGGTTATTTCCGCAGGGACTGTTCACGTGAGAGTGAAAAAAATGGAGGAAGCAGGGATTATCCAAGGGTCTTCATTAACATTGGATTACAAAAAACTGGGATACTCTTTTATTGCCTACGTAGGGGTGTTTCTTCAAAATACGTCTCAAACTAAATTTGTTTTGGAACGTATAAACCAAATTCCATATGTAACTGTAGCGCATATTACCACCGGAAAATTCAATATTTTCTGTAAAATTAGAGCAAGAAATACGGACCATGCCAAAGATGTAATTTTTATGCTGGATGATATTGATGGTGTTTACAGAACAGAAACCATGATTTCTTTGGAAGAAAGTATTAATGATAAAAAACGTTTAATGCATACAATTTTTAATGAATTGTAATAAGTAATTAACGTTACGTTTTTTTCGGAAAGAGCTATTGTTAAATATTAACGGTAGCTCTTTTTTTAAATCAAAAAAAATGAAAAAGGAAGCTTTATTGCCGGGTGAATACCATGAGTATTATCAATCTTATATAGATAATTCTGGGGAACTTGAACTGTTAATAGGTTTGGAGAATAATGGGGCTAAGGTTGTAGAGTTCTTGGAACAAATTGATTTGAACAGACACTTATACCGATATTCCGAAGGAAAATGGACTATTAAAGAGATTGTCCAGCATATTATTGATACCGAACGTGTGTTTGCCTATAGAGCTCTTTGTATTTCAAGAAAGGATGCGACACCACTTCCCGGTTTTGAGCAGGATGATTATGTGGTAAACAGTAATGCTAATACCAAATCTATGGCCGATTTGATTGATGAGTACAAAAAAGTAAGAGCATCTACGTTATCTTTATTTAAAAGTTTTACGGAGGAGATGTTTTCGTTTGCGGGAAATGCTAATAACTCTAGTATTTCAGTTAGGGCAATTGGTTTTATTATTCTGGGACATGAAAATCATCATTGTAAAATAATAAGTGATCATTACTTATAGCAGGATTTATAAAATTCGAAGGCTTTTAAAATCAACTCATTATCAACCAAACAATCTATTTTAGGCTTCCCTATAGATTCAAGTAATACAAAGTTAATATTACCATGCTCGTTTTTTTTGTCGTATTTTAAAAGCTCTATAATGTCATTGTAGTCACTTTTATTAATGTGCACATATGCATATAGCTTGGTAATCGCTTCTTGGATTTCATGCAAATCACTTTTAGGTAAACCTGTTAACTCTGAAGAGATATAGCATTCTAGAATCATTCCTATGGCAACAGCTTCGCCGTGGAGAAGTTCTGACTTCTCAGGAGAGTTTAAAAAATAAGACTCAATAGCATGTCCTAAGGTATGACCAAAATTCAGGGTTTTACGAAGGTTGTTCTCATACGGGTCCTTTTCAACAATATCATTTTTAATAAGAACGGATTCGTGAATTAAAACATCTAAATCAGCGAGGGTTAAATGTTCGAGGTCACTCATTTTGTTCCAGTAGGATCTATCGTAAATTAGTCCGTGCTTGAGCATTTCTGCCAATCCTGATTTTAATTGATTTTGAGGAAGTGTATTGATAAACGAAGTGTCTACTAGCACCATTTCACCTGAGCTAATAACTCCAATTTGATTTTTTAACGCCGCTAGATCTACACCGGTTTTACCTCCAACCGAAGCATCTACCATGGCTAAAAGAGTAGTGGGAATATTAATGTATTTTATGCCTCTTTTGAAAGTACAGGCTACAAACCCTCCCAAATCTGTTATAACCCCACCACCAAGGTTTAACAGCAAACTTTTTCTATCAGCCTCAAGTTCTGATAAGGCACTCCAAACACCGGTACAGGTTTCAATGTTTTTATGCTCTTCGCCAGGTTCAATTTCTATAATTTCAATTTCAACATCCGTCTCAACTTTTGGTAAAAATTGGGACAAGCAAAGGCCATGTGTGTTAGAGTCCACCAAGACAAAAATCTTGGAGAACTTATTGCTTGATAAATAGCTGTTTAAAGCAAGGTAACCCTCTTCGTTAAAGTGTACTTTGGATGATGCAGATACTATAGAATTCATTACCGGAAAATAGTTAATAATATGCTGTGAAAATAAGTAGTTTTTGGGATAAAATTAGGGAATGAATAAATATATTTGCATTATTTTTTTCAAATGACAACAAAACAATTATTTGACAATACAAAAGTTGCTTTTGAGCTAAAAAGCGACTCTGAGCTTGAACGTGCTTATTTTTTGTTTAAAATGATTTCTCATGAACCTTTGGTGAGAATTGGGACAGCTGCTACGAACTTTGCCTTGAAGGCACATTTACCAGTGGAAGGCTTGATAAGGGCAACTGTTTTTGATCATTTTTGTGGAGGCGTCAATGAAGAAGATTGTTTGAGTGTTATAGATAATATGTATAGCAAAGGGGTTTGTTCTGTTTTGGATTTTTCTGTAGAAGGAAAAGAAACAGAAGCACATTTTGACGGTGCCATGGAAACTACTTTGAAAATCATCCGTTTTGCAGATGAACGAAAAGCCATGCCCATTGCTGTTTTCAAACCAACAGGATTTGGAAGGTTTCATTTATACCAAAAGTTAGGCCAAGGCAAATCGCTTACCGATTCTGAACAAAAGGAATGGGACCGAGTAGTGGAACGCTATGATACGGTATGCAAATTGGCAAAGGAACGAGATGTGGAAATTTTAATTGATGCCGAAGAAAGTTGGATGCAGGATGCCGCAGATGCCCTAGTTGAAGAAATGATGCGTCGTTATAATACTGAAAAACCTATTGTATATAATACCTTGCAAACCTACCGTTGGGACCGTTTAGACTACTTGAGGTCTTTGCATGAACGAGCAAAAAAAGATGGTTTTAAAATTGGGATTAAAATTGTTAGAGGCGCGTATATGGAGAAGGAGCGTGAGAGAGCTGAAGAAAAGGGATACCCGTCTCCAATTTGCGAAACAAAGGAATTGACGGATAATACATTCAACGACACCATGTCTTATTCTTTGGAGCATTTAAATGATATTGCCGTGTTTGTTGGAACTCATAACGAATACAGTTGTTATTTGGCCATGGAATTGATGGAGCAATACAAAATTGAAAAGAATGACAATAGGGTTTGGTTCGGGCAGTTATATGGGATGAGCGACCATATTAGCTTCAATCTTGCTAAAGAGGGCTATAATGTTGCGAAGTACGTGCCTTTTGGGCCTGTAAAAGACGTAATGCCTTATTTAATAAGAAGAGCTGAAGAAAACACTTCTGTTGCAGGTCAAACTACAAGAGAGTTGAACTTGCTAAAAAAGGAACGCTCCAGAAGAAAATTGGAATAAGTTTAGGAGAGCTTTTTTAAAAAGTTGTACCATTTCTTTTTGTTTGGATTTTTTCCGTAGCCATATCCATAACTGTAGCCGTAGCCATTTTTGGATAGGGTGCCATTTAGTATAACGGCCATATTAGGAAGTCTCCCCTCTTTATATAGGGTTTGAGCTATGTGCAATTGTCGTTTGTCTACATTGTTTACACTTACAACATATAGAAACATGTCCGCATATTGACTAATCAAATGAGTATCTGTTACTAGGCCAACTGCAGCAGTGTCTACAATAATGTAATCGTATATTTTTTTAACTTCATTAAATAGGTTTCCTACGCGTTCACTCATAAGTAGCTCTGCTGGGTTAGGAGGGATCGTTCCAGAGGGAATAACGAATAAATTATCATTCCCTTTCATGGCTACTGTTATATCATTGATTTTTAATTCAGGATCACTTATAAAATCTGTAAGACCTTTATGTGTTTTAATGTTAAGATAGTCATCTACTTTCGGCACCCTAATATCGGTTTCTACAATTAAGCACTTTTGTCCAGAAAAGGATATGGATGAAGCTAGATTTACACAGGTATGTGATTTGCCTTCTTGACTGGTTGTAGAGGTCACAAAAATTGTTTTACCCTTTTCTTTCTTAGTTTTAAGTAAAAAATTAATGTTTGTCCTTAATATTCTAAAAGCTTCGGCTTTTGGAGAATAGTCAATCTTTTTAATCAATTTATTTTTGGAACGAATGGACTTTGGAATATGCCCAATATACGGTGCGCTAAGTATTCGTTGTACGTCATCTTTGTCATGCACTTTATTGTCCAAGAGGTCTTTTACGTATATGAAGCCAATAGGAACAGCTAAACCTAGCAGAAATGCTGCCAGATAAATAATTTTTTTCTTTGGAGAAACAGGAGTTGATTGGGAGTAGGCCTGATCTATCACTTTAGCATTTGGCGCAGACATTCCTAATGTTATTGCAGTTTCCTCTCTTTTTTGAAGTAAGTATAGGTAGAGAGACTCCTTAATATCTTGCTGTCTTTTAATATCACGGAATTGGCGTTCTTTGGTTGGGGCAGAATATATTTGAGCATTTATTCTTGCCTCTTCGTTATTAAGGTTGTTAAGGGTGATTTTATTGGTGTTTTCTATATTTTGTAGACTCTGTTTTAAATTTTCTTTGAGCGCCGATATTTGATTGTTTAAATTGATAACAGTAGGGTTCTTTTCACTAGAATTTTTGAGAATTCTATTTCTTTGAAGTACCAATTCATTGTGGCTTTTAGTGATTTGCCCCACAGAATTATCTGAAATACCAATATCGGCTGGAAGTAGATCCGAATTGCTACTATGATCATCCAAATGGTCTTGCATATAATCGATAAGCTCTAATTGATTTGAGGTTTCGATTATTCTTGACTCTGTCTCTTTTTCACTTTGCAAATAGATGTTGGCCTGAGAGGTAAGAGCAGTTAGCTTGTTGGATTTTTGTAAGCTTTCAGCAGTAAAATCAACCTCTTCCAATTCCCTTGAAACCATATCCAATCTATTGGTAATAAAAGCAGAGGTTGCTTCTATAATTTGTTCTTTATCATTGATGACATCTTGATTGTATTTTTCAATAAGCTTATTTAAGACGACGACCGATTTTTCAGGGATTTCTTCGGTAACCGATACCTTAATGACATTGGATTCTTTGCTGCTTTCTATTTTTATTTTACCAAGATATCCTTCGATTACATTATCTAAAGGAGTAATTCTTATTTCAACGTAGGAATCTACTGCTGTTCCATAAACTCCAATATTTGGTGTAAGGATGAATTCTCCGTAATCCCAAGACACTTTGTCTCCAAAATTGTGGATTTCAGAAGGATCGTCCCCTAATTTAAATAGCTTATAGTTATCTGTATAGGAAAGCTCAAACTGCTGAGGGGAAAGGACTTTTATGAATAAAGATTTGCCAACCTTGTCTATGATGCTATCGCTTTCAAGAAAATTAATAGTAAACGGGGGTGCTGTGTAAGCTTCTCCATCCAAAATTTTACCACTCACATATTGTTTGATATTCAGTTTAAGGTCTTTTACAACTGCAGCAATAATTGTACGGGATTTAATTATCTCTATCTCATCATTTACATTGGAAAAGTTATTTGAAAACATCCCGTAATTTTGCAAAGTAGAGATTTCGGCAAGTTTGTTTGAATTTTTATCTTCTTTAATTTTTAAACTTGCAGTAGCCTGATACATAGGGGCGGTATACCTCACTTTTAAAAATGCTATAATAAATGCCACAATCAAACAAGCCACAATTAGTTTCCATCGGGACAAATAGGTCCCAACAACACTATTGACTAATTCTTTGGTATTAACATTTTGGTTTTCCATAGTTGGTTATTTTACTACAAAAATGGCTGTAATTGTAGCGAGGGTAGAAATAGCAGAAATGATTACCGCGGTGTTGGGATTATATGTAGAAGCATTTCTTCGGGCTCTATTGGGTTCAACAACTAGCACATCATTTTGCGCCATGTAATACAGTTGAGAATTGACTAAGTTGACAGAGGTGAGATCCAATCTTGCAAATCGTTTTTCTCCTCCAGATTCTCTTATTAAAAACACATTGGTTCGCTTACCATTGTTGGTTAAATCACCTGCAAGCCCCAACGCCTCACTTACAGATATTCTTTCATCTTGAATGGTGTAGGTTCCGGGCCTATTGACTTCACCTAGAACGGTAATGGTAAAATTAGCAAGTCGAATGTTGACAATTGGATCCTTGATGTATTCGGAAAGGCGCTCTTTAAGATAAGCGGTAGCTTCTGTTCGCGTTAATCCCCCTAGTTTGATGGTTCCCAACACTGGAAATTCAATGTTTCCATTAATATCGATTAGGTAGGTTTGCATTTTTAATTGTCCCTGAGCCCCAATAACTGTAGGGGAGTAGGATACTACTGGAAGATTAAATGGTCTTGAAGCTTCAGGGTCCAATGAGGACACATCAATTGTTAATAGGTCGTCGGTTCCGTAAACCAATTCCGTATTTACAAGGCTAATGTCTTCTTTTTTAACGGGCTCATCCTGGAAATAAACAAAGTCTTTTCTGCTGGCACATGAAACGGTAACCAAAGCAAGAAGAATAAGGAGTTTTACGGCGTTTTTGTGCGCATAAAATTTTCTAAACATTATGAAGTTCATAAAAACGGGACTTTTAAGGTTAGTTTTTTATATCTAAAACTTCAAACTTTGAATTATTCGACAGATATTCGGGAATGATCTCCTTGATCTGAGATACAATTTCTAAATTTTGAACTTTAGAATAAATATTACATAAGTTAATAATTTTATAGCTAATATCCTCTGTGTCTATGGGTTTTATTAAGGCAATCATTATTTTTTCATGGTAGGTGGGCTTTGTTTTTTCACCATCAGCCAGTAGCTCCTCATATATCTTTTCTCCAGGCCTTAATCCGGTTATTTTTATAGCAATGTCTTCGGGGTATCTCAAACCGGAAAGCGCAATCATATTCTTGGCTAAATCAAATATTTTAACCGAAGAGCCCATGTCGAAAACAAATATTTCCCCTCCTTGACCCATAGTTGCCGCTTCAAGCACTAATTGACAGGCTTCTGAAATAGTCATGAAAAACCTAGTAATTTCTTTGTGGGTTACTGTTAATGGACCTCCTTCTTCAATTTGCTTTTTGAACAGAGGGATTACGGACCCATTGGATCCTAAAACGTTACCAAAGCGAGTAGTTATAAATTTGGTGTGCCCTGGTCCATTTTGAAGGCAGTTTATGTAAAGTTCTGCAATCCGTTTTGTTGCTCCCATCACATTTGTTGGGTTAACAGCCTTATCGGTAGAAATGAGAATGAATTTATCTACAGAATACTTAACGGAAAGATTTGCTATGTTTTTGGTGCCGGCAATATTAACACCTACTGCTTCGTAAGGATTGTTTTCCATTAAAGGGACATGTTTGTAAGCAGCAGCATGAAATATGATTTTAGGTTTCGTCCTGTTGAAAATTTCATCCATTCTGTATTCATCCCTAACATCGGCCACTATAGCTGTAAACCGTTGGATGCCTTTCCTGATAAACTCTTGTTGAATATCATATAAAGCAGATTCGGCAATGTCTACAAGAATTAATTTTTTATATTCATATTGGGTGATTTTGCGAGCTATTTCACTGCCTATGGAGCCTGCTGCACCCGTAATCAAAATAATTTCGTCGTTATATTGTTCTTCTAATTCAGGGTTTACGATAGTAATAGGTTCTCTCCCTAATAAATCTTCAATTTTGACATCTTTAATTTGCCCTATGCTCAAATCTCCATCAATCCACTGTTGCACAGGAGGGACAATTTTGACTTTTAATTTTAACTCCAACAAATACCCTGTAATATTCATAAGTCGAGTAGGGTCTATGCTTTGTATGGAGATAATAACTTCGTCAACCTTATTTTTGGTAACGAATTCTTGATTTATCTTAATGAGACTGTATACGTAAAGGAGGTCTATTTTCTTTCCTACTTTTCTTTCGTTATCATCAATAAATCCAACAACATTATGATTGGTTTTTGGGTCATTTGTAATGGCGTCATATGTAATCATGCCAGAACTTCCTGCTCCATATATCAAGACATTGGTAATAGGTTTTAAATCTTGAATTAAACTATTGTAGATGGATTTGATAAAAAGTTTTGAACCTATCAAAAAAAGGATATTCAGCATTAAATGAATGTAGATTACTGAGCCAGAGATGTTGAATATGCTTTCGTAGTTATATTTTCTGCTAAAAAAAGTAGTAATTATTAAAATGGTGGCTAATAAATTAACACCAATGATAATGTTGATAATGTCTTTATAACCAGTATATCTAACAACTCCTTTATGTGACCCCACTGCTAAAAAACTTAGGGTTGCCGCCAAAATAACAAAAGGCAATTGTTTTAGTACCAGCAAAATTTCAAAATCAAACTTAAAATTAAACCGGATTAAATAAGCTAGGAGGAAAGTAAAAACAACCACACATAAATCAAAGATAAGCACCAACCATTTGGAGGCGTATCTTTGGGTTAGTTTATTTACAAATTCCAAATTCATACTCTAAAATACATTTTTATTGCCAATATCACTCTATTTAATTCATTTTCAGTTAAATTGGATCCGCTTGGTATACAGAGACCTCGCTTAAAAAGATCTTCGGACACTCCATTAATATATGCAGGGCATTTTTGATACACAGGTTGTAAGTGCATAGGTTTCCAAAGTGGACGTGATTCAATGTTTTGTTCTGCCAAATACATTCTTAAGCCTTCCCTTGTTGCTTCAGAATCTGTTAAAAAGCAGGTCAACCAACGATTGCTTAGGTAGCTTGTGGGTTCCTCTAGAAAACTTAACTGGTTTATACCCTTTAATGCACTGTGGTACAAATGATAATTACTTCTTCTTAGTGCGATTCGCTCTTCCAATACTTCCATTTGTCCTCTGCCAATTCCTGCAAGTACGTTAGACATTCTATAGTTGTAGCCGATTGAAGTATGGTGATATTCTGGAGTATTATCCCTAGCTTGAGTGGCTAAAAATAATGCCTTTTCATTCAAGGATGGTGTTTTGCTAATAAGTGCGCCACCGCCAGATGTTGTAATAATTTTATTGCCATTAAAAGACAGAATTGAAATGGTTCCAAAGGTACCGCACTTTTGATTTTGGTATGAACTTCCTAATGCTTCAGCACTATCTTCAATGATTGGGATCTCATAACGAGAGGCTATCCCATGAATTTCATTAACCATATAAGGCATGCCATAAAGATGCACGGTAACGATTGCCTTTGGGCGTTTTCCTTTTGCAATACGATCTTTAATGGCTTCTTCCAGAAGTTCAGGAGAGAGGTTCCATGTTTCCGTTTCACTATCCACAAAAATGGGAGATGCACCAAGATATGTGATGGGATTGGCAGAAGCTGCAAAAGTTTTACTTTGGCAAATCACTTCGTCTTCTGGGCCAACATTCAGCAACATAAGTCCTAAGTGAAGGGCAGCTGTCCCTGAACTAACCGCAGTAGCATGGCTGTTTTGTCCTAAATAGGATTCAATATCAGCTTCAAAACCAGTTACATTTGGACCTAAGGGTGCAATCCAATTAGATTTAAAAGCCTCATCAATATACCGTTGCTCATTTCCGCCCATATGAGGCGAGGAAAGCCATATTTTAGGGTTCATCCGGTTGCTTTGTTGGTTAATACAGTGTCATCTCGTTTCTTCAAATCGATTATCAAATTTACGGACTAAATGAGGGTTGAAAAACAAATACTTCGTGTTTTTTTAGTTTTCAACCTTAAATATCAATCAATCGGGTGACTCATTTGAAATAAAACCGATAAATGGATTGTTTTTTACGATTTTAATGTTAAGTAATTGTTTGTCAATGCAATGTTGTTTAAAATTTGTTATTTTAGAATAGAATTATTGATAAGCCTTTAATTTTATTGCATCATGAAAAGCCCATTTACCTCGAGTACTTTCGTCCATTTATGGTCTAAATATTTCAATCATAATAAAAAATCGGAAAACTTTGACTTTCTAACGAATGTGAGTTTTTTTAAAAGATCTTGGGAGCCGTTCTACACCAACGTTGGAAAAAATTTAACCAAAGGAATTTATTACGAGCTTAATTATAAAGCTACCGACTTTAAAAACAAGGTGTTTTTGATATATGATATTCCGGAATTTTTTAACGTACCCAATTTAGATCCATCAAAGACCGATTTGCGTTGTAAGTCAATTTATCAATACGATGGGTTTCTGTTGGATTTTGAAAATTATAAAACCTCTCAGGATTACATAAAGAGTAGGATTAGCTCAAAAAATATCCGCGGCTATAAATCTAGAAAGAGACGATTGGAAGACTGTTTTAATATTTCATACAAATTTCATTCTAACGATTTAGACCGGTCATCATTTGAAATTCTCTTTAAGCAGTTTCATGGTTTGTTAACTAAACGGTTTGCAGACAAGCAGTTTAACTATCACCATTTAAGATCTGATAAATGGGCATTCTACCGGGAGTACGTCTTTGAGATGCTTCAGAAAAAGCAGGCCACCTTATTTGTGATTTACAACGATGACATCCCCATAGCTATAACTTTAAACATTAACTCGGATACTGTGGTGTTTGTGTCTATAACAGTTTTTGATACGGATTACTATAAATTCAATATTGGGAAAATTTCAATAATAAAGATTATAGAATGGTGTTATGAAAATAATATGAAAATAGCTGATTTTTCGAAGGGCTATTTTGATTTTAAAGAAGAGTGGGGAAACGTGCAATATCATTTTGACTATCACATTCTATATGATTCAAAGTCCTTATTTGCAAAAACCATAGCATGGAAATTAGGAATGTTTTTCAAATTCAAACGCTATTTGAGAGAAAAGAACGTGAACATACTATATAGACGTTTACTTTTTCAATTAAAATCGAGGAGGGATCGTTTGTATAATTCTAAGATAAAAATTGAAACTATTGACAATTTTCAATTAGATCAAAGCTTCACTAAGATAGATTTAAACGATTATAAATCTGATTTTTATAGAAAATTCGTTTATTCATTTCTATTTGCCAACCCAGAGCCTATTGAGAATATTAAGGTTTATAAAAAAATTAATGGGGATACTCTTATTATCAATGGTGCAGAAAAATCTCAAAGGATTATTCTTAATTGATACGTAATAATCTGTCGCATTTAGAGCACATTACATCGGGTTTGTAATTTATAAATTGAGAGACATTTTTATGTCCTTGAAGCCATTCTATATACATAGCAGAAGTGTTAACTCCTGCTTCATGTGAAAAAGGGTAACCACCACCAAATCTGGGGTTTAATTCTAGCACGAAAAGTTTGTCTTTCACTTGAAAAACATCGCAATCTAAATTGCCGATATGTCCCAGTTTCTCAGAAATTTGTTTTCCACACTCCTCAAACATTGGGGCAATTATGGAGACGGCTTTATCTGTTTCGCCAGATCTCATATTCATTTTTTTTCTAACAAAAGTTCCTACATAATTGCCTTCAAAATCATTAACAATGTCCATTCCATACTCCTGTCCCGGAATTTTTTCCTGAATGATTAATTCATTAAAGGTAGATGGAATTTTAGCTTCTTTTAGGAGGTTGTTTATTTTTAGAGTTTGGAGCTTTAATATTAGCTCAAGTTCTTCCATGTTGTTGGCAAATTCTAAACCTAAAGATGCGCTTCCCCAACGAGGCTTAATGACCAATGGGAAATTTAACTCTTCGCTGTTTAAGGCATTTTTTACTGTTTCTAGAGAAGTGTAAGTGGCTGGAGAATTTAAACCTATGGATTCTATAAAATTGTGCGTTTTCATTTTGTCGTACGACAAGTCAATGACTCTTTCGCTGGAAATAATGACTTTTGTCCCCGTAGTTTCTAGCTCCAATTTGTGTTTGGCTAAAAGCGGTAGCTCTAAATCATTTAAGGATATTACTGCATATATATTGTACTTAACAATAGCCGATTTCAGTTTGGGTATATAATTGGAATCATAAATACTAGGGAAAACTATAGCTCTATCAGCCTCAACTAGGGCAGGAGCTGTAGGGCTTAAATCCCCAGCAAATACGAGGCCTTTTCCGTTTAAGGCTTCCTTAAAGTAATTTATTAGGTAGGTGCGCCTACCTGCACAAGTGAATAATATATTGAGCATAGTTTAATAGCTGTTTTCTTTTTGTAATGTGCCTGTGAAATCTGGTACGATATCATTTTCAGGAGAATAAATTCCTTCCTTTTTAAATATTTTTAAAAAGGTACCAATTAGTATTTTTAGATCTAACCAGAGTGAAATGTTACGAACATACCAAACGTCATAATTGAATTTTTCTTCCCAAGAAATGGAATTGCGTCCATTTATTTGAGCCCAACCTGTAATGCCGGGTTTTACGTCATGTCTGTGCTTTTGAAAATCATTATACAACGGTAAATATCTTACATGAAGGGGCCTTGGTCCTATAAGACTCATATCTCCCTTGATAACATTTATAAGTTGTGGGATTTCGTCTAAAGAATATTTACGAAGGAACATGCCTGTTTTTGTCAATCTTTCTATGGGAGGGAGCAGTTGGCCTTGTGCATCTGTTTTATCATTCATGGTTTTGAATTTGATGATTTTAAAAATGCGTTCATTCTTGCCCGGACGATCCTGGTAAAAGAACACCTTACCTTTGTTGCTAAACCAAAGAAGGATTAGAATAACAAAAAAGATAGGAGATAGCATTAAGACGCCAAATACAGCCAAAACCAAGTCAATTATGGTTTTGATAAACTTACTGTATAGCAATTGCGTTTTTACCATGTTAATGCACTATCTATATACACATCGTTTTACTGACTCATTGTTTTTACGATATACGGGAAAATATTGAGTTGTAATTTTTTCTTTATCAGAAACTTCAACATTATAAATGTTGCATAAATTATCATAAATCTGTTTATTCACAATTTTTCTCCCGGTATAATAGATAACATCTGTGTCATGAGGAAAAAATGATTTTTTGTATCTATACAAATTGTCATAATCTTTTCTGCCTCCGCCTAATATGTAGTATTCCATATCATTTTTTCTTGCCCAGTTAAGTACTTCTATCTTCAAAAAATCATTCGGTCTTAAACTAAAATAATCCGACAATGTGCCTCCTAAATACGAATATAGTGATGTGCCTGAAATCAATATTAATTCGGCGGAAATGGCGATGTCTTCAAAATACACAAAAGCAATTAAGCATTTACGTCGACTCAATTTAATGATGTTTTTTAGGCAATTTGTAGAGTAGAAATATTCGACTTCAGCATGTATTCTTGCCATTGTTCTAATGTAAATGGAATGAAATAATTGAATTGTCGAGTCATCGATATCTTCAAAAGCAATTTCAATTTTTAAATTGTTGTTGATTCCTCTTCTGTAATTGTTTCTGACCTTCTGTTTAAAGTTGCTCCATTGAACATGGGAATCAATTATAGCGCCCTTTACGTTAATGAGTGTAGGGATTAAGGTTCCTGAGTAAAAGTCATAATTATTGCACAGGTTGAATCTAACAAACTCCGAAACAACATTGTTGTTTCTATACCACTCATCTACCAGCTCCCAAAATAAAATGAGGTATCCTCTTGATAAATTTTGATTAAATAGAGGGCCGCTATAACCATAAGGAGAAATGACATCATAATATTGGTCCTTTTGATTAATGTATTCTATTTTTCTCAATAAAAAAGGCATTACAATGAGGTTATCCTCATCTTGGTTTTGCATGATAAAATACCTCAGGTTTCCATCTTTTAACTCATTGAGGTTTGCGTCAATAATTCTATAAAATGGATTGTTGACCTTGAAAGATTCTACAATTTTTAGATAGTTGTTGAAATCAAGTTCACTTTGTATTTTTTCTACCAATAATTTCATTTAGTATTAATTATAGTTTCTTATCTCACCTTTAACTTTATGTGTAATCTTAAACACTCAATTCGTATACTTCCTTCTTATCTGTTGTTTTGAAATCATTATTTCCTCCTTTTGCCAATAAAAAATTTCCTATTACCAAATAATCTAGTCCTGTTGAGAAAAAGCATCTAATTGCATCTTGAGGAGATTCTACAATAGGTTCTCCCTGAATGTTGAAACTTGTGTTTAGTACAACAGGTACACCTGTGCGGTCACCTAATTTTTTGATTAAATCATAATATCTTGGGTGCAACTCTTTTTGAACGGTTTGAAGCCTAGCACTGCCATCTACGTGAGTTACGGCTGGTATTATGGCCTGTTTGTCTTTAAGTACATTACATACCTTTAGCATAAATGGGGCTTCGACCTCAAGGTCGAAGAAATCATTCTTAGATTCAACAATAGCTGAGGGCGCAAATGGCCTGTAAGCTTCTCTAAATTTAACCTCACTATTTATTTTGTCTTTCATGTCAGGGAACGCAGGATTGGCGAGTATACTTCTGCTTCCAAGGGCCCTAGGGCCAATTTCCATAGCCTCTTGAAACCAGCCAATAATATATCCTTGTTCCAAAAGATCAGCTGCTGTGCTAGTAATATCTTCATGGTTTTCATAATTCAATTTAGCTCCCTTCAAGACCTTTTCGATATCCTTATTAGAGTATTTTGTGCCTACATAAGGATTTAAGTGTACAAAATTTCTAGGCTGTTTTAATATGTGATTATACAAATAGTACGCGGCGCCTATAGCAGTGCCGTTATCCCCAGCGGCTGGCATTACGTAAACATCTCTAAATTTACTTTCTCGTACTATTCGGCCATTCATGACGCTGTTTAAAGAAACGCCACCAGAAATAACAAGGTATTCTGCTTTCGTTTTTTCATAAAGGAAGTCACAAATTTCTAAGACTCTATTTTCCAACACACGCTGAAATGCCGCCGCTACATCCATATGGTGTTTTTGAAATGGTTCATCTTTCTGTCTAGGTTGGCCAAATACTTCAAAAAACTTTTCAGAGCAACGCTTCCAGCTCATATTTTGGTAGTTGAAGTAACTCAAATCAAATTCAATTTGCCCTCTAGAAGTTACCTTAACAATTTTCTCTACTTCTTTAAGAAATACATTAGGATCTCCCATAGGAGCTAATCCCATAGTTTTGCCCTCATCATAGCTTGTTCTAAAGCCACAAAATTGTGTAACAGCTTCGTAAAACGATCCTAATGAATGTGGAAAGTAAGACTGACTAAGACAGCTTATTGCATTCCCTTTTCCGTGGCCTAACCAGGTAGTTGCCCACTCACCTGAGCCGTCAATCCCCAATAGAGCTGCTTCGTTAAATGGTGAAACGTAAAAACTGCCTGCTGCGTGGCTTAAATGATGTTGAATGAAATGTACTTTTGGTCCTGACTTCTTGTGCTTCCAATGGTAATTAAACCAATTCCAAAAGCTTTTTTGTTTGTTGTATCCATGCACTAACTCATGATTAATTATTTGCTTAGCAGCTTTTAAATGAGTTAGTGTATAGCCTATTTTTTTCCCAAAATTATGAAGTGGTTTAATAGATACAGCAATGAAATCGATGTCCTTGTAGCTCATCTCTGCAATTTTCAAACATCTTTCAACAGCAAGTGCAGGAAAGCTTCTTGTGTGCTTATCCCTATTGAGTCGTTCCTCTTCAATAGCGGCTATTAATTGTCCGTTTTTGATAATACAAGCCGTTGAATCGTGGAAATAATAATTTAATCCTAGTATAATCATAAGGTTGGTGTATTTAATGATAGCCTTGCTACATGAATTACAGTATTTACTATTTAGGTTATTTTATATTTCTGGTAAACAGAAACATTTATAAATCATAAATCCGCTTTACTGATCAAAAAACAACGAATTTTGAGTTCCCATAAACTCTGGTGTTATATCGTTTTCAACGGAATAAACTCCTTCTTTTTGTAGAACTTTCTTAAAACTTAAATACAAAATTTTTACATCGAGTAATAAGGAAACATTTTCTACGTACCATAAATCATATTCAAATTTTTGCTCCCAGCTCAAGGTGTTTCTTCCATTCACTTGTGCCCAGCCGGTAAGCCCTGGCCTGATATCATGTCGATGTTTTTGTTTGTCATTATATCTGGGTAAATAGCGAGGCAGTAGGGGGCGAGGTCCAATTAAGCTCATTTCTCCTTTTATGATATTCCATAATTGAGGAAGCTCATCTAAAGAAGTTTTTCTCAAAAATTTGCCGATTGAGGTTAATCTTTGTGATTCTGGGAAAAGGTTGCCATAGTCATCTTTATCATCGGTCATGGTCTTAAATTTTATAATAGTAAAGATATGTTCATTTTTTCCTGGGCGTTTTTGATAGTAAAAAGGTTTCCCCTTGTTAACAAACCATAGTAGGACTGTAATTACAACAATAACAGGAAGTGCTATAACGGCACCTGTTATGGCTATTATTAAATCCAACATGCGCTTAAAAAATGACTTGTACATCTTTACGATTATTCTAAACTCTTGTAAAACTTCAACAATTCGTCCCAAACCAAACTCTGCTTGTATTTATCAACGATATTCTGTCTTGCTCCTTCAGACATTTTAATCCTGTTCTTAGGGTTTTCCATCATAAATTTCATCGCCTTCAGTAACGCTTTAACATCTTTAGGAGGGATAATTATTCCATTTTCTCCGTCAGATATAATTTCGTTACAACCATTGATATCGGTTACAATACATGGCAATCCCATGCAACTTGCTTGCAACACCACATTAGGAAAGCCTTCACGATAACTAGGAAAAGCCAAAACATCCGAAATGGCTACAAATGGTCGAATGTCGGATTGTGCTCCCGGTACAATTATTTGGCTATTGTTAGTTATTATGATTTCTGATTCTTGAGAAATAGGATCTAAATCATCTTCTCGAGGTCCAACAATCAAAAGCTTACTGTTTTGGAATTCTTTTGAAAGTTGATCAAATGCCGAAACCAATTCGTTGATTCCTTTGTCTTTAACTACCCTACCTAGGTAAATAAACACAACATCCTCATTTTTAATATTTAATTTATTCCGAAGGAGCTCCTTTTGTTCCTTTGAAACTTTGTTGGCATCGTAATGCAGCTCATCAATACCGTTTGAACTTCCATTGGCGATTACTTTAAGTTTTCCATTAGAGGTAAATTTCAATTTTTCAATTGTCCGCTTCAATTCGAAAGAATTAGGCAAGACATGAGTGCAACAAGCATATGTTAATTTTTCTACATTATCAAGTAACTGTCGCTTAACACCTTGGGCTTCCAATAGGGGAAGTCCCGCTATGGTATGGACTCTATGAGGTACACCTGCCATTTTTGCTGCCAACATACCCAATGTTCCAGCTTTGGGAGTATGCGTATGCACTATAAAAGGCTGCTCTTTCTTAAACAGTTTATATAACCGATAGGTAGCAATTAAGTCTTGAAAAGGAGTAATGCTTCTGGTCATTTCCACGGCATGCACCCTGGTATCTTCGTTTTTCCGAACTAGTTCCAGACTTTCTCCCTGACCTGACACTCCTATCATTTCGTAAAATTGCCCCATAAACTTCAACTGGCCTTTTAATAAATAACACAAAGAGTTTGATATGGTTGTAATACGTATTATTTTTTTCAATGCTCGTAGGTTATAACTTTTGAATTAATGATGTCGATAACGATGTCTTACTCCTTGTTCATCATAATAATGACAAACACAATCTTTGCCATATAGGCCCAAATTATGGAGTTTTCGTTTTACAAATTCATTGGCTTTCATTTTAATATTGTCAGAAAATGAAAACCCAAAATTATTGGAGCTAATGGATATTTCAAGACCATAAACACAATGCCACCATAGTTTGGGAATAAAGAGCATTTGTTTCGGCTTCAAAATAGCATAAGATATTTTTGCATGTTTTTTAAAAAGAGGGAACTTTGTTTCGTCAAAATTTCTCATATCTATTTGACTTAGTTTGGATCCCGGTTCGTACTTGTCACTAGGATACATGTACTTTGTTTGATTAGGGTGGGCGAGTAATACTAATTTACTTCCTTCAATTTGCGCCAAAATATTGTCTGCTAATCTATCGGTATGCCATCCTGTCAAGGTGCCTTTAGGTCCAATCCACAAAGACAATGAATCCCTTACTTTATAATTGGAAATTAATGAGAAGTCCACATCTTCCTGAAGCTCAGGAAAGAGATGGAGGATGGATAAGTTCATTAAATACCCGCCTTGAGAAGAATCATCAGACTGTTCAATTTTATTGATAGAATCCAAAAAATTCCCATATTCCCACTTCGTGTTTTCTTGAAAATTATTGCCTTTGGAAACAAAGGTGGTTTTATCCTTTCCTATGGTTTTAAAATAATCAAGTGACCATGTTTTTGAGGCTTCCCAATTGTCCATCATTTCCGTCATGACAACTGGCTTGTTCGGTTTCATGTAGTTTTCATAGAACTCCGAATGATTAATGCTTTTTATAGAGTTCACTTCCTCTAAGGTGTGGTCTAGGTAAGATTGTATTTTTGTTAGTAGGTCAACATTCATAAGCAAACTAGATTTCTCAATTAAACTCACTCAAAACCTAAAATTAAGCACTGGTATAATAAATTTTAAAACAAAATATCAGCACATAATGAAACTAATAAACCTCAAAAAATGTTAAAGAAATATAGAGAGCTTTTTGATGGCAATAAGGAGTTTCATAAGACAGGTTTTACACCTCTAATTTACTAAATATTAGGTAATAACCTGTTTTTATTTGAAAAAATAATACTTTAAAAAATTTTGATTTTTAAATATTAAAAACAGTGTAAAGCTTTAATTGTTGGATAAAATATTTATCATGAATTGCGAAATATCCCTTTCCTTTAAATAGACTCCAAAAAAGCGTCTATTTTCTTTGTTATCAAAATTGGATAGGCCCAACAAAATGGCAGCGGTTAAACTATTTTGATTGTTTGTTTCAGAAGTAATGATGCCAGGTATGTTTTCTATTCCTCCAGCACATTTTGTGGAAACAACATTATTGTTTTGAGACATCATTTGAAGTAAAACATTAGGAAATCCTTCCAGCCGGGATGAAACTACACAAACTCTAGCATGTCGAAAATATGGATAAACATTTTTTACAAAACCTGCAAAAACAACATCTTTGGTAACATTTAATTCCGAAACCAAAATTTTTAAGGAATCCTTTAGAGGTCCCTCTCCTAAAATAACAAGTTTCAAGTTGGGGTATTCCTTTTTTATCTCTGAAAATGACTTAATTAGGATATCGAATCCTTTTTCCTTTATGAACCTACCGGCAGAAACAATATATTCTTTAGGGAATATAAAGTCTAGTTCTGATTTTCCTAAGTGTGTTATCTTATTTAAGTCTATTGGGTTTGGTATAGTTTTGACTAAGGTTCTTTTATCAAGGTAGGGAACTTTTGATAAAAGTTGGGATTTCATTTGATTGGTTTGGCAAATCAACACATCCATATTTCTGTAGCCTAATTTGTAGGCCAACTTATAAGTTAAGAGTTTAAATCCGTGGTAGCGGGGAAATACAGATGTTGATTCTCTAGCAATAAACTTTTTAGTCTTTATAATGTTCAGGCTAATTAAACCCCCGACAATGGCATTGATATAGAGATGGGAAGAGAAAATATAATCAAAAGTAGTACGGTTATGTAATGCAAATGCTAAAAGTTTAAAACCACCGTCTCCATAACTTCTTTTTGATAAATGAACTAGTTTTATGTTATTTCTCAAATCTTCCCAGTGACCGGTATTTGAGGCTTTTAGAAAACAGACAAAGACGTTGCTATCTTTAAAATAATTCGCCACCATTTTAAGATACTGTTCTGCGCCACCCAAAGTGTCATTTGGCATTACAATGAGAATATTTGACATATTTCTATGATTTTGAAAGGCTTAAAAACAAATCTTCATATTTATTTATAATAAGATTCTTATTATATTTTTTTTCTACAGAATTCATTATTTGTTGCGGAGACCAATTGGTTTTAAATAAGCTCAGGGATAGTTTTTCTATAAATTCATTTTCATCCTCTACAATAAAACCATTAATACCATTCTCAATAATCTCCCTCGTGCCTCCAGGGGCATTAAATGCAATAACAGGTGTGCCTACTGCACAGCTTTCCAAAAGCGCATTAGGGAACCCTTCTACATAAGATCCTTGGATAAAAATATCATTCTCAAGTAAAAACTGACCAATCTCTTTTGTATGCGCAATGAATTTTATTTTGTTTAATATATCCAATTTCTTACCTAATTCCATAATACAAGGCTTTTCATGCCCTGTTCCAATTATGGTGTATTCAAAATCGAATTTAACTTTAGACAAAGCAGATAAAATGCGTTTATGCCCTTTTTCTTTACTTAATCGCCCAATAGTAATTAGTTTCTTTTTTTGACTAACATTATTCACAGTGGTTTTATGCGGTAAACCTTCTGTTATGGGATTATTAATTACATGAATTTTTCTTTCCGGCAAATTATAGTTTACTATCAAATCATTAGCCATATCCTTGGACTGACATATTATTGCATCCAAGTATTTATGGTAATTTCTAAAAAAAGGAATGTTTATTTTGCCCTTAGTGTCTGCAAACTTTCTCATGATACTTGATACACTTGCTTCACGACCAACAAGTTTAATTTTTGGTATCACATAACACAGGCTTGCCAATATTCTGTTGACATGAGATATAGAGCCAACAATAATATTTGGTCTATTTTTTAAAATGTAAGTGAACAAAAAGGGAATTCCATGTAACACCCTTCCTTTTTCCAAAAACAAAACATTTAAATTGTCAGTAGGGTATACAGAATCCTTCAAACTACCTATTACTATTAGGGTTGGGTTAAATTTGTCCTTGTTTAAATTGGATGCAATAAAACTGATAACTCTTTCGGCTCCACCAGCTTTTAATGAGGGCAAAACAAACAATATGTCAATTTTGAAATTATTCATTATTTAATAGAAATCCCTTTGCCATTATCACTTAACCATTGTTTTAAAACCAGTAGAGACCATATCATTGGGTACCTGTTCCAAGACCCATCCATATGTTGTTGGATTATTTCTTGTGTTTCCTTGATATTAAGGTTAGGAATTGCTTTCAAACCATTCTCGTTAAGCTCGTCCAAAACATAATCTTTCAAACTGTTCCTAAACCAATGAGAAAATGGCATTGTAAACCCAGATTTAGGTCTGTGAAAAATTTCTTTAGGCAAATCCTCATATAATAAATCCTTTAAAATATGTTTTTTGTTTCCATTTTTATATTTAAAAGCTACCGGAAGAGATTTGGCAAATTCAACAATTCTGTAATCAAGAAAAGGCGATCTTACTTCTAAGGAATATGCCATGGAAGCTCTATCTACTTTGGTATTAATATCCCAATTTAAATAGGTTTTAAGGTCAAAGTCTGAAATGCGCTCTAATAGTGGTTTATTTTTATTGAAAATATATTTTTCTTCTTCTATCCTAATTGGGGAGTGGTTGAATGATACAGGTAAGCTTGTTTGAGTCATTGAGTTCAAATAGGCAGTATTAACATTAGGTAGTTTTAGGTAATTAGAAAGGATTTTAAATCTATAGTTAGGAACAATGGCCAGCATATCTGCAGCGAAACGTCTAAAAAAGTAAGGGAAATGCATTGCCATTTCTCCATATTTGGCCCAGTCATACCTTTGATACCCTAAGAAACTTTCATCACCGGCATCACCTGATAAAGCTACAGTAACATTTTGTTTGGTGTATTTGGCTAATAACATAGAGGGTATGGCCGATGAATCCGCAAAGGGTTCATCATAATAATAGTTAAAATTTTGGATCATATCTTGCCCTTCATTAAAACTACATTCTATTTCGGTATGGTTTGTTCCCAAACGTTCTGCTACTTTTAGTGCATATTTGCTTTCGTCAAAACTACTTTCATTAAATTTTACTGAAAAAGTATTGATTTTTGAATCGCAAACTTTTGTAGCCAAAGTTGTTATCAAGGAAGAATCTATACCGCCGGACAGGAAAACCCCAAGGGGTACATCTGCAAATAATCTAAGTTTTACTGCATCCATTAAAAGCAACGAGAGTTGTTCTTTAGCCTCTTTATAGGAGCCAGTGAATAAATTGTTTGACTTCTGAGGAATATCCCAATATTGTTTAACCTTAAATTTGCCAGAATGTATATTGTATACAAATGAAAAACCCGCCTTAAGCTTTTTAACCTCATTAAAAATAGAGTATGGATCAGGTATATTTCCCAATCGAAAATAAAGATTTATAGACTCTAATGAAATGGATAAGTTTTTATGGAAAAGTTGGATCGAGGAAATTTGACTGGCAAATTCAAAATCCTTGCCATTATGATAATAATATAGCGGTTTTTGGCCTAATCGATCTCTCGCTCCAAATAATAATTGAGTTTTTTCATCATATATTACAAAAGCAAACATGCCATTAAAATGAGAAACACAATCTTCTCCATATTCCAAATACGCAGCGCAAATAACTTCCGTATCACTGGTTGTTTTGAATTCATATCCTTTTCGAGATAATTGTAACTTGAGAGATTGGAAATTATAGATTTCTCCATTGAAAACAATATGTAGCCGATTAAGGTAAGTGAATGGCTGATTGGATCTAGAATCCAGATCTATAATTGACAACCTATTGTGGCCTAGGGCTAGGAGAGAGCCTTCAATTTTGTATACTTCAATTCCCATTTTATCCGGTCCTCGAAATTGTGTTCTCAGTAGTTTCTGCTCAATTTGAGCTCTTGAGTAATCAATAGTTGCCCCGTATATACCACACATATTTAACTGGAATTATCTAACAGATCTATAAACATCAAAATGCTTATTATGAACACTTTCAATGCTAAAGATAGTTTTAATTTCCTTATAAAGAAGCTCAGATTTGCTTAAAGCTTCACTATAATTTTTCATAACATGAATCATGGCCTCAGAAAATGATTCCAAGTTCGAAACATATGCGTTATGCTCGTTTAAAAAGTCGGGGACGCTGCCTACAGGTGTAGCTATTACTGGGAGCTTATTTGCTGCAGCTTCTATTACGGCCATTGGCATTCCTTCCCATAGAGATGGAAGAATCAAGCTTTGTGAATGCTCTAAAAATTGTTTAACATCCTTTTGAAAACCAAATAATTTAAAATGCTCTTTCAAATTGTTTTTTGATATTTCTTCCCAAAGTTGCTCCCTTAAACTGCCTTCACCAATTACGTGTATGATAAAATTAAAAAAACCATTTTCTTTTAATTTTTTAGCAAAATAAGGTAAAGCTAAAGGGTTTTTGGGGGGGCTCAACCTCCCTAAAAATAAAAACACAAAAGGTTGGCTAGAATCATATTTTCGTTGCTTATTTAATGATAGGAGTTTAAAATCCACTCCATTCGGAATAATCTCATTGTTTTTTAAATACCACTTTTTAGAATTCTCGCTAAATATGATATCCCTTTTTCTTAGGGGTTTAGATACATATAAACATGCTCTTCTGACAAAAGATGATACTTGGTTGGTGTGCATTGTGTAAACAATTGGAATTCTTGAATACCAAATATTGTATAGCATACCAAAGAGTCCCCCATGAAATTGATGACAGTGAAACACAACATCGGGCAAACCATTCACTATATCATGTGTTTTTTTTAACCCCAGGAACAATGTACGGTTTTTGAAAGAAGTTATGTTTAAAAAATGGACTTCAATATTCTCATCATTGAATTTATGCTCTAATGTGTTGACTTCGGAAATTGAAATTACCACAGTTTTTGTAATTGCATTGCTTTGTTTCGCTAATTGGAATACCATTTGCTCAGCACCGCCACCACCTAAACTGCTTGATATGTGTACTATTGTCATGTAATATTTAGGTTTAGATTCCCTTATCTTGCATTATTTTAACGAACAATTTTATGTCGTTTTCCAAGTTATAACTTCTTTAATTTCATTTTGATTTTCAGCAATTGAAACTTCATTTAGTTTTACTAAGAGCCAAATAGAAATAAAAAGAAGAAGATAATTATTGAAATAATTGTGGATTACCATTAGAAAGGTTAACAGCGTAAGGGCGATCATAATTTTATAAACATTTGTTTTAAAACTAGAAAAACTTCTTTTTACCATGTAAATATAAATGCCTATGATAAGTAAAAACGGGATAATCCCAGACTCTCCAATAACCATTAAATACGTGTTGTGAACCCCTTGTTTTACTCCAGTAACACCTTTAAAGCTTTGGTGTCCGTTGCCAAATATGGGGTTATCAAAAATATCCCCTAAATAAGCAGACCATTGCTCAGTCCTAGAGTGTTCCGTAAATGCGGTTGTTTGAATTTTACGTTCAAATAAATTTTCTACAATTGAAAATCTTGCGGTGTTGAACTGTAATATGGATGCAACACTTATAAGAACTACCAATGAACCAAGTCCAATAAGAATACCTTGGGAATTCCTAACATTCGAAAAAATGGCAATAAGACTTGTGATTAACCACATTATAAAGAAATAGCGAGAGAAGGTAATAGCACCTGAGAACGTAAAAATAAATAACAAAATCAATTTAAGACTGTTGTTGGATAGTTGATAAGCTAAGCAATATCCAATTAAACTCACAAAACCTGCAGCATTTGGATCTAAGTAAAATCCGCTGTATCTGCCGTAGTTGTCAGTAAAAAAGATGGCATGAGCCAAAATACTGGTTGCCCCAACTAATAGAAAAGCTATTAAATCTTTTAGAGAAGTGTTTCGGGCCACTTCTGCACCGCAAACAATGAATATGACATATTTTATAAAATCATTGATAAAGGATTTTGAGTCAGGAACATCAATGGCTCCTGAAATTAAAAAATATAATATTCCAAGAAAGATAAACGGGAATATTAGTTTCCCTTTTTTGCTCAATAAATAATATAGTAGGAGTAAAACGTTAGATATGTGACTTGAAAGAGCTCCTACAGTTTCTCCAAATGCAACTAAAAGGAAGCTAGGGAGCCCCCAAACTATAAATGCTAATATTACAAATCTTAATACCTTCATATTCCCCTTTTTAAGAGTCGTTTGGGTAAAACTACAATCGAAATCAAGCCAGAAAGCAATGCTCTACTAGTACTTAGCTTATGTTTTTTATCCTTAAAAAATAGGCTTGATTTCCAATAGTTAAATGCCAAGTTTCTATAATATCCATGACTAATCATCTCTTTGAGGGATACATCTTTCAATCCAAAATAAGATCCCAAATAATAAATTGCTGCAGTTTGTTTTCTACTTTTTTTAGATGCTATTAGACCGTCATCCGAATAGTAGTAAAATCTATGCGATTTATTAACGCAGAGAAAATCGTATTTTTTGTTAATGGCATTCCAAGTATGGCTTTCCTGGACATGACAGGTTTTGGCGGTATACATTTTTTGTTTTACGAGAACAGAGGTTTTCCAGCAAGCCCATTTTTCACCTTTAATATTATGATGTAATACTCTATCTTTGAAGCCAACCTGCCAATAGTCCATTGGGAATTTATCTCCAATAATGTTTCCCTTAACATCCATAGTTAGCGTCCAAATAGAAGCAATCTTATCCTGTTCCTGTTTTGGTATCGCTTCCCAAATACCTTTAAGTTCAGAAAGAGTTTCAGGAACAAATGAGTCGTCACTATCGGCTACAATCGTATAAGGATATTTACATAATTCTAATCCGTAATTTACAGCCGATGACTTCCCTTTGTTTTCGTTTAACTTTTCATAAACAATTAGGAATTCATTTGCTGTTTTCCATTCATCAACGAGATCTTTGGTATCATCCGTACTGCAATCATCAATTATAAACCAGATAAAATCTTTGAAAGTTTGATTTTTCAAAGATTCATAAACCCTGTTAAGGGTGTGGCTTCGATTATATGTGGGAGTGATAATATTAAACATTGTGTTTGTTCAAATGTATAATGTATTTATATAAAATTATGGAATTTACTATTGACACCAAAGAAGTTGCTAGTGCTAAACCATAAACGCCCATTGTCTTTATAAGAACATAATTGAGAATTATATTGAGTCCTAAACTTATTGCCGAAGTAAATACCATAAAATTATTTTTATTGATGGCAGTCAAAAACTTTACCATAACAATTCCCATTACATATGACGGAATTTGAAGGAGATACATTTGCTGAATTTCTGATACTATTAAGCTATCTGAACTCTGAAATGCATTTCGTTCAAAAACTAATCGTACAATTGGTGTTGAAAGTAAAATTCCTAAAACCGTAATGGTAATACTTGCTAAGAGCGAATATTTTATAATTCTTTTTAAGAGATTAAAGGAGCCTTTCAAATTGTCAATAGCCTTTTTAGAAAAAAAGGGTAAAAGCACATTTCCTAGGGCTATACTTACAATTCCTATAAAGAAAGTTGGAAGCTTGATTCCATAATTGAGGGCCGAAATGGCGCCAACAAAAAGTTGTGCTGAAAAATATTGGTCAACTAAAGGATTAATTCCATTAAGAAGACTTGAAGACAGTTTAGCCGGAAGTTGTTTGTAAAGAACTTTTACACTTTCAGAATAAAATTGAGGAATCTCAAGATGAATAATCTTTCGCTTTAATGCTACAATAAGAATAAATAGAAAACTGGTAATACTCCCTATTAAGGTTCCAACAGCCATGACTAGAACTCCTAATTCTGCTTTAAAGAATATCAAACAGACTATGATAGATAAAGGTGTAAAAAATCCACTTATCGAAGTTAAACGAAATTCATTATGAATATTTAACAAGCCATTAATTAAAGAGGATCCACCCCAAAACAAAATACTTGGAGCAACGTAAAAAAATTGAATTTTCACCAAGCTATAATATCTTTCAGAATGCCCCGAAAAAAATGTTTCCAAATATACATCGGTAAATAGATAGGCTATTATTAAGATAAAAATGGTGACCGCAGAAGTAATTAAAAAACACGCAGATTGAAAGGCTCCAATATTATTCCCGTTCTTTTGCTCATTAACATAATTAGGAATAAATACACTTTTAAATGAACTTGAAAAAATGTTGTTAACCAAAGAAGGAAAAAGAATAGCAATGTAAAACGTATCCAAAACTTCTGAAAGACCGAAATTATCTGCAATAATAATTTCCTTTAGAAAACTGAGACACTTCACGAAAAGTGTAATAATACCAACTATGAGAACATTACCAAAAGTTGGGTTTCTTAAAGTCTTTTTTAAAACGTTTTTAAAGTTAGATGTTGGGATCAAAGTGTCTGTTTATCAGTTAAATTTAAATATTTTTATCCAATTTTTGATTTTAAATCAAATTTGTATTTCTAGGAATATTAGAATGCTGTACGGCTAATTGAAAATTTAATATGACTATGCTTATATTTTGTAGTTCAATACTTTAAATATCTACTTTGAAATTTCTCACATGTGTTAAACTTTGACAGAAAAACATCTTTTGATGTAAACCATTCGTAATTAAATAGATAATATTGCAAGCCTTTCTTTGGCAGAGGTAATCTGTCAAGTAGGTATTTATCTGTTTTTTCGACAAATTGTAAGAATAGACGTTCTTATTATAGCGTATTGTCGAATTAAATTTACTGTTAACCGTTTTTTTAATATAATTACATTTAATGACTGTACAATAAGTACGCCCCAAAAATTAATAGCATATGAAGACCCCAAATTTTAACTGCCATGGACATGGTACGCACAAACTTTTTGTAAATTTTTTATCTTTTTCTTTCCTATTTTTCTTTTCAATTTTTTCCTATTCTCAACAAATTGCATTTCCTTCTGCCGAAGGTTTTGGAAAATATGCCTCTGGAGGTAGAGGTGGAAGCGTTATTAAAGTAACAAACTTGAATGACAGTGGATCTGGAAGTTTAAGGGCTGCTCTTACCGCCTCAGGTACAAGAACTATTGTTTTTGAAGTAGGAGGAACGATTACCCTAAATTCCAATATTTATGTTACAAGTGGTAATTTGACTATTGCAGGGCAAACTGCTCCTGGAGGAGGAATCCTCATTAAAGGGGGAATGGTGCAGTTTGAAGCCTCAAATATCATTGTGAGACATATTCGTTTTAGATCAGGTCCTAGTGCCGGGTCAGGAACCGATTCTGTAAGTATAACGGCTTGGAGCGGAAATACTGTTGAAAATGTCATTTTTGACCATTGTTCTATTAGTTGGGGTGATGATGAAAATTTTAACATACGAGGTGTTGGTAGTGGAATTGTACGTAAAGTAACTCTTCAGAATTCCATTATTTCTGAATCTGGATATGGCGTTTTAGGAAGTGCAAACACTTACAATCTGTCGTTCTACAAAAATTTATTTGCTCACAATAGTGAAAGAAATATTAGAACAAATTACCCTGTTTCAGGAACCATGGATTTTGAAATGGTTAACAATTTGATTTATGGGTTTAGATACTCAACCATGCCAAGTTTGGGAGCTAAGTTTACGGTTCTAAATAATAAATATAAAAAGTCCAGTCAAGTTTCAATGTCCAGTGGAGCCGTAGTGGAAGGGACAAGTAGTGGGGCTGGAGTTGCTTCACAGACTTATGCCTATATCAATGGAAATATTTTAGCGCAAGGAGCTTCTCAAAATAATTCAGCATTGAATCCTTATTTGGAATCTTCTCCGTTTAGTTCTACAGGAATTGAAGCTTTAAGTGCAAGCAGTTTAGAGGGGCAAATTTTACAAACTGTAGGTGCTAATTTACCTAGTAGAGATGCTGTTGATACAAGAATTATTAATCAATACAATGCAGGGAACGGAACTTTAGCTTCCTCTGGAATTTATCCAACAATAGCCAACGGAACCGCTGCCACGGATTCAGACAACGACGGAATGCCAAACTCGTGGGAGCTTGCAAATGGTTTAAACCCTAACGATGCATCTGATAGGAACATTGTTCAGCCTGATGGCTATACAAATTTAGAGTATTACTTAAACGGGATGACCTTGGGAAACGGTAATGAAACCATTACTGCCAATGCTGGAGAAGACCAAACAATTTGTGAAGGAGAGTCTGTGACATTAACTGCTACAGGTGGTACCACTTATGAATGGAGCAATGGAGAAACTACGGCTAGTATTGAAGTGTCTCCTGAAGAAACCACAACCTACACCGTTACAGCTTTTGAGGGTTCAAGTTCTGATTCCGATGAAGTAACAGTAAATGTAAACCCACTTCCAAACGCAAATGCCGGTAACGATGTTAGCATTTGTGAAGGAAATAGTGTAACGCTTACCGCCTTTGGAGGTAGCAGTTATCTTTGGAGTACAGGAGCTACCACTCAAACTATTACAGTTAGCCCTAATGCAACAACGACATATTCTGTTGAAGTAACTTCTAACGCTTGTTCAGCTACAGATGAAGTTACGGTAAATGTAAATGAAATATCTCAAGTTAATGCAGGTAATGATGTAACCATAGGTTTTGGGGAAAGTGTAACACTAACAGCTACTGGAGCTAGTACTTATAGTTGGAATACAGGTATTAATTCACAAAGTATTACGGTTAGCCCAACTCAAACCACTACATATCAAGTAACAGGGTATAGTAATGGATGTGAAACTACAGATTCGGTCACGGTTTTTTTGGTAGATAACAGCGTTATCGCCGACGCTGGCCAAAATCAGGAAATATGTCAAGGTGAATCAATTACTTTAACCGCCACAGGAGGTAGTACTTACGAATGGAGTAATGGAGCAACAACAGCAAGTATCACTGTAACCCCTAATGAAACTACCACCTATACCGTTACTGTATATAGTAATATGGGAAGTAATTCAGATACAGACCAAGTAACTGTAACTGTAAATCAACTTCCAAATGCAAGTGCTGGAAACGATGTCAGCATTTGTGAAGGAGAATCAATAACCTTAACAGCTACGGGGGGTAACAATTACCTTTGGAATACAGGAGCAACATCTCAAAGTATTACTGTAAGTCCTAATTCTACAACAACATATTCTGTTGAAGTATCTTCTAATTCTTGTACTGCTTCAGACGACGTAACCGTAACCGTAAACGAATTACCTGTAGTGGATGCAGGAGCCAATGTAACGATAACCGAAGGTGAGAGCGTAACGCTTACAGCAACCGGAGGAAACACTTATCTATGGAATACGGGAGCTACAGCCGCTACAATTACTGTAAGCCCAGCTGTAACCACCACTTATGAAGTGACTGGATTTGTAAACGGATGTGAGGCTACCGATACGGTGACCGTAACCGTTGAAGAGGATACTACTGTTATCGTTAATGCCAATGCAGGCGAGGACCAAACCATCTGTCAGGGAAGCAATGTGACACTGACTGCTACTGGAGGTGATACTTATCTGTGGAACACAGGTGAAACCACTGCGAGTATCACTGTAAGTCCAGAAGCAACTACAACTTATTCGGTAACTGCTTATATCGGAGAAAATGAAGGAACGGACGAAGTTACCGTAACTGTAAACGAATTGCCTGTAGTGGATGCGGGAGCCAATGTAACGATCACCGAAGGGGAGAGCGTAACGCTTACCGCAACCGGAGGAAACACTTATGTATGGAATACGGGAGCTACAGCGGCTACAATCACCGTAAGCCCAGCTGTAACCACGACTTATGAAGTGACTGGATTTGTAAACGGATGTGAGGCTACCGATACGGTGACCGTAACCGTTGAAGAGGATACTACTGTTATCGTTAATGCCAATGCAGGCGAGGACCAAACCATCTGTCAGGGAAGCAATGTGACACTGACTGCTACTGGAGGTGATACTTATCTGTGGAACACAGGTGAAACCACTGCGAGTATCACTGTAAGTCCAGAAGCAACTACAACTTATTCGGTAACTGCTTATATCGGAGAAAATGAAGGAACGGACGAAGTTACCGTAACTGTAAACGAATTGCCTGTAGTGGATGCGGGAGCCAATGTAACGATCACCGAAGGGGAGAGCGTAACGCTTACCGCAACCGGAGGAAACACTTATGTATGGAATACGGGAGCTACAGCGGCTACAATCACCGTAAGCCCAGCTGTAACCACGACTTATGAAGTGACTGGATTTGTAAACGGATGTGAGGCTACCGATACGGTGACCGTAACCGTTGAAGAGGATACTACTGTTATCGTTAATGCCAATGCAGGCGAGGACCAAACCATCTGTCAGGGAAGCAATGTGACACTGACTGCAACAGGAGGTGACACTTACCTATGGAACACAGGTGAAACCACTGCGAGTATCACTGTAAGTCCAGAAGCAACTACAACTTATTCAGTAACTGCTTATATCGGAGAGAATGAAGGAACGGACGACGTAACCGTAACCGTAAACGAATTACCTGTAGTGGATGCAGGAGCCAACGTAACGATCACCGAAGGGGAGAGCGTAACACTTACCGCAACCGGAGGAAATACTTATGTATGGAACACGGGAGCTACAGCCGCTACAATTACTGTAAGTCCAGCTGTAACCACGACTTATGAAGTAACTGGATTCGTAAACGGATGTGAGGCTACAGATACGGTGACCGTAACCGTTGAAGAGGACACGACCGTTATCGTTAATGCCAATGCAGGTGAGGACCAAACTATCTGTCTGGGAAGCACAGTGACATTGACTGCAACCGGAGGTGACTCTTACTTATGGAACACAGGTGAAACTACCGCTAGTATCACTGTAAGCCCAGAAGCAACAACCACTTATTCGGTAACTGCTTATATCGGAGAAAATGAAGGAACGGACGACGTAACCGTAACCGTAAACGAATTGCCTGTAGTGGATGCAGGAACCAATGTAACCATCACCGAAGGGGAGAGCGTAACACTTACCGCAACCGGAGGAAACACTTATGTATGGAATACGGGAGCTACAGCGGCTACAATCACTGTAAGCCCAGCTGTAACCACGACTTATGAAGTGACTGGATTTGCAAACGGATGTGAGGCTACAGATACGGTGACCGTAACCGTTGAAGAGGACACTACTGTAATCGTTAATGCCAATGCAGGCGAGGACCAAACCATCTGTCAGGGAAGCAATGTGACACTGACTGCAACAGGAGGTGACACTTACCTATGGAATACAGGTGAGACTACCGCTAGTATCACTGTAAGCCCAGAAGCAACAACCACTTATTCGGTAACTGCTTATATAGGAGAAAGTGAAGGAACGGACGATGTAACCATAACCGTAAACGAATTGCCTGTAGTGGATGCAGGAGCCAATGTAATCATCACCGAAGGGGAGAGTGTGACGCTTACAGCAACCGGAGGAAATACTTATGTGTGGAATACGGGAGCTACAGCCGCTACAATTACTGTAAGTCCAGCTGTAACCACCACTTATGAAGTGACTGGATTTGCAAACGGATGTGAAGCTGCCGATACGGTGACTGTAACCGTTGAAGAGGACACAACTGTGATCGTTAATGCCAATGCAGGTGAGGACCAAACCATTTGTCAGGGAAGCACAGTGACATTGACTGCCACAGGAGGTGACACTTACCTATGGAATACAGGTGAGACTACCGCTAGCATCACCGTGAGCCCAGAAGCAACAACCACTTATTCGGTAACTGCTTATATAGGAGAAAGTGAAGGAACGGACGACGTGACCGTAACCGTAAACGAATTACCTATAGTGGATGCAGGAACCAATGTAACGATTACCGAAGGGGAGAGCGTAACGCTTACCGCAACCGGAGGAAACACTTATGTATGGAACACGGGAGCTACAGCGGCTACAATCACTGTAAGTCCAGCTGTAACCACGACTTATGAAGTGACTGGATTTGTAAACGGATGTGAGGCTACAGATACGGTGATCGTAACCGTTGAAGAGGATACAACCGTTATCGTTAATGTCAATGCAGGTGAGGACCAAACGATCTGTCAGGGAAGTACAGTGACATTGACTGCAACCGGAGGTGACTCTTACTTATGGAACACAGGTGAAACTACCGCTAGTATCACTGTAAGCCCAGAAGCAACAACCACTTATTCGGTAACTGCTTATATCGGTGAGAATGAAGGAACGGACGATGTAACCGTAACCGTAAATCCTATTCCAAATGTTAGCATCACCAATGGTGAAGTTGTCACGATTCTTTTAGGAGACTATGTAACTTTATCTGCAACTGGTGCAAACAATTATATTTGGAGCAATGGTGCAACCGAACCAAATATAGCTGTAAGTCCAGCTGTAACCACGACTTATGAAGTAACTGGCTTCGTGAATGGCTGTGAGGCTACTCAGCAAGTAATCGTGAAGGTTATTGAGCCTGTATCTGCTGAAATCACAGCAGAAACCTTAGAAGTATGTTTGGGTGAAAGTGTTGTGTTAACAGCTTCAGGAGGTGATGAATATTTATGGAGTACAGGTGAAACAACCCAAAGTATTACTGTTACCCCAGAAGAAGCTACAGAATATACCGTAACAGTTTATAATGAATTGGATGAAGACCAAGCATCAATCTCCATTAATGTGGTTGATTGTGCTGCAATTGTAGCTCCAGAGATTACAGAAGGTGAGTTTACTTTCTATTTTGATAAAATAAGTGATTTATTAACTTTAAATTTATCAGGATATCAAAGTGTTCAGAGTATCTCTATTTATGATATGCAGGGGAATCTGGTATACCAAATTGATTTAAACCAACTTTTGGAAGGGGAAGATTTCTCTTTAGAAGTTGACACATCAACTTTCAAAAACGGTGCATTTATTATCAGAGTTGTTTGCAATGGTAATGAAGTGATAACTAAGAAAACAGTATTTAATTAAAAGAATAAGCTTGTAAAAAGTGGAAACAAAAAGCGCGACATAATTGTCGCGCTTTTTGTTTGTAACTGATTTAGTTAAAGAAGTTATTTAAAATGAACCAATAGTATTTTAGCTAAGGAGTCACAATTTTCAATATCAATCACAACTTCTTTGTTTTCCAACGAGTTCTCAATCACATAAGTCTTACAATTCTCAGGTTTTGTATTGCTTTTTGAGAAATTTACATTTCCAGACCAAATTAGATTAGAAACGGTCGTGGTATCCAAATCATGCAATTGCATTGTAGCCAAGGCTTCTTTAGAATACACTTTCTTTTTTAATGCTATATTTTTTATAGTTCTTGCATTTGGACCATAATCACAAGAAGTATTTTTTCCTTTAAGAAAAAAAGCTAAAAATATTAATCCGATGGAAAAACCACCTAGGTAGTATCCAATACGTTGTATTAATTTCATATTGTATTTAAAAAATTAGAAGATTTACATCACTGTAACTCAAACCAAACCAATCTGCAACAGATTTATTGGTTAGAATTCCGTGGTAAAAATACAACCCATTTTTTAAACCTCGGTCATATCTGATGGCATCTTCAATACCTCCATCTTCACCAATTTGCAATAAATATGGAGTAAAAATGTTACTGATGGTCACCGATGCCGATCTAGAATAGCGCGCAGGAATATTTGGTACGCAATAATGGGTGACACCGTTGTACTCAAAAGTAGGCTTGTCATGATTGGTGACTTCACTAGTTTCGAAACAACCACCCATATCAATACTCACATCAATAATGACCGATCCAGATTTCATACAACTAACCATATCCTCCGTAACTATTACCGGAGCCCTATTGGAACCCCTAACAGCACCTATAGCAACGTCACAACGCTTGAGTGCTTTAATGAGGTTTTTTGGTTGAATAGTTGACGTGTATATGGTTTGCCCCAAATTGAATTGAACATTTCTAAGTTTGGTAATTGAGTTATCAAACATTTTTACATTTGCTCCAAGACCAATTGCAGATCGCGCAGCAAATTCACCAACGGTACCTGCGCCAATAATTACAACTTCAGTAGGTGGGACACCTGTAATATTGCCGAACATTAAACCATTTCCTCCATTAATATTTGACAATAATTCGGAGGCAATTAAAATGGAGGCTGTTCCTGCAATTTCACTAAGTGATCTCACCGCGGGATAGAAACCATCTTCATCCTTAATGAATTCAAAGGCCAATGCGGTAATGCGCTTAGCAGCCAAGGTTTCAAAATACTTTTTCTTTTGGGTTTTTAATTGTAATGCAGAAATTAGAAGTGTATGTGGATTGATAAGATCAATCTCATCGAGTGAAGGTGGTTCTACTTTTAAAATAATAGGATTTGAAAATACCTTTGCTGTATCCTTAGTAACCTCGGCACCAGCATCACTATAGGTTTTGTCTTTGAAATTAGCTCCTTCACCAGCACCAGACTCAATCATGACCCTATGTCCGTTAGAAACTAAAGCTGAAACGGCATCTGGTGTCAAACACACTCTTTTTTCTTGAAAGTGGGTTTCCTTTGGGATTCCTATAAATAGTTCACCTTTTTTTTTATATACTTCTAAAGTCTCTTCCTGAGGTAAAAGCTGGGCTTTTGTAAAAGGAGAAATAGGTTTGCTCATGTAAGTTGAATTAAAAACTCAAATTACAAATAAAATTTTGATATAAAAGCTGAAATTTGGACTAAAAATAATCCTTAAGCCTTCCCATGAAATTTTTTGGAGGCCCTATTTTGAATTCGTCTTCTAATTCCTGCATAGTTTTATCCTCTTCAGTAATTTTACTAAACATCCTAGCCCTTATTAAATAAATTGAAGGGATAACAATAGCCATTACAGGAAGTAGATAAATAAATTGAAATTCATCCATAAATTCACTTTCGCTATTATAAGTGGCAAATGTTTGAGAGATGTACATTGCGATGGGTACTAAAAGAGCATGATACCACCAATGACGACAAGTGAAGAACCATAGGAATAACAATAAAAGAGGGATTAATTTACTAGTGAAAACCCACATGGCATAATTAGCGTCTTTCCAAAAGTTACTATCATAGGTAAATAAAAAAGTGTTCCACACTTTGGTTTGCGGAACACCTTCATGTAACGAATATAAAAAAGGAGTGGAAGCAATAATTGTAGCAATAATGCTTCCTGTTATAACCTTTTTAGTGATTTTTTTATCCGTTTGGAATAAGTGGTCTTGGTTTCTTTTGAATTTCAGTTTTGATTTGATCATTTAGGTCGATTAAATTTGTAGCCTGAGCTGCAAACAACATTCCACCAAAAATAGCAATTGCTAATACATACTTTTTAGTTTTCATAATTTCAAGGGATTTAATTAATTAATATGATTCAAATTTATACGTAACAGCTTACAAAAACTGTTAAAGAAATGTTAAAATCCTTTTATTAAATCCTTAGAATGTTACGGTTTTTCCGTAGTCTTTAGCAACCGTGAGGTGGGGAAACACCTATTTTTTTATAAAAAATTTTGAGGCTTCATGCTGTTTTGTCCAGTTAGCTTTATGTTTTGGGTTAATTTTAGGGTTCTATGTCCGTTATTGTCCTTTACAATTTCAATAATTACGGCATCTTCGGGTAATAATGATGAGATTTTCTCTGGCCATTCCATTAAAATCCATTCATTACTATACAGGTAATCTTCCACACCAAAATTCAAGGCCTCGTCTTCATCTTCTATCCTATAGAAATCAAAATGGTATATGCATCCAGATTCTAGAAGATATTCATTAACTATAGAAAACGTAGGGCTGCTAACAGAATCATTGCTTCCTAACGCTTTAACCAGTGTTTTAATTAAAGTTGTTTTACCAACTCCCATTTCTCCATAAAAAAGAATGGTTTTTGAGTGAACTTCCTCTAAAACAGTCTTGGCAACCTGTTCTATATCATTTATTTGATACCTAATTTCCAATGTAAATATTGTAAATTGTTAATTAGTACAATAATAGGAATAAAAATATGAAATTCCTAAAAAAAGAAGCGTTTCGTCGGATATTTTTGTATTACATGGATTATTTAGGTTCTAAAACTACAAATGGAATAATCATTTCTTCCAGTGAAATCCCGCCGTGTTGATAGGTATTCCGGTAATAACTTACGTAATGATTATAATTATTTGGATATGCCAAAAATGCATCTCCCTTAGCAAAAATGAAGGAACTTGTCATATTAATGGAAGGAAGGTTTACTGACCTTGGATCCTTAATTGCGTAAACATCTTTATTTTCATACGTCAAGCTTCTGCCTGTTTTGTACCGTAAGTTTAAACTGGTGTCGCGATCTCCAATCACCTTAGAAGGGCTCTTAACGTTGATTGTTCCGTGATCTGTAGTCAAAATTAGTTTAAATCCTAAAATTTGAGCTTGTTGTATCATTTCCAAAAGCGGAGAGTTTTTAAACCAACTTTGAGTTAAGGATCTATAAGCTTTGTCATTAGACGCAAGTTCTTTTACCACTTCCATTTCAGTTTTGGAGTGGGAGAGCATATCCACAAAATTATAAACCACTACCGTGAGGTCATTGCCTTTAAGTGCTTTAAAATTGTCAACAAGTTTTTTTCCGGATTTAAGGTTGGTGATTTTATGGTATTCAAATTGCATATCTGTTAACCCCAATCGTTTTAACTGATGTTCCAAAAATTCTTCTTCATGTAGATTTTTACCGCCTTCATCGGTGTCATTTTTCCAAAGATCGGGATGTAATTTTTCCATGTCTCCAGGCATTAAACCTGAAAAGATTGCATTTCTAGCATATTGTGTGGCCGTTGGCAGAATGCTGAAATAGGGATCCTCTACAGTTTTCTTGTAATAATTGCTTACGAAGGGTTCAAACGCTTTCCATTGGTCATACCGCAAGTTATCGATTACCACCAATAATGTGGGCTGCTCCTTACTAAGTTCTGGGACTACTTTTTCTTTAAACAATCTATGAGACATGACAGGAGCGTCCTCGACATCTTTAAACCAAGAAGCGTAGTTTTTCTCCACAAATTTGCCAAATTGTAGGTTCGCCTCGTTTTTTTGTGATTCCAATATTTCTGTCATTCCCACATCTTCAATGTCCTCAAGTTGTAGTTCCCAGTAAAGAAGTTTTTGGTAAAGATCTTCCCATTCTTCAAAACTATTTACCATGGTTAAATCCATAGCAATCTTACGGAACTCCTGCTGGTAATTGGACGTCGTTTTTTCTGAAATTAATCGCGAATGGTCCAAATTCTTCTTTAAGCTCAGCAATATTTGATTCGGATTTACGGGTTTTATCAAATAATCAGCAATTTTACTACCAATCGCTTCTTCCATGATATATTCCTCTTCACTTTTAGTAATCATAACCACAGGAAGATTGGCTCGTTTTTCCTTTATTTCTGTCAAAGTTTCCAAACCTGTAAGCCCCGGCATGTTTTCATCAAGAAAAACGATGTCAAAATTTGAGTTATTGATGACCTCGAGAGCTTCTGTACCACTTTGGCAAGTGGTTACATTGTATTGCTTTTTCTCTAAAAATAGTATGTGTGGCTTAAGTAAGTCGATTTCATCATCAACCCAAAGAATATTTATTTGGTTCATGTATATTTGTTTAAATTAATGTAATAGCTCAAGTTTGGAAAATAAAGTAAACAAACTCAAAATATTTAACGACCCAATTTACGGATTTATTACTATTCCCAATTCGTTGATTTTTGATTTGATTGAACACAAATATTTTCAGCGCCTCAGAAGAATCACACAAATGGGGATGTCTTATTTAGTGTATCCCGGAGCACATCATACACGATTCCATCACGCGATTGGCTGTATGCATTTAATGCAAAAAGCCCTGAATGTACTACGTTTTAAAGGAGTTGAGATTTCTGAAGAAGAAGAAAACGCACTTTACATCGCCATTTTGCTACATGATATTGGGCATGGACCATTTTCGCATGCTATGGAGCATAGTATAGTAAACGGGGTTTCTCATGAAACCATTTCTTTGTTATTTATGGAGCGTTTGAATGAAGAATTTAACGGAAGTTTAACGCTTGCTCTAGATATCTTTAAAGGAAATTACCACCGTCAATTCATGTGCCAATTAATCTCGAGCCAATTGGATATGGATCGATCGGACTATTTGAAACGTGATAGCTTTTACACAGGGGTGGCAGAAGGTAATGTAAACAGTGAACGTTTAATTACTATGTTTAATGTAGTTAATGACCAATTGGTGGTAGAAGAGAAGGCTATTTACAGTGTTGAGAAGTTTTTAATTGCTCGTAGATTCATGTATTGGCAGGTATACCTACACAAAACTGGATTGGTGGCTGAACAATTATTGACTCGTGTACTAAAACGAGCAAAAGAACTCACCAATTCTGGAGTTTATTTGAATGCGAGCAAACCGCTTTCTTACTTTTTGAAGAGAGAGGTGACCGTTGAAAATTTTAGCACAAATGATTTAGAGTTGTTTTCAAGATTGGATGACAACGACATTATATCTGCAATGAAAGAGTGGCAATATCACGATGACTTCGTGCTGAGTAATTTAAGTAGCATGATTATCAATCGCGATTTGTTAAAGGTCAAAGTTAAAGAGGAAAGGATAAAGGAGAGTCAAGTACAAAAACGGTTAAAAAACTTAATGGAGGAGTACGGAATATCTGAGTATGAAGCTTCTTATTTTGTGTTTACAGGAGATATTTCCAATCAAGCCTATAATCATAAATATCAGCCCATTCAAATTCTCAAGAAAACGGGGAAGACAGTAAAAATAGGAAAGGCCTCGGGCCAGTTTCATATTAAAGCGCTGTCCAAACCCGTAACCAAATATTATATATGTTATCCTAAGGATAAAATGTGACACATTTTTTCTATTTTTGCCACTGATGAAATTTACAGCACTACAAATAGCAGAAGTTTTAGAGGGAGACGTCGTTGGAAATCCAGATGTAGAGGTCTATAAACTCTCTAAAATAGAGGAAGGAACAGAAGGTTCCCTTACCTTTTTGGCCAATCCAAAATACAAACCTTATATTTATTCAACTCAGGCATCTATAACCATTGTCAACCATAATTTTGTGGTGGATGAGCCTATTACAACTACCTTGATTAAGGTAGAGGATGCCTACAAATCATTTACGAAGCTTTTAGAATACTACAATCAAACAAAGCTAAGTAGAAAAAGCGGTATTGAACAACCAGCCTACATAGCGGAAACGGCCGAATATGGTGAGAGCATTTATGTAGGGGCCTTTTCTTACATTGGTGAAAATGTGAAAATTGGTGATAACGTTAAAATATACCCAAGTGCCTATATTGGAGACAATGTTACTATTGGAGACAATACTATCGTTTTTGCCGGAGCCAAAGTATATTCAGACTGTGTTATTGGAGCTAATTGTGTTATCAACTCTGGTGCTATTATTGGCGCAGATGGGTTTGGATTCGCACCTACTGAAAGTGGCGAATACAATAAGGTACCACAAATTGGAAACGTAATCATTGAAGATTTTGTAGACATAGGAGCTGCCGCAACTATAGATAGAGCCACGCTAGGATCTACAATTATTAGAAAAGGGGTGAAATTGGACAACCATATTCATATAGCCCATAACGTTGAAGTTGGAAAAAACACGGTGATTGCCGCCCAAACGGGAGTGGCAGGATCCACCAAAATAGGCCAAAATTGTCAGATTGGAGGACAGGTAGGGATTGCAGGCCATTTAAGTATAGGAAATAACGTTAAAATACAAGCGCAATCAGGGATTGGAAGAAATATTAAGGACAATGAAGTGCTTCAGGGCTCTCCAGCCCTAGGATATGGCGAATACAACAAATCCTATGTGCACTTCAAAAACCTTCCTAAGATTGTAAAAGATATAAACGAAATCGAAAAAAAGGTAAATGGCAATAATTAAAACAGACGTTAAGCAAAAGACCATCGCAAAAGAGGTGTCTTTAACAGGTGTTGGGTTGCATACGGGAAAAGATGTAACACTTACGTTTAAACCTGCTCCGGTAAACAATGGGTTTACTTTTGAAAGAGTAGATTTAGAGGGAAATCCTGTAATTGAAGCCGATGCTACGTACGTTACCAATACTCAAAGAGGGACGTGTTTAGAAAAAAATGGTGTTAAAATCCAAACCTCAGAACACGTTTTAGCAGCTTTGGTAGGATTGGATTTGGATAATATTATTATTGAATTAAATGCCTCAGAACCTCCTATTATGGATGGATCATCAAAGTTTTTTATCGAAGCTTTGGAAAAGGCTGAAATTGTAGAACAAGATGATTTCAGGGAAGAATATGTGGTAACTGAAATTATTTCCTATTCGGATGAAGAGTCGGGAAGTGAAATTATTGTAATGCCTGCAAAAGAGTATCAAATCACTACTATGGTTGATTTTGGAACGAAAGTATTGGGCACACAAAATGCGACATTGAATCATATTTCTGATTTTAAAGAAGAAATATCCGATTCCCGCACCTTTAGCTTTCTACATGAATTGGAAATGCTTTTGGATCACGGCCTTATTAAAGGGGGCGATTTAAATAATGCGATTGTTTACGTTGACAAAGAATTATCGCCTCAAACCTTGGATAAACTCAAGGTAGCTTTCAATAAAGATGACCTTACCATCAAACCTAACGGTATTTTGGATAATTTAACCCTGCACCATCCCAATGAGGCTGCTAGACACAAGCTACTTGATGTTATAGGGGATTTAGCTCTGGTAGGCACACATATCAAGGGTAAAATTATTGCCAATAAGCCTGGACATTACGTAAACACACAGTTTGCGAAAAAAATATCCAAGGTTATCAAGAACGAAAGACGCAACAATGTCCCTTCAATAGATTTAAATCAAACACCTTTAATGGATGTCAACCAAATTATGAGTATGTTACCTCATAGACAACCATTTTTGTTGATAGACAAAATATTTGAGCTTTCAGACAGCTGTGTTGTTGGGATGAAAAATGTGACCATGAACGAGCCTTTCTTTGCTGGACATTTCCCAGGTGCACCTGTGATGCCTGGTGTTCTTATAGTAGAGGCAATGGCACAAACAGGTGGTATTTTGGTGTTGAGCACGGTACCAGATCCTGAAAATTACCTTACGTACTTCATGAAAATTGACAAAGTGAAATTTAAACATAAGGTAGTACCAGGAGATACCCTTATTTTTAAATGTGACTTGATCACACCTATAAGAAGAGGAATCTGTCATATGCAAGGGTATGCCTATGCAAATGGTAAACTATGTGCCGAAGCAGAATTAATGGCGCAAATTTCAAAGATTAAATAATCTAAAATCTAAATTGAAAATTCAATTAGTAATGGATTTGATAACAATAAAAATCATAAAATGAACCAACCTTTAGCATATGTGCATCCCGGTGCCAAAATAGCCAAAAATGTGGTTATTGAGCCATTTGCAACTATCCATAACAACGTGACTATAGGAGAAGGAACCTGGATTGGAAGCAATGTTACCATTATGGAAGGTGCTAGAATTGGAAAAAACTGTAATATTTTTCCAGGAGCTGTAATTTCTGCAGTACCTCAGGACTTGAAATATAAAGATGAAGACACCCTAACCATTATTGGTGATAATGTTACGATTAGGGAATGTGTAACCATTAACAGAGGGACTTCAGACAGAATGAAAACTGTAGTTGGAAACAATTGTCTCATCATGGCTTACTGCCACATTGCCCATGACTGTATCGTGGGAGATAATTGTATTTTTTCTAACAACTCAACCTTGGCAGGACATATTACTGTGGGAGATTATGTAGTATTGGCAGGAATGACTGCTGTACACCAATTTTGTTCTATTGGTAACCATGCATTTGTAACAGGAGGTTCCTTGGTAAGAAAGGATGTGCCTCCATTTGTAAAAGCTGCTAGAGAGCCTTTATCTTATGTGGGAATTAACTCCGTTGGATTAAGGAGAAGAGGGTTTTCAACTGATAAAATCAGGGAAATACAGGACATATATAGAATCCTATATCAAAAAAATTACAATAATACTCAAGCTGCAGAAATTATCGAAGCGGAGATGGAGGCCACTCCTGAACGTGATGAGATACTTCAATTTATTAAGGATTCTCAGCGTGGAATAATGAAAGGATATTTTAAATCAAATTAATTTTATGGCAACTACATCAGATATCAGAAACGGATTATGTATCAGATATAACAACGATATATACAAAATTATCGAGTTTTTACACGTAAAACCAGGGAAAGGTCCTGCTTTTGTAAGAACCAAAATGAAAAGTGTAACTACAGGAAAAGTTTTGGACAATACATTTTCTGCAGGGCACAAAATTGAGGATGTACGTGTTGAAACACACAAATTCCAATTTTTATATAACGATGGGGAGTATTATCACTTTATGAATACAGAAGATTATACTCAAATCCAGTTAGTAGAAGGCGCTCTTGACAGACCTGATTTGATGAAAGAAGGAGAAGTGGTAACGGTAATCATTAATACTGAAGATAATATGCCGTTATCTGTAGAAATGCCTGCTAGCGTTATTTTGGAAGTTACACATACAGAGCCTGGTGTTAAGGGAAATACAGCAACTAATGCTACCAAACCAGCAACTGTGGAAACTGGAGCTGAGATCAATGTTCCTTTGTTTATCAACGAAGGAGATAAGATTAAAGTTGAAACTGACAAAGGAACTTATAAAGAGCGTATTAAAGAATAACCTTAATTGAAATTCTCAAAAACATACAAGCTTAAAGAAATCGCAGCCTTAATTGGCTGTGATTTTATTGGTCCAGAAGATTTTCCTGTTCTAGGAATGAATGAAATTCATGTAGTAGAACCAGGCGATATAGTATTTGTAGATCATCCAAAGTATTATGATAAGGCCCTTAATTCAGCAGCCACTATTGTTTTAATTAACAAAGAAGTGGAATGCCCAGAAGGTAAGGCGCTGTTGGTAAGTGATGACCCTTTTAGGGATTTCAACAAATTGACACATCACTTCAAGCCTTTTCAAGCTTCTAATGCGGCTATCGCCTCTACAGCAAAAATAGGAGAGAATACTATAATACAGCCCAATTGTTTTATTGGCAACAATGTAACCATTGGTGATAACTGTATCATTCATTCCAATGTAAGTATATACGACGATGCCGTTATTGGTAACAATGTAACCATACATGCAGGAACTGTTTTGGGGGCCAATGCCTTTTATTATAAAAAGCGCCCTGAAGGTTTTGACCAATTGTTGTCAGGAGGTAAAGTGGTGATTATGGACAATGTTGACATTGGAGCCGCTTGTACCATCGACCGCGGTGTGACTGGAGATACTATAATAGGAGAAGGCTCTAAATTGGATAATCAAATCCAGATTGGCCATGACACGGTTATAGGAAAAAAATGTTTAATAGCCTCCCAAGCAGGTATTGCTGGTTGTGTGGTTATTGAGGACGAAGTTACCATTTGGGGACAAGTAGGAAGCACCAGTGGAATAACAATAGGAGAAAAAGCTGTTATTCTGGCACAGTCTGGTGTAAGTAAATCGCTTGAAGGTCATAAAACCTATTTTGGCTATCCTGCAGAGGAATCAAGGCAAAAGCTTAAAGAGATGGCCATGATCAAACAGATACCTAAAATTTTAGACGATATCAAAAACATAAAGCAATGACAGCAAAAGAATTTGTAACAAGTTTTTATAATTCAGATTTTGGAAGTGATGCCTTCAAGCCCTCCGAATTTTTCCATGAAGACTGCCAGTTGAATTGGAATAGTAGTACCGGCTTTAAGGAATTGAATTATTCTGAAATAGAATTGTTGTTCAAAAACTTTAGCAAAGCATATTCTTCAGCAAGAAATCAAATCAGTCATATGCTACAAGATGGTAACTTCATAACCATCAGATACACCATGTATGTCCACCCAATTGAAACTCCCGATGAGGAAGAGCCGATGGCACATTTCATCACTATTTGGGAGTTAAAGGATGGCAAACTTTACAGAGGGCACGAGATAAGTCAATTAGCCGACGAAAGTCTTCCTAGTCTAAAATCCTTTTTGGAAATAAAACTTTAAAAAAACTTTTAATTAGGTGTTAAAAGTTTACTTTTGTTGGTGCATTATTAAAAATAAAAAACTAGATATAAATGAGTGTTTTAGTAAATAAAGATTCAAAAATTATAGTTCAAGGTTTTACCGGTAGTGAAGGTACTTTTCACGCTGGACAAATGATTGAATACGGAACAAATGTAGTAGGAGGTGTAACACCTGGTAAAGGTGGTCAAACACATTTGGACAAGCCTGTTTTTAACACAGTGGCAGAAGCTGTTACAGAAGTAGGTGCTGATACTACAATTATTTTTGTTCCACCTGCATTTGCAGCTGATGCCATTATGGAAGCCGCTGATGCTGGTATTAAAGTTATCATTACAATTACTGAAGGAATTCCTGTAGCTGATATGATTAAGGCTGCAGACTATATTAAAGATAAAGATTGTAGATTGATTGGACCTAACTGTCCAGGAGTTATCACACCAGGTGAAGCTAAAGTAGGTATCATGCCAGGTTTTGTTTTCAAAAAAGGAAAAGTTGGTATCGTATCTAAGTCTGGAACGTTGACTTACGAAGCAGCAGACCAAGTTGTAAAGCAAGGTTTAGGAATTACTACTGCCATTGGTATTGGAGGAGATCCAATTATTGGAACTACTACAAAAGAAGCTGTTGAGCTTTTAATTAATGATCCAGAAACTGAAGCCGTTGTAATGATTGGTGAAATTGGAGGACAATTGGAAGCTGATGCTGCAAATTGGTACAAAGCTAGTGGAAGTAAAAAACCTGTTGTAGGTTTCATTGCTGGAGAAACTGCTCCTGCTGGTCGTACTATGGGACATGCTGGGGCTATTGTTGGAGGAAGTGACGATACAGCGCAAGCTAAAAAGAAAATCATGAGTGAATGTGGTATCCATGTAGTGGATTCACCGGCAGAAATTGGTAAAAAAGTTGCCGAAGTTTTAGCATAAAAACTGTTAAAATAAATATAAAACAAACTCGTTATCATTCCGTTGGCTTATTTTAGTCAACGGAATTTTTTTTATATCACCAAAACTAATCAAATCATTAGCATGAGAAAATTTAATCTTCTTTACCTTTTGGTCTTCTTTCTGTTGGCGTTTAGCTGTAAGACAGAGAAAGGATCAGAAGTGGCTTATGCCATCGAAACTCACTACGACCCTAGCGGTCTTACTTATGAAACTGTAGCCAATGACCCAACGGGGTTACGCCTTTACACTTTGGAAAATGGCTTAAAAGTATATTTAAGTAAAAACAACGACGAGCCTAAAATCCAAACTTATATAGCAGTAAGAGCTGGCTCTAATTATGATCCCAAAGAATCTACTGGTCTAGCCCACTATTTGGAGCATATGGTGTTTAAAGGTACCGACGAGATAAGTGCCTTGGATTGGGAAAAAGAGAAAGTGTACTTAGAGCAAATTTCTGATTTATACGAAAAACATAGAGCAGAAACCGATCCTGAAAAGAAAAAGGAAATCTATAAAAAGATAGACGAAGTTTCTTTGGAAGCTTCTAACTATTGTGTTGCCAATGAATATGATAAAATGGTTAGTTCTTTGGGAGCTACAGGTACCAATGCGCATACTTGGTTTGAAGAAACGGTCTACAAAAACAAGATTCCTGCCAATGAATTGGATAAGTGGCTAGCTTTGGAAAGTGAACGTTTTAGCCAATTGGTGTTACGTTTGTTCCACACGGAATTGGAAGCTGTATTTGAAGAGTTCAACAGAGGCCAGGATAGCGACTTTAGAAAATCCTATTTTGCAATGTTGGATGGCTTATTTCCTAATCATCCTTATGGACAACAAACCACCATTGGAACGGGAGAACACTTAAAAAACCCTTCTATGGTTGATATCCATAATTATTTCAATAAATACTATGTTCCTAATAATATGGCCGTAGTGTTGGTTGGAGATTTGGATTTCGATGCTACAATTAAAAAAGTAAATGAAACTTTTGGCAAAATGGAGCGCAAGGAAGTTGTGCATCCAGAATTGCCAAAAGAAGAGCCAATTATCGCTCCTGTGGTAAAAGAGGTTTTTGGGCCTCAGTCTGAAAACATTTCAATTGCTTTCCGCTCGAAAGGAGTAAATACTGAAGAGGAAAAATTAGTGACCTTATGTGACATGATATTGGCTAACGGGAATGCAGGTCTAATCGATTTAAACTTGAACCAACAACAAGTTGTTCAATATGCAGGTTGTAGTCCTACCTTCCTAAATGATTATGGGTATCATGTTTTTAATGGAAGTCCAAAAGCAGGTCAATCTTTAGATGAAGTTAAAGATTTATTGTTAGCCCAAATTGAAAAGCTAAAAAAAGGGGAGTTTGAAGATTGGATGATCGATGCAGTTGTAAACGACCTTAAATTAAGTCAGACACAGCAATATGAGAACAGTACAGCTTTAGCGTCTATGTACTACAATGCCTTTATTCATCATGAAGATTGGAATGATAAAGTGAAATTCTTGGAGGATTTGAAAGGATACACCAAGCAACAAGTGGTAGACTTCGCCAATCAGTTTTATAAAGACAACTATGTTGTTACTTACAAGCGTCAAGGTGAAGATAGTTCTATCGTAAAGGTTGAGAACCCTGGAATTACGCCTGTAAACCTGAATAGGGATAAGAGCTCAGAGTATTTAACAAACTTCAACAAAATAGAGCCACAACCATTACAGCCATTGTTTGTTAACTATAAAGAAGCCATCAAAGAAGCTTCAACTAGCAATGGAATTGAAGTATCCTACATTGAAAATGAATTGAATGACTTATTTAATCTGAACATCATTTTCGACATGGGAAGTGATCATGATAAAAAATTAGGATTGGCTGTAGGATATTTGGAATATTTAGGAACTGATACTTACTCTGCCGAGGAGCTTAAAAAAGAATTCTACAAGTTGGGAATCAATTACTATGTGAGCACAGGTTATGATAAATCTTATGTAGGTTTGAACGGTTTAAAAGAAAACCTACCTAAAGGTTTAGAGCTTTTAGAAAACTTATGGAGCAATGCAGTTGCTGATCAAGAATCCTACGATAAATATGTAGACAAAATCCTAAAGGGAAGAGAAGATGGTAAAACCCAAAAAGGCAACATTCTTCAAAATGGATTGATGAACTATGGGAAATATGGAGAAAATTCACGTCTAAGAAACATCATGCAAGCGGAAGAATTGAAAGCTCAAGATCCTCAAGAATTAGTAGATTTAGTGAAAGACTTAAGAAACTTTGAGCAGCGTATTTTCTATTACGGAAAGGATGTTGATGCAGCTGTAGCGGCCCTAAATAATTACCACACCATTCCTTCAGAATTAAAGGCGTATCCAGAAGAAACTACATATATTGAACAAGAAACTGGAGGTAATGTTTATTTCGTTGATTTTGATATGGTACAGTCTGAAATGTTATTCCTGGCTAAAGGAAAACCTTTCAATTCAGAAAACTTGGCAGCTTCAACTTTATTCAATACTTACTTTGGGAGCGGCTTGTCATCCATAGTGTTTCAGGAAATTAGAGAATCGAAGTCTTTAGCATATTCTGCTTGGGCTAACTATAGCGATGCCTCTGAAAAGGATAAATCAAATTATGTTAGAGCCTACATAGGGACTCAAGCCAATAAAATGCCACAAGCGGTTGATGCCATGATGGAGTTAATGACCAACATGCCTGAAGCCGAAGAGCAATTTAATGCAGCTAAAGAGGCGGCATTAAAGAAAATAGCTGCAGATCGTATTACGAAAACCAGTATTTTCTGGAATTATGAGCGTTTAAAGAAAAGAGGTATCGATTACGATAACAGAGAGGAAATCTATAATGCTATCCAAACTATGACAATGGAAGATTTGCGCAATTTCTTCAACGAAAATATTAAAGGCGAAAACTATAATGTTATGGTAATTGGTAACAAAAAAGAAATCGATTTTAATGCCTTGTCCAAATTGGGAGAGGTTCAGGAAATGGATATTGATTATCTTTTCAACTACGAGAAACCAGAAGAAGTTAAGTTGTAATAACCACAGGACAACGTAAAAAAACCTCACAACAATTTGTGAGGTTTTTTTATTTCTTGCAACTTGTAATTGCTATATTTGACATTAATAAAATAGTGTAAACAATTATTGTTTATTAGAAATAATAAGCAACCAATCGTAAAAATAAAAATGAAATTACTAGAAGGAAAAACAGCCATTATTACAGGGGCTAGCCGAGGAATAGGAAAGGGAATAGCAGAAGTGTTTGCTCAGCAAGGAGCCAATGTTGCCTTTACTTATAGTTCTTCGGTAGAAGCAGCAAATGCCTTGGAAAAGGAATTGAATGATATGGGGGTTAAGGCCAAAGGATACCAAAGCAATGCTGCTGATTTCACCCAAGCCCAAGCCTTGGTGGAAGATGTGGTTAAGGAATTTGGAAGCATTGATATTTTAATTAATAATGCAGGTATTACAAAGGACAACCTTTTAATGCGTATTAGCGAAGAGGATTTTGATAAGGTTATTGAAGTAAATCTTAAATCGGTTTTCAACATGACCAAGGCGGTACAACGCACTATGTTGAAACAACGCCAAGGATCTATCATCAATATGAGTTCTGTAGTAGGAGTTAAAGGGAATGCAGGACAAACTAATTATGCTGCTTCTAAGGCAGGGATTATCGGATTCTCTAAATCTGTAGCTCTTGAATTAGGTTCTAGAAACATTAGATGTAATGTTGTAGCACCTGGTTTTATAGAAACCGAAATGACGGCAAAATTAGATGAAAATACCGTGAAAGGTTGGAGAGATGCCATTCCTTTAAAACGTGGAGGTACTCCAGAAGATATCGCCAATGTATGTGTGTTCCTAGCTAGCGATATGAGTGCCTATGTTACAGGACAGACTCTTCACGTTGATGGTGGAATGCTAACCTAAGGGTTACTCTCCAAACAACGTTAAACTACATCAATCAAAACTTATTGTTAATGAATGACATAACACTTTTATATATCATCATTGCTGGAATAATAGCGCTACTAGTAGCGCTTTTTCAGTATATATATAAATCGAAGAAACGTACCAAGACCAATATGTTATTGGCTTTTTTGAGATTTGTTACGGTATTTACAGTTTTATTGTTGCTCATTAATCCCAAGTTTGAAAAGATAAGTTATTACAATGAAAAGCCCAATTTAGTCGTTGCAGTAGATAATTCAGAATCGATAGACTATTTACAACAAAGTAACAATGTTGAGGATATTATTAGTGCTATAAAGTCTGAAGAAACTATAAATTCTAATTTTAACGTAGAATATTACACCTTTGGAAAGCAGTTGCAGGCATTGGATTCTCTAAGCTTTCGTGAAAAGCAATCGGATATGTCCAAAGCCTTTAAAAGACTTTCTGAGGTTTATAACAATACCATAGCTCCAACGATTCTTATTACGGATGGAAATCAGACCTATGGCAACGATTATGAATATGTAACTAACCGGTTATATAAACAGCCAATCTACCCAATTGTATTGGGAGACACTACCAAATATACAGACCTTAAAATACAACAGTTAAACGTCAATAAATATGCGTATTTAAAAAATAAGTTCCCTGTTGAGATAATTGCAGTATATGATGGTGATAGCCAAGTAAACACCCAGCTTAAAATAACTTCGGGCAACACCGTTATCCATTCCCAAAACCTAGAGTTTGATGAACAAAACACATCAAGAATAATTGATGTAACACTTCCAGCCAATAGGGTAGGTGTCACCAATTATAAGGCAGAATTAACACCTTTGGAAGGCGAAAAAAATAAGGTAAACAACGTTAAGAATTTTGCGGTTGAAGTAATCGACCAAAAGACCAACGTTGCAATTATATCCGATCTTATTCATCCTGATTTAGGAGCTTTAAAAAAGGCTATTGAAAGTAACGAGCAACGTTCTGCAAGTATATTAAGTATAAGAGATTTCTTAATCTCAAGCACAGATTTTCAATCAGTTATACTTTATCAACCCAACAACAGCTTTAATCTGGTTTATAATGAATTGGAAAAGCGTAAACTTAATAGTTTTGTTGTTTTAGGCCCCAAAACCAATTGGACATTTCTCAATAATATTCAGTCCTTATACCAACAAAAAATCACAAGACAAACGGAAGATTTCTTACCTGCGTTAAACCCTAATTATGCCACATTTATTGTCGATGATTTGGGCTTCCATGACTTTCCTCCATTACAATCGGAATTTGGTTCGCTTACATTTTCAATTCCCATGGATCCTATTTTGTTTAAAACTATTAATGGTACACAACTAGACGAACCTCTGCTAGCTACCTTTGAAAATGGTAATCAGAGGCAGGCTGTTTTAGTTGGTGAGGGCATATGGCGCTGGAGAGCACAATCATTTTTGGAAGCACAATCTTTTCAGGAATTCGATGACTTTATTGGCAAACTGATTCAATACCTAAGTACTAATCAACGTAAAAACCGATTAAACGTTGATTACGAATCGTTTTACAATGGAAATGACGATTTAAAGATTACAGCACAATTTTTCAACAAAAATTACGAGTTCGACAATAACGCATCAATCAATATTTCTTTAAAAAATCAGGATACTGATAATGTCCTTAGCTTTCCTTTTGTTCTAAAAAACACTAATTATGAAGTTGACCTGAGTGGCTTAACTCCAGGAAGATATCGTTTTACTGTTTCAGTAGATTCGGAAAATATTTCTACGCAAGGAGAATTACAAGTACTGGATTATAATGTTGAGCAACAATTTTTAAATGCCAATGTTGCCAAGTTAAATAATGTTGCCTCAGCAAGTAAAGGCAAGGTGTTTTTCAGAAATCAACTTCAGGATTTGGCAACACTGCTTCTAAACGATTCTAGGTATCAAACATTACAGAAAAGCACAAAAAAAATCGTACCTTTAATAGACTGGAAATATTTATTGGGACTTATCGTGCTAAGCCTGTCTCTTGAATGGTTCATTAGAAAATACAAAGGTTTAATTTAATTTTATTTATGGAAAAAATGCCAAAAATAGCCTTGCCTTTTGTGGCACTGCTAGTTGTTTTAATTATCACAATCACAAAATCAGCCATAACAATCGATTCTGGTGAAGCTGGCGTACTCTACAAAACATTTGGAGGTGGGGTAGTAACAGACAAGCCCCCATTATCAGAAGGGTTTCATGTAGTGGCCCCTTGGAACAAAGTCTTTGTCTATGAAGTTAGACAACAGGAAGTTCTTGAAAAAATGAATGTATTATCATCAAACGGGTTAGACATCAAACTTGAAGCCTCGGTTTGGTTTCAGCCTAAGTATGAAAGCTTGGGGAAATTACACCAAGAGAAAAGTGATAAGTATCGTGAACGTGTTTTGTTACCGGCCATTAGGTCTGCTGCCAGAAGTGTTGTAGGACGGTATACGCCAGAACAATTGTATTCTAGCAAACGTGATGCCATTCAGCAAGAGATTTTTGAAGAAACCAAAAAAATAGTAGATGACCAATATATTCAATTGAATGAGGTTTTGGTTAGAGATGTAACTCTTCCGCCAACTATTAAAGATGCAATTGAGCGTAAGTTGAAACAAGAACAGGAATCCTTAGAATACGAATTCCGTTTGGTAACCGCCCAAAAGGAAGCCGAACGTCAAATAATTGAAGCTCAAGGAAAGGCAGATGCCAATAAAATTTTAAGTGCTTCACTTACAGATAAAATCCTTCAAGACAAAGGAATTGAAGCCACTATAAAACTTTCTGAATCTAATAACAGTAAAGTTATTGTTATTGGTTCTGGAGATAGTGGTATGCCAATTATATTAGGAAATCAATAATCAAAAAATGAGGTGACAAGGCTTGGTTTAATTATTTTGATGCTTTCATTTATGATGTCCTGTGGGCCATCGATGACATCAAACTGGGTAAAACCAAGCATTGACACCCCTAAATATTATGGCCGTATCGCAGTAGTTGCGGTAAGTTCAGATTCTGAACTAAGAGCATCTTTGGAAAAGCATATTGGCCAGCGATTTGAAAAGCATGGAATGGACAATATTGTTTATGGTTCCAAATTATTTCATGAAAATATCACTCAAGGTAATTGGAACGAATCGCATATCACTAGCACGCTTTCAAAACACAGAATAGACGGTGCTCTAATTGTAAGTTACTTAGGCGATTTAAATCTTCCTCAATATGACAATGGTGAACTTTATGGTGCTCCTACTAATCAGCGCTTAGGACAGCATGTTAATTTAAGGTACACAGAAGTCTCCCAAGCCGATTACTACACCGCGCCTAACAAAAAATATTGGTTTGAAGCTTACCTATACGATTTAAGTGAAATCCAACCTAAGGAAGAAGCGTTAATCTGGAAAGGCCAGTCGTCCGTCCCTAGTCCTTCAAGTGTTAAGCGTGGGGCCAAGCGTTTCTCTAAAGTTTTGGTTGACCACCTTTACAACAAAGAAATTTTAAAATAGATTTTAATTTATTTGGATTTGTAAAATTAATTCGCAAATATTTGTACTTCAGTAAAGTAAAAAAAATGTCTTTTATTCAATTACATCATCATATTCATACTTGCACTCAAGCGAGATGAAGATGTATTGAATAAAACCAAATATTATCTAAAACCCGTTTGAGTAAATCAAACGGGTTTTTTGCTTTCATGCCCTAGATTTACTCAAACATAAAAACATACACAATGAGTAAATTAAAAATTGCAGTTCAAAAAGCAGGCCGGTTGCATGATGACTCCATGAAAATTCTAAATGAAGTAGGAGTATCTATAGACAATGGCAAAGATCAACTAAAAGCTTCTGCTCGTAATTTTCCCTTAGAGGTTTTTTATTTACGGAATGGGGATATTCCTCAGTATTTAAGAGACGGTGTGGTAGATGCAGCCATAATAGGTGAAAATGTTTTGATAGAAAAAGGGGGAGATGTTGCTATAGTTGAAAAATTGGGATTCTCAAAATGCAAAGTATCCGTAGCAATTCCTAAAAACACAAAATTTAAGGATGTAAAGGATTTAGAAGGAAAACGCATCGCGACATCCTATCCAAATACGGTTAACCAATACCTCGAAAAACAGAATATTAAAGCTAATCTTCATATTATTAATGGTTCAGTAGAAATTGCACCAAACATAGGTCTTGCCGATGCCATAGTTGATATAGTTTCTAGCGGCAGTACTTTATTTAAAAATAACTTAAAAGAAGTTGAAGTTATTTTGAACTCCGAAGCAGTATTGGCAGCTTCTCCGCTAATTGGAGAAGAACAAAAAAACATTTTAAATCGGCTCCAATTTAGACTGCAGTCTGTTTTAAAAGGAAGGCAGTCTAAATATGTACTGCTCAATGCCCCCAATGAAAAATTGGAAGAAATTATAAAAATCCTTCCAGGGATGAAGAGCCCAACTGTTTTGCCCTTGGCTGAAGCGGGATGGAGTTCCGTGCATTCAGTAATCAACAAACATGAATTCTGGGAGATTATCGACGAACTTAAACGAGTGGGAGCGCAAGGGATTCTTGTCTGTCCAATAGAAAATATGGTCCTGTAATATTTAAATACTGTAAAATGAATATCATTCAAAACCCAAATAGAAACCAATGGGAGTCACTTTTAAAACGTCCCTCCAAAACTTTGGAAAGTATAGAGCACACTGTAGAACAAATCTTTGAAGATGTGCAGCGCAGCGGGGATAAAGCTATACAAAAATACACCTTGTTGTTTGATGGCGTTAATTTAAACTCTAACCTGGTAACCTTACAAGAAATAGAACAAGCTAGTAAAACTGTTCCTGCCGAATTGAAGGACGCTATAAATATTGCAAAAGCAAATATAGAGACTTTTCATAGGGCACAAAAAACAGCCGAAATAGCAGTGGAAACCATGCCCGGAGTAGTTTGTTGGCAAGAAAAAAAGCCCATTGAAAAAATTGGACTTTATATCCCTGGAGGGTCTGCTCCTTTATTTTCTACAGTTCTTATGTTGGCTATTCCTGCTTTAATTGCAGGTTGCAAAGAAATGATATTATGTACACCTCCAAACAAGTCTGGTGTTATAGCTGATGAAATTCTATATACTGCCAATTTATGCGGCATCGGTAAAATAGTGAAAGTAGGAGGCATACAGGCTATTGCAGGATTAACCTTTGGTACCGATAGTATCCCTAAAGTTTATAAAATTTTTGGACCAGGAAACCAATATGTTACCGTAGCGAAACAACTATCCACAAAATATGGAATAGCCATTGATATGCCTGCTGGGCCAAGTGAATTACTTGTGGTTGCAGACAATTCGGCTGAGCCATCGTATGTTGCCTCAGATTTACTTAGCCAAGCAGAACATGGAGCCGATAGTCAAGTAATTTTAGTTTCAACTTCAAAAGAATTGATTGATAAGGTTATTTATGAAGTTAAAAAACAACTTAAGCAATTACCAAGATTGGCAATTGCTCAAGAAGCCATTACTAATTCCAAATGCTTTCTTATGGAAGACAAAGAGAAAGCTTTGTGTCTAGTAAACATGTATGCACCTGAACACTTGATCATTTGCTGTGAGGATGAGGAGTATTTTATCAATGGAATTAACAATGCCGGTTCGGTATTTATTGGAAATTACACACCTGAAAGTGCTGGGGACTATGCGTCCGGAACAAATCACACTTTGCCAACCAATGGATTTAGCAAAGCATATTCAGGAGTTAATTTAGACAGTTTTACCAAGAGTATTACCTTTCAAAAGATTACATCAAAAGGGTTGTTAGGACTTGGAGAAACCATAGAACTTATGGCAGAGGCCGAAGGTTTGCAGGCCCACAAAAACGCTGTAACAATCCGATTGAAAGACTTGTCAAACTCAACTAACAAGAAGGTATGAAGACAGCGATTGATATAACCAAATTGGCCAGACCCAATGTTTTGGCTCTAAAGCCATACTCATCGGCAAGGGATGATTTCAAAAAAAATGACGCTAATTACGTGTTTTTGGATGCCAATGAAAATCCTTTTAATAATGGATTAAATCGGTATCCAGATCCACAGCAACATGCTTTAAAGGATGTGTTGTCTCGCTTAAATGGTGTATCCAAAGAGCAAATTTTGTTGGGTAATGGTAGCGACGAAGTATTGGATTTAATATTCCGTTCATTTTGTGAACCAAACAAAGACAATATTGTAATTCTGCCTCCTACATATGGTATGTACGAAGTATTGGCCAATGTTAACGCAGTCAAAATCATTAAAGTGCCTCTTTTGGAGAATTTCCAGCCCAATGTCGAGGCTATTTTAAATACTATTGACAACGCAACTAAACTCTTGTTTTTATGTTCTCCCAACAACCCAACAGCTAATAGTTTTCAAGCCGAAGCAATCGACAAATTATTGCAATCATTTAATGGCTTGGTAGTTATTGACGAAGCTTACATAGACTTTTCTGATCAAGAAAGTTGGCTTAATAGATTGGATGATTTCCCAAATCTTGTAATAACTCAAACACTCTCCAAGGCCTATGCCTTGGCAGGTGTCAGGTTAGGAATTTGTTATGCATCAAAGGAGATAATTTCAATATTGAATAAAATCAAGCCTCCTTACAATATCAACGAATTAACCCAACAAAAGGCTATAAGTGAACTGAAAGGAACTATCGCAACACAGGAACAAATACAGACCATTCTCGATGAACGGGAACGATTGACAGTAGCCTTAAAGAGCATAGCCTACATTGAAAAAATATATCCTTCTGACACTAACTTTTTGCTGATTAAAGTGGACGATGCAAATAGACGATACCAGCAACTTGTAGAAGAGGGGGTAATTGTTCGAAATAGAACCAAGGAACCTTTGTGTGATAATTGTTTGCGCATTACAGTCGGGAATCCCAATGAAAACAAAATACTAGTACAAACTCTACAGAACCTAAAGCCATGAAAATGAAAAAAGTATTATTTATAGACCGTGACGGGACCTTAATAAAAGAACCTGAAGATGAACAAATAGATGCGTTTGAGAAATTACAGTTTTATCCAAAGGTTTTTCAGTACTTAAATAAAATTTCAAAGGAACTTGATTTTGAATTGGTAATGATAACGAATCAGGATGGCTTAGGAACTGAGGTTTTTCCTGAAAATACCTTTTGGCCTGTACACAATTTTATAATCGACACCTTTAAAAATGAAGGTATAATCTTTAGTGAACAGTTTATAGATAGAACATTTCCTCATGAAAATGCACCTACCAGAAAACCAAAAACTGGACTTTTGACCAAGTATTTTTCAAATGCATACGATCTTTCACAATCTTTTGTAATCGGTGATCGATTAACCGATATTGAATTAGCCAAAAACCTAAATTCAAAAGGCATTTACATTAATAATCATACCAATTTAGGGACCTCAGAAATCTCAACAAAAGAGAGGGACTTGCAACCATATATCGCTTTGGAAACTAATAGTTGGGAGGATATCTATAGGTTCCTAAAAACTGAGGACAGGACAGCGCAATTGAAAAGGAATACCAACGAAACCCAAATAGATATTGCTATCAATTTGGACGGAACGGGAAAGAGTGCTATTGATACAGGTATCAAATTCTTTGACCATATGTTGGATCAATTAGCTCGTCATGGGCAATTGGATTTGAACATTGAAGTTCAAGGCGACCTAGATGTAGATGAGCACCACACCATTGAAGATACTGCCATTGCATTGGGGGAAGTATTTGCAAAGGCGTTGAGTGACAAACGGGGGATGGAACGATATGGTTTTTGTTTGCCTATGGACGACTGTTTAGCACAAGTAGCCATAGATTTTGGCGGCCGCAATTGGTTGGTGTGGGATGTAGAATTTAAACGTGAAATGATAGGCCAAATGCCTACTGAAATGTTTTTCCATTTCTTTAAATCCTTTACAGATGGTGCGAAATGCAATTTAAATATCAAGGCAGAGGGCACAAACGAACATCACAAAATAGAAGCTATTTTCAAGGCTTTGGCAAAGGCAATTAAAATGGCAGTAAAACGAGATATAGAAAAAATGGTGTTGCCATCAACCAAAGGAATTTTATAAAAGAAAACATGAAAATAGTGATCATTGATTATGGGGCGGGCAATATTAAAAGTATTCAATTTGCTTTCGACCGACTTGGTATAGCAACGACATTGTCATCTAACATCGATACTATTTTGGCAGCCGATAAAATAATTTTTCCTGGAGTAGGTGAGGCCAGTTCTGCTATGAACATGTTGGTAAACCATAAATTGGATAGGGTCATCCCAAAGCTTCAACAGCCCGTTTTAGGCATTTGTCTAGGCATGCAGTTGTTGTGTACTCATACAGAGGAAGGCCATACAAACGGATTGGGAATCTTTCAAACCAAAGTAAAACGTTTTTCAACCCAAGGCCATATCAAAGTTCCTCAAATAGGTTGGAATACTATCGAAAATTTAAGGTCTCCTTTGTTTAAAGGCATATCTGAACAGTCATTTATGTATTTGGTACATAGCTATTACGCAGAAACGTGCATGGAAAGCATAGCAACCACAACATACGGCTTAACATATGCTTCCGCACTTCAGCATAAAAACTTTTATGGAGTACAGTTTCACCCGGAAAAAAGCGGCGAAATAGGCAGTAAATTATTATCTAATTTTTTAGAACTTTAAATACAACAAAATGAGAATAATACCAGCTATAGATATTATTGAGGGAAAATGTGTCCGACTTACCAAAGGTGATTATAACACCAAAAAAGTTTACAACGAAGATCCTTTGGAAGTAGCCAAAAGCTTTGAAGGTTCAGGAATACAATATTTACACTTGGTAGATTTAGATGGAGCTAAAAGCCAACATATTGTCAACTATAAAATATTGGAACAAATAGCTTCTAAAACCAACTTAAAAATCGATTTTGGAGGAGGTCTTAAATCTCATGAAGATTTACACATTGCTTTTAATTCTGGCGCATCACAAATTACAGGAGGAAGCATTGCTGTAAAAAATCCTGAAATGTTTGAGCAATGGCTTAGTAAGTATGGAAATGACAGGATTATTTTAGGGGCAGATTGTAAAGATGAAAAAATAGCAACTATAGGTTGGCAGGAACAAAGCAATCTTGATGTCCTACCTTTCATCAAGTCGTATCAAGATAAAGGTATACAATCTGTAATTTGTACAGACATCAGTAAAGATGGAATGTTGGAAGGCCCTTCTATAGGACTCTATAATGAAATTTTGGCAGAATGTAGGACACCTGGCCCCATAAAACTAATTGCCTCTGGAGGTATTAGTAGCTTAGAGGATATGGATCGCTTAGAGGAAATTGGGTGTGATGGTGCCATCATAGGAAAGGCTATTTATGAAGGAAAAATTCAATTAACCGATTTAGAAAAAAGAGTTCGCTAAATATGTTTACAAAACGAATTATTCCTTGTTTGGATATTAAAAATGGACGGACCGTCAAGGGCGTTAATTTTGTGAACTTAATAGACGCTGGAGATCCAGTGGAATTAGCTCAGCAATACGCCCAAAAAGGCGCCGATGAACTGGTGTTTCTGGACATTTCGGCAACCCAAGAAGCAAGAAATACCACATTAGATTTGGTGCTGCACGTAGCCGAACATGTCAATATCCCTTTTACTGTTGGAGGAGGCATTAGTTCTGTTCAAGATGTGGACGCGCTATTAAAATGTGGGGCAGATAAGGTGTCCATCAATTCATCGGCAGTTAAAAGGCCGGAATTAATCAATGAACTATCCGCAAAATTTGGATGTCAATGTATAGTAGTGGCTATAGACGCTAAGCAAATAGACGGCAATTGGAAGGTTCATCTAGCAGGAGGAAGCATTCCAACACAATTAGATTTATTTGAGTGGGCCAAAGAGGCCCAAGAAAGGGGAGCAGGTGAAATTCTTTTTACCTCAATGAATCACGATGGCACTAAAAATGGTTTTGCCAATGACGCATTGGCTAAATTATCCAATGAGCTACATATTCCCATTATTGCTTCTGGAGGTGCAGGGACTATGGAACATTTTTCAGATGCGTTCATCAAAGGAAAAGCCGATGCTGCTTTGGCGGCAAGTGTTTTTCATTACGGTGAAATTGACATTAAAACACTTAAACAGAATTTAAAGAAAAACGGTATAACTGTTAGGCTATAAAGGGCTTTTCTATACTTAATTATTAAATATAAAAAGGAATGCAAATTAACTTTGATAAAGATGAAAATGGCTTGGTACCAGCCATAATTCAGGATGCAGAAACAAAAAATGTCCTCATGTTGGGATATATGAATGCCGAAGCTGTACAGAAAACACAAACTTCAGGATTAGTTACTTTTTACAGCAGAAGCAAGCAGCGTTTATGGACTAAGGGAGAAGAAAGCGGCAATGTTTTGAAATTTGTCGATATAAAATTAGATTGCGATGCTGACACACTCTTGATTCAAGCTCAGCCATTAGGTCCGACCTGTCATACAGGAACGGATACCTGTTGGGGACTGTCCAACCATCCTAATTTTGGATTTTTGACCACTCTGGAGGACATTATTAAGGATAGAAAGGAAAACTTTAAACCAGAAGGTTCCTATGTAGCTTCATTATTTGATAAAGGCATTAATAAAATTGCACAAAAAGTAGGGGAGGAAGCAGTAGAAGTGGTTATTGAAGCCAAAGATGATAATAACAATCTTTTTTTAAACGAAAGTGCTGATTTATTGTTTCATTATTTAATTCTTTTACAAGCTAAGGGCTACACCTTAAAAGATGTCGTTACTGTTTTAAAAGAGCGTCATTAAATTTTGTGTTAGCCTTAAAAATAACGTACTTGCCCACATGTTTGAAAAAAGGTTTTACTACGTTTTTAAGATACAATATCTAGGCTATCGCTTTCATGGTTGGCAAAAACAGCCTAATTTAAAAACCCTTCATTTAATGATAGACCGCACCTTTAAATACATTTTGGAAGGTAAGCGGTTCAAAACCTTAGCAGCAGGAAGAACGGATGCTATGGTATCAGCCAATGAAGCGGCATTTGAACTATTTCTGTACCATGAAATTGAAAATGAAACCGAATTTTTAGAATGGTTCAACTACAATTTACCACAGGACATTAGAGCTCTGTCCATTCAAAAAGTAGACGGAAATTTCAATGTGATTCAACATTCTAAGGTGAAAGAGTACCTGTATCTTTTTACACATGGTCAAAAGTGCCATCCATTTTGCGCTCCAATTCTGTCTACAATTCTTGATCCTTTGGATATAGAACTCATGAAGCAAGGCGCCAAAATGTTTCAGGGCACTCATAATTTCAAAACCTATTGTTATAAAGCGTCTGAAAATGGTGTATATGACCGAACCATTATACAGAGTGAAATTATTGAGAACACCATGTTTACCGCTAATTTTTTTCCTGAGAAAACGTATGCCTTTAAAGTTAAGGGACAGGGGTTTGGAAGAAATCAGGTCAGAATGATGATGGGAGCATTGATTCAACTGGGTAAAGGAGATATTACAGTAAACTTTATTGAGGAATCCCTATTGCCTGGAAATACGCATAAAATAAATTTTATAGCACCTCCTTCTGGGTTGATTTTAAATTCTATTGAATTCCAAGACTAAAAAAAGGTACCAGAAACTGATACCTCTATGTGAAATGTTGTAACGATAGCTTAAGAAATCCAGTGGTTTGCAATAGCTTTTTTGGTAAACCACAAAAATAAAAGAGAGAAAACAATAATCATCCCTGTCATGATTACTGCAAAAGGACCATAAATGTCTACAGAATTAACTACAAACAGATTGTGAATCATTTGTATTACCACGCCTGCCAGTGAAATAACAAATAAGGGATAAGCCGCCTTTTTTCTTAAAACTAAGGCAATACTGGCTAACATACCTCCAAAAACAGCAATTGCAAATGCTGCAATGGCCCAAGCGGGTGTATTGGAGATAATTTCAAGTTGCTCATTGGTATATTGAGATTTAAAACTCTCTGTTTGATAGGTTTGCCCTAAGTATTGCATAACACCCATAGCATTCCAAACCAATGCAACAACACTTACAATCCAAAACCAAACTGGTGGCTTTGTTTTAAAAGTTGTGCTCATAAAATTATTATAGATTAATTGGTTAATATTCTTTGCTGATCACATATTTTAAGAAAACTGCTACAGCAATTTATGAAATTATTATTAACCTATAACTTTTATATCTAAAAATGTCAAAGAAAATGTTAGTCTTCGGCAACGTGAAAAATAGGCTCTTTATTTACCCATTTTCCGTTTTTGGATTCTCCTAAAATGATAATATCCTTGGCACGCTCGTACTCCTTAATGGTCCTTAACATTTTGGCCTTTGTATCTCTATAAAGCTTGATTCCATCTTTAGCACCTTTGTTTCTTATCTCTAAATAAAACCCATCCTTGAGTTTTGCTGGCTTTGTTGCTGGTCTGCCCATATTTCGATGTTAATAATTTAATTGCAGTTTAAAAAAATTTTTTACAATAAACAAGTGAAATGTAATATATTGTTACTTAAGGGGTTGCTTTTTATTATTAAAAGTAAAAGATAAGCTTAATAAAATTGATGGAAAACCAAGTAAAGTGTTAATTCAACTTGTAATCCTGTATAATTATTCTTATAATTTCTATATAATATAAATAGTAGGTTTTTCAAGTCCGTAAACACCTTGTCATGAACATGACCAACCGATAATTTCATTTAAATATCAAAGAGTTTCTAACAAACAAATATTAAATGTTACAATTATTGTACCTTTAAAAGGTAGGCTTAGACCTAAAACCACATTTTCTAACCTTTAAATTGAGTATTATGAAAAAAGTAATTTTGGCAATTGTTTTATTGTTTTCCTTGTCTGTAAGTTTTACAAGTTGTAGGGAAAAGAAATCTACTGGAGAAAAAATTGAAGATGCCATTGACGATGCAGGTGATGCTATAGAAGACGCAGCCGATGATGTAGAAGATGCTTTAGACGATAATTAAACCTAATCTTATAAGATCTGCTTAAAGTCCTGTTGCAAACAGGACTTTTTTGTATTTTTAATCCTTCAAAATCTAAAAAGGACATGACATCATCATTTTCACCTGAGGTATTCGATTTTTTAAAACGGTTAAAGCAAAATAATGAAAGAGAATGGTTTAATGAGCACAAAAAGGAATTTAAAACAATTGAAAAGGACGTAAAGTCAGCTTACAATACCCTATTTGAGTTACTCAAAACCCATGATGATGTGGATCATTTAAAATTGTTCAGAATTTATCGTGATGTAAGATTTTCTAAAAATAAAGCGCCATACAAAACCCATTTTGGAGGAAGCTTTCGCCGAACAAAACCAGAGCTTCGCGGAGGCTATTATCTGCACCTAGCTCCTAATAATGAATCCTTTATTGCAACTGGATTTTGGGAACCTAACAAGGAGGATTTGCTCCGTATGCGTAGGGAATTTGAAATGGATGCCAGTATGATGCGCAACATCATTTCCGAACCTAAATTTAAATCTGTTTGGGGCGAACTCCAAGGGGATGAACTGAAAAGTGCGCCACGCGACTTCAATAAGGAAGACCCTGCAATAGATCTTATTAGAAAAAAACAGTACATCTTTACTAAAACTTTCACAGATAAGGAGGTCCTTTCCAAAGACTTTTTAGAGAATGTCAATATAGCCTTTCAAGCAGTTCGCCCATATTTTGACTATATGAGCGAAGTACTTACTACAAATCTTAATGGAGAGTCAATAATCTAACCAATCCCTTTAATGGTGTACGTTGTACTGTTAAAGGTAATAGCGTCACCTATTGTTTTGTTTTTTAACAGCATTCCTATTGGAGAATTTAAGGATATAACCAAATAGGGTTTACTGTTTAGTTCTATTTTACCAATACTAACGGCTAAATAAAACGTAGCACTGTTGGTAGTTACTAAACTTCCCAATACTGCACTGTCATGTTTTAAATTGGGGTTAATTAATTTAAGGGTATCTAATGCTTTGGACGCATCAGCTAAATGTTGGCCATTCTTTTCCAAATCATCAAACAACTTTCCACTTCCGGAATCGTCATCTTCGTCACCACTTTTATCATAGGATTCTATGGCCTCTTTTATTAGTTCTATTTCATTTTTGTAACTAACAATGCGCTTGTTGACATGTTCCAAACATGCCGATAACAGTTCGTGTTTTAAATTCATAAATCAAGCCACTTTGGGCTCCAATAGCTGTATGTAATCAATTAATCGGTCCTTAACTAGCCCCATCATACGCTTGTTTAAAGCTGAAGAATTTTGGATGTAGATTTGATACTCTTCAACGGTAAACTGTCCAATGACCATACCTTTTAAGGAGTTGCGAAACTTCATATCCTTATGGATGGCATTTTCGATGTAGTCCAGTTGCTTTGTCAAAGATAATTCATAAAAAACATTTTTATGTTTATCTACATAATTTTTAAACACGGCAACAAACAATTCTCCCTGAAGCTTAATGATAGGCCTTAAGGTTTCATTTTGGAAGCGCTCATCGCGAGTCATGGTGTCATAAATTAAAGCGGAGGCGATTACAGGACGAATCTGTAACAAGTCTAAAGATCGTGACATGGCTTTTGTTTTTCTTAAAGTTATAAATTATCAAAGGGCTATTTGGATGCCTAATTAATTGTTGTTAACGAGTTTATCAACAACATTGACTTTTTATATACTTTCATTATGCTTTTAAATATGCTTTGCATAGGACAAATTTTTTTAATGCCGTATCTTTGAAATACACTACTGAAATCTAATTTTTATGAAGTTTGGAAGCGTTAGCAATCCTGAAGATATTGATTTTACCATTCCAGAAGACCATATCGATACCCTTCGTGTTTTAAGTAAAGTGAAAGATGACAATGTACCGGAAATCTATGTGGGGTGTGCCAAATGGAACAAAACTGACCTCAAAGGATTTTACCCTCGAGGAACCAAAGATGAATTGGCCTATTATTCCAGACAATTCAATGCCATAGAACTCAACGCTACCTTTTATCGAATATTTCCAGGCGAGCAATTTGCCACCTGGTATGATAAAACACCGGAAGGCTTTAAATTCTTCCCTAAGTTAAACCAAGAAATCAGTCATTGGAAGCGCCTGAATGACGTACAAACCGTTGTAGAGGATTATCTCTACAACGCAGCAAACCTAAAAGAAAAACTAGGAACCATTTTTTTGCAAATGCACAACAATTTTGGACCCAAGGATTTTAATCGGGTTATCAATTTTGTTGAAAACTGGCCAAAGGAAATACCTCTTGCCATAGAATTCAGGCATACCGATTGGTATAATGACCCAGCGGTATCCAATCAGTTATATGACTTATTGGAAAGCAACAACATTACCAATGTTCTTGTGGATACGGCTGGTAGAAGAGATTTAATGCATATGCGCTTAACAACTCCTAAAGCTTTTGTGCGCTACGTAGGAGCTAATCATCCAACAGATTATAACCGATTAGAAGATTGGGTAGCTAGGTTAAAAACATGGCAAGATCTAGGTATTAAGGAAATAGACTTTTTTGTACATCAAAATATTGAAAAGGAGTCTCCATTATTATCAGCTTATTTTATCGGAAAATTGAACTCGACACTAGATTGTGACTTAAGAGTACCAAACAAAGACAACAATATTCAACAAACTTTATTATAAAACATATGAGATTTCATACTAGAAAATGGGTAAAACCCGAAGACCTTAATCCTAACGGAACCCTTTTTGGAGGGCAATTATTGGCTTGGATCGATGAAGAAGTAGCACTGTATACGGTTATCCAACTGGAGAATTCTAAAGTGGTTACCAAATACATATCAGAAATCAATTTTACCAGTTCTGCCAAAGAAGGAGATATTATTGAAATAGGAATAGAAGTAGTTAAATTTGGTAAGAGCTCTTTAACATTGAAATGCGAAGCTAGAAATAAAATGACTCGTGAAACAATCCTGACAGTAGACAATATCGTAATGGTAAATCTGGGGCCAGATGGCAAACCAAAACCACATGGTAAAACGGAAATTGAATTTGTAAAGGATCGTTTGCAAAACTAATCTCCTTAAGGTCAACTGCTTATCATTTTTTTGTATCTTTAAGCAACTTAAACCATTAATTATGAAAGCATTGACCTTTGCACTCTTGGGGTGCCTATTTTTTTTAAGTTGTGGCTCGTCATCGTCTACGGCCGATAAAACCAACGAACGAACCCTAAAAGGGACGTGGACTGTTGAAGATATTGATTTTATTGGTGAAGAAGGCTTGTACAAAGCCTATATGTTCGACAATACTGATTCTGCATGTCTTCGCGGTAGTGAGTGGGTTTTTATACCCAATAACAATACGGGACGCTTTACTACTAACGCTAGTAACTCCACTTGCCAAGTAGCGAACAGCCGTATGATTTGGTCCTTTTACGAAACCGAAGGAGCTCGCTATTTTCAATTTAAGTATGCAGATGACAAAAACCGACCGTTGGATAAATCCAAAACAGGGTATCGCTCTAAAATTGAGAGCTTAAGCGCTTCCAATATGGTGCTTCGGGTACCATCAACCTATGAAGGAAAATCTTTTGACGTTTTATTGAAGTTTGCTAAAGTATCGGACGCCATTAACTTATAAAAACCAATTCGTTATGAAAATACAATTAAAATACACTGTTGCAATAATGCTTTCGGCACTAATGATTAGTTGTAGTGCCATTCAAAACTCAAATAAAACCCAAAGAGGAGCTGTGGCAGGAGCTGCAGGCGGTGCTTTGGTGGGAGGCTTGATAGGAGGAGACCTTAAAGGAGCCTTAATTGGAGCTGCTGTAGGGGGCGCTTCAGGGGCAATCATTGGTAATGTTATGGATAAACAAGCCAAAAAAATTGAGGAAGCAATTCCAGGTGCTGAAGTGGAACGTATAGGAGAGGGGATCCATTTATCTTTTGATGACAGAAGTGGTGTAAACTTTACCATCAATAAATCCGATTTAACGCCTGAGGCCAAAACCAATCTGGATGCCCTTTCAGAAGTGTTTATAGAGTTTCCAGATACAAACCTTTTGGTAGAAGGACATACAGACTCCTCCGGAGATGAAGGTTACAATATGACACTGTCTAAAAAGAGAGCACAATCTGTGGTAGATTATCTCGTTGCCAAAGGTGTGTCTAGAGGACGCTTTTCGGTGGAAGGGTATGGAGAAACAAAACCGCGTTTTGACAATTCAACCGAGGAAGGAAGAATCAAAAATAGACGCGTAGAAATAGGAATCGTTGCCAATCAGGAAATGATTGATGAAGCCAAGGCTAAGGCCAATTAATACACCAAATTATTATTAAGAAACCTAAACTTTAGTTCTTGCTAAGGTTTAGGTTTCCATTTATTACCTCAAATACTTCTAGACCAAAATAAGGGACAGCTGCCAGCATATGGTCAAAAATATCAGAAATGATATATTCATAATTTTCCCAGCGTTTGTCGCTTGAAAAGGCATAAATTTCTAAAGGAATACCATGAGGCGTTGCTTCTAATTGGCGCGTCATGATCATCATATCTTTGTTAATGGCCGAATGGTTTTCAATATAAGTCTGTATATACTTTCTAAACACTCCTAAATTGGTCAAGTTTCTACCGTTTATCAGTAATGACTTGTCAATATTATGAGCATTATTGTATTGGTCGATATCTTTTTGGCGCGTGTTGAGATAAGTGGTAATCAGCTGAATTTTTTTAAGGTCTTCAATACTTTGAGAATCCAAATATTTTACGGAAGACACCTTGATGATTACAGATCTTTTAATACGTCGCCCGCCAGAATTGCTCATTCCACGCCAATTCTTAAACGATTCCGAAATAAGGGCAGAAGTAGGTATGTTGGTAATGGTATTGTCAAAATTTTGAACCTGAACCGTATTCAGATTAATCTCGATAACTGTACCATCTGCACCAAATTTTTCAATAGTTACCCAATCTCCAATTCTTATGGTATCGTTTACGGCTACTTGTATACTGGCAACAAACCCCAATATGGTATCCTTAAATATCAAGAGTAATACTGCTGAAGCCGCTCCCAAACCGGTCAAGAATGAAATAATAGAGATATTCGTCAAGATAACAAAGCAAAGTATCAATCCAATTCCCCATACAAATAGCATAACTACTTGTATATAACTATCTATAGGTTTGTCCTTAAGTCTCGGTAATGTTTTAAAGTACGCCTCCAAGGTCTTTAAAACACTCCTTAAAATCCATATAAAAAGGAGCACACCATAGACCTTTATTAAAGCTTCTACAGGAGCTTCAAAATTTGGAAAATCTATAAAAACAACAGGAAATAAATTTAAAGTGATCAAAAAAGGCACCAAATGAGCCAAATTTCGAGGAGCCTTATGGGAAATTAAAAGGTCATCAAAATTGGTTTTAGACTTATGGGCAAAGCGTTCAAAAGCGCTTATTAAGATTTTCTTGGTAATTACATCCGAAATAAGAATGATAATAGCCAAAATAACCAACATGACTCCCATATTTAAATAGGTCGCGGTGGTTTCGGAAAAATCTAAAGAAATAAAATAATCGTAAAAATAATGCGAAAGTGATTCCACGTTATGCTTGTTGTTTTAATAATTTTCTATCTACCGCAAAAGTTGCAAAGGGCAGTATTGAAGCTATCAATACCTTTATTAAGGTTTTGTTGTTCCACTGTAATTTACTACCTAGGATTACCGCTAAAATAATATATGCAATGAACAATAGACCATGAGGCATACCCAATAGTTTTACATACTGCGGATCATCGCCCAAATACTTGACAGGCACAGCAATAAATAATAATAAAATATAAGAAATTCCTTCTAATAAGGCAATAATTCGAAAGGTCGTTTGAAGTGAAAGCATATGGTACTTTTATGTTAACACAAAAATACCATACGCTTTAGGATTGGTCTAATTTTTTACCACTTTTTTAACTAATACAGGTGTGTTTCGGGAATTATAAAACTTGGCCAAATACATGCCTGTAGCCAATTGCTCCAAAGACAGGGTAGCTGTTTCATGAGCCTGAAGTGTTCTGGACAATACTTGTTTTCCATCCATACTGAACAATTTCAATTGCAATGTTTCCGCATATCCATGCTGTACAGTTAACTGATCATGAAACGGCACTGGAAATAATTTAATGCTAGGAACATCGCTTACAGGATCTGTTGACAACGCTTCACCATTAAAATAGGTAAGTGCTTTGGCGAAAGCTTCTGGCCCCAATTGCTCCCCAATGATTCTCCCCCCAATATCATCGATAGGAGGGTGGATACCGCCCCAAATTCGCGATAAACTTGTTTGATCGGAAGCGTCTCTATAGGTAGCCCATTGTAACGTCATGTTTTGTGAAGGTCCTTCTTCAAACACCAAAAACTCATTTTCAATAAGATCGAAAGTCCCCATTCCTCCAGGGAAAAATTCATCACCCGTTAACAAGGTCATGGTTTCGGCAGCCCCTCTAGAGAAGGTAGAGTGGCCGGATAAATACCCTGCAAAAGGCGGTGTTACAAAGGAAGGGCGTTGGTATGGCCACCAATGGGTTCCCAAAATCCAATCCACACCTGCAATATCAGTATCTGGATTTTCAATAAAATCAGGACCTTTCCAAGCATAAACCTTTATTTTTCCAACATTTTCATCATTATCTCCTGCCAATGGGTCGCCAACTTCTATCAATTCAATTCTCCCATCAATTAAAGGTAAGCCATGTGGATCATAACTAGGTAAAGAGGCATCAGTACTCTGTCCCTTAGAGGCCATGTAACGAATGGCCGAGATCGGTCTGATATAGTCATAATAGCCTTTAATTCCCCATGTATTTATGGCACAGTCGTGTACGGTACCCCCTAAAGCCAAGTAACTTTTTACATCCCACTCCAAATCATCCAAAATTTCACCTTCACCACCCAATTTCTTTTCTAAATCTGGATGGTCGCTCACATAATTTAAAATGGTAAACCAATGTCCTGGAGGTGTTTCAGAGGCTGGTCCATCTGCCCAAAACTCGGCTAAAACCCTTGCGTAATCAGCACGCTTTACCATTTGTGGTTCGTAGGGAAGGTTAGTGGCTGGATTTAAATCATGACCGGTGCTAGCATCACCACCTTCCATAAAATCATAGAATTCTTGAAATTCAGCTAACGTCTCGGGAAAGTCGGCACTGTCAAAATTACCAATACTGGCCGGAGAAATATCAATCATAGTTTCATCGGCAGGGTCTAAATGAGAAGACCATGACGCTACCAATGAAAAACTCCATTTATAAGGGTCGTTGATTCCGTCTTCATTGGATTCTTGGATGTACCAAGGTGATCCCGGATCATTGTAAACATAACAATCGAAACCATCATTTAAAATGTCTAAATCATCACTTTTTAAGGCAAAAGGTGTTACTTGACCCCATTCTGGACCTACAAAAGTTGGCGTGGTTAAAGGAAAAACATTGCCACTTTGGTCAATATACACGTCAAAAGCCAGAGGTTGCCAATGGTTAGGGTTGATACCACTGTTATCTTCATATAAATCCAAAATCAATGGATCATTAACAGGTGCGTAAAATTCACTTGAATAGCCATCTGCCTCATTGGATCCATCTTGGAGTCCAAAGGCAATCATTTGTTCTGCCAAATAATTACCCAAAGCAGCATAAGAACCTCCACTATAATCGGTTGAAACAAATTCAGGATCATACCCCAAATCCGTGAAATGGGCTAAAAAAGCAGCTTCACTAGTACTACTGTTTGGTGCATTTTCAAAACGATGACTTAATAAGCGAAACATGGCATAACTAATGATTTCATGTCTGGCAGCAGCCACATCGGTAGGAGTAGAAACCCCATCAAAAGGGCATTCATACCCTCCAAAAGTCTTCCCTAAAAAGACGGTTTCGGCCACATCATCAAAAATAGCCCAGGCATCATACATTATTATGGAAGAGTGAAATAGGTTCCTGGCATGTACGGTTGGTCTTGCCAAATCAATACGGATTGCCGATAGGAGTTCTTCATTCCACTCACGTGCCACAGATTGCTGCGACCAGTTTGGTAAGGAAATCAAAAACAATAAAAAACAGAGCGTAATTTTTCTCATAAATGAAGATAGGTTGTTAGTTAATTAATAATTGGATGTTTCAAATGTAACAAAGTTTTCCAATTATAAAAACATATCATCATTTTAACAATAAAGCATAATTGATTAATAAAATTACATGTCTATTCTTAATAAATCACAAACAAAACAGGAGAGAAGTTGTTGTAGTCTATTTTAGTAGTTTAACAAAAAAAAGACTACTTTGAGGGAAGTAGTCTTTTAAACAGGATTAATTAAATAACAGAGGTATCGTTCAGATTTGAGGTTTATTCTTCTGCCGATATCAATGCAAAGAACTTATCCAAATTAGGAAGGATTAAAATTCGGGTTCTTCTGTTAATAGCTCTATTTTCTGCAGTATCATTATCGGTTAGAGGTTGGTAAAAACTACGTCCGGCAGCAATAAGCTTTTCTGGTGCTACATCAAATTCATTCTGTAACTTTTTCACTACAGAAGCGGCACGCAATACACTAAGTTCCCAGTTATCTGATACTTTTACCGTGCTAATAGATTGAGAATCTGTATGACCTTCAACCATTACTTCAACACTTGGTTCTGAATTGATTACATCTGCCAATTTTTTCAAAATATGGTCGGCATCATTGCTAATATTAAAGCTACCAGATCTAAACAATAGCTCATCTGCAATAGAAATCATTACCACAGTTCCTTCAATATTCATGCTAACATCTTCAGTTTCATCAATATTGGTAACATTGCTTCTTACATTATAGGAAATGGCGGCGTTCATGGAGTCCTTCAAGGTTTTGGCATCGGCCAAATAGGCAGGAGGGACGTTCTTCAACATTTCGCGCATTTGTGCTTTTTGGTCTTCTGAAATAACCACACCTTCTACAGACACCATTTTGGCATCACTTTCTTCGGATAGGGAATTGATTCTAGCATTATATTGGTCTACACGGGCTTGAATAGCGGCAAATTGCGCTTCCAATTCCTCGTTTTCAACCTTGGTTTTTGTCAATTCACTTTTTAACTCTCCGTTATCTTTTTCAAGTGCCAAATATTTCTTTTTGGACACACAAGAGGTCAATGCAATGGCTGTAAGTATTACAATAGAAAATTTTCTCATAATAGTTATTTAATTAATGTTTCGATGTCTTATTTATATCTACGGATGAAGTGGATGTATAGATTATGAAAGCTTACAGAATTTAATAAAAATAACTTATAAGGTAATATTTTTAAAATGTTTTCTTCTCAATATGAACACTTTATACTATATTTAATACACAAAACAAATTTTTATGAGAGCTTATAAAACCGTTGTATTTACTGTGTTTGCCTTGGGAAGCATCTTTTTGGGCACCGCGCAAGAAACCTTAACACCTAAGGAAAAGGAGCGTATGGATAACAAAGTTCAGGTCTTTACATCTGATGAACGAGACAATATCCAAATGTGGTTTTATGAGCAGACCAATAAATTGGGACTTGATGAAAGTACGCGAAATATGTATGCAACTATTTTAAATGATCATATTTATGATCTTGGCCGCTTAACGGATAAAGATAAGCATTATAACGAAGCGGAAATTTTATCCAAAATTGAAGAGGACAAAGTAAAGGTGAATGCCAAAATAAAACCCTTGCTTACCGAAAACCAATACCAACAACACCTTGAACATTACAACAGGGTATTGGATGTGTATATAAAACGTATTAAGGAAAATAAATAATAGAGCGTGTAATATTGAAGTAATGGGGGAATTCGGAAAAACTCTATTTTACATAATATAAATTATAGTACAAATGTATTCTGTAACAAAATCGATAGTAATTATGTAAAAGCCAATTTGTGGAATATTAATTTAAACTACATTGGATAGCTATAATGTTCTATTATGTAAAATATCCCACAATGGTTATAGATTCTAAACAATCATTCCGTTTTGGGTCATGAAACTTTCCGCATTTTAATATTCGTATAATTTGAATATTCCGCACAATCCTTCATAAATTTTCAAATACGCGATTCTCAATAAACTTCACGTTAGCTATTTGTAACTATAATTTGCCGTTATGTAAAATAGCCGCTACCAAGCGCTCGATTGTTTTATAAATACCCAGTCATTTTCATGATAACCATCCCAAAAATCAATCACCTCATATTTTTAATAGTCCATACCAATGTCCAGAAATTTTCAAATACCCGATTCTCAGCGATTGGCGTTTTAAGCCTTATGCTTCTTAATTTATAAATTTCAACCTTCATAATACGTTCCCATAAGCCGATCCCAAAAAGTAAAATACAAGCCATAATTCATCTTAGACTTAAGATGATGAAAATCGTGGGCATCGGGAGTATTCAGAATTTTAAATTGTTTCAGTTTAGGGATTGAATACCCCAAATGAATCACAACATTATAAAGCGTTAAAAATGTAATAAAAACTACTAAAGCCCATTGATGATGAGGAATGACAAACAATATTATTGGTATGAATCCCAAAGAGATTATAGCTTCCCATGGATGAAAGGCAAATGCCGCCCATGGTGTTGGACTGGTAAAACCATGGTGTACCTTATGAATATGCTTAAAAAATTTTGAATGATGAATTAATCTATGGGTCCAATAAAAATAGGTATCGTGAATAAAGACCATGATAAGAATACTTACAACAAAGTATACCAATCCAAATTCTTTTAAATCACTATAGGACTGAGTATATCCCTTTTCAACCCAAAACACAAAAAGCCAAAGACTACATCCATAAATTAGAAACGTAAGCAATGAATAGAACTGTTCGCGTTTAATTTGAGTTTTCAGAGGAAATTGCTTTTGGATTTTAAACTTAGAAAATCTCGTTTTTTTCAAGACATAAAACAGATAAAAAAAGACACCTGCAATCAGTACATAACGAAGGATGAACAAAATAGTTCCAATAATCCAAATCTCGGTATGTGAAAACCCATAAAACATATTAGTGGCACTTTAAGTTGAAGGATATGTGGGACACCCTTCAGCTTTTAAAATTTCTAAATGGTTTTCATAATTTACATCCAACACCTTACCTGTTTTCTTGTGGCAAAACGGGCAGGCATTCATATCACCATCGCTATCAATATACATTCCCTTCTGTCCGGCACTAAAACAGCCTTGTCTACGTTGGTAATATCCATGATAGCTCAAAATGGGCATGTCTTTGTGATTTGGACCAAAATTCATTTTCAAAAAGAAATCTTCCAAAATAGCAATATGCGCTTTGTCAAGACTTACCTCTTTTTGCGCATAATGCCCAACTGCTTTAGGCTCCAATAATTGAACAAAAGACACCTCAAACTCCTTTGCTAATAACATATATTCCAATAAATTAGCTTCAGAAATGAATGTTTTTGTGGCGCAAAGCGACAAAGCAGTGACCAGACCTTCAGATTTGGCATTGGCCAAAGCTTGTTCCACCCAATAATAGGCATCTTTAAAATGTCGGAATGCATTATGGGCTTCTGGCCTGTGATGATCTAAACTCACAATGACCCCTTTTAACCCAGCCTTTTTCAAGCGTTTTGCATTTACATTTGTGAGTTTAAAGCCTGAGGTGACTATCCAAAAATTGGTACGTTGTGTATTGGCAGCTGCCAACAACTTAATCATGGTCTCCATTTGAAGTAGGGGCTCCCCTCCCAACAATTGAATTTGACTTACTCCCTGCTCTTGCAATTTCCCCACAATTTTAATCAAGTCCACATCAGATAAAGTGTCCTTTTTATTCAAGTGCTCCCATTCATAACAATGCTCACATTGCAATGCACATTTTTTAGTAATCGACAAAAAGACTGTATTAAACCTATTTGCAAAACCTCTATCCAAGGGTTTAAAATCATGCAGTTGAGAGGCTATAAATTGTTTATAAATATCAGTATCCCATCCGGGAGTATACAAGCTCATAAAATACTCTCCATTTACATAAGCCATCTTTTGTAATCTGTAGTTTCCCAAAAAACGCCGTCTTAGTGCTACCAAATAACGCAGCGCCCGGAACCAATCAAAAGGATTTTTATAGCATGTCACAGCTATCTTTAGGAGGGTTAATTTCAGTTTAAAATGCACCAATTTCATTGGCCATCCTGAAATTATGGAATGCCTATAAGTTTGGGTTTTAGAAGCCTCTGTTGGCTGGGCCTGAGACTGTGCGTAGTTTTTAATTTCAGTGATCATAGGTCCTTTTATTATTCAACTACAACACTTAATTCTTTCTCATAATTCATCAATGCCTCGTATTCATATTTGGAAAAATCGGTGAAGGCTCCTGCTTCCTTAAACAGTTTTAGCTTTCGAAAATTGGGTTCTTCATTATATTGTCTTATATAATTATAGTAGCCCCTGTTTTTAAGAAAATAGGTTCTTTTTAAACTATTTGAAAAAGGTTCTATTTCAAAACTTACGGTTACTTCATCCCCTATATTAGGTTGAGTAAAATAGTTTCTATCCGCTGTAGTAAGCGCCTCCCTAACGTTCTTGCCTTCACCATCAATAGCTTGGCTAGGAAGAATATATGCGATGTCTAACTCTTCATTTTTAGAATAATCAATTCCTACATAATCCAACTCCCAAAACATAAATCCTGTTTCCAGCCTTATGGCCACTTGCTCCCCTTTCACCTCACTTAAATCTACAGAAATAGCCTGATCCCGATACGCCATTGGCCCCACAGTATGTAACCGTTCAACCAACTCCCATCCCTTTTTAGTTTTTATATATACCGACAAAGGAATATGCTGCGCTTCTATCCAATCGGTACTTTGCTTTTTGGTTGTGTTTTGTTGCTGTTTTTGAAACTCTTGATAATAGGTTCCAAATTGCTCATTAAATTTTCCAAATATATAGTCTAACCATAAGGAGTTCTTGACTCTTAAATAAAGCTTAGCTTCTGTGGTGGGCTGTATAGGTTTATCAAAAAGAAAGTCTATTTGCCGCACACTGTTATCGCTGGTCAAGTCTTGATTAAAAAGAAAAGCATGACTGTCCTTTGCTAAAACAGCTTCTAGATCCATTTGCTCTCCATCCTCAAAAACTTTTTTTGGAGCTTGAATTGAAGAAAATGTGTAGGGGTTTCCATTCTGATCCATGAGTACAGAAATATCAGGACGGTGGCTTATTTCAACTAGCTGTAAAAAGTCTGTATGCTGTACTTCCTTCAGCTCGTTAGTAACTTTTATATCTAATTTATTATTGCTTATTTCTAAATCCGGTAATTCTAAATAATCATCCTTTTGCATATTTGGTGTAATGATTCCCGGATACAACTCTCCAGCAAACTGATACTCATTCCCGTCCTTTATATAGATAAACGGACAGGAACTTTTGGTTAGCGCAACAATTATGGCTACTAGGGCAATTACACCAACAGTTCCACCAATAATATTGGCAACTTTACGCCCCGTATTTTCGTCATTAATCGAGATGGAGGTAATTTCTGAAATTGGAAACGTAACCTCATTCCCAAATCTTGGAGCTTCGGTAGAATTAATATAAAAATGAAGTTCATTTAGAGGCTCTTGCTTTTTTGTATATTGGTGAACTCGCTTACTTTCTCTAGGTTTTAATGACTTATGGGCTTCGTTCAAAGAGGTACAAATTCCAGATATTGTTTTCTCGTTTTCATTAAGCACAAATTCATCCAAATGCCATATGTGTCCCTTGGTATGAATAACCACATAGTTATACGAATCACTAAAATCTGCTATTTTACTCGAAATCGTTTCTGACGTAGTTGCTACATCCCTAACATTGTAATAAGAACAACCAATAATGAGATTTAAAAATGAGAGTGTCAAGATAACAGATAGGCTTACCTTTAATTTGATGTTCTTAGAAAAAACTTGTAAGGGCTTAAATTTTGAATTGCTTGAAAAACTCATGACACAAAAAATATTCAAGGAAGTCTTGTTTGCCAGAGATTTGAGGAGTAGAATACACCTAATAACATCCATCTAATAAAATGGAGAATTATATTAAAGATAAACTTTTTTTAATTGATAAACAATTTAGAATATTTTGATATTTCGTCATACCTCATAAATTCACCTAATTTCAAACCACAACATCGACTAAAGAAGTATCTTCGCGGCCATGTGGATGTATTTAGGATTATTGGCGGCGCTCTTTTTGGGCTTACACAACTTATGTAAAAAACACGCCGTACAGGGGAATGAAGTGTACCCTGTACTTTTTGGGACGGTATTTAGTGGATTTATCTTTATAGCAGCCTTTTATGTGCTGGCACTTATAAATCCTGAAGCGGCCTTAAACAAAGGTTTTAACTTTCAGGAAATTCCTTGGCAAACCCATGGTTTTATTTTTATCAAATCAAGCATCATGGCCAGTTCTTGGGTCTTGGCCTATCAGGCTTTAAAACATTTACCCATTACCATTGTAACCCCCATACGTTCTGCAGGACCATTTTTTACCTTTATTGGGGCTATCGTAATTTATAAAGAGAGCCCAAATATGTTTCAATGGATGGGGTTCTTCCTTATTATATTCTCGGTGATGCTCTATTCCAGGATTGGAAAAAAGGAAGGGATTCATTTCAAAAGGAACAAATGGATTTTTGCCATTATAGCCGCAACTTTTTTAGGGGCCAGCAGTGGATTGTATGATAAATTCCTCATTCAAAGTTTGGAGCTCAATCCGCAAACCCTGCAATTTTGGTTCTGCCTTTATACCCTACTCATTTTAAGCATCATCCTAGGCCTGACATGGTTTCCTTACCCCTCAAAACGTCAAGCCTTTAAATTTAGATGGTCTATTGTTGGGGTTGGTGTCCTCTTGCAGGCCGCCGATTATTTTTATTTCAAAGCTCTTCAAGATCCCGAAGCACTCATCATGTTATTGTCTGCTATCAAGCGCAGCCAGATACTCATTGCTGTGGTGGTTGGAGGCCTCATCTTCAAAGAGAAAAACAAGCGTAAAAAACTGGTACCTTTAATAGGCATCATGACGGGGGTCTTCCTGATTTTGTATTCATAAACAGTATCAAAAACTCCTTTTGAATCATTTGGGTCGTGCAGACAGGTCAATCCTTTGCCTTTGCTTGACCGATACTTTCACCAAAACGGTAGTTTACCGAAAATAAAAACTTACCCCCAACTTCATCATTCAAAAGTCCAGGGCCAGTATTGTGTTCCCTGTAGTGTTCCTTAAAAATATACATAAGGCGTACTCCCATATTTTTGGTAATCAAGGTTTCTAATGATAAATAGCTGGTTTCCAAATTCCAAATATACCCATATCGTAAACTATAATCGGGACTTAAACCAAAACTACTTCCTATACTTGATCTATGGTATATTGTAGGGTATGGAGAAGGAAACAGAAAGCCGTAATTATAATCAATATCCACATATTTTCGTGGACCAAATCGAGCATGCACCTCAGGCAAAAACACATATTCCTTTTGGGCATCTTCAATATTTGTGGCATCATAAAATTGATGTTTATTAACTCTTAAACTTCCCAATTGAAAGCCAACCCCTCCTCCTAGCCACTTGCCATCATAAGTCACAAAGGGGTTTAGTCCAAAGACAAAATCCTTTTCTGTGTTATTGTTTGTCAAATTGGTGCTTTTCACCATGCCTCCATGAACATTGGCGCCTAGCCTAAGCGTTTTGTTATTTTTTTCCTTTATATAGGAATAGCCAAGCCCTCCAACCTGATAGGTTTGTCTGTAATCCTCAGAGTCGTAGGTGGTACCACATTCCCCCTGTTGCGGGTTGTACCTAACCGTATTTGCAAAATCACCAAACGAGCCTCCTACATCCACTCGATGGTAGGTTTTAATAGCAGTTTTATGGGTTGGGATGGTTTGGGCAAAAACAAATAAAGGCATCAATAACAGCACACTTATGGCCATTCTGTAAGGTTTTAACCTGTTTTCTGTATAGAGATAATAAACTGAAAGTACGATGGCAGGGAAAAACTTCACCCAAATTACCAAAAGTTCATAAGTTGAAAACAGGTTCCTAAAACTATATAGACAAACGGAAATGAATACGATATACAAAAAATCGGCGTGCAGAAATGGCGAATTTTCCCGACCCCCTAGCCAATCGCTACCTTTGTAACGTTCGTAAAACCATAAGACGCTTCCGGCAATCATACCATAAGCCAACATACTCCATTGATAGGTTCGCAAGCCCGCATAATACAAAGTGCTGAACTGAGAGCCAGTAGGATCCCTAAAAAATTCAATCCCAAAACGCATCATAAAAAACAGGGACAGTCCAAACAACAAGGCACTTAGGGGCTTTTGCCATTTTTTATGGGTTTTCCAAACAAGATAGCCTATCAAAACCAACAAGACACTCTCATAAAGTTGCACAGGATGCACCGATAAAGACGCCAAGGCTTCTGGAGCAATCTGTCCCGCACTCCAATGGTTAAAATGGGCATGGGTTCCCTTGGCATATTGAACCGACCACATCCCATTGGACGGAATACCATAGCAACAACCATTAAAGAAACATCCCAGCTTAATAATTCCTAAAGCTATGGGGCAAATCCAGGCATATAAATTCAATATAAAACGTCCAAATCCGAAAATTCGTTGGGACACTAACAGTCCCAAAAAACCGAAAAACAGCCCTCCTATGGCCGACCGATTATTAAAATTTGAGGAATGGGAATTGATAGCTCTGATCCAATCTTCCAAAGGAATGGTAAACAGCCGAGAGCCTAAAACCGTAAACAACGAAATCGTCGTCATCATTAAAAGGACCGATCTTAAATGATACCCTCGTTTGATACTTTTATAGAGCACCACACAAAAAATGAGCAAGAATGCTAAAAAATAACATAACTGAAAAAGCACCTGGGGACTACCTACAAAATGTTCCATGATAAACACAATTAATTAAATAGGTATGGTGCGGTAAGTGGGTCAGCTATTAGATCAACATGGAAAAAAACTATATTAAATATACGCATTTTTAGCCAAAAAAGGAAGCTAAAAATAAGAATAGAAAGCCATTATGAGTGCATCAAAAGATGTTACATCGTCTCCAATTTATATCCCACCCCATGAATATTGACAAGCTGAATCCGTTCATCATCCTGTAGTTTCTTACGAAGTTTGGAAATATAGGTATCCAAACTGCGCCCCACGACCACCCCATGGTCTTCCCAAACACGTTTGCTAAGTTCATCACGGCTAATCACTTGGTTAGGGCGCTCCACAAACAGCTCCAACAGTTCGCATTCCTTTTTGGAAAGGCTTATTTCGGTGGCAGGCGTTACCAATTTGTGCTGTTCTGGATAAAACATAAAACGCCCCAAAGGCACTTCCTTGGTGGCGGCAGGCTCTGAAACCACTGAGTGTTTTCGTCCGAAGAACCACCAACCCAAAACGCCTAAAACAATTACTGGAAGTAGCCATAACCAAACCAAATTAGAGTTCGTCCTTTCTCCTTCTATAAACTTCACATGGATCCTATAACAAGATTGAGGGAGCACCCGACCTTGACACGGTACGATTCCCTGCTCCCCCTCCAGCCACATCTCATAGCTATAGGCTACTTCTGCATCTTCACACTGCAGTACTTCTACCAAATAACGATCTGAAAGTTCTGCACGTTCCAAACTGCGCTCTACAATGGCCACCAAACTATCGGGTACAATTTGTAAAGCCTGTTCAAAGGAGAGTTCATAAGTAGAAGCGTCCAAAGCTACCACAGGAAGCACTCGGGAACTGGAATCGCCAGATTGCAACAACAATTGGTGTCCTGCCTCGCGTAAGCCTACTTTTATGCGTTCAGGAGAATGTTCTTCAACAGATTCGGAACAGGCTACAAAAAGTAGACTGAGTAGCAACAATGTCACTTTATAATTGAGTTTTATCATCATTGGTATCATAAGTACTGTAAATAACCAACATTTTTAGGACTTTTTACATGTATTGACAGTTCTTTTACACTTTTTTGACACTTTTAAGAACTGTCCTCCATAGCTTTAACCTAGCAATCAAAATAACCCAAGAACTTCCGTGTTGGAGGTTCATCTAAATCAAATTCTTATGAAAACAATTAGTTACTATGTAAAGCCATTTGTCGTTATCCTTGGGATAACACTCACCCTTCTTTTCAACTGTCAAACGGACAAATACCAAGAAAAGACAGCAGAAACTTCTCAATTGGCAATGGCTACAACAGAATACCCAATGGGGCCTGTGTTGTTTCCCAGAAGGGAAGGACAAACGCACATAGATTCGCTCTATGAAACCTCTTTCTATTTGGAAGATTTAGGAAATAACGACTACAACATTATTGTATACATGGGCTTAAAAGAACAATCGTATTACGCTTCTCCAAATTCCTCACATACCTACAAGGGACGTTTTATTTTTGACGTTGAAACCGATGATAAAATTCAATTATTTGATGCACTCTCTGAAAAAACTATTTTAAAAGAAGACATAGAGCCTCACTGCAATGGATATGGTGCTAACTGGATACGACAAAACACATTCTACAAGCAGCCCTTCCATTTAAATACCTCTGAGGATTTTTATATCATGGGATTTATACAATTTACTATTGAACCCCGTTGTACCAAGGAAGTCATTCCATTTGGTATCACCAATAAAGATGGGAATCTAAAGATTGCCATCACAAAATGTTAGTCTTTTAGACATAACATAAAAAAACACCTCCAATGGAGATCTCTGGTCATTCAATTGACCAATCCCAACGGAGGTGTCTTTACTTGATTCTAAAACAGAAACTTACCAGACCTTGATTCTATCGGTTTCTGCCTTATAATTTTTATCTCCTTCTTCCACATCAAAGGCCTCATAAAACGGCGTCATGTTCATTAAAGGGCCATTCACACGCCATATCGGTGGCGAATGTGGATCGGTTGCTACATAATTGCGTAAATATTCATCACGTGTCTTCACACGCCAAATACGTGCCACCGACATAAAGAAACGCTGATCTGGAGTATAGCCATTAATCTTGGTACTGTCCTGTCCCTGAGCCGTCATTTTAAAGGCATCGTAGGCAATGGCCACACCGCCATTATCTGCTGTGTTTTCACCAACCGTCAAAGCCCCTTTTAGGTGCACACTGTCCAATACGGTAAAAGCATCATATTGTTCAATGATCTGTTCGGTTTTGGCCTTAAACTTGGCATAATCCTCTTCGGTCCACCAGTTTTTTACATTTCCTTCCTTGTCGTATTGCGCTCCTTGATCGTCAAAGGCATGGGTAAATTCATGGCCAATGACCATCCCTATACCTCCATAATTCACGGCATCATCGACATTTGGGTCAAAATAAGGAGGCTGTAAAATCCCTGCAGGAAACACAATTTCGTTCAAAGACGGATTGTAATAAGCCGTCACGGTAGATGGTGTGGTGTACCATTCATCTCTATTAGGCGCCTTGTTTAACTGGCCTAAATGATAGGCATAATTGTTTTGATTTAAGGCCAATACATTTTCAAAATAATGCGCCTTGTCAATAGCAACGTCATAGGTTCTCCATACATCTGGATACCCAATTTTTTTGGTTATGCTGTGTAGTTTTTCTTTAGCCTTTACTTTAGTGCTATCACTCATCCAATCCAATTGAGTAATGCGCTTTTCCAAAGTTTTTTGAAGATTGTTCACCAATTCCAAAGCTCTCTTTTTGGCATTTTCATCAAAATAACGCTTTACATACAATTGTCCCAAAGCAAACCCCAATTGGCGGTCTACCTGTTGCACCATGCGCTCAGCCCTAGTTTTTTGAACACTTTGCCCCGAAATCACCTTGGAATAGGCAAACTCAGCCTCTTGAAAAGGAGTATTCAAAATAGACGCAAAAGCCGTCAAGGTATTGGCCTTTAAATAGATTTTCCAATCATCTAAAGGCAGGGTGCCCAGCATTGTGTTAAGCGTTTCGAAATAGGCTGGTTGCATCACATCTACAGAATCTACCGCCATTTCTGAATGCTCTAACATGGACTTCCAACCTATGTTTGCTTGTGTTTTGTCTAGCTCTGAAACGGCCAATTTATGGTAATTTGCCTGGGTATCCCGTAATTCCACTCGGGTTTTATGGGAAGCAGCCAATTGCTTTTCTATCTTATATATCTTTTGGACATTGGCTTCTGCGTTGGAATCACCTATCAACTCAAATAACGTTGCTAAATAATTTTGATAAGCTTTTTGAATGGCTTCCGAGGAAGGATCTGTTTGGAAATAATAATCCCTGTCTGGCAAACCCAATCCTGTTTGTCCAAAATGGGCAATGTTTAAAGCGCTATTCTCTTGATCTGGATAAATAGAAGCGTTGATTAAAGAATAATTCCCAACTTTCATTTGATCAGCTACAAAAGCCATTAAATCAGCAGAATTATCTAAAGCATCAATTTGTTCCAGAATTGGTTTTACTGGTTCAAACCCACGCTGATCGATGCTCAAGGTATCCATCCCTGAGGCATAGAAATTGCCTAATTTCTGTTCAATGCTACCTTTAGGATAGTCTCCAACAGATACTTCCTCCAAAATGGTCTGCAACAATTTTTTCTGTGGAATATTTAAAAATCTATAGGAGCCCACCCCTACTTGGTCATCGGCAATTACGGCTTGGTCATACCAAGTTTTGTTAACATGGCCAAAGAAATTATCCCCCGGCTTAATTGAAGGGTCAATCCCCTCAAAAATAAGAGCAGATTCCTGCGAAGCGTCATCGCTCACAGGCTGCTTTGAATCCTCTTTACAGCCCACCAATAAAGCGGCTGCAAAAGAGATATAAAGAACTGGTTTCATAATGAATGGTTTGTGATAGTATCAAAAGTAAGTATTTTAAACCTAAATGTCATGATAAGCATTTCAGAGGCATCTAGGACTTTGGAATTGAAAAATATCTATCTCTCCCCGCTCTCTACTTCCTCCCAAAACCGTTATCTTTGGCCTCAAATATTACCTTATGTCAATAGCTATTCGGCATGTCAATGTCATGCGTTACATTACGCCTTTAAGAGAAGGCGGTTCCCTCCCAGCCATTGCTGAAGCGGATGATGGATTTAATTATGTGGTGAAGTTTAGAGGAGCCGGCCATGGCGTAAAAGGACTCATTGCCGAATATTTGGGCTGTGAAATTGCCCGAAAATTAGGGCTATTGGTTCCAGAGGTTGTCTTTGCCGAATTGGATGAAGCTTTTGGTCGTACCGAAGGGGATGAGGAAATACAAGACCTCCTTAAATGGAGCCAAGGATTAAATATCGGGTTGCACTACCTCTCCGGAGCTGTAAACTATGATCCTGTGGTATTGACGCCAGATCCGCTTTTGGCCTCCAAAATTGTGTGGTTGGATGCTTTTATCACCAATATAGATCGCACTACGCGCAACACCAACATGCTTATTTGGAACAAAAATCTATGGTTGATAGACCATGGGGCGTCTTTCTATTTTCATCATTCGTGGAAGGACATTTCTACGGCTGCTAAAACGCCCTTCAACCTTATCAAAGACCATGTGCTATTGGCTCAAGCTAGTGAATTAGAGCGGGTGCATCAAGAGTTTAAAGCCTTGTTGACTGAAGAAGTCATCAGTGACATCGTGAACAACCTTCCAGACACTTGGTTGCAATGGGAAGGCTATCCCTATACCGAACAGGACTTAAAAAATGGCTATCTTGAGTTTTTAAACACAAGATTGGCCAATTCTGAAATTTTTACAAACCAAGCCATAAATGCCAGAAAAGATCTTATATGAGTACGCCGTAATTCGTTACGTCCCTAAAGTGGAACGTGAAGAATTTATAAATGTAGGCATTGTCTTGTATGCCAAACAACACAACAGTATTCACCTGCACTATCATGTAGACCAAGCTCGTATTGCAGCTTTTAGTCCAGAAGCGGATATAGAAGCTTTAAATGCGCATTTGGAATCATTTAAACGCATTGCAGCGGGCGACAAAACCTGTGGTTTGATAGCCCAAATGGATACCGCTTCCAGATTTAGATGGCTGACCGCTGTGCGCAGTTCAGTCATTCAAACCTCTAGACCTCACCCTGGTTTTAGTACGAACTTGGAAGCCACCGCGAAAAAATTGTTTGAAGAGGTGGTGCTATAATTAAAACACTAAACTGACACCAATGGCAAATTACTTTTCAATTCTAATCGTTGCTTTAACTTTTTTTAGTGTCCCTACTAAAAATGAAATTTCGGATTTTATTGAACAGTTGCCTCGCATTGCTCCACATGAAAAATATACGGATTTTGACGAATCTAAATTCATCAAAACCCAAGGTTATTCATTTCCAACGGCTATAATTCAAACTTGGGAAGAAACACCTATTAACAATATTTCTTTTGAAGAAAATCAAACCATTCCATTTTATACAAATCAAGTAACATGTATGGGGACTTACACCATTAAAGAAGGTGTAAAAACGGTCTTAATTAGAAAATCGAATGGTGACTTCCCCTATTTTTTCTACCTATTGAATCTTATTAAAAAAGAAGGCAAGCTGATTCCCGTATCACAATTGGAAGTTTACTCCGTTGAAAATGCTGGAGGAAACTTAAGTTTTGTAATAACAAAAGAACACCAAATAAAAGTATACCATATAGGTGAAGAATCTGCCTTAGGCACCACCGTTTTTATAGATGCAAATGGGCAGTTCCAGATAGAATCATCTAAATGGTTTCGAGGCAATGATTACAACAACATTACAAAATACTAATCTAAACAACTCACCTAAATTAGATCTTAACTAAAGTTCAATCATAAGCCATGTACTATCTTTTGATCTAAAGATGGCTATCCTTCACTAAAATCCTTCACTTCTTTAAAGAGGCCATATCAATCACAAAGCGGTAATGTACATCACTTTTGAGCATGCGTTCATAAGCGGTATTGATATCCTGTATGTTAATCACTTCAATATCTGAAGTGATGTTATGTTTGCCGCAAAAATCCAGAAGTTCTTGGGTTTCGGCAATCCCACCAATCAAGGAGCCTGCAACCTTTTTACGCCCCATAATCATAGGAACTGAATTTAGCATTGGGTCCAATGGCCCCAAATAGCCCACCAGCACCAAAGTACCATTGGTATTTAAAGTGCCAATATAAGGGTTCACATCATGCACATACGGCACCGTATCTATAATCACATCAAACTGTCCCTGTACGGCTGTCATTTCATCTTCATTCGTAGAGATGACTACAGCATCCGCTCCTAAATCCATGGCGTCTTGTATTTTGTTTTTAGATCGAGAAAATAAAGTTACATGTGCGCCAAGCGCATCCGCCAATTTAATGGCCATATGTCCCAATCCTCCAAGGCCCACAACCGCCACCTTACTATCTTTTCCAACATTCCAATGGCGCAATGGTGACCATGTGGTAATACCGGCACACAGTATGGGAGCCACGCCTGCCAAATCAAGATTTTCAGGTACGCTTAATACAAAATGTTCATCTACCACAATACTTTCAGAATAACCTCCATAGGTAGGCAAATTCAAATGTTTGTCATGGCCTCCATAGGTTCCAACCCATTCAGGACAATACTGCTCCAAGTCATTTTCACAATTGTTACAAGAACGGCACGAATCTACCAAACAACCTACAGCCACAATATCTCCTGCTTTATATTTGCTCACCCCTTCACCTACAGATTTTACCTTCCCAACTATTTCATGACCGGGAACCACGGGATATACACTAAAGCCCCAATCGTTGCGCGCAAAGTGTAAATCGGAATGGCAAACACCACAATACAAAATATCGATTTCTACATCCTTATCCGTAACTTTTCGTCTTTTAATATCCATTTCCCCTAGGGATGCATCCGCGGCTTCTGTGCCAAATGCTTTTATACTTGTTGTGTTCATGATTAATTTAATTTGCTTATTATGAATACTTTAAAGTTACGCAAATATTATGAGGCTTTAGAAGGTTTTTCACCTTATAACTCCAATTAAATACTTAGGTAGAAAATGAAACATGACAATATTTCAGATTTTGGCATTTGGCGTAATTTATGAGCCTCTGCCTCCATGAATATACATTGGTCAGGTATAAAAGTTATACTGCGCTTTTGTATACACATTAAAAACTATTTTATGAGTCAAGTTAAAGAGAATAACACTGTAAAGGTGCACTACACAGGAAAATTAGCAGATGGTCAAGTTTTTGATACATCTGAAGGACGTGAACCTTTAGAGTTTACTTTAGGACAAGGACTAATGATCCCTGGTTTTGAAAAGGGATTGATTGATATGAAATTGAATGAGAAGAAAACCATCTCACTAACTAAAGAAGAAGCTTTCGGTGATGCACGAGCTGAATTGATCCAAGAAGTTCAAAAAGATCAATTGCCTGAGGAATTGGTTCCAGAAGTAGGTATGCCATTAATTTCTACTGCTCCAGACGGAAGAGAGCACCAATTGCTTATTATTGAAGTAAAAGAAGATAGCATTGTAGTAGATGCCAACCACCCTCTTGCTGGAAAAGATGTTATTTTTGATTTGGAAGTAGTTGACATTAAATAGTCGTACTTTTAAATGGATAGATAAAAGCCTGATAAACTATAGAGTTATCAGGCTTTTTAATTCAGCATATAATGGTTGCTTAGTTAACCATGGGGCTTATAAACTGGTGGTTTGCTCTGGTAAAACCAGATCTCTATGTGCCACTAGCAGACTGCCTTCTTTTTGCAAATCAAGCATTCCTTGAAATCCATTTTTATCTAATTTTTTACGACAACGGTTTGTCAACAAGGGATCCTCACTAAAAATAAAGGCATCCAATTTTTGCTCTTCCTCACCCGGCGCCTTAATTACTGGGTGGATATGTTTTAGTCCTCTTCGTCTTGGAAAAGCATTAGCAGCATAACTGGCTCCTGGAACAAAGGTGTAAAAGGTATACTGTCCATTGGCATCGGTTTTTACCCAAGCACGATGATAAACGTATTTTTTGTCGTTAAAAGTTCTATTATCGTAATCTCCGTCCTCATTTGGTTGATAAATGAACATGATCACATCCTTAGCAGGCGTCACTCCATCACTTTTATAAATGGTTCCGGTAATTTTTAATTTGTCGGTTTGACCGGCATATCCAGGAATAGTATCTACAGCATTAAGAGATGTTTCTGAATAGTCGTAAATAGGACTTCTCTTTTTATATGCTTCTGAAGCCGTATCCAAATCATTTTGGGAAACCGCTGCAGCCATCATAAAAAATGTGCAGAAGAAGGCGAGTATAGTTTTCATAAGACATTCATTTTAAACACTTCAAAATTAGATAAGTATCTTTTTTTTGAACTAAAAATCTTATGAACGTAAAAATTTTACGATGTACGACCGTCCTTTCATACCAACGTAAAAAATCATCGGTAAATGGTAGAACTGTTCATCTTGTAAATGTGCACTTTAACCAAATTGATATCAATAGTGAGTCTTCAAAATTGAAACTTGAGCTCCAAAAATGATGCGTTATTGGAATAAAGTATATAAAACCTGTTAAAGCTTGCCTAAATTCAGCTCACTTCAACAGGCTTTATGAAACATTAAGAAGATTTTGCTATATCTGCCGTGGCGTAATCCGTATACCCTTTTTCTCCAGGGGTATAAAAAGTATCTTGGTCCCAATCAGCCCATTCAATATCCTGTTCGATACGTTCTACCAAATCAGGATTGGAAATAAACGGCTTTCCAAAAGCAACAAGATCTGCATCTCCGCTTGTAATTACTTCATGTCCTGTTTCCGCCGTAAATTGGTTGTTGATCATTAATGTACCTTGATATAGCGGTCTAAAGTGTTTGGCCACATTGGTAACGGCATAAGAAACTTCAGTCACATCTGTAAATGGCTCCGATAAATGGACATATGCCAAGCTGTAATCGTTTAGTTTCTTGATGATATATTCAAAAGTTGGGATGGTGTCTTTATCTAAGGTAATTCCAAACAAGTTATGCAAAGACGGATTGAAACGCACTCCTATTTTCTCTTGAGGAATCGCTTCGCTCATGGCATCGAGTACTTCAAAAAAGAATCGTGCTCTGTTTTCGATTGAACCTCCATATTCATCGGTTCTTGTATTGGAAGTCCCTGTGAAAAATTGATGAAATAAATAACCATTGGACGAATGGATTTCCACGCCGTCAAACCCAGCTTCCATAGCATTAGTGGCAGCATTCACAAAATCATTTATAGTATCCTCTATTTCAAATTTTGTCATGGCTTTAGGAGTTACTGTATCCTTAAAGCCGTCAGGTGTAAAGGACTGCCCATTAGGGTTAATGGCCGAAGGCGCCAAAGGCAATTCCCCGTGATGAAAATCGGGATGCGACATGCGGCCTACATGCCATAATTGGATAAAGATTTTCCCTCCTTTATCATGAACCCGTTTGGTTACCAATTTCCAACCTTCTACCTGAGCTTTGGAATAAATTCCTGGCGTATTGACATAGCCTACAGCGGCTTCAGACACCTGAGATCCTTCCGTTATAATAAGCCCTGCCGAAGCGCGTTGCTCATAATAAAGTCCTTGAAGTTCATCTGTAGGTACTCGCTCTTCATTTATAGCTCTACTTCTTGTCATAGGAGCCATAACAATGCGGTTTTTGAGGCTTAAGTTTTTGGATTGATAAGGTTGTAACAATGCGTTATGTTTCATAGTAATTAGGTGTTATGTTAAACAATTAGCCCTCTAAAATCATTTGTTAGGATTAAAGAGGGCTTTTTCAAAACTTAAAATAATTTTATAGGTTATGCCAATTCTGTAATGAATTCTTCTTTTGGTGTTCTCACTTTTTTCATATCAACCAACCAATCCTTATCTGTATCTCTATATCCTAAAGCCAAGATTAAGTTACTCTTGAGCCCTTGTGATTTCAAATCCAATAATTCGTCCAACTGCTCAGGGATGAATCCTTCCATTGGTGTGGCATCTACTTTTTGTTCGGCAGCTGCGGCAATAGCCATAGCAAATGCAATGTATGCTTGCTTGGCAGCGTGATTGGCATGCCACTCATCACCTAATGGCTCATACATTCCCCATAAACGGGTTTTATAATCATCCATAGTCTCTAGCGGCAAATTGCGCTCATTCATAGTTTTGTTGAATACCTCTTCTATTCGTTCCAAACGATAATTGTCCCAAGCAGCAAACACCAATAAATGAGAAGCATCGGTAATTTGAGGTTGGTCAAAAGCGATTGGCCTGATTTTTTCCTTTAATTCTTGATTGCTAATTACAAACACTTTATAAGGCTGTAATCCTGAAGATGATGGGGACAATCTTGTTGCCTCCAATATATAATCGATTTTTTCCTGCGGTACGGCAGTACCATTCATTGCCTTGGCTGCATAGCGCCAATTTAAACTATCTACTAAACTCATAATCTTATACTTATTTTACTTCCCGGCAAATTTACATATATTTGCTAAACTAAAGTAAGTACTTAACAAAAGTATAGTACTATACAAGAGTATAGTAACTTAACATTAATGACATACTATGGGCCTACAGGAACAATTGGAACTTATAGATAAAGCAAAAACTTGCGAAAAAGCACACAGCACCTGCGTTGGTATTATCCAACCAGTTCAGGATGCACTTTATGTTTTAAGTGGTAAATGGAAATTACCTATTATTATTTCTTTGACGTTTGGAAACAAGCGGTTTAGTGAAATTGCAAAAGAAATTCCCAAAATTAGCGACCGCATGCTATCTAAAGAACTTCGGGAACTGGAAATGAATCACCTTGTGAAGCGAACCGTTTATGACAGTATTCCTGTGGTGGTAGAATATACCTTAACAGACTACGGAAAGACTTTAGATACCGCTATCGAGGAACTCTACAAATGGGGAAAAAACCATAGGAAAAGGATAACTGGCAAGATGGAATAACAAAGCACTTTTATTATTTACTATCTTTAGCAGTAGTTCGCTTTTGGCGCTCCTTGAAGGAAATGTTTAAAATTAGTCCGCCTACAATTAGCAATATCCCTAAAAAGCTCCAAAAGGAATACACATCCTTAAACCATAAAATCCCTATGATAAGAGTGAAAATCACTTCTATATATTTCATAGGGGCCACCAACCCTGTGGCAGCCGACTGAAAAGCCTTAGTCATATACACTTGACCAAAATATCCAAAAACTCCTAGCAAACCCAATAAGGGCCATTCCATACCATGTGGTGTTGTCCAATGATTTATTGATAACAATCCTCCGGTGAGGGTCGCAATCACCATAAAATAATTCACTACCACTACGGGATGATCCTTGGTCCCAATTTTATTGATAACGGTATACACCAAGCCACTAAATACAGCTGCCAATAATACCAAAACCAGTCCATAGGTCTGTAATTCCGTATCAAACCCCTTTAAAACCACCACACCTGAAAAAGCCATCATAAAGAAAAGCCATTGTACAGGCTTGATCTGTTCCTTTAAAAACAAAACGGCAAAAATAGCCGCAAATATGGGGGCAATATATCTTAGGGATACAGCAGTAGCTACCGGTAAATATTTCATAGACATAAAGAAAAGTGTCATCGAGGTCACCCCTACAATGCCTCTTAACACCAGAAGTTTCCTTTGGTTTCCCATAATAGGAATCTTATGTCTTAATAAATAGCCAAATGTAAACACCAGAGAGCCCAAAGACCTAAAAAACACCAGTTGAAAAGCATGAATATTGGAAAGGTATTTAACCGTCACATTCATAAGCGCAAAGGAAAATGTACTCAGGATCATGAATGTAATGGTCTTTTTTAAAGTCATAGGCAAGTACTACCGCTTATTTGGGAATTTGTTGGCTTAAACAATGAAGCGTTCCAAAGCCCCATATCAAGTCTATTGCGCTTATTCCAATCACCTCGCGTCCCGGAAAACAGTCGGCAATAATGTTAAGCGCCTCTCTATCCTTGGCATCATTGAATGTAGGCACCAAAACGCAGTTGTTCAAAATTAAGAAATTAGCATAACTGGCAGGCAGGGTCAGGTCTTCAAATGCAATTGGGCTAGGCATTGGTAATGTAACAATATTGGGAGACTTTCCGTTTTCCAAAACGGCATTCTGCAAACGCTTTAAATTATCTTGTAAGGCATGAAAATTAGGCGCTCCCGGGTTAGTTTCAACAACCGTAATAATAGTGTCTTCGTTTACGAACCTACAGAGATCATCAATATGTCCGTGAGTATCATCTCCAACAATGCCATCTCCCAACCAAATAACGTTAGTAATTCCTAAATACTCTTTAAAAATAGCTTCATAATCGCTTTTTGTAAAACCAGGATTACGCACTTGAATCTTAGGGTCCATCAAACATTCCTCTGATGTCAACAAAGTTCCCTTACCGTTTACATCAATGGCCCCACCTTCCAAGATCACTGGTTTTCCATTATGGGTAACTTGACTAAGCGGCATGTTAAGTGTTTCACTTACTTTTTGAGGTACCTGCCTATCCAAAAGGTAATTTTTGTATTTAGCCCAACCATTAAAATTAAAGTTAAGTGCCTCTCGTTGCCCCTTGTTATAAACGACGATAGGTCCCGAATCGCGCATCCAACTTCTATTGGTTTTATGGATGATAAAGGTAATTTGCTCTAGATTGACATGTGCCATGGCCAGCATTGCTCCCACCCTTTCCTTTAAAGGTTCATCTGCCACCACCAAAAAGACTTCTTCATAGGTTGCCACTTTCTTAATGAACTCTACAAAGGCCCATTGTATGGCTTGATATTTTCCAGGCCAATCATTCCCATTGTGCGGGAAACACAACAAAACGCCTTGTTGTAGCTCCCATTCTGCAGGAAACCGTCTCATTAATCTATAGCTCTTTTAGTAATATCCTCAAAAGCATCAATACGGCGATCTCTGAAGAATGGCCAATTTTGACGCACATTTTCCTGGTGCTCCAAATCAACTTGGGCCATTAAAATTTCCTCTTGATCATGGGATGCTTGTGCCAATATTTCACCCTGCGGCCCTGCAATAAACGAAGCGCCCCAAAATTCAATGCCAGCTGTGTCAGGTATGTATTGCTCTAACCCTATTCTATTGGCCGCTGCAACATATACGCCATTCGCTACGGCATGACCTTTCATAACATTCATCCAAGCACCATATTGATTCTCGCCATATTCGGTTTTTTCATGCGGGTGCCATCCAATAGCAGTTGGATAAAATAAGACCTCAGATCCTTTAAGGGCTGTAAGACGGGCAGCTTCAGGGTACCATTGATCCCAACAAATAAGCGTTCCAATATTTCCTTTTTTGGTTGGATTGTTTTTAAATCCAAGATCTCCCGGAGTAAAATAGAATTTTTCATAAAAATGGGGGTCATCCGGAATATGCATTTTACGATATAAACCGGCTTCGGTACCATCTGTATCGATAATGTATGCACTGTTGTGATAAATCCCTGCCATGCGTTTTTCAAAAAACGGAACAACAATTACAACACCTAATTTTTTAGCCAATTCACTAAAAGCCGTAAACGATGTGCTGTAAAGTGGTTCTGCCAAGGCAAAATTATCCGTATCCTCACTTTGGCAAAAATAATGACTACTGTAAAGCTCTGGTAAACAAATAACTTCCGCTCCTTGCTTAGCGGCTTTTTCTACCCATTTAAGGCATTTTTTAAGGTTGTTTTCAGCAACATCATTCAAGTTCAGCTGAATGACCGCTATGGTATATTTTTTCTTAGACATATTACAACAATTAAACAGTGTAAAATTACTTATTTTTTGGAATAAAGCTTAAAAATTTCTTTCTCATCATATCCGTTTTAAAATGAAAAGACCAAAAAGAAAATCACGATACGTTATTGGTTTTCAATATATTACACAAAACACTAAAATGTATATCCATAAACGTTTTACTATTTCCGATTAACGGCAAAGCACAAACCTTTTAACTAATAAAAATGAAACTACAACAAACAATTTTGCGGTTAGAGAATTCATTTACTACCTTTTTTATACAAAATTTAAGGTTTATTCAAATCTTATAAAACCTAAAAATATGGATACAAATCTTTCTTTGTTCAATCAAATTAACAGTATATCCTATTGGTTACTTATAGAAAGTAACTTTAAGAGCTCCATTATTTTAGACGCTGAAAAGGACACTTACTATGTTACAATAAAAAAAGGCAAGCAGCCTTTGTACACTTATTGCATTAATAACTTTAGTAAAAAGAATAAAAACTTTTTAAAATTTGAACTTATCGGCATTGTAAACAGTTTGTTGCACATTAAACAAACTATTACCGAAAAACAGCGCTACAGTGCCTAGGTCAACCAAAATTCATGAAAAACAGCCTCCTAAATTACGGAATTAGGAGGCTGTTTATTTATGACTAACACTTTCCTGGAAACCTATTTTAAAGAGGCCATGTCTATTACAAAACGATATTTCACGTCTGCAGAAATAACCCGTTCATATGCCTTGTTTATATCCTGCATATTAATGACCTCGATATCCGAAACAATATTGTGTTCTCCACAAAAATCCAGCATTTCCTGTGTTTCCTTTAGTCCACCAATCAAAGACCCTGCAATGCGCTTACGGCCCATTATAAGCCCTCCTCCATGAAATGGTTTTAATGGTTCTACCGCTCCAACAAGAACCATTGTAGCATCTCGTTTCAACAATGCTATATAAGGGTCCATTTCATGTCCAACGGGAATGGTATTCAAAATAAAATCAAAACTTCCCATGTGTTGTTGCATTTGCTCGGGGTCTTTAGAAATCAATACTTCATGAGCCCCTAAATCCTTGGCATCAGCAGCCTTTGAAGGTGATGTTGTTATCATAACTACATGAGCCCCTAAGGCATTTGCAAACTTCACTCCCATGTGTCCCAATCCCCCAAGACCAACAATTCCAACCTTGTCTCCTTTTTTTACATTCCAATGTCTAAGCGGGGACCAAGTGGTAATTCCTGCACAAAGTAATGGTGCTGCACCTTTAGGATCAATAGTATCTGGAACCTTCAAAACGAAAGATTCATCAACAACTATTCCTGTAGAATATCCTCCATAAGTTTGGAGCCCTTCAAAATATTTATTAGGACTATTGTAGGTAAAAGTGGCTCCGTTTTCGCAAAATTGTTCCAAATCATCTTTACAAGACGAACAGGTTTGACAGGAATCCACCAAACAACCTACTCCAACAAGATCTCCTACCTTAAATTTACTAACCCCACTTCCCACATCCGTTACTTTTCCAATAATTTCATGACCTGGGATTACTGGGTATTGCGACCCTCCCCAATCATTTCTAACCGTGTGTATATCACTATGGCAAACCCCGCAATACAAAATGTCTATTTGCACATCCTTTTCGGTAACTGCTCGCCGTTCTATTTGCATCAATTCTAAATCTGCATCGGAAGCTTTAGCCCCAAATGCTTTAGCTGTACTACTCATAAATTCTAATTTAGGTGTTATTTTCTATAAAATTAAGAAGTGACTTTTTACTTCTACAATTTGAATATTTAATATAATGTTAAAACTTGACAATACCCAAGATTTGACTTAGGCAAACATGGTAAGAATCCAATATAAAATGATAAGCACAACGAAGACAAAACTAATGGCGAAATATTTTATGGAATTGTGCACACATTTAAACTTATTATCTATAATCTTGCTTTCGGCATGAATTTGTTGCCCCAATTGCTCATAAAGTTTTTGTTGACTTCCGCAGATTTCAATTAAATGCTCCGTATACTCTTCAATAGAACCAAACTTATAGACGGCATCACTAAAGAAAAATACATTCTTTTCATAGTTACGCTCTATTTGAGGCTTGAAACATTTAAAACAATAAAATATGGATAAGAGCACAAAAAATATCCAACAAATAATGCCTATCATGGGGATAATACCATCTTCAAATAAATGCGATAGGGTTTTAAGCCTATCTACAAATATTCCCAAAATCAAACTATGGAATGAAAACACCACTCCTGCCTTTAATTCGGAAGCGCGTATAAGCTTTTCCAAACGTTCCAACTGTTCCCAGTAATTATTAGGATCCTGTATTGTCATATGCTTTTGATTTAAATGGTTCTTTAACCTTTATGGTGTGTTGATTCTTTACAAAATACATTTTCATCATCCCCTTATTTTTCACATCAATTTCCCCTCTGTATTCGCACTCAAATTCATCTTGAATCAGGTTATGGGTAGATGCTGAAATATTGATTTTTCCTTCTTCTGAATTGGTTTCCATTCTTGCGGCAATATTTACAGTGTCTCCCCAGACATCATAGGCAAATTTCTTACTCCCTACCACTCCTGCCACTACAGAACCCGTATGGATCCCCACGCGTATACTGAAATTCCTTTCTGTTTGTTGATTGTCACTAATTTCCTCAACAAAAGTTACAATTTCAATGGCAGCTTTCACAATTTTTTTAGCATGGTCCTCAATTTCAAAGGGAAGCCCACCAACACACATATAAGCATCACCTATGGTTTTTATCTTTTCCAAACCATATTGTTCAATAATTTCGTCGAATTTAGAGAAATAGAAATCTACAGTTTCCACCAAGGCTTCGGGAGACAATCCTTCCGAATATTTTGTAAAACCAACAAAATCCGTAAATAATACCGTAACCGAATCGAATCTATGCGAGGTTACTTTACCGTGCTCTTTGAGTTCCTTTGCAGTTTCTTCTGGCAATATATTACGTAACAACTGGTCCGATCGTAGTTTTTCCTGCTCAATGATCCGCTTTGTTTTTTGAATGAATGCATTTCTTCTAAAAAGCCCCAAAGCCAAAAGTCCTATCAAAAATAACGCTATGGTTGTGGCAATAGCAATAATTTTTTGAGTCCGCTTTTGTTGATTGAGCAAATCAACTTCCAGCTGCTTCTGGGAAACTTCAAAATTGGTACGGATATCAGCCATCTCCTGTACTTTACGCACATTACTTACACTATCACGATAAACTATATGAGATTTATAATATTGGTAAGCTTCATTCGTGTTTCCTTTCTGTTCATTCAATTGCGCCAACAAGAGGTTTGCTACGCTAATCTGCTCCTTTAAACCATGTCGCTGGGCAATTTCCAAAGCCTGATTGGCAAACTCTAAGGCTTTAGGGATATCATTTTGTTTCGAATAGATATCAGACATACAATTGAGGAACTCTGAAATGCCCGAGTAGTCCTCAAGGGGTTCCAAGATTGAAATGGCTTGATTGATATTTCTTTTGGCTAATTCATCATTCCCTTTTTCAGCATAGATTCTACCTAAATTTCCCAGTATATATGCCTTTCCGATGGTGTAATTTGTCCTTTCAAAAATCTCTCCTGCCTCTTCAAAATACTCACCTGCCCTATTATATTGCTCAAATTTCAAAAAATGATCACCAACATTATACAGGGCGTTTGCTAGAGTTACAGAATCATTGGATGTCCTTAAAAGATTTATGGCCTTGCCGTAATAAAGCTCCGCATTACTTGAATTTTCCATCATAGAATAGACGTCTGCTGCAGCCATATAGGCCGCACCTTCTCCAGTAATATAGCCACCTTCAATAGCTGATTCTGCACTTAAAACAAATGCCGAAAGCGCTTCTTCCAAATTGCCCAATAAACGTTCCTTGTTTCCTTTCTGCAAGTAGCCCCTGGACAAATATTCAAGATTGTTAAACTGCTTGGATAATTGTATCAATTCTTCCGAATAGTCTAATGCCAAGTTGATGTCATTACTTTCATTAAAAGACAGCTCACGAAGTAACTCCATACGCTCCAACCCCTTGGCGCCATCAAGCAGTTTGGCTAAACTATCGGCTACTTTTTGGTCCTGGGCATTAAGCGACAATGGGATAAAACACAACAGTGAAATCCACCCTAGATAACGGAATAAAGAACTGAAAATTTTCAAATTATATTATTTTGGATTGGCCTGTAGTTTAGGATCTACTGAGAAAGCCTTATAATCATCGGCTGTTTTAAAGATTCTAAAGTTAATCGTGTAATCATCTATTTTGTTTACCAAACTAGAATCATCCTTAACTTTTTTCTTAACCGTTGCATTACGGCTATTACCTCCAGAAATGATAGACTCATCAAAAAAATTAACATTATTATTCACATTTGAATTATAGTCTATACTGTAAATGGCAATAGAATAGTCTTTATCCACTCCGTCAGGATATTTAACTTCGCCCTCCCATTTTACATCATGGTCAACATATACTTGTGAAGTGAAGTCCTCAATTCCGTTGGAAGAGGTGCCGGAATTATCATCAGTCAATTCACATTTGCTTTCTACCTCAGTTTTTGTGGGGTCATCTAGTCCATAAAGCGCACTAGCTTGAACAGTTAAAGTGATGGTTACCTTTTTACTCATGATTTCTATATTTAAATGGTTATTATCTAATTGTATAACAATACATAACCATCGCAACCTATGTTATGAGTAAAATGAGGCTCTGAGAAATTTTTAACGTAATATGTTTTTAGGGGAATAGTTTAAATATACTACAATTGACCGAATTACACTAATTTATTCCTTAATCCAATTAAAAAAGAAAGCCTCCTATTTGGAGGCTTTCTTTTTCTTGCTTTATTTTTCTAAGAGTTCATATCCTTGGTCAATCCCTTTTTCAATAGCAGGTACTCCTTTTTCCATCCAAAGTGGCTTTGGAGCTCCCTTCAGAAAATAATCGAAATATTGCGCTAATCTAATATTGAAATCTCTTTTGTTTTGATATTTCTGGGGCCAATGCGGTTCTCCTTCATAATTTAAAAACCATGACGGTTTCCCTAATCTTCTCAAACTTACAAACAATTCTATCCCTTGGTACCATGGCACGTGACCATCGGCATCATTATGCATAATCAAAAGAGGCGTATGGACTTTATCAATATTAAAAATAGGAGAGTTTTCAATGTATCGAGCAGGATATTGCCAAGGAGTTCCACCAATCCTACTTTGACCGTGCTCGTATTGAAACTGTCTGCTTAACCCAGTCCACCATCTAATACCTCCATAAGCACTAATCATATTTGGAACCGGAGCCCCAGCTTCCGCAGCCTTGAAAATATTGGTTTTGGTGACCAGATAGGCTATTTGGTAACCGCCCCAACTATGGCCTTGAACCCCAATATTATTACTGTCCACAAAGCCCTTTTCAATTAAATTGGTTACTCCCGGAAGTACACAATTAAAGGCACTTTCACCGGGATATCCTTCTCGATAGGTTACATCAGGATTAAAAATCAAATAACCTCTACTGGCATAAAAACTATAATTAATTGTAGATCTACCAAAAGATGGTGTACGGTGCTTATGTAAATTATCTGAACTTCGCTCATAAAAATTGACCACCATAGGGTAAGTTTTATTCGGATCGAAATTTTCTGGTTTTACAAGCATCCCTGTCATAGGGATACCATCCAATGAATTCCAATGCACCAATTCTATTGTTCCCCAATTAAACTGTGATTGCTGAGGATTGGCATTACTTAAACGGGTGTTTGTTTTAAAATAATCTTCAGTAATTCTAATGTCTGGGAACTCTTGAAAAGATTCTCTTGTAAAAACCATTTCACTACTTTGTAGTGCTTTAATAGGTTTACCAAAATGATACGGACCATAAACTATTTCCTCAAGAACTTTAGACTTTGCATTTAATTGAGCGTAACCAGATTCTTTAGTTTCGTCATTAAAAACAGATAAGAGCCAATTTTGCTTTGTATCCAAAGCTTCTTCTTCCTTGTTCAAACGAATATATCTATATACCTTTTTTAAATTTCTACCTTCCGTTAGTTTTGTTCCTTTTCCTGTTTCTGGATCAAAACTCCAAATATCATAGCGATCGTAAAGTAACAGGGACTTGTCATTATTTGTCCATCCAGCACTACCATAAGCGTATGCCGGAGCAGGCACGTCATTCAATTCGTCTGCAAAAGCGATACCCTCTGTTAAATTGACTTTGGTTCCCTTTTTGATATTGTATACAAACCAAGTGCTGTCTATATCATGATAACCATATACGTAATTCCCTTTGGGACTTAATTTGGCTTCGGGAACCGCTTTTAAAATTGGCTCAACTTCTCCATTTTCTGTATTTACCAAAGCAAAATCCATTAAACTCATCCCAGTCCATTGACTTTCTAAAGTATAGGGTTGTGGATTATTTACCAAAGCCCATTTTGCATCCCCATGATTTGTAATTGAAACGTTAGGGTAAGCTTTGGTAGCCAACGGCACTAACTTATTTTTTTTCAAATCGTACACAGTAGTAAAGGATTTAATACTATCCTTTTTAAGATCTAATTCCTGAACGGTATAGAGTCTTGGCTCGTCATAAGTCCAAACCTCCACGTTTACCACTTCCTCATCCAAGAGTGTTGTATCTTTAACCACTGGAGGTTTTCTCAACCCAAAATATAATTTGGATTCATCCCGAGAAAACGTCAAAGTTTCATAAGGAGAAACCAAATACCCCTTAGGCGAGGTGTTATTGTCAACAACTTTTTGGGCTACAGAATCGCCTTCACCCCAAACAAATAATTCATTAGGCCTTACTTGAACCTTTGTAGTATCTTGATCTGCTATAAAGCCTAACTGTTTTCCTGATTCACTAAACTTTAAATGAACATATGTTGCCGATGTAGCCCCATGGATTTGATTGGTCTCATTGTTTTCAAAATTTATAACATAAACCCCGGCACCGCTATTTTTTTCATCCCCTGTTGTTGAATAAGCCAATCGATTTCCAAATTTTGAAAAAGTATAATTGGTGACATATTTAAGCGTGTCCCGTTGGTTTGTATTTAAGCTGACCACTACCAAATGGTATCCATTCTTTTTACTAACCTTTTTTTTCCGTTTGTCTGAAGGTATTTTTGACTCTTCACTTTCCTTAGATTTTTCTTTAATAGCAAGTAACTCTAGAGCCACAAAACCAGACCACTTTTCAGGTATTTTATACGATTTTAAATTGGCAAGTTTCATCAAGTTACCTGATTGCAAATTGTAAATACCCAAGGAGTCTTTAGGCAATTCATTTGCTTCTATTTTTTGCCGTTTCATAGCCAATATAGAATCCTTTACGGGATTGATTTCAAATAACAAGAACTTGGAATCATAGGTGAAACGTCCTCCTTTGGCGTGCTCATGTTCAAAAATCAAGTTTCCTGACTTTTCTTTAAGCTCTAAAGAAGAATCTGAGTTTTCAACAGTAATGTCATATACTACATATTGACCGTTAGGAGCAATTTGTGTATTGTTTATCGTCTTCCAATTTGCTACATCGGAATGGTCCATGATTTTTTTTTGAGAAAACATGGAAATTGCCAACAAACTAAGTAGGCCTGAAATGTAAATTTTCATTGGGCATATTTTTTAAAGGTTACAAAGATACTCAATTGCAGAAAAACAGACTTAAAACCAATCCTCTAAGAATCAATACAAAAACAAAAAATCACAAAAATATCGTGTAAACAATTCCATTTTAAGTTTACTGAAAATTTAGTTTATAACATGAGTAGTAATTTGATCCAGAAGATCAAGATGGCGCGTTTTGATGCGGAAACATCTGATTGTTAATAAATTGTTGACAAGAACCCATAAAATGTCACGGTGTAAGCCATTTTTTATTAATTTTATTTTTTAATAAAAGCCACAAATAATAGACCTTTTCATGAAGATATTTTATAATGTTTTTATCTTTTTTTTATGTTGTTTCCAACTGGCAACCGCACAGCAAAACACTATAAAACACAAAGTTAAAAAAGGTGAAAACGTTTATCGTATTGGATTAAAGTATGGCGTGAGCCCCGAAGAAATTTACCAGCTTAACCCTGGAAGTTCGGAAAGTATTTATATAGGACAAGTGTTAATTATTCCTTCTTCGAAAGAAAATTCTTCCACAAATAGCGTTGCAACACAAACCAATAAAAGCAGTTTCACCCATATTGTACGTCAAGGGGAAACTAAATTTGGCCTAGCTAAACAATTTGGTATTTCTATCGCACAGCTTGAGCAGGACAATCCCCATATTAAAGGAGGGCTACAAGTAGGCCATGAATTAACCATAAATAAAGGCAATCGACCTGTTAGCACTCCTAGCAAACCGTCCTACACAACATCGAATCCTTCAACAGTAACCGAAGCCGTTGAGACCATAAAAAAATCGAATGACAAAATTCAATATTATAGCTATACGGTTAAACCTAAAGAAACCCTTTACAGCTTATCGGTTCAAGCGGAAATGAAACCTTCGGAATTTCTAATTTTAAATCCCGACCTTATAAATGGAGTTAAAGTTGGTCAAACGGTAAAAATGCCTAAAAAGGGAAGTGCTACCGTGAATTCCAAGAGTACAGCAACGGATAAAGCTACATCAACAATAGCAGCAACTTCTTCCAGATATGATAATTTGGCTAAGACTGTAGACTTTTCAAAGAATACAGAATTAATGTTCTTATTTCCTTATTCTGAAAAGGAGTTAAGCGACCGCCTTCGATCCATAAATACATTTTCTGAAGTACAAGATTCTGTTTTTCGTCAAAACCTTGAATTTTATAGAGGCGCTCAATTAGCGATTGATTCCCTAAAAAAAATGGGATTCAAATTTAACTTGGACATTGTAAAAATGGAGAACGAGAAGCTCTTGTTAAAGCCTAACCCTGACAAGAATTCCCGAGCAGTAATCTGGCCTTTTAAAAACACCAAAACCGAAGAAGCTGCTCTAATGTTTGCAACGCAAAATATCCCTGTGATCACTTTAGAAAATACTTCAACAAAACCTGGTTTGGCAAACATATATGAAGCAGTGCCTTCCCAAACTACCCAGCGTGAAGCCATTTTAAATTACATTAAACGCAACCCCAATAACAACGTTATTGTTATCAACGATAAATACAGAAGAGAAAGCAAAAGCTTCATCTCAAATTGGTTACCGGAAGCGCAATTTTTAGATCTTAAAAACAATGGTACTTTTAAAGACGATGACCTATTAAATTTATTACAAAAAGGGAAAAACAACATTGTAATTTTTGATACCGATAAAAACAGCACATATCTTAGTTCAACAACACTATTGTTGAGCCAAGTAAGTAAATACGACATCCAATTGGCGGTTATTGACCCTGAATTAATACCCGATGATGCCGAAGTGTCTTCAAAAAGATTCCGAATCTTACAATTGATGTACCCTTCAGCAACAGCTTTAAAACAATCCAACGCCACCAATTTATTCATCAAAAAATACACCTATTTATATAAGAGTACTCCACCTCAAAACGTCATTTATGGATTCGACATTACATTTGATACTTTGCTGAGAATGGCGCAACCGGAGTCTTTTGAAAATGCAGTAAAAAATAATGTTACGGAATATGTAAATATCAAGTTTGACTATAGACCAAATGCCAAGGGAAGTTACGACAACAAAGGGGTTTATATCATCCAATATGATGCAGAAAGCTTTTTAAAAGAAGTGAACTGATACGGAAGCGTAACATGCAATAAGCCATCAAATATGTAGGAAATTGTAATATTTTTTTACATTTGATAGCACAAATTTGTTACCTAACACTAATGACCAACAACTACCCTATTTATGAGAGAAGGTAAAATCTATGCTATTAGTAAGTACCTTTTAGGCATTTACATAGTTTTATTTGGCGGCCTTTTTTACTCATCTGCGCAATGTCCAACAGTAAACGATCCTGTTCAAACATTTTGTGACATTGAATCTGTCCTTGTATCCGATTTGGTTGCCCAAGATAATGGTAGTGGTGTCGTATGGTATGATACACCTACTTCAACCACACCTTTGGCCAGTACAGAAGGCCTTGTTAATGGAGAAGATTATTATGCCGATGACAATTCAGGATCCTGTGGTTCACGCCAACAAGTTACCGTAGTTATCTATGGTGCACCAATAGGATTTAATTTCCAAGGTGTTTGTGTAGAAACTCCGGATGATGCAACCATAGCCGATTTAATTGCTATAGGAAATGATGTACAATGGTATCTTTCTTTTTCTGGAGGTACTCCACTACCGGATACAACACTCTTAAGTGACAATACAATTTATTATGCAGACCAAGCTAACCCTGATACTGGCTGTAGAACATCAAGGCTGTCTGTTCTAGTGAATGTAGGATTAGTTCCCATTCCAACAGGAGATGCGGTTCAAGAATTTTGTATTGAATCAGACCCCACTGTAGCCGATTTAAATGCCACAGGGACCAACAACTGGTACGCAACAGCATTTTCCTTCCTCCCACTCGACCCCACAACTCCCTTAATAGATGGAGAAAATTATTATGCCACAACAATTGATCCCCCATGTGAAAGCTTGGGAAGATTTGAAGTTACAGTAGTTATAACACAAGCAAATGAAGCTGGTACGGATGGTCTATTAGAATTATGTGAAGGAGCGTTAGCAACAACCCCTTCCATTAATTTATTTGATTATTTGGAAGGCACACCCTCCAACAATGGTACCTGGGCAGGGCCTTTCCCTACTTCAAACGGAAGTACAGGCACAATTGACACTATAAATTTTACAGTAGCCAACAGCCCTTATGAATTTACTTATTCGGTGGATGAAACGGCAAATTGTCCTACAGCTACTGCCACTGTAACCATAACCATTACGGAGAATTCCAATGCCGGAATTAATGGAACCGTTGACCTTTGTAGTAACGGAAATACTGTAGATTTATTCAACAGTTTAGGCGGTACACCAGACACGGGAGGAACTTGGTCCCCCGCACTTGCTAGCGGAACTGGAATATTTGATCCAACTTTAGATTCAGCTGGTGTCTATACCTATACCGTACCCGGAATTCCTCCATGTGGAGATGCTGTTGCCACCGTAGACGTAAGTATAATTCCGGAGCCAAATGCTGGAAACGATAGTACTTTAGATATCTGCTCTAATGATGCTCCCCAAAATTTATTTGATAGTCTTGGAGGTACGCCTGATATCGGCGGAACCTGGTCCCCTGCACTTGCTAGTGGATCTGACCTTTTCGACCCACTTATAGACACAGCTGGCACCTATACTTATACGGTAGCCGGTATAGCTCCATGCCAATCAGTTAGTGCAACACTAATAGTGACAATTATTTCTGCACCAAATGGAGGAATCAACGCTAATTTGGAATTATGTGAGGAAGATACCAATACCTATAACTTATTCGACACTCTAGAGGGAACTCCAGATTTAGGCGGTAGCTGGTCCCCTGCACTTGCTAGTGGTTCGGGTATTTTTGATCCTGCGATAGATCCTGCAGGGACTTACACCTATACGGTTACAGGAACAGCACCTTGTGCAGACAGTTCAGCAACTGTGACCGTTACACTCATTCCAAATGTCAATGCAGGAACCGATGGTACTCTACAAATTTGTACTTCGGACACTTCTACATACAATTTATTTGATAGTCTTGGTGGAACTCCTGATGCGGGTGGAACTTGGACCCCGGCACTTACAAGTGGTTCAGGCATTTTTGATCCTTCGGTAGACACAGAAGGCACCTATACCTATACTGTTCTGGGAACAGCACCTTGTGGCGATGCTTCCGCTACGGTAACCGTTAGTATTATTGAGGAACCCAATGCTGGAACCGATGGTACTCTAGAAGTTTGTGAGAATGACACCCCTCAAGATTTGTTCAACAGTTTGGAAGGCACTCCAAATTTAGGCGGTAGCTGGTTCCCTGCACTTGCTAGTGGTTCGGGTATTTTTGATCCTGCGATAGATCCTGCTGGAACTTATACCTATACGGTTATAGGAACAGCACCTTGCGCAGACAGTTCAGCAACTGTGACCGTTACAATCATTCCAAATGTCAATGCAGGAACCGATGGTACTCTACAAATTTGTACTTCGGACACTTCTACATACAATTTATTTGATAGTCTTGGTGGCACTCCTGATACAGGTGGAACATGGACCCCGGCACTTACAAGTGGTTCAGGCATTTTTGATCCTTCGGTAGACACAGAAGGCACCTATACCTATACGGTTATAGGAACAGCACCGTGTGGAGATGCTTCCGCTACGGTAACTGTTAGTATTATTGAGGAACCCAACGCAGGAACCGATGGTACTCTGGAAGTTTGTGAGAATGACATCCCTCAAGATTTGTTCAACAGTTTGGAAGGCACTCCAGATTTAGGCGGTAGCTGGTCCCCTGCACTTGCTAGTGGTTCGGGTATTTTTGATCCCGCTTTGGATTCTGCTGGAACTTATACCTATACGGTTACAGGAACAGCACCTTGTGCAGACAGTTCAGCAACTGTGACGGTTACTATTGTTCCTAATGCCGATGCAGGAACCGATGGTACTCTACAAATTTGTACTTCGGACACTTCTACATACAATTTATTTGATAGTCTTGGTGGAACTCCTGATGCGGGTGGAACTTGGACCCCAGCACTTACAAGTGGTTCAGGCATTTTTGATCCTTCGGTAGACACAGAAGGCACCTATACCTATACTGTTCTGGGAACAGCACCTTGTGGCGATGCTTCCGCTACGGTAACCGTTAGTATTATTGAGGAACCCAATGCTGGAACCGATGGTACTCTAGAAGTTTGTGAGAATGACACCCCTCAAGATTTGTTCAACAGTTTGGAAGGCACTCCAAATTTAGGCGGTAGCTGGTCCCCTGCACTTGCTAGTGGTTCGGGTATTTTTGATCCCGCTTTGGATCCTGCTGGAACTTATACCTATACGGTTACAGGAACAGCACCTTGTGCAGACAGTTCAGCAACTGTGACCGTTACAATCATTCCAAATGTCAATGCTGGAACCGATGGTACTCTACAAATTTGTACTTCGGACACTTCTACATACAATTTATTTGATAGTCTTGGTGGCACTCCTGATGCGGGAGGAACCTGGACCCCGGCACTTACAAGTGGTTCAGGCATTTTTGATCCTTCGGTAGACACAGAAGGCACCTATACCTATACGGTTACAGGAACAGCACCGTGTGGAGATGCTTCCGCTACGGTAACTGTTAGTATTATTGAGGAACCCAACGCAGGAACCGATGGTACTCTAGAAGTTTGTGAGAATGACACCCCTCAAGATTTGTCCAACAGTTTGGAAGGCTCTCCAGATTTAGGCGGTAGCTGGTCCCCTGCACTTGCTAGTGGTTCGGGTATTTTTGATCCTGCGATAGACCCTTCTGGAACTTATACCTATACGGTTACAGGAACAGCACCTTGTGTAGACAGTTCAGCAACTGTGACCGTTACTATCATTCCAAATGTCAATGCTGGAACCGATGGTACTCTACAAATTTGTACTTCGGACACTTCTACATACAATTTATTTGATAGTCTTAGCAACACTCCGGATACAAATGGAACTTGGACCCCAGCACTTACAAGTGGTTCAGGCATTTTTGATCCTTCGGTAGACACAGAAGGAACCTATACCTATACGGTTACAGGAACAGCACCTTGTGGCGATGCTTCCGCTACGGTAACCGTTAGTATTATTGAGGAACCCAACGCAGGAACCGATGGTACTCTAGAAGTTTGTGAAAACGATACAGCCACATATGATTTATTCGACAGCCTAGGCGACACTCCTAATATGGGCGGAACCTGGTCTCCCTCACTTGCCAGTGGCACGGGTATTTTCGATCCAGCCACGGACGCTACTGGAGACTACACATACACCGTTATTAATCCTGGATGTAACACGGAAGCAACTGCAACCGTAAGCGTTACGGTTGTTGACAGCCCTGTTATTTCAGATGCCCGTATTCAAGTTGGCATGGTTTGTCTAGGGTATTCAAATGATGTAACCATTACATTGGCTCTTCAAGTGGAAGATGGTTTTTACGATTTAAGCTATGAGCTTTCTGGGGCTAATACAATTTCAAATTCCGCTTCGACCGAATTTATAGGCGGTGATGCTGTTTTCACAATTCCGGCTGAGGAATTACAAAATACAGGAGAGACCACTATTACGATTACAGGAATTTCTTCTCCAGATATCTCCTGTAGTGAACAAGGTTCTTTATTAGTAGCTACATTTACTGTACTCGATAATCCTACTCCCGAATTATCAGACAATGGAGATTTATTCTGTGGGGAATTTGAACCTACAATAGCAGAGCTTTCTGCCAACATTATAGATTCTAATATCATTATTTGGTACGATGCTCCTATTGATGGCAATGTATTAGATGAAACGCAACTCCTTGAAGATGGTGGTACTTATTATGGTGCGATGATTTCAGATGATGGTTGTGAAAGCGTTATCCGATTGGATGTAACTGTAACTTTAGACCAATGTTTTATCATTCCTGATGGTTTTTCACCCAATGATGATGGCATCAACGATACGTTTACGATACCAAATTTAAGGGATCTATATCCTGATTTCACATTGGAAATTTACAATAGATATGGCAACGTATTATATAAAGGAGATACCAATAAACCTGATTGGAATGGTGAATCCCACAAAGGAGTTACCCTAGGAAACGGTATCTGTCCTGTGGGAGTATATTTTTACATTTTGAATTTTAATGATGGGGAGAGAAAACCTATTCAAGGACGTGTTTATCTAAGCAGATAGGTCTTATAAAAGTAATATATGACACTTAAAAATATAACATATCGCATCACTGTTTTGATGTTTTTACTTGGATTGGCAGCCCAATCCCAACAGGATCCACAGTACACGCAATACATGTTTAACATGAGCGTGATTAATCCCGCCTATGCTACAGATGATCCAAACACCATCAATCTTGGTGGATTTTATCGCGCACAGTGGGTAGGTTCCGAAGGAGGCCCAACAACAGGCACTTTTTTTGCACATACTCCCATTGCCAATCGTTTAGAAGGAGGTATATCTGTAGTGCATGATCAAATTGGAGATGTGGTTAAAGAAACTAATGCTTATGTGGATGTAGCCTACGTAATTCCTATGAGTGAACGCACAAAACTGTCTCTGGGAATTAAAGCGGGAGCAACCTTTTTTAGTACCAATTTTAACGGCTTTATTTATTCCGATCCTCTTCCCGACCCTGCCTTTGCCTCAAATATTAGTGAAACATTTCCTAACATTGGAGCCGGAGCTTTCTATTTTGGTGACAACTTTTACGCTGGTTTTTCCGTTCCTAATATTTTAAAATCTGAACACCTAAAAAACGATAGTGGTATTGTAACCAGTGGTGCAGAGGAAATTCATTTCTTTTTAACAGGGGGCTATGTCTTTCAATTGAATGACCATTTAAAATTAAAACCAGCCTTTATGACAAAGGCCGTTTCCGGAGCTCCAATGTCTTTAGACTTAACAGCCAATGTTCTTATCAATGAAATTGTAGAATTGGGTGCTGGGTATCGCTTCGATGATTCGGTAAGCGGTTTGATTAATTTCAGAATTACTAAATCCTTAAGATTTGGATATGCCTACGATTACACGCTTTCAAATTTGGGACGATTCAACTCCGGAACTCATGAGGTAATGCTGTTGTTTGACATCAGTAAATTTGGTGTGGGATATGATAAATCACCAAGATTTTTCTAATAGCTTTTAATATGAAAAACATCGTTTTACTTATATCACTTCTTTTTACGGTATTCTTTGGATATGGCCAAAAGGCCAGTGCTTCCAAAGCCAAAAAGTTGTTTGAAAACAGAGCATATTCAGAAGCCGCTAAAATGTATCAGTCCCTGCCCAAAACACCTGAAAACCTACAGAATTTAGGAGACTCTTACTTTTACAATGCCCAAATGACCAATGCCAAGGCTGCCTATGCCCAATTATTCGCGAGCAGCGATAGTTTACCAAAAGTATATTATTTCCGATATGGACAGTCTCTAAAAGCTGCAGGGGACTTTAAAACTGCAGATAGCATTTTGAGCATATATACTGGTGAGGTAATGGATACACCAAAATTGAAACGCACCTTAAGCAGAATCGTGCCTTACCTGTATGAGTTACAACCTTTAAAAAACAGTGCCTCTGGAGATTTTGGCATTAGTTGGTATGGTGACAACGTTGTGTTTTCTTCCTATAGAAATAAGGACAATCCCACTTACGAATGGAACAACAAACCTTATCTAGATTTATATGAAGCCACGCTTTCCGAAGAAAAGGATGCCTTAGAGCAAGTAACCCCCTTCTCTGAAGACATAAATTCCAAAACGCACGAAAGTAACGCTACATTTACTGCAGACGGAAAGACCATGTACTTTTCTAGGACCAATGATAAACGCGTAAAAATTGGGGACGATAAAATTGCAACTATAAAATTGTACAAAGCAGAATTGATAGATGGAAAATGGACCAATGTTGAAGAATTGCCTTTTTCAAGCGACACCTACTCTACTCAACATCCATTTTTAAACCCCAGCAATACCAAATTATTCTTTTCAAGTGATATGCCTGGGTCATTGGGATCTTTTGATATTTATTCTGTTGATATTACAGAAGATGGTTTTGGCACTCCCGTTAACCTAGGCGAGGTAATCAATACAGAGCATAGAGAGCAATTTCCATTTATGGACCAAAGCGAAACTCTATATTTTGCCTCCGATGGCCACCAAGGATTAGGAAATCTAGACATTTTTATGAGTAATGGTTATGCCGGATTTTACTCAAAGCCCATTAATTTGGGAGAAACCATTAATTCTGGAATGGATGATTTTGGATACGTCCTTAATGAAGATGTTCAAAAAGGCTTTATTTCATCCAACCGCAGCGGGGAGGATCTTATTTATGCATTTTTAAGGATTCCAAACAAGAAACGTTACATTGTAGAAGGTACCGTAATTGATAAAAACACCAAAGAAATCCTACCAGGAACTACAGTTACGCTTTATGATGACAAAGGAGAAGTTGTTGGACAAACCGTTGTGGGCGATGATGCCAAGTATGCCTTCAACACCAAACCTAATCAATTATACAGAATTGAAGGATATCGGGACTTTTACGCTCCTGGAGAACAAGAATTCACCACGAATGATGATGGTAGATTTGAATTTAACATAGAATTAGAGATTGAATCTTATGACGATGCCGAAGATATTGTTGTTACCAAAGATGATGGCTATATCTACATTGAATTGGAGAATATTTATTTTGATTTTGGTAAGTGGGATATAAAACCACAAGCCGCGAGTATTTTGGATATCATGGTAGGTTTGCTAAAAAAATACCCGAGAATGGAGGTACAATTAGGAGCGCATACCGATTCTAGAAGTAGTGAAGAATACAACTTGAATTTATCATTGAATAGAGCAAAATCTACACTTGAATACCTTGTTGCCAATGGTATTGAGCGTTCCCGATTAAGATCTAAAGGATATGGCGAAAGTCAACCTTTGGTAGATTGTAAAGACGATTGTACGGAAGAAGAGCATTCTATCAATAGACGCTGTGAGTTTTTAATTTTGAAATAAATTTGGACTATCTAGAACTAATTCAATAGCAATCAAAAAAAAGCTGTTTCGTCCATGAAACAGCTTTTTTTAATTTATAAATCTTCTTTCTACTCCTATTTGATCTTGCAGAAGCATATCATCTTTTAAACCTGGAAAATATTTCCAACGTCTTTTTAGTATTGATAAAATACACTCCCGTAAGTAATACTACTGCAGCTACAATAGACTGAGCAGTGATATGTTCGTTTAAAAAATACCACCCTAAAACCAAGGCCACTATAGGATTGACATAAGTGGACGTAGCTACCTTTTCTGGAGACACGGTTTTTAGCAAATAATTAAAGGATGTAAACGCCACAATACTTCCCAATAAAATTAAAAGTACCATAGAAACTGTCACAGAACTCTCCCATTGTGCTGGCATTACCCATTGCTCCTGAAAAATCAAACTGGCCAATAGCAACATAATCCCTCCCGTAAACATTTGGTAGCCCGTGTTTACAAAATAGTTTTTTGGCAAATCTGCCTTTCCAACAAATAAACTACCATAAGCCCAACTCAGCATACAACATAAAATCATAAGCATTCCTAAAACCGAACCTTCCTGACTAATTATTTCATTTTGGCTTACCAACAAATAAATTCCCACCACACCAAGAATCACTCCAACTACAGACATTGGCTGTATTTTTTTTCCTTGTAAAATGCGCATTAAAATCAGAACTATTAAGGGCTGCGCCGAAATTTCCAAAGCCGCAAAACCACTATCTACGTATTTCAAGGCCCACACCACAACACCATTTCCAAAGGTCAAAAAAAGAAAACCAGCAAAAATGGTATTCATTAGTTGCCGGGAGGAAATCTTTAATGAAATCCCCATAATTTTTGAGATGATAAAAATCAATATTCCCGCCGATATAAATCTTACAGAGGCCAACATAAAAGGAGGCAATTGCGCCACAGCAATTTTATTCAACAGATACGTGGAGCCCCAAATGACATATATTGCAAAGAAAGCGAGAATAATTAAGGTAGTATTACGCGATGTGCTCATTGTGATAATTTGAAACCGCAATATTACGCATAATCTACTATAAATCTGCCCTTAAACTTATTTATCAAATCGCCTTAGGGGACAATATTTTGATTTACATGAAACAGATTGTTTGGATCGTATTTTTGTTTTATTTCAGTTAACCTAGTATAGTTATGTTTATAACTAGCTTTCACCCGTTCCTGCCCTTCATCCATCATGAAATTTGAATAAGCTCCACCAGATGAATATGGATGAAGTGCACCCCAGTAGGCCTTACACCAATCTGTAATTTTCGATGCATTGGATGGACTTGGATCTACCCCCACAATTACCCCCGCATATTTCGCATCTCTATAAGCCCAAGGTGTATCTTCTTTACCCGGTTTTGAAGCCGCACCACTTATGGGGTACATATGCATTTGTGACAAGGGAGTTGGGATTTCAGAACCAAACTTTTTATGTTGACTTGCTGCTTCAGGTTGTATTTCATTATAAAAATCGGCTCTCCAGTACCACTGTAGTCCCGGAGGCATCATGCCATCAAAAAGTGTCTGTATGGAAGGATAAGGCATTTCGCCTACATGTTCAAAAAAAGGCTGCTGTTCCCTTACAGGAGCAAACACTTCTTCAAATTTATCAGGATCACCTGTATAGCACCAAACAATACCGCAAAACTGTTTATTGTGTAAATGCTCAGGAAAAGGAGGCCCAGGTACAACCAAGGTGGCAATAAACCCATTTAAATCTTCTGGAGCTTTATGAATAAAGCTATCGTACCAAGCCATTATGGTTTCCGTTTCCTCGATAGGCCAAAATGTAGGTCCTCCAATGACCGTTTTAAGCGGGTGAGCCTGAAATTTAAAGGCTGTAACAATACCATAATTTCCACCTCCACCTCTAATTGCCCAAAATAAATCAGGGTGCTGTGTTGCATTTACCGTTACAAAACTCCCATCTGCCAAAACCATATCAGCTTCCAATAAGTTATCTATAGTCAAGCCGAATTTTCTGGACAAATATCCGACTCCTCCTCCCAATGTCAATCCACCAACACCAGTAGTAGAAATTATTCCAGCAGGAATAACCAAGCCAAAAGGGTGCGTTGCGTGGTCCACCTCTCCCCAAAGATTGCCGCCGCCAACCCTAACCGTATTGTTGGAAGTATCCACCCTTACAAATTTAATTCCGGAGAGATCAATCACTAGACCATCATTGCAAAGCCCTAATCCTCCTCCATTATGGCCTCCTCCTCTAACGGCAATTTCTAACCTATTGGCTCTACCAAAATTTACAGCAGCCATAACATCAGCAACATCTACACACATCACAAAAAGACCCGGTTTTTTATCTATCATACCGTTGTACACCTTCCTAATTTCATCATAATTGGAACTATAAGGAAGCACGACATTCCCTCTAAGCTGCGACTTTAAATCCTCAATTAAAGACAGATCTAAATCCTTGATTGTTTTCATAATAAATTAAAATTGATTAACACCTTTAAAATTAACACTATACAATTCAATTAAGCATAAGGAATCTGCCTAAAATTTTCAATTTTGGGTCATATAGAAAATTTAATAGGATTGGATTTAGGCTATTTGTTGTAAGCTGAAGGTAGGATACCGTAGGCTTCTTGAAAACATTTAGTGAAGTACGCTGGACTATTAAATCCTGTTTCAAAAGCAATTTCAGAAATATTGCCCGTTTTCTTTTCTAAAAATTCGCAAGCTTTCTTTAACCTGTAATCCTTGATAAAAACATTCAATGATTTATTGGTTAACCTTTGCATTTTACGATATAGCTGAGATTTACTAAAGCCCAATTGTTTACTAAACGACTCTACCGTTAAGTTGGTATCATTCCATGTTTTCTCTGTCAAATCCATTAAAACAGACAGAAATTTCTCCTCAGAAGGGGTCAAACTATGTGTTTGCTCATCCATTACAATTACATTCAAATTTTCACCTTCAAATAAATTCCTTACTTCGGAGGACAGCACAATTGGCCCTTTTACAAACTCACACATCCATTCAGCAAACTTGACTGTCTCATCGAAAATACCCCCTTTGTCATTAAAAGGAACTCCTGTGCACAGGCCGATATTCAATTTTAAATTATTGGCGTTATTGTGTTCTAAAATATATGTTTTGAATTTGTTCTGTAACTCAATAGCACACATTACAGCATTAGTTACAGAAGAGAATGATACTAACGCACAATTTTTATTTTGCTTTACAATGCTACCATCAAAACGTAAAATAAGTTCTTTAAAATACTTTTGAAGTGCTATTGTCATTGAATTGTCTAGAGAGTGTTTGTGGTCAATTCCACTTACCATTATTACGCGATATGCTGATTCTGAAATCACATGTAATTCTCCTTCTTGACCAGTAAATTCAGGATCTTTAATACGTCCTAAAAAGGCTTCTACTATTTTAGGATCCACCTCTATTATAGCATGCGGTAATGCGCCATGCGCATGATCGTGCATTTTTTTTAAGGCTTCTTTATTAGGAGCTTCAATAAGGCAAAATGCTGTAGTTTCATCACACCAATAAGTCATTCCCTTACAGCCATACAAATGCTGAACCTTAAGGTCTTCTTGATGCATCCTTGCCACGTGTTGCGAAGTTAACTCTGCAGGAATGTTATGACGGTCCATATAAATGGGCATAACGGATGGTTTTTATGCAATTTAATGATTTTACAACAATTTAACAATAAACATAAATTATATACACTTAAAGTCCGTTTGAATGATTAATTTTAAGTGATGTGAATAAAATTAAAACATAAGGAATGAAAAATCTTCTAAGAGCTCTACTTGCTGGTTTTGGCGCGAAAAAGATAGGAGGAGGCAAATGTGGTTGTATCGGCGTTATTATTGTATTCGTCATCTTATATTGGCTATTGGGTTATGTTATTAAGTAACCCTTAAACACAAAGAAAGGGCTAACACACTGTTGCCCTTTCCATCTTTTGTATAAGTTTACTATAAATTAATCTTCTGGTGGATAACCATGAATATCTTCAAAAACTTCATCGAAATTCTTTCTTAAATAGGTTTTTAACCTCATGCGATAATCTTCATGTAACCATTTTACAAAATTATGGGTACTATTGCTTATGCACTGCGTATAGCGTTCCAATCTATGATTGATATCTCCATCCAACAGCTTTACCAAAGCCAAAGCATCATAAACATCTTCACTGTTTTCAATACAAATTTTAGCATGGTGCTCTATAGAGCGCTCTAATAGCACTTTAGAAGATTCCCCATTGTTTACAGAGTCTATATAGGCCTGTTTTACATCAAAATATACATCTTCAGACTTTGCAAACTCTGCTCTGATATCATCTGGCATTTCATACCTGAAATTGCTTTCAATATCTTCATCATTCACAATATTATCCAAGTAGTATCCAGGCGAACTAAATATTTTTTGCCAATCTATGTCTGCTCCCCAAGGTCCAAAACGATGTAGGTTGTTCCCCAAATCGATAATGCTAAATTTGCTCTTGTTTTTATAAATCCTAGAGCCACGCCCTACCATTTGGTAATACAACGCCAACGATTTGGTTGCTCGGTTCAAAATAATAGTCTCTACAGATGGTTCATCAAAACCAGTGGTCAAGATACTTACCGAGGTTAGAATGGCATCTGGGGTTTCCTTAAACCACTTCAATATTTTCTTACGGTCTTTTTTTGAAGCCGTGTTATCTAGGTGAGCAATAGGATATCCCGCCCTTTTAAACGTATCGTATACATACAAAGACGTGTTGATACCATTGTTAAAAATCAAGGTTTTCTTTCCTTTGGAGTGCGCCTCATAAGCATACAACAGCTTTTTAAGCATGTCTGTATTGGTATATAAATCTTCTGACGATTTAACGGTATAATCGCCGTTAGAACCAATTTCCAAAGTAGTTAACCCAACATTGTAAGCATATGTTTCTGCACGGGCCAAGAATTCATTTTCAACAAGCGATTCAATGGTTTCCCCAGTAATCAGCTCATTATAGTTCTTCTTCATTGGAAAATCCTTATTGGAACTAAGTGGTGTAGCCGTTACCCCTAAAATGAAAGACTTCTCAAAATATTTAAACAACTTAGTAAACGAGTTGTAATGCGCCTCATCAATAATCACCAAACCAACGTCAGAAATATCAAGCATATCTTCCTGTAAACGGTTGTTTAAGGTTTCTACCATGGCCACAAAACAACTATACTCTTGTTGGTCATCAAGATTCGCCTTACTATGTATCACCTTGTTGGTAACCTTAAACTCTGTTAACATTTTAGAAGTTTGCTTACACAACTCTATACGGTGGGTTAACACCAATACTTTTTTGTCATGGTTTTTAAGATATTGGCGAACCAATTCCGAGAAAATTACAGTCTTCCCACCACCCGTAGGCAACTGGTACAAAAGGTGGTAATCATCTGGTGCTTCATCAAATCGCTTGAATACTTTTTCAATCGCTTTTTTCTGGTAACTGTATAAGTCTTTCTCAACGGTATTCTCCTTCACTTCTAAAACGTTAGTATCAGACATTGATATCAATTTATTGTTTAAATATTACACATTAACATATTGAAAAATAATAAATTACAAAGAAATAATCTATTAAAAAGGGCTGTAAGATGTTTTGCTATAAACAAATGCCAAACGGCTCTGCTTATGAAACATAAATGGAATTGTCACTTCTTCAGTTTGGGCTAAATAATAAGCCTGTAACGACTTGAAGAACTTTTTGAAAAGTGGATTACGGATTCCTAGATCTAAAAATGCAAACATCATTTACGCAATTGGTTTGCAAAGGTAAAGTTATTATGGATGTTTTTAGAATTAAAACTCTAAAAGTTATCGTAAATTCGAATTTTAACACTTGTAATGGACTACAAAAAGTTGAAATTACGCTATATCGGTTATTGGAATACACCATTGCTTTGGCAGGGCAACCTTATATATGGTTTACAACAATTGGAACTTCCCAATCTCTCCTTACAACCATTCAATGAAACTATTGAGGGTCATTTGCGATTAGGAAAACTTGTCGAACGCTTTGTTTTGTATAGTTTTAAGGCAAATGAGAATATTCAAATAATTGCTTCTGGCGCCCAAATCCAAAAAGACCAAAGAACCCTTGGAGAACTGGATGCAATCATCAACTTCAATAGCACTCCTATCCACCTTGAAATTATTTACAAGTTCTATTTATATAATGAACACACAGGAAGCGGAGACCTTGAGCATTGGATTGGCCCCAATAAAAAGGACAGTCTTGTTCAAAAACTCAAAAAACTGAAAGAGAAGCAGCTTCCTTTATTACATCGTCCCGAAACTCAAAATTTCCTGAAACAGTTATCTATCAATCCAAAACGCATTAAGCAGCATGTTTTATTCAAAGCACAGCTATTCATACCTTGGACTAGAGAAGCTAGTGGGTTTACCAAAATCAATCAAGATTGTATTCAAGGGTTTTATATCAAGGAAAAGGAATTTTCCAATTTTAAACATTGTAAGTTTTACATACCCTCCAAGTTAGATTGGCTCATTATCCCTCATTCTAATGTCGACTGGCACACCTATGCCGATATTCAGCCAATACTTTTAAACCTATTACACCAACAAACCTCCCCTCTTATTTGGATCAAACATCCCAACGGAATGATTTCAAAATGCTTTGTCGTTTGGTGGTGAGTGTTTATTAAATTTGATAACTCTTACCTATTTCGTTTCAATTGCAATCACGATTTATCTAATTTGCGCAACTCTTATCCATACTATGCAAAGCACCTTAATTTCCACACTAAAAACCTATTTTGGCTATGATTCATTCAGAAGTGAACAACAGCAAATCATAGAAACTGTTGTTGCAGGAGAAGACTGTTTGGTTATTATGCCAACTGGAGGCGGAAAATCTATCTGTTACCAGCTGCCGGCCTTACTTTTTGAGGGAATAACTTTAGTGGTTTCTCCCTTAATTGCATTAATGAAGGATCAAGTGGACGGTTTATTAGCCAATGGTATTTCTGCAGCTTATTTTAACAGTAGCCAAAGCAGCGAGGAACAGCAGCAAATTCTTGAAAAGGTCTATACAAAGGAGCTCAAATTATTATATGTAGCTCCGGAAAGCCTTGCTGGAATACAACCTATTTTAAGCAAGAACCATTTAAGTTGTATTGCCATTGATGAAGCCCACTGTATCTCAAGTTGGGGACATGACTTTAGACCTTCCTATCAAGCGTTGGGATTTTTAAAAACCTCTTTGCCCAAAATCCCAATCATAGCTCTTACAGCAACAGCAGATAAGGCCACGCGAGAAGACATTATAACGCAACTAAACATTCCCTCTGCAAAACAATTTATATCCTCCTTTGACCGCAAAAATATAGCGTTGGATGTGAGACCTGCCAACAACAGAATAAATCAGATTGTCAAATACGTTACCGATAGACCTAATCAATCTGGAATTATTTATTGTTTAAGCCGAAAAACAACCGAAAGCATATCCAAAAAACTAAATGACTTCGGCTTTTCATCCTGCGCCTATCATGCAGGCTTGAGCCACGAGGAGCGAGAGAGGGTTCAAGAGGATTTCATTTACGATAACATTAAAATAGTTTGTGCCACCATAGCTTTTGGAATGGGAATTGACAAATCCAATGTCCGCTTTGTCATCCATTATAATATGCCTAAAAACATAGAAGGCTATTATCAGGAAATTGGTCGTGCAGGACGTGACGGACTGGAATCCAACGCCATTTTATTCCACAGTTATGCAGATGTGATCCAATTGCGAAATTTTGCTCAAGGCGCCAGCAATGAAGAGGTGCAAATTGCAAAATTGGAGCGTATGAAACAGTTTTCCGAAGCTACTAGTTGCCGCCGAAAAATTTTGTTAAGTTACTTTGGAGAACTGCTTTCTGAAAATTGCAATAATTGCGATGTCTGCAATAATCCACCACAGTTTTTTGACGGAACCATCATTGCCCAAAAAGCATTGTCAACCATTGCAAGGTTGAAAGAAACTGAAGCTATTGGAACCGTAATCGACGTTTTAAGAGGTGCCCAAAACGCCACTGTTATAGACAAAGGCTACCACCAACAGAAAACCTATGGTATTGGAAAAGACATCCCTTGGAACCATTGGCAAAGCTACATCATCCAACTCATTAACCAAGGGTATTGTGAAATTGCTTTTCATGAATTTAACGCCCTTAAACTTACGGCGTTTTCAAAAAACGTCCTATTCCAAAACGAAACGGTACTGCTAACAAAAGTTCAAGAAATCACTTCGAAAAAAACGGCTAAAAAAGTTACTTCTCAAACTGGTCCCACAAATAGTGCCCTATTTGAGCATTTACGCCAATTACGTCATCAAATTTCCAAAACCAAAGGCATTCCTCCTTATCAAGTATTTAGTGATGCTGCTTTAAAAGACATGGTGAGACTCGAACCAACTACAGAAACCGATTTTCTGGAGGTCAGTGGCGTTGGACAATACAAACTAAATGCCTATGGTGAAGATTTTATAAATGGCATCATCACATTTAAAAATCAGAAAAAGAACAATAAAAAGGACACATACTTAGCTACTTTCAACCTATATAAGCAAGGAAAATCAGTTGAGGAAATAGCCGAAGAACGGCAATTGCATCGCAACACCATCTTTTCTCATTTGGCAAAATTGTATCAAGAAGGCAAGGAAATAAACATGTATGATTTTGTGTCCAAAAGTGAAGTGAAAGATGTCAAAAACGCAAAGGAGCAACTCAATGCCCCCAAAGCCTTAAAGCCCTATTTCGAGCATTTTAATGAACAAATGGACTATTTTAAAATTAGAATAGCATTAAGTATATTGGAGAAGGAGGCGTAACAATGTTACGTTTCTTCAATTCTGTTTTTCCTTTATAAATAAGAATGAAAAGCTCATAAAATATTACCTTGCGCCTATATAATTACAAAGCATAAAATTTAGCCCGTGAAAGTCTGTATTGCCGAGAAACCTAGTGTAGCCCGTGAAATTGCTTCTGTTTTAGGAGCCAATACAAAGCATGATGGTTATTTTGAAGGCAACGGCTATGCTGTTACCTACACGTTTGGGCATTTATGCACTTTAATGGAACCCAATGACTACAAACCTCATTGGAAAAGCTGGGACCTGAATAACCTTCCTATGCTGCCGGAGAAGTTTAAAACTAAAGTGGTTTCCAATTCCGGGATTCAAAAACAATTCAAAATTGTAAAAAAACTGTTCGACCAAGCCGATGTAGTCATAAATTGTGGCGATGCCGGCCAAGAGGGAGAATTGATACAGCGTTGGGTGTTGGACCAAGCTAACTACAAAGGTGAAGTACAACGCTTATGGATTTCGTCTTTGACCACGGAAGCAATCAAAGAAGGTTTTGACAACTTAAAACCTTCTACGCTATATGACAACCTATATTACGCAGGCTTTTCTAGGGCTATTGGAGATTGGCTTTTAGGAATGAATGCCACAAGACTCTACACCCTAAAACACGGGGGCTACAAACAAGTGCTTTCTATTGGGCGGGTGCAAACCCCTACCCTTGCCATGGTAGTAAACCGCTTCAAGGAAATTGAAAACTTCAAACCACAACCTTATTGGGAATTACAAACCCTTTATAGGGAAACGCTCTTTAGTTATGAAGAGGGCCGGTTCCTTAAGATGGAAGAGGGAGAAGCTTTAGCCAACAAGGTGAAAGAGGATGAATTTGAAATAGAATCCATCACTAAAAAGAAGGGAAAGGAATATGCCCCCAAACTTTTCGATTTAACAGGGCTCCAGGTTTATTGCAACACCAAATTTGGTTTTTCGGCAGAAGAAACGCTTAAAATTGTTCAGCGTTTATATGAAATGAAAGTCGTTACCTACCCAAGGGTAGACACCACCTTCTTACCAACAGATATTTACCCAAAGGTGCCCGGCATCCTTCAAAAACTGACTAATTACAGCTCTTTGGTTCAACCCCTGCTGGGTAAGAAAATAAAGAAATCCAGCAAGGTGTTTAACGATAAAAAAGTTACCGATCACCATGCAATTATCCCCACAGGGATACAAAGCCAATTGCAATATAACCAACAACAGGTATATGACATTATAACAAGACGCTTTATCGCGGTTTTTTATGATGAATGTGAGGTTTCCAATACCACAGTAATAGGGAAAGCCGCTGAAGTAAACTTTAAAACCACTGGAAAGGAGATTTTAAAAAAAGGGTGGCGTGTTGTTTTTGAAAATCCGGATAAACCAGAAAAAGAATCAGGGATTCTTCCAGTATTTACCAAAGGCGAAAAAGGACCACATGAACCTTCTTTTTTAGAAAAGCAAACCAAGCCACCTAACCAATACACGGAAGCAACATTGCTTCGAGCTATGGAAACTGCCGGCAAACAGGTAGATGATGATGAGATGCGGGAATTAATGAAAGAAAATGGTATTGGACGTCCGTCTACCCGGGCAAACATCATTGAAACCTTATTTAAAAGGCAGTACATTAAAAGAAACAAGAAACAGATATTACCTACGGTAACGGGAATTGCACTGATAGATATTATTCAAAATGAATTATTAAAATCGGCAGAACTTACGGGTCTATGGGAAAGACAGCTGAAAGACATTGAAAAGGGAAGCTATAGCGCCAGCCTATTCATTAAAAACATGAAGCGCATGGTTGATGAATTGGTTTATGAAGTTAGAAGCGAAACCAGGCGTGCCAATCTGTCTCAAGCTGCAGTTGCCAAACAACGCGAGGTAAAAGCCGTCAACAAAAAAAAGGCTGGCATTACAGCTGAATCTTGCCCTAAATGTGAAAAAGGACAACTTATCAAAGGAAAATCAGCCTATGGTTGCAGCAATTACAAATCTGGCTGTAAGCTTGTATTGCCATTTAAAGTTCACGGAAAAACTATCTCGGAAAAGCAGTTTATCAGATTACTTAAAAAAGGGTCGACTGTCAATTTAAAAGGCTTTAAAACCGATGCCGGAACCGTAGAAGGATTACTACGTTTTGACGATAACTTCAATTTGATATTGGAACCCAAAAAGACAAAGAAAAAGGAAGTTCCCGAAGTTCTAACTTGCCCAAAATGTAAAAAAGGCACAATCCTAAAAGGTAAAACGGCTTACGGATGTAGTGCTCACAAAGAAGGATGTGATTTTAGGATTTCCTACGAAGATATTAGAAATAAAGCTAAGGGACAGCAGCTTACCAAAGAGTTGGTTTTTAAAATTATAAATGAGTCAGTCTAAAGAAAAACATAAACACTTCAAAATCTATAAACCCTTTGGATATCTAAGTCAGTTCATGAGTAATGCCAAGCATGAACAAAAGAAAAAATTCCTTGGGGAACTATATGAATTTCCTGAAGACATAATGGCTATTGGACGCTTAGACAAAAACTCAGAAGGATTACTGCTTTTAACTACAGACGGCCAATTGAGTTACGATATTTGCAGTTCAAAAATTGATAAGGAGTATTACGTGCAGGTTGATGGATTGATTAATCAAGAAGCCATTAACAAGCTACAAAAGGGTGTTGAAATTGGTTTTAAAGGCATTAAATATATTACCAAACCTTGTGATGTAACTTTATTGCAGACGCCTCCAAATTTACCAGACCCTATACAAAAAATAAGAGATGACAGGCACGGCCCTACTTCTTGGATTTCTGTAATAATTAATGAAGGAAAGTATCGTCAAGTGAGAAAAATGACTTCTGCAGTTGGTTTCCCTACGCTGCGCTTGGTAAGAGTTCGTGTTGGGAATTATACTATTGACAACATGCAACCAGGCGACGTAGTTCCCACGGAAGTATCTGTTTAAAAAGAGGGTATTAAGGAGTTTCTTTTATTACAATAATACTGGCTTTTACCCCTGTTAGCAAATTCCACTCTTTTGCAGATACCAAAGTTCCATTATCATCGAACACTTTGAACTCGGCTGTATTTGGACCAGATTGCCCTTGATTTAAGGCCAAAAACACTATTCTATTAAAGCCTTCTACCAAAGGGATGTCAAAGGACTTATAATTAGAGGTCAATACTAATCTAGGCACTACAATTTCATCATTTACAAACACGCGCACCATATCTCCGTCCGGATACTCATGGTCCCGACACATGATATTTACAAATTTTCCGTTGCTCTTATAATCTCCCAAAAATTGGTCGGACATCGCTTCAGGCTTAATACCCGTATCTGCCGCAGCTTTATTCCAACGTTGTTCATAAATGGTTCCTGGATTGATAAGGGTACTATTGTCAATCATAGAAAATTCATTCTTCATTTCCCTAATTTCAACCTTACTTTTCAAAGGAATACCATTGATATTATCATCTGTTTTGGTAAGTGACGGACTATCGGAACTTGGTTTAATTTTTAATTCTGAAGGTATCGTATCCTTTTCCTTGGTTTCTTTAGCAGGAATCTTAATGGATCTATTCTCCTTTTTATCCCCTACTTGCGCATAGGTTTGAGAATAGGCCACAAACAGAAAAGCAATTAAAAACAGAATTCTTGGATTGATCATAAATCTAAATATTTCTTTATCTCTTGACAGAAATCAAAGACTATACCTTTTTGCCGAAATTAAGATGTTTTCGTTTAAAAAAAATTAAACTTTAGTTAAAACTTTCCATTAAAACTCAGTCGTAGCTTTCGGTTATACTCCTCGTGCAACCAATCTTTATAATTATCGGTACAATTCATAATACAGTAGGAATATTGCTTAATACGATAGGCAATATCGTCCTGAAGGTGCTTTATGAGAGAACGAGCTTCATAAACATCTTTACTGCTATTTATACACATTTGTGAATGTTGCTGGATGGAACGCTCAATGGCCACAATCGACTTCTGCCCTTCTTTTACCGCCTTTTGGTATTCAGCTTTCATATCAAAATCAAAGCTTTTAACACCCTTAAATTTTTGTTTGATGAGTTCTGGCATGGTATACACAAAGTCCCGCTCTATATCTTCATCATTTCTAATATTCTCCAAATACAAATCTGGATACTTAAAAATATGTTGCCAATCTACCCGCTGGTCCCAAGGGCCAAACCTGATGATATTGTTCCCTAGATCCAATACTAAGAAATCCTTTTTATTGCCAAGTACCCTTGATCCCCTTCCTATCATCTGAAAGTATAACGTCAATGATCGCGTAGCTCGATTCAAAATAACCGATTCTACAGTAGGCTCATCAAATCCGGTCGTTAAAATACTTACTGAGGTTAAAATACCATCTGGTGTATTTTTAAACCATTTTAAGATATCCTTTCGTTCTTGCTTTGAAGCCGTATTGTCCAGGTGTCTTATATTTTGATACCCTGCCCGTTTAAAAGAATAATATACTTCTTTTGAAGTATTGATACCATTGTTAAAAATCAAGGTCTTTTTTCCTTTAGACATTTCTTCGTAGGCATACAACAGCTTACTCTGCATTATTGAATTGGTATACAGTGCTTCGGAAGATTTAACGGTATAGTCGCCATTTACACCTATTTTAAGCGTGCTCAGCTCTACATCGTAATTATAAATTTCAGCCTTGGCCAAAAACCCATTTTTTATTAATGTTGAAATATCATCCCCTACAATAAGTTCATCATAATTATCCTTCATAGGAAGTTTAATATTGGAACTCAATGGTGTTGCCGTTACCCCAAGGATAAAACAATCCTTGAAAAACTTAAATAATTTTCGAAATGAATTGTAATGCGCCTCATCTATAATGACCAATCCAATATCCTCCAACTTCAGTTTTTCGTCATTTAGTCTATTATTAAGGGTCTCAACCATCGCCACAAAACAGCTAAATTCATCTTGGTCATGAAGCTCCTTAACCTTACTGTTAATCACCTTATTATGAACACCAAATCCAGAGAGCATTCTAGAGGTTTGCTTACACAACTCAATGCGGTGTGTTAAAATAACCACCTTCTTTTGATGGTGCTGTATATAGCGTCTCACTATTTCAGAAAAAATAACCGTCTTCCCTCCTCCTGTTGGCAGTTGATACAACAAGTTATAATTATCAGACTGGGTTTCAATCACATCAAAAATCCGATTGAGATCTGCCAATTGATAATCGTATAAACGTTTCTTGTTTCTCTGTTCCTGGGTGAGTTGTAGAGTTTGAGACATAGACATAATTCCTAGAAAAAATTCTAGTAAAGTTAAGATTTTACATGATTTAAAGGAATAGTTGTTAAAAACATTTGAAAAAAATAGGGAGGCTTTAAAACCTCCCTTAAAATTTGTTGTAATCCAAAATTAAGAAACCTCAATGCGTTTCGCAGGCTTCTGTTTTGCTTCATCCCGTTTAGGCAAGTTAACTTCCAAAATACCATCTTGATAAGTAGCCTTTATATTTTCTGGCTCTACAGCATCTGGCAGAGTAAATGTTCTTTTAAAGGAAGAATACCCAAATTCACGTCTTGTATAATGGTCATTTTTTTCTTCATCCAGAGTTTTGACTTCAGAGGAAATAGTTAGAATTTTATTTTCCACATTTATATCAAAATCAGATTTCTTCATTCCCGGAATCGCCAATTCCAAATGGAAAGCTTCATTAGTTTCCTTTATGTTTACTGCTGGTGCCGTAATACCTGTATTAAAATTAGACAAAAATTCTGTACCAAAATTATGGTCAAATAGATTGTCAACCCAAGATGAAAAACTTGGCAATGTTGCAACGCTTCTTTTGTTGGAAGTTGTTTTACCTGGTTTAGGCATTGTTACTAAAGTACTCATGTTGTTCATATTTTAAGTTAAACAAAAATTCATTTAATAATAAACAAAACAAGTACCAAAGCAGCTTTTATGTTAAAAAACTGACATTTCTACATTTGAAAAAGTCAATTTGTCGCCTTTAAGCCACATAAACGACTCCAAAACAACACTTTGACTGTTAAAATCTGTTAAAAACCATAACTTCAACACTTTTAGCGTAACAAATTTAAATTGTGGGCGTCTATTAAGTAAATCATCAATCATTAAAAACGAACAATCATGAGAACTTTAAACACAAATCAATTATCGGAAACCTTAAACGGAAGTAAAAGCAATTCTTGGCACAACAAGAGACGATTTAGAATAACATTCTAAAAGCGAAAAGAAAAATTACCAATTACATCATCAATCATCAACCAACAGATATCAATCATTAAAAATTAAAGCTATGAAAGCGTTATCTAAAATTATTGACAGTACTCACAGTCGAGAAGATGATTTGGAAACGTTGAAGTGACAACAAAATTTTCATCAATCAATCATCAGGAAAATCAGCATAAATCTATTATTTATGCTGATTTTCTTTTTTAACAAAATTTTGTGGTATCGTTTTTGTGAAGGGTTCATTAAACCATAAATCCTTGACACATGAAAACTTCACGACACGTCGCACCCCAAGTAAATGCTGGCTCCATGGCCGACATAGCGTTTTTATTGCTTATCTTCTTTTTGGTTACTACCACCATTTCTATGGATTCAGGTTTAAGTAGAAAACTTCCGCCACATTGCCCTCCAAATACGGATTGCAATGCAGATATTAAGGAAAGGAACCTTCTTAGAATAATGATAAACGCAAACAATGAAATTCTGGTGAACGAGAAATTAGTTGCCATTCAAGACTTAAAGCAGGTTGCCACCAACTTTATAGATAACAATGGCGCAAACACTTGCGACTACTGCCATGGAAAATCCGAAAATACATCTTCAGAAACCCCACAAAAAGCAGTTATTTCCTTACAAACAGCAGCTAAAACAAATTATGAATTTTACATTGAAGTTCAGGATGAAATCACAAAAGCTTATTATGATTTAAGACAAACCTACGCACGGGAAATTCTAAAAAAGCCCAGTAATAATTTATCAGAAAAAGACCTCAAGGAAGTAAAAGCGGCCTATCCGTTTTTTTTATCTGAAGCTCAGACGGAATAGAATCTTGCTTAACCTCTACCTGATATTTGATTTTCACCTTTTTTCGCCCCCAATTTCTAGCAGAATCCACATCCACCCCCATATAGATATCAATTCTGTTGGACCAACGGGTGTGCATTTTGTCCTTTACCAAAAACAAATCATCAAACCCTTCAATCATTACTGGGGTATTGTGTTTAAGCCCCTTTTTCAGTAAATCTCTGGACACTGCTATATATTTTAATCCAGGCTTTAAACTATCACCAAAAGCTGTAATATGCGGATTGGAATTGGTCTGACTTTCCAGAGAATTGTATGCTGTCGCCGTAACCTTCAACGTTTTCCACTCATGTGTTTTGGGTGGATCAACTTCCTTTTTACAAGATATTGCAAACACCAAAAACAGAGCACCCAAAACTTTTATAATACTAGTGTTGGATAGCATAATTTAAATTTTCAACAATGAACTTTTCAACTTAATAAGCAATCAATTCCTTTAGAGCCTCTTCAAACCTAGCTTTAGCCAAATATTGATTTTCCAATTGGGAAATAAATGGAATTGGGGTTTCCAAACTAGCCACACGCTTTACAGGCGCATCCAAAGCCTCAAAACACGCCTCCATAATCATTGCCGATAAATCGCTGGCAATTCCTCCAAACAAGGAATCTTCCTGCAAAATAATCACTCGCCCTGTTTTTTTCACCGAAGCAAACACAGTCTCTATATCTAAAGGTTGTAACGTTCTTAAGTCTATTAAATCAGCCTTAATATTCGGGTTGCTTTCTAAAGTCTCCAAGGCCCAATGTACCGCCGCTCCATAACTAATGATAGTAACATCCAATCCTTCTTTCAGCACAGCAGCCTTCCCTAATGGCAATGTAAAATAATTAGTAGGAACGTCCTGTTTCACGCTTCTATACAAAGCTTTGTGCTCAAAAAACAGAACCGGATTGGGATCGTTTATCGCTGTTGCCAATAAGCCTTTGGCATCATACGGAAACGCTGGATACACCACTTTTAACCCTGGTGTTTTAGTAAACCATGCCTCATTGGTTTGCGAGTGAAATGGACCTGCTGCAACCCCCGCTCCACAAGGCATTCTCACAACAACATCGGCCTGTTGTCCCCAACGGTAATGCGATTTGGCCAAATAATTGACAATTGGATTGAAACCGGAACTCACAAAATCAGCAAACTGCATTTCTACAACAGCCTTCATTCCTGCTATTGATAACCCCATCCCTACTTCCACAATGGCCGATTCGCAAATCGGTGTATTTCTAACACGCTCCTTTCCAAACGCTTCCACAAAGCCTTCCGTGATTTTAAACACACCTCCATACTCCGCAATGTCCTGGCCCATAATCACCAAATCATTATGGCGTTCCATAGATTGTTTTAAGCCTTCAGCAACCGCATCGACAAAACGAATTTCAGCAACCTCTAAACCGGCTGCAACATCTTCATATTTAAAATCTTTATAGACATCTCCTAATTCTTTTTGAACATTAGGTTCTATAGGCAATTCGTCATATGCCTTTTGCAAATGTTCATTGATTTCTTCTATAATACTTTCTCTAGCAGCAGTAATTTGCTTTTCGGTAATGACATTGGTTTCCTTTAAGTATATTTCAAAATTGCTCAAAGGGTCTTTTGCGGCCCATTCATCCATTAATTTTTGTGGAACATATTTGGTTCCACTAGCCTCCTCATGACCACGCATTCTAAAGGTTTTGAACTCAATAAGAATTGGACGCGGGCGTTTACGGATACTTTCAGCCAATTTGGAAACTTTGGTATACACCTCAAGAATATTGTTTCCATCTATAATGAAAGATTCCATACCATAGCCTTTTCCCCTATCAGCAATATCCTTGCAGTTATACTGCTCATTCGTAGGTGTTGAAAGGCCATAACCATTGTTCTCTACACAAAAAATAACAGGCAGTTGCCACACCGAAGCCACATTAAGGGCTTCGTGAAAATCTCCTTCACTGGTCCCTCCTTCTCCTGTAAATACGGCAGTAACCTGTTTTTTCTTTTTCAGTAAACTTGACAACGCAATACCATCGGCCACTCCCAATTGAGGTCCCAAATGAGAAATCATCCCCACTATATTATACTCTTGTGTACCAAAATGAAAAGAGCGATCTCGACCATTGGTAAAGCCGCTGGCTTTTCCTTGCCATTGATTAAATAAACGATGTAACGGAATATCTCTAGACGTAAACACCCCTAGATTTCTATGCATTGGCAATATATATTCATCCTTTTGCAACGCCATAGTAACACCCACAGAAATAGCTTCCTGACCAATGCCCGAAAACCATTTTGAAATTTTACCCTGACGCAATAAAATCAGCATTTTTTCCTCTATCAAACGCGGTTTAAGCATCTGCTTGTAGAGTTGGATTAATTTTTTAGAATCCAAATTCTTTTTATCGTAAATAATGTTGCTTTTTATGGATGTTAGCATATTGATGTTGTTTCTTCTCTCAGCCAAATTTAATCAAAAAAAATATCCACCTTTCTGAAACCTATTTTTTTTTACTCGTGGCCATTTCCTCTAATTTTTAGCGAGGTTTTCGTTATTTTTGTATTATTACAATACGAAAAAACCTTAATAATGAACGCAATACCAAGTGTTGACCTTCAGGATTTTATTTCAGAAGACCCAATTAGAAAACAAAAATTCGTGGATGAAATAGGAAAAGCTTATGAAAATATAGGATTTGTTGCCCTTAAAGGTCATTTCTTGGACGATAAGTTAGTGGAGTCTCTTTATTCCGAAGTAAAACTTTTTTTCGAGTTGCCTTTGGATATAAAGCAGAAATATGAAATTCCTGGAATTGGAGGACAACGTGGCTATGTTTCCTTTGGAAAAGAAAGTGCCAAAGGCAGAAAAGAAGGCGATTTGAAAGAGTTTTGGCATTTTGGTCAATATGTGGAAGACAACCCCAAATTGGCCGAAACATACCCCAACAATGTTACCGTTGAGGAAGTTCCTGAATTCAATGTAGTTGGAAAAGAAGCTTACAAGATGCTGGAGAAAACCGCCAAATACGTATTGCGAGCACTAGCCCTTAGATTAGGGCTTGAGGAAACCTATTTTGACGATTATATCCACAATGGCAATTCCATTTTAAGACCTATCCACTACCCGCCCATAGTAGAAGAACCAAAGGACGCCGTGAGAGCTGCTGCGCATGGGGACATCAATTTAATTACATTGTTAATGGGCGCCCAAGGTCGAGGCCTTCAGGTACAAAATCATAAAGGCGAATGGATTGATGCCATAGCCCAACCTGACGAACTAATGATCAATGTGGGAGACATGCTATCAAGACATACCAATAATAAACTAAAATCTACTATTCACCGTGTGGTGAATCCTCCAAAAGAACTTTGGGGAACGTCTCGTTATTCCATTCCATTTTTTATGCATCCCGTTTCCGAAATGAAATTGGATGTTTTGGATACTTGTGTGGACGAAGAACACCCTAAATTATATGAAGATACCACTGCTGGAGAATTCCTTCACGAACGTCTAGTAGAATTAGGACTCATTAAACAATAATTACTTTATGGATTTACAGGATCAATTAAAAAACCTTTTCCCAGATCACACACCTGAACCTGAAACCGAAACTGCCTCCCCAGAAAATGATATCTGGATGCAGGACGACCCCATTATTTGCAAATACGAAAAGCGTAAAGGAAAACCTATTACTATCCTTGAAGGCTATACGGGTGCTACCGAAGATTTTAAACTCTTGGCCAAAGAACTCAAAACCAAACTTAGTGTTGGAGGCAGTTTTAAAGACGATAAAATTATCATTCAAGGAGATTACAGAGATAAAATCATGCAAATCCTAAAAGAAAAAGGGTTTGCCGTAAAACGTGTAGGAGGATAATATTATGGAGACGCTTCACATTACAAATGGTGGACAACTCACCAAAAAACTGCTCGAGCACGACATTACTGGCGATATCCTCACTTGGGACGAAATGCTTTGTGAAGGTCCTACCACCCAAGATATAGACTCTAAGGAATTTGTTCAATTACGAAAAGAATTCTTTAGAGACATATACGACTTGGAATTTGATGAAAAGAAATTCTATATAGACATCAACAAACTTAACCAGCCGGAAAACTATTCGGAAATCATCTTGTGGTTTGAATACGATTTGTTTTGCCACATCAATCTTATTGCGGTACTGAGTCTTATTCTTCAAAAAAAAATGAACCTTCCGCTCTACCTTGTATGTAGTGGCCGCGTAGAAGGTGAAAAAAATCTTAAGGGATTGTCTGAACTTACTCAAGACCAACTTTTTGAACATTATGACTCAAGAGTCAAACTTAAAGATTTCGATATTAATCTAGGAGATACTTTATGGAGCATCTATTGTGGAAAAGACCACAATCTGCTAAAACCATTTATCACCACCAATTCTTCATTTGAATATTTGAGTAATTGCCTCAAAGCTCATTTGGAGCGTTTTCCCGATTCTAAAAGTGGGTTAAGTGTACTAGAACAAAATATCTTGATTATTGTTCGGGATAACACTATCAAGTCTAGACATCATCTTTTAGGCTATATTTTGAATTACCAAGGGTATTATGGATTTGGAGACATTCAAATTAACCGATTGATCGAACATTTATCAATGTTTTTTGATGAAAAGGAAAGCGGTATTTCCCTTAACCGCAAAGGCCATGAAGCTATTTTGAACCAATATAATTTTGCTATGGACATTAACAACAATATTTGGTATGGCGGAGTAAATAGATTGGATTTTCAATTTAGTAAACAGGAGAACAAACTCATCAAAACTCCCATAAATGCCCTTTAAAGCTTCTGAACTTATTTTAAACCCTGATGGTTCCGTTTACCATTTAAATTTATTGCCAGAAAACGTCGCCACAACCATAATACTTGTGGGTGACCCAGATCGCGTTGACCAGGTAACACAACAGTTTGATGTCATTGAATTCAAAAAAAGAAAGCGGGAATTTCATACGCAAACCGGCACATATAAAAACAAGCGTATCACGGTTATCTCCACAGGTATTGGCACCGATAATATTGATATTGTTCTTAATGAACTGGATGCTTTGGTTAACATTGATTTTTCCAAAAAAGATATCAAAGAAAACCTTACTTCATTAGAAATCGTTAGAATTGGGACTTCGGGATCCATACAAAAACATATTCCTGTAGACAGTTTTGTTATCAGCAAACAAGCCATAGGTTTTGATAATCTTTTGACGTTTTATAATACAACGGGAATAAGCCTTTTGGATGATGTTTCTGAAAGCTTTGTCAAACACAGCAATTGGTCTAAAGACAAATCAAAACCCTATGTTATAGAATGCAGCAACTCTTTGTATGAACGCTTACAATCAGGCACAACCATTGATGGTTTTACAGGCACAAATGTTGGCTTTTATGGCCCACAGGGAAGAATATTACGATTAAGCATTGAAGATCGAGATTTGAACAGTAAATTAGCAACCTTTAAGCATGATGGATTATCGATTACCAATTTAGAAATGGAAACTTCTGCTATCTATGGGTTATCGAGCTTATTGAATCACAAGGCAGTTTCTATGAACGCCATTATTGCAAATAGAGCAACGGGTGAATTCAGTAACAATCCTAAAGAAACTATAAAACGCTTAATACGTTATACTTTAGATAAATTAACGGAGAATTAAAGATGAAAACCGTAAAAATAGGAGGCGTACCAGAACATTTCAATTTGGCATGGTACCTAACTTTAAAAAAAGGAGAATATAAAGATGTTGGCATCAACCTAAGATGGAAAGATTATTTTGGTGGTACTGGCGAAATGTGCAATGCCTTGCGGGAAGGAGAAATTGATTTGGCCGTTATTTTAACCGAAGGCATCATAAAGGATATCATTGAAGGAAACCCCAGCAAAATAGTGCAAACCTTTGTAGCCTCTCCCCTAATTTGGGGTATTCATGTAGCCCAAAATTCAAAATATAAAACTATTGAAGACCTCAAAGGCTCCAAAGCAGCCATTAGCCGTTTTGGTTCAGGCTCCCACTTAATGGCCTATATCAACGCTCAGGACAATGGCTGGGACACCGCAAAGGATCTAGATTTTGAAGTAATTGACAACTTGGATGGCGCCATCAAAGGACTTACCAACGGGGCTGCTGACTACTTTATGTGGGAGAAATTTACCACAAAACCCATTGTAGACAACGGTACTTTTAGACGTGTGGGTAATTGCCCAACCCCTTGGCCTTGTTTTGTAATTGCGGTAAGAAATGAATTTTTGGAAGCAAACCAAGAAACGGTTAAAACTATTTTGGACATCATCAATAATACCACTAAAGACTTCAAAGACATTCCAAATATAGACCAAACTATTTCCAAACGATATGATCAAAAATTAGAAGATGTTCAGGAATGGCTAAGCTTAACCGAATGGTCTCAAAGCAATTTGGATAAGAATACCGTTGAAGTGGTTCAAAATAAATTATTGGATCTTAATATCATTGATTCCAAATTGGATTATGATGCGCTTGTAGAAAATGTTAATTAAAAGTTAACAGTATTTTCTTTATTAAACATTAGGTGCTTTCTCAGATTAATGTGTTAATTTTACGTAACCAAAAATCACCCAACCAACCTATGTTTTTTACCATTGTTTATATTTTAGCGTTTTTAGTGGCCGTAAATTTTGCCTTGCTTTTCTTCAGCTGTAATAAAACCACAAAAAAAGAACCAACTCAAAAGCACAAACCTGTACAATTAAAAAAAGAACCTACCACTCAATCGGTTCCTTCCCATTTGTCTCGAGCAGCAAGTTAGTTTTACTGAAGTGTTTATTACCAAACCAATACCCTCTATTGGCGCTTAAAGGAGATGGATGCCCCGATGTTAATACGTGATGTTTGGATTGGTCTATAAGCTTGACTTTCTTTTTGGCATAGCCTCCCCAAAGTAAAAACACGACCCCCTCTCTTTCCTCACTGATATGTTTTATAATTTGGTCTGTAAAAGTTTCCCAACCTTTATTTTGATGACTTCCTGCTTGATGGGCTCTCACCGTTAATGTAGCGTTTAGAAGCAAAACCCCTTGTTGGGCCCAACGTTCCAAATTACCAGAAACGGGATAAGGTTTTCCCAAATCACTTTCAATCTCTTTAAAAATATTGATCAAGGATGGTGGATGAGCTACCCCATCTGTAACCGAAAAACACAAACCATTGGCTTGTTTTGGCCCGTGATATGGATCTTGACCTATAATTACAACTTTGGTCTTGTCCAAAGGGCACCATTCAAAAGCAGAGAAAATCTTATTTTCAGGAGGATAGCAAGTATGTTTATTATATTCATCTTTAACAAACTCGCTTAGATTTTCAAAATAAGATTTATTAAACTCATCCTTTAAAGATGCTTTCCAAGTAGGTTCTAATTGTAAGTCCATTTGTATTTTGTTGAATTTAGGGGAGCATTCTCCTATTTTTCCTTTGGTTCCAAATCTAAAAACTCCACTATTTTACGGTTGACCGTCTCTGCTTGATCGATAGATAAAAAATGGCCTGCATTCGGAATGATTTCAGCAGCAATATTAGAAATATTTTCTTTAGCAACCTCCAAACTCTTTTCATTATTTATTAAATCATCGTCACCAATTAATACCAAAACAGGCATGCCTAAAGTATTGAGTTCGGTTTTGGAATAAGGTTTCATTTCGACCATAAATTTATTGATGGTATCCATTTGACTTCCCAAAAGATATTGATCTTTGTACTTTCTATCGATCTTCTTCACATTTGCTGACATAGATTCCAAAACATCCTCTAAACGCTTTTGGTCTGGAGATAAGGCATAAATGATATTTTTCAACAAACCTGTACTTGGCGATATCCACTTAAAGGTTTGAGCAGGGCTCAACAATACCATTTTCTTTATCCTTGTATTATCATGTAGAGCTATTGCTACCGATAGCCAACCACCTCTTGAAGCTCCAATTATACTAAACTGATCAAGTTTTAACTTTTCAAATATTTCAAAATACCAAGACACCACAGCCTCAATATTTTCCACTTCTCCAACCAAATCAGACTTTCCTGGTTCTATCAACAAATCAATAGCAAACACCCGATGTTTTCTAGACAAGGCCTTAGCATTGGGATACCAACTGGTGGAACTAGCATTCATGCCATGCAATAAAATAATAGGCTCTCCATTTTCAGGACCACTTACAAGCACATGAGCCGTACCAAAAGTAGTAGGAATGTAAAGTTCCTCGTAGTCTGTTCCCCATAAACTTAACGTTTTATCATAAGCTTCAAAATAAGGACGCTGTACATCGCTTACATCCAACACATATGGCGGTATTTTTGCAAACTCATCGTAGTCATTTATACTGCTTCGGCATTGCATAAACAACAGCGCTACCAAGAGTCCCCAATAAAACGTTTTAACTTTCATTATTTCAATTGTTATTCTCAAATCTAAACATTTAAAATTCAATTATGGCGAAAATAAATCACGATCAGGCATACGGTTGCTTTTAAAACATAATACGTAACTTTGCATTCTTATAAAATTTAGATAGTTTCGTCTGCCCTTAATATTGCAGAAGCTCCATGATAAGCATTCATAAAAAAACATTACAGGACATAGAGTTTAATGTTGTACTCTCTCAGGTATCTGAACATTGCATTACAGAATTAGGTAAAGCTGACGCCTTACAAATTGTGCCGTCTCCAGATCGAGAAACCTTACTATTAGAATTAGGCTTTACAAACGAATACCTTTCATCTTTTTATAATGAAAATAGAATTCCAAATCATGGTTTCGACTCCATTGCAAAAGAATTAAAGTTTTTAAATTTAGAAGGCGCATTTTTGGATCCTTATGGTTTCAAAAAAATTGTGAATATCTCTGTAACCACAAACGAAATCTTGACCTTCCTGAAAAAGTTTGAAGAGTATTACCCGAGCCTTAGTAAAAATGCAGCCTCTATTGAAATCACTAAAATCCTAATTGATAAAATAAATACAATTATTGATCGATTTGGTGACATTAAGGACAGTGCCAGTGACCAGCTTCACGCAATCAGACAAGCTATTAATTTGGTTAGGGGAAAGATAAACCAAAGTTTTGTTACCGCTCTAAACGCCTATTCCAGCCAAGATTACTTGGATGACATTAGAGAAAGCGTTATTGAAAACAAGCGTGTTTTAGCGGTTAAGGCTATGTACCGCAGAAAGGTTAAAGGCAGTATTTTAGGTACCAGCAAAACAGGAAGTATTATCTACATCCAACCTGAGGCCACATTTCAACATGTTAGAGAACTTAACAATCTTGAGTTTGATGAAAAAGAGGAAATAGAACGCATTTTAAAATCGCTTACAGAATTTACCAGACCCTTTGCCAATCTATTAAGCCAATACCAAACATTTCTTGTAAAAATGGACGTTGTGTATGCAAAAGCAAAATACGCCCAATCCATGAACGCCGTTTTACCAGAAATTAACGATACAAAAGTCTACAATGTCAAAGATGCCTTTCACCCTTTATTACTGCTATCTAATAACAAAAAAGGCTTAAAAACATTTCCGCAAAGTATTGAATTGAATCCAGAAAACAGGATTATTGTGATTTCTGGGCCAAATGCCGGGGGTAAAAGTATTACGCTTAAAACCATTGGTATCCTTCAAGCAATGCTACAAAGCGGAATGCTTATTCCTGTACACGAGCGTAGCTCCGTTTGCCTGTTTGACAGAATACTAACGGATATTGGAGACAACCAATCCATAGAAAACCATTTAAGCACTTACAGCTACCGCTTAAAACAAATGAATTACTTCCTCAAAAAATGCAACAAAAACACCTTGTTTTTGATTGATGAATTTGGAACCGGAAGTGATCCAGAATTGGGAGGAGCATTAGCCGAAACCTTCTTGGAGGAATTCTACCACCGGGAAGCTTATGGTATCATAACTACCCACTACTCCAACTTAAAAATATTGGCCAATGAATTGCCATACATGCAAAACGCCAATATGATGTTTGATGAAAGAAGTTTGGAACCCATGTTTAAACTGGTTTTAGGGCAAGCAGGTAGCTCCTTTACTTTTGAAGTAGCTCAAAAAAATGGCATTCCCTACAGTTTAATCAACAGAGCAAAGAAAAAAATTGAACGTGGCAAAGTAAGATTCGACCAAACTATAGCCAAACTTCAAAAAGAGCGGTCAAAGCTAGAAAAAACAGAACGATCCCTAAAAGTCAATGAACAGAAAAAGCTGAATGAAGCTGAAAGACTTGAGGAAATCAATACCAGAATTCAGAAAAAACTAGAAAGTTATCAAGAACTTTACGATAGCAACCAACGACTAATCTACTTGGGCCAAAAGGTAAACGAATTGTCTGAAGCCTATTTTGAAAACAAAAAGAAGCGTGTTCTTATGGACGAATTGTTTAAATTGGTTCAAATAGAAAACTCGAAGCGCAAAAAGGTTTCTGCCAAAAAGAAAAAGGCCATAAAAGCAAAAGAGCAAAAAGTTAATCAAGAGGTCGAAAAGAAGGTGGAAGAAATCCGACAAAAGAAAAAAGAAGAAAAACAAAAGGCTGCCAAACAACCAGCCAAGCCAAAAGTGATTTTAAAAGTTGGTGACCGTGTTAGAATGGAAGATGGTAAAGCTGTTGGCAGTATTGATAAGATCGAAAAAAACAAGGCTACCGTTAATTATGGCATTTTTACAACAAGTGTAAATATTGACCAGCTAGAACTTGTTCAAAGAAAAAAATGACAACACTGCCCAAAAATAAAGAATTGATTTTGTTTGATGGTGTCTGCAATTTATGCAATACCTCCATCCAATACGTGATTAAACATGATAAACAGAATCGGTTTATGTTTGCGGCCTTACAAAGCGATATTGGTAAATCCATAATAGAAAAACACGGTATTGACACCGCTAAAATAGACTCTATTTTACTGCACACTCCTAGTCAAAAAATATATTACAAATCTACAGCTGCTCTTAAAATTGCTTCAAAGCTGGGCTTTCCAACAACCCTATTGGCTGTCTTTTTAATTGTTCCTTCCTTTATAAGAAATTGGGTTTACGATATCATAGCTAAAAACCGCTACAAATGGTTTGGCAAACAAGACTCCTGCATGATTCCTACACCAGAACTCACTTCAAAGTTTCTCAGTTAGAAAATAACGAGGTTAATAAAATTCGGACATTAAGCCTTTACACACCTGATTATTAAAATTTTATTGTAATTTTAATACACCGTGTAATTTGAATTACGGCGAAACCTAAACCACATTATTAATCCATTATTTTAGTCTCTTATGAAAAATACCTTAAAAATTTCTTACGTATTAATGCTGTTAATTGTAGTTACAAGTTGCTCCAGCAGTATCAAAGTATTGGATTCTTGGAAATCTGACAGCGTAACACAAATTAAGGACAACAATATTTTGGTTATTGCCAGAACAGCCAACAATCAGGCGCGTATAGCTTTTGAACGTGATATCGCAGATAAATTAATTAGTAATGGCACAAAGGCCACCCCAAGCTATTCCGTACTGCCCACCTCCTTTAAAGTGGAAGAAAAGCACACGGAAGAGGAACTTGAAAATTTTAAAAATTTCCTGAAAAATGAAGGCTACAATGGGGTTGTTTTAACAGTTATTAAAGACTTTCAAGAGTCCTCAAAAACCTATACCGATGGCGGCTACTATGCGGGCGCTGCTTACCCAAATTACTACCCAGGGTATTACGGAGGTTTTTACGGCTACTACATGCACCCTATGTCTTACTCCACCTATGGCAGCTATGTCCCAATGACTTCGACTACAGTTACTCAAAAAACATTCATTTTGGAAACCGTTGCCTATGATTTAGATCAACCAGATGGCAAACAATTGGTAGCTGTAGTAACCACCAAAATAGAAGATCCCCAAAGCGTCACTAAGAACGCCGAACAGTACACGGAAGAAATAGCCAAAGCACTTAAATAAAGTAGAGGTTATAGTCACTCCAATTAATAAAAAAGGTCTTGATGTTTATCAAGACCTTTTTTAACAATTAACAACTAATTAAAAACTAATTTAACTCTATAAATTACTTTATAAATAATGCTTAAAACCAACCTCTTGAGAAATAAGGCATTACTTTTTAACCATTTTAAAATTACACAATCATCCTCTTTTTGGTTAAAAATATCGTTTAGTGGCAAAAAAAATTGTTTAACACATTAAAACTGCAAATATCCTCTATGAATAACCATTTATAGTTCTTTAGTAAAGGTATTTGCCTAACCAAGAACATCATTTCACAGCTCCAAACACCTCCTTAACTCATTTACCTTTTCCCACATTCCCCATCCGTGATAGTTTTATAATACTTTAAAAACCACTATCATGAAAACATATCTTATACTTTGCCTGTTCTTATCTTCTATTTGCTTTGCAAACACAAACGAAACAGAGTCTTCATTAAAGGAAGTCACCGTCTACCTTGATGGTGCCCAAATAACCAGAACTGCCACTATACAATTGCCTGTTGGCACTTCGGAATATACCTTTCACAAACTGTCTCCTTATATTCAAGAAAGTAGCATTCAAGTCTCAGGCTTGCAAAATGCTTCTATTCTCTCAATCAACTATGGTATTAACTACCTTTCCAAACAGCCAAAAACCAAAGAGATAGAAACCCTTCAAGAACAAATTAAATCCATCAATGACCAAATTCAATTTGAAGATGATTTAATTGCTGGGTATAAAGAAGAATTGTCCATCATTCAACAAAATCGCCACTTGGGCAGCGACACGCAAGTGGTTTCTTTGGAAAAACTAAAGCAATTTGCCGCCTATTACAGGCAGCGAATTACCGAAGTGAATACATTGATCTATGAATCCTACAAAAAGAAAAGAGATTACGAAGACGAAATCAATGACATTAGAAAACAACTCCAAGAATACAATGTTGAAGAAAAAGTTCAGACTGGGGAAATCAAAGTGAAATTCAACACCGCTAAACCAACCTCCCTTAATATTACCTTGAAATACAATGTCAGCAATGCAGGATGGTTCCCTACTTACGATTTAAAAGCGAACAGTATCAATACTCCCATCGACATGCAATATAAAGCACATGTATACCAAAACACGGGTGTAGATTGGAACGATATAAAAGTGACGCTTTCCACAAGTGACCCCAACACCAACAACGAAAAACCAGATCTAGATCCTAAGTACCTAAACTTTATTTCCAGAAACAGTCATTACGAAAGAACACGGGCCACAAAAAGCTATAATTACAAATACAACCCAATGGTACAAACTGTATCTGGTATTGTAACTTCAGCTGCTGATGGATTACCTCTACCAGGCGTAAATGTTGTAGAAAAAGGAACCAACAATGGTGTCCAAACCGATTTTGATGGTAAATATACCCTGCGAACCACTGGAGGCAAAGAGCTTGTATATTCCTTTGTGAGTATGATGATAGAAGAACTCCCGATTCATTCCAGCATTATGAATGTAGCCTTGAAAGAAGATGTTGCAGCCCTTGAGGAAGTCGTGGTGGTTGGTTATGGAGTTCAGCCAAAATCTGATAATACTCCTGGTTATCAAAACAAAGTACAGGCCATGATGGATGCCGAAAATTTTGATGATGCTGCATACACGGGAGCAGTTAGTACCCTAGAAGGCAAAGTTGCCGGCCTAAATGTAAACATCAGAGGTATTAATTCAATCTCAAATTATAGTGAACCGTTATATGTACTTGACGGAGTCCCTGTCTCCAAAAAGGAATTTGAAAATATTTCACCAAATAGTATTGGTTCTGTTGAAATCTTAAAGGGCAATGAGGCTTCAGGACTCTATGGAAGCAGAGCTTCAGATGGTGTCATTTTGATTTCAACAAAAAACCTTACCGCTACAGGAGAAGTCATTGAAGAAGGCGTTACCAACAAACGTTTCGAAATACAAAAGGCCTACAGCATGCCTTCCAACGGAGACATCACAGTAATTGAAATTGATAAATTCTCGATTCCTGCAAGCTATTCCTATTATGCGGCACCTATTTTAAACGAAAATGTTTTTCTAACCGCCAAAATTGGGAATTGGGAACAGTACAACTTACTGCCCGCCGAAGCGAATATCTATTTTGAAGGCAGTTACTCAGGGAAAACCAATATCAACCCACAAACTACTACAGATACCTTAACCGTATCCCTGGGGGTTGATCCTAACGTGGTGGTGAAACGAAATCAAGTGAATGATTTTAAAAAGACTAATTTTATAGGGAACAATAGAATTATCAATAAAATGTATGAATTGGAACTAAAAAACAACAAACAGACGCCTATCGATATTGTAATTATGGACCGTATTCCAATCAGTCAAAACAAGGACATTAAAGTTGAGGACATCGAAACCGGAACCTCTCAGTACAATGATGACAAAGGATTGATGGAATGGAAAACGGTTCTTTCCCCTGGCGCTTCAGATACTTTCAAATTTTCATACTCGGTAAAATATCCTAAGTACAGGCAAGTCAACCTATAAAGGCCCCCAAAATCCCAGCACGATTACATCAACTTAAGCCTGTCTTCCGTTAGGCAGGAGCCTCTTAAGTTCCCAAGTGAGACATGTCTAATCTCCCTTGGGTAGCAAAAAAAATGCTAGAAGCCTCGTGTTGGGATTTCTTTTTTATCAAAATTCAGACTGGATTTTGAAAGCTGGAAATTAAGCTTCCGTTAACGAACCCCATTCCGTCCAAGAGCCATCATATACCGAAATATTATCATATCCAGACAGTTCCGCGCCCAAAGCCAAAATACAGGCCGTAATGCCTGATCCACAGGAAAACGTAATGCCATCTTCAGGTTTAGCTAAAGTAGAAAATAGATTTTTCAAGGATTCTACATCTTTAAAAACTCCATTTTCTAGCAAGTCTGTATATGGTAAATTCACAGAATTAGGAATAGAACCACTTCGTAAACCTGCTCTTGGCTCCACTTCCAAGCCTTTGAATCTACTTTCCGAACGGGCATCAATGATTGTTTGAGTACCTTCTCTGGATTCCTTCAACATATCCTGAAAAAACTTCATGTATCTTGGATGGTAACTTCCTGTAAAATTCCCTTTAACGCCCGTATAAGCTTCCTTAGGCTCCACTACAAAACCTGACTTAATCCATTCGGGAAGTCCCCCGTTCAACACGGCTACATTATCATAACCAAAAGCTTTAAAAAGCCACCATGCCCTTGCACTTGAATAGATCCCTTGATCGTCATAGACCACAATAGCACTATCGCTGTTGATTCCCAAGCTTTGGGCTTCCAAAACAAACTGTGCTTCGGAAGGAAAGGTATTTGGAAATTCCCCATATACATCACTGAATTTCTGTTTCAAATCAAAAAATCGCGCTTGAGGAATTTGCACTCCTGATTCCGCTAAAGAATCGGCTGCCACAGCCTTTGGAATGGTTGCGTCCAAAACTACCAAATTAGGCGCTTCCAAATGCGCATTTAGCCATTCAGCCGACACCAAAGGGCTCGGTATTATAATAGGTTTCATAATTACAATTACATTGATGTTTGTTGTTTGCTGTAGATATCGTCCCAATTCCTTACATGAGGCTCCCCAAGTTTTCCAACCGATTTGGCGACAATCATGGAAACTGCAGCATCCCCAGTCACATTTACTGTAGTGCGACACATGTCCAAAGGTCTGTCCACCGCAAAAATCAATGCTAAACCGGCTTCAGGAATGCCTGCTTGTGCCAATACAATCACCAACATTACCATACCCGCTCCGGGAACTGCAGCACTCCCTATAGAGGCTAAAGTGGCCGTAGCAATGATTCCTAGCTGAACTCCAAAACTTAAGTCCATTCCAAAGGTTTGCGCAATAAAAACTGCCGCAACTGCTTGATACAAACTGGTTCCATCCATATTGATAGTCGCCCCAATAGGCAACACAAAACTGGTTACCTCTTCTTCCACACCCAAATGTTCTTCTACTCGCTCCATAGTTACTGGAAGCGTGGCAGCACTACTACTAGTTGAAAATCCGAGTAATTGGGCTGGTGCAATTCCATTTAAAAAGAACAGCGGTGATTTTTTAGTGAAAATAAAAACTAGCAGCGTATACACCAACATCATTAATAATAATCCCAACACCACACAAAAGGCATACCATCCCAAAGCCGCAAACAAATCGGTGCTAGGAGATTCCACCACTAAAGCAGCCAAAAGCGCAAATACACCGTATGGAGCAAATAGCATGATCAAGTCAATGAGTTTAAGAATGACTTCGTTAAAACTATCGAAGAATAATTTGACAGGTTGGGCTTTTTCCTCAGGAATCAGAATAAGGCCTATCCCAAAAATTATAGCGAAAAAAATCACTTGAAGCATGTTACCATTATCACTAGCTGCGCTAAAAATGTTACTAGGGACGATATCCTCCAAGGCTTGCAAAGGACCTGCATTTTTCTGCTTTTCAGCAGCAGCAATTTTAGAGTCGGCATCACCTTTATAACTTTCCACAAGTTCCATTCGCGTTGCCTCTGTTATAGAAGCCCCTGGTTTTATAAAATTCACCACCAAAAGCCCAATAGAAACAGCGATGACAGTAGTAAAAATATAAAGCCCAATGGTACGCCCCCCCATTTTTGACAATTTGGAAATATCTTTTAAATCGGATACGCCTTTAATCAATGATGCCAAAATTAAAGGCACCGCAATTAGTTTTAGCAAATTGATAAAAATGGTTCCAAAGGGTTTGATCCAATCGGTAATGAAGCCACTACCCCACTCAAATTTAGCCATTACTAGGGCAAAGACTACCCCTAAAACCATTCCTAAAATTATTTGCCAATGCAATGCCAGTTTCTTCATAGAATCATTGAGTATTTAGTTTTTATAAGATTTGTTCAGCAGCATAAAATCGGCCAAGACCAAAGCAGCCATAGCCTCTACAATTGGGATGGCTCTTGGCACCACACAGGGGTCGTGACGTCCTTTCCCTTGCATTTCAACAATATCACCATCGGCGTTTAAGGCTTCCTGCTTTTGCATTACCGTTGCCACAGGTTTAAAAGCCACCCTGAAATAAATATCCATGCCATTACTGATACCACCTTGAATACCACCTGAAAGGTTACTTTTAGTAGAACCATCAGGATTAAACAAATCGTTATGCTCACTACCTTTCATTTTGGTACCACAAAACCCGCTTCCATATTCAAATCCTTTAACAGCATTAATGGACAGCATGGCTTTACCCAATTCGGCGTGAAGTTTGTCAAAAACAGGCTCTCCCAGACCAACAGGTACATTTTGTATCACGCAGGTCACAGTACCTCCAATGGTATCTCCTTCTTTTCTAATTTCCTTGATTCTAGCGATCATTTTTTCTGCTACTTCGGCATCAGGGCAACGAACCGCATTGCTTTCAGTTTTGGAGAAATCAAGCGCTTGGTAAGGCTGTTCCAAATAGATATCTCCCACAGAAGACGTATAGGCATTTATCGTAATTTCGCCCAAAACTTGTTTAGCAATAGCCCCTGCTACTACTCTTGACGCTGTTTCACGAGCAGAACTCCTTCCTCCTCCACGATAATCGCGAGTTCCATATTTTTGTTGATAGGTATAATCAGCGTGACTAGGACGATAAACATCCTTGATATGACTGTAATCCTTTGATTTTTGATTGGTATTACGAATAGTGAAGCCAATAGGAGTTCCCGTAGTAACCCCTTCAAAAATACCCGACAAAAATTCTACCGTATCCGGCTCCTTTCTTTGGGTAACAATATCTGACTGCCCCGGTTTTCTTCTGTCTAATTCCTGTTGAATCGCCTCAAAATCCAATTGAATTCCAGGAGGACAGCCATCTATAATACCACCAATTGCAATACCGTGTGACTCACCAAATGTGGTAAGTTTAAATAGATTTCCAAAGGAGTTTCCTGCCATAACACTATTATTTTATGCTAATGTAAATGTATTCTTAGAGAATCAAAAAATTAAATTCACAAAGGCCCAATTTTATTCATTTCACATAACAATATCTTAACAGAATGCTCATAGTTAATTAATTACAGGATAATCTTTAAGTAATATTGAATGGAGTAATTTGTATTAATCAATCCTGAACGCTCTTGAAGATTAAAAGAAAAGTAGAAATAGCCGTTATCTCTGATGTCCATTTGGGAACTTATGGATGCCATGCAAAGCAATTATTGACCTATCTAAACAGCATTCAACCAAAAAAACTCATCTTGAATGGTGACATTATTGATATTTGGCAGTTCAGCAAACGGTACTTCCCTAAATCCCATTTAAGAGTTATCAAGAAAATTATGGACATGTCTGCCGATGGTGTAGAAATCATCTATGTTACGGGCAACCATGACGAAATGCTGCGTAAATTTAGCGATATGACCATTGGCAATATTTCTATTGTTGATAAGGCGGTTTTGGAATTGGATGGCAAAAAGGCTTGGATTTTCCATGGTGATGTGTTTGATGTTTCAATTCAAAATGCTAAATGGCTAGCCAAGTTGGGAGGCTACGGTTACGATTTGTTGATTTTATTAAATCGTCTTAGCAATTGGTTTTTGGAAAAATTGGGAAAAGAGAAATATTCCTTGTCCAAAAAGATAAAAAATAGCGTAAAGCGGGCCGTGAAGTACATTAGCGATTTTGAACAGGTTGCTTCTGACCTTGCTATTGAAAATGGCTACGACTATGTAATTTGCGGTCATATCCATCAACCTAAAATGGTGGTCAAGGAAAATAAATACGGAAAAACAGTGTATTTAAACTCTGGTGACTGGGTGGAGAACTTTACCGCCTTAGAATACCAGTTTAAACGTTGGAAGGTCTATAGCTACAGTAAAGACAAGTTATCTCCCTTTTATGCCGATGAAGATATCAAAGACATGGAAGTAAAGGATTTAATAGCAGCCATCACTATCGTTGAACAAAACTCAAAACGCTAATTCCTGGCTAATGCCTGTTTTAAAATTGTTATAGGATGCAGTGCTTCTACCGCTGTTCCATCCTTAATTTGATGCCTACAGCTTGTTCCATTTGCTGCAATAATCACGTCTTTTTCGGCATTTCGAACAGCAGGAAACAACGTTTGCTCACCAATGTCCATGCTCACTTTATAATGTTCTTTTTCATAACCGAAACTTCCCGCCATCCCACAGCAACCACTTGGAATTATGGTTACCTTATAGTTTTTAGGGAAGTTCAATACATCAAAACTCGCTTTTTGATTACTCAAAGCCTTTTGATGACAATGTCCATGAAACTTTATAGTCCTTGGTTCTCGGGTGAACTGCTCTTCTTTTATATTCCCCAAATTGATTTCACTTTGGATAAATTCTTCAAATAAAAATGTATTAGAGGCAATAGATTTTGCAGCTTCCTTATCGTCAACCAATGTTAAATATTCATCCCTGAAAGTCAAAATTGCCGAAGGTTCAATCCCCACCAAAGGGGATTCCACTGAAATTTTTCCCTTAAACAAGTCTACATTTTGATTCGCTACTTTTTTAGCTTGCTCCAATAGACCTTTAGACAAAAAACTCCTTCCCGATTCTACATTCTCCAAAATGATTACTTCATAATTTAGACACTCCATCAATTCCAAAAAATCAACGCCTATACTGGTATCCAAATAGTTAACAAATTCATCATTAAACAAATATATCGACTTCACATATTCACTTTTAACTAATTGATTTTTAATTAATTCAAACTCTTTACTTAAACTTTTTGAAGAGATTAATGGAAGTACTCTCTCTGGAGCAACTTGCATGATTTTCTTTAAACTTGAGGCAATGATTTCATTAGAAAACATAAAGTTGGCTAAACTAGGAAATGTACTCCCTAATTTGTTCATGGCATTATTGTAGGCGAACAATTTTGTACGCCAAGAAATACCGTTTGCTTTTTGAAATTGGTATAAAAACTCAGCTTTTAAACGAGCCATATCAACACTACTAGGGCACTCACTGGCACAGGCCTTACAGCTCAAACATAAATCAAAAACCTCCTTTAGTTCCTCATGATTAAATCTGTTTGGCTTAGCACTATTGGTTAAAAACTCCCTCAAAGCATTTGCCCTGGCTCTTGTGGTGTCTTTTTCGTTTTTGGTCGCACGATAACTTGGGCACATGGTCCCTCCAAATTCAGGTAGTTTTCTACAATCGCCCGAACCGTTACATTTTTCGGCCTCTCGAAGGATACCTTGGGACTCCGAAAAATCCAAAAAGGTCTCTATTTCTGGTTCCTTTCTATCGGCAACATAACGCAATGATTGATCCATTGGAAAGGCATCAACAATCTTTCCTGGGTTTAATATTCCATTGGGATCGAAGGCCGTTTTTATGCATTTTAAAAGTTGATAATTTTCATCGCCAATCATCAATGGGATAAACTCCCCTCTGACAATGCCTTCACCATGCTCTCCACTCATTGCTCCATTGTATTTTTTCACCAAATGAGCCACATCCGTCGTGATTTTCCGAAACAACAACACATCGTTACTTAATTTCAAATTTAAAATCGGGCGCAAATGCAATTCCCCTGCTCCGGCATGCGCATAATAAATGGCCTTTTGGTCATACCCTTCCATCAACTGTGTAAACTCGCTAATATAGGCATCCAAATCTCCCAAAGCCACTGCCGTATCTTCAATACAGGCTGCCGACTTTTTATCGCCAACCATATTTCCCAAAAGTCCCAATCCAGCTTTACGCAAGTCAATGGCCTTATCCATCTCATCACCGTACAACAAGGCATTTGCATAGCTTTTGGTTTCTAATTCAATAGCTTTCAAAAAATGTGAAGCCATTTCCTCTACTTCCTTTTTGCTATTTGCCCTTACTTCGCACATCAAAATAGCCTTTGGATCTCCTTCTATAAATTGCCTGTTTTCTTGTTGGGTTTTGTTGTGCTTGGTCAAATCCAAAATGGTTTTATCCATCATTTCACAACTGTATAAATCATGATTCATTACAGGTACAACGGCCTTCATGCAATCTGCTATTGAATTAAAATGAAGCGCAACCATGATACTTTCCACGGGAGGTAATGCATCCAACTGTAAAGTGATTTCTGTTGAAAAAGCCAAAGTCCCTTCACTTCCTGCCAAAAGTCTAGACATATTGAACTTCTCTTCCGTTTCCGTAAATACTTCACACTTTAATACTTCGTCTATTGCATATCCTGTGTTTCTCCTGTGAATCTCTGGTTTAGGGTATGCAGCAATAATTCGCTGCTGAACCTCCTTAGACTCCAATTCGTCATAAATTGTTCGATAAATATATCCTTCTAAATCATTTTGTTCTTTTTTATTGGAGAACTCGCCCTTGGACATGGAATTAAACATTACCGTACTGCCATCACTTAAAATGGTTTTTATAGCCAATACTTTATCCCTGGTCACCCCGTATTTTATGGAGGTAGATCCAGAAGAATTATTTCCCACCATACCTCCAATCATACAACGGTTGGACGTAGACGTATTGGGGGCAAAAAAAAGTCCGAAAGGTTTCAGAAAATTATTCAACTGGTCCCTAACAACTCCTGGCTGTACGGTAACTGTACGTTGCTTTTCATTGATGCTTACAATCTTTGTAAAATACTTGGACACATCTACCACAATACCAGGTCCCACACATTGCCCAGCTAAAGAAGTTCCAGCAGTACGCGGAATCAAGGAGGTTTTATTAGAATTTGCGAAAGCTATAAGTCTTTGGATATCCCGCTCCGATTTAGGATAGGCCACAGCCAAAGGCAACATTCTGTAAACTGAAGCATCCGTGGCATACATGGCCTTCATTAAATCATCATAAAATAATTCACCATCTAATTGAGCCTGTAATATTTGCAAATCGCTAGTCATTCCTGTGCTTAAATTTCGCTTTTGTATTGTTTTAGATTCCCGACTAAATTAGAATAAGAAATCCAATTTTAACATAATTTAAACGTTATTCTTTACAAGTCGAATTCCAAAAGTCGTAATTTCGATTTAACAAATCTTAAACTTAAATTACTTATGAAGAAATTATTTTTAGTGGCATTAGCTCTTGTTGGCTTTTCGTTTGCTAGTCAGGCCCAATTAATCTCTCCAAACGCCATTGGTTTGCGTTTAGGAGACAGTGATGGTATGGGGGCTGAAATCTCTTATCAGAGAGCTTTAGGCCTTGACAACCGATTAGAAATTGACTTTGGTTGGCGTGACGGTAACCATCATGATGGTGTTAAACTAACAGGGATTTACCAATGGGTTTGGAACATCGATGGTGGCTTTAATTGGTACGCAGGACCAGGAGCTGGATTAGCTTCTTATGACGAACACCACGCAAATGGTCATGATCACTACGACGATCACGATACCTTTTTGTTTATTGGTGGAGATATTGGAATTGAGTATAGCTTTGACTTCCCCCTTCTCCTCTCTTTAGACTTGCGTCCAGAATGGGGATTTGGCGACAGTGCCCATGACAATAACGACTTAGACTTTGATTTGGCCATTGGTGTACGCTACCAATTCTAAGCCCAAACTGCCACCTTATATAAAACAAAAACCACCTTCAAAGGTGGTTTTTGTTTTATATCCTATCACGAGAAAGCTTCCGTTTATATAAGCACGCTATTCTTAAGTGTTTTTTCATAAATGGCTTCATACTGAGGTACAATTTCATGAATATCGAAATTAGCAGCCTGCTCCTTCGCTTGTTTTTTGAACAACTTAAGAGTTGATGGATCTCTAAGAATTGTCAAGGCGTTTTTACTCATACCTTCCACATCACCCACAGGGCTTAAAAATCCAGAAAAACCATTGATGTTGACTTCTGGAATCCCTCCCGAATTACTAGATATAACAGGAACTCCTGCAGCCATAGCTTCCAAAGCGGCCAACCCAAAACTTTCGGTCTCTGAGGGCAATAAAAACAAATCTGAAAAACACAAAATCCTGTCAATCTCATTACTATTTCCAAAAAAGACCACTTTCTCTGGGATACCCAACTCTTCACATAGTCTTTCTGCAGGTTCCTTTTCTGGTCCCTGACCAACCATCATAAGCTTTGCTGGAATTTCCTTTTGAATATTATAAAAAATCTTCACCACATCTGTGATACGTTTTACCTTTCTGAAATTACTTATGTGGGTAACAATACGCTCATTCTCATTGGCCATCATACCACGTTGACAATCGGTAAAACTATTTTTCTGCTTATCCAAATCTATAAAATTGGTAACAACCTCAATGTCCTTTTTTATATCGAATAAACGCAGTGTGTCCTGCTTTAAATCTTCAGAAACAGACGTTACGGCATCTGATTTATTGATACTAAAGGTTACTGCAGGTTTATAAAACGGGTGGCTTCCAACCAAAGTAATATCTGTCCCGTGCAAAGTGGTCACGATAGGCACATAAATACCTTCCTCAATCAGCATTTTCTTTGCCATATAAGCTGCATAGGCGTGCGGAATGGCATAATGCACATGCAGTATTTCAATACCGTGCAACTTCACCATATCCACCAATTTACTGGAAAGTGCCAACTCATATGGCTGGTAATGGAATAAAGGATATTCTGGGACATTTACCTCATGGAAGTGCACATGACTTCCCAACAGCTCTAACCTAACCGGTTGCTTATAAGTTATAAAATGAACTTCATGTCCTCGTTTGGACAATTCTATACCTAATTCGGTAGCTACAACCCCACTTCCTCCAAACGTAGGGTAACATACAATACCTATTTTCATGATTTAATCTTCAATAATGGCTTCGTAAATGAAGCGTTGTATTTCCGTTCGAATATTTTCCCTCAACAATAGATTCTTCCCTGCTGTGGGGTATGTTCTATTTGCCAAAAATACATATACTATTTCTTCTTCTGGGTCTGCCCAAGCATAAGTTCCCGTAAATCCCGAATGTCCAAAACTAGTCATGGATAAACATCCGCAAGTGGGACCGTTGTCTCCCAACTGAGGCTTATCAAACCCTACGCCCCTTCTGTTATCATCATCACAGTAATAACAGGTGTTGAATTTTTCTATCGTCTCTGGCTTAAAATAGCGCCGTCCTCCATAAAATCCTTTTTGGAGGTACATTTGCATAATCTTGGCCACATCATTGGCATTACTAAACAAGCCTGCATGTCCACCTACCCCATTTTCCATAGCGGCGCCCATATCGTGTACATAACCATGAATGGTTTGATAACGATAATAATCATCCACTTCAGTAGGTACTATTTGTGAATTACTAAACAGTTTTGATGGGTTGTATGTGGTATGATTTGCTCCCAAAGCTTTATAAAGATGGTCCTGAGCCAACTCGTCCAAAGGTTTGTCGTAAAACCCTTCAATATATTTCTTCAAAATATAATAAGGCATATCACTATATCGGTAACCGGCTTTGGTAAGCAGGTCACTTTCCAATATTATTTTCTGCATCGTATCCGGGTAATCGTACCTTAAATATACTTCATCGGCTACCTTGATATTAAATTTAGGGCTTGGCTTTCGCCTGTAATACTTGGCACTAGGTTTCTTTAGAGAATCTAAAGTAGCCGCATAAAAGGGAATCCAAGGTTTTAATCGCGCACAATGCGATAGCATTTCCTTAATGGTAATATTCTTTTTATTCGAATTTTTAAACTCCGGAAGGATTTTTGACAATTTAGTGTCCAAGCTAATTTCGCCGCGCTCTTCCAATTCCATTATCAAAGGTAGGGTCACCAAAATCTTAGTCAATGAAGCCAAATCATAGATGTCACCAGATTTCACCGCTTGTTCCCCTTCATAGGTGTGTTTTCCAAAATTCTTATTGTAAATTACTTTCCCTTTTCTGGCTACCAATAATTGAATACCCGGTGTCATTTCATTATAAACAGCATAGTTGGCAATAGAATCCAGTTTCTTCAATTTTTCTGAACTCATCCCTACACTTTCCGGCAAAGCATACCCCAACAACTCAATATCGGTGTATTCCATTCCATCTCCTTCTTTAAAATATTCTCCTGCCGACACTGGCAAATGTCCCTTTGCAGGTAGGGCACCAAACAGTATTTGTGCCGATTTTTCTTGGGCAATATCACTATTTTGATAACTTACAACAATACTTTCGATATTTTCAATTGATTGTAAGCCCATCAACGCATAAGGTCTGGCAAATACATCTAAAATCACATTATTAGTACGTGCAATTTCATATAACCAAACTAACTCCTGATTACTAAACTCGTAAGATTTCCACGGAGAGGCATTGGATTTATGTAAGCCAATTATTACCGTATTATAATTTTGAAGCTTAGTAAGTAACTCATCTAATTTGTCAGCTTTCACTTCATGTACCCTAGTATACTTTTGAAGCTCATTAAAAAACACCGATCCATCATCATCACCAAATTTTACATAGGCAATCTTCTTTGTGTCCAAATGTCTAATCGGTAATAGTTGCTGCTTGTTGCGTACAACAGTAACGGCCGACTCCATTAATTGACTGTATAATAAATCGTCTTTTAAACGGTTTAAATCTTCCACCAAATGATCGGTTTCAATAGGTTTGTAATGATCTAGCCCTACTTTGTACTTGGCCATTAAAATTTTCTTGACAGAATGTGCCAAGCGCTCTTCCGAAATAATGCCCTTGGCATAGGCCTCTCCCAACTTAGTAACTCCTGTGGGCACATCTTCAGACATCAACAACACATCATTTCCCGCCAAAAATGCAGCGAGATCCACATCGCCAGAATCACTGTAATTGGAAACTCCTTTCATTTCTAAAGCATCTGTAAATATCAAACCTTGAAATTGAAGACGCTCTCGCAAGATATCGGTAACAATGCGTTCAGACAAAGATGAGGGGTAACCTTGTCTAGGTTCCAAGCTAGGAACATTTAAATGAGCTACCATCACGCTGGACAATCCTTCCTTGATCAATCTTTTATATGGATATAACTCAATGGAATCAATACGTTTTTCATCAAACCCTATAGTAGGCAAGGTTTTATGGGAATCACCTTCAGTATCGCCATGACCTGGGAAATGTTTGGCGTTTGCCAAAACGCCCGCACTCTGCATTCCTCTCATAAATGCCAACGCTTTGACCGTTACATTATCGCGGTCTTCCCCAAAAGAACGATTTCCAATAATTGGGTTGCCTGGATTGGTATTAATATCTACCACAGGTGCAAAATTGAAGTGTACACCCAAACGCTTACAATGTTCCCCAACCTGATAACCGGTTTGCTGCACCAATGCATTATCCTTGATAGCACCTAAAGTCATATTCCAAGGAAAGGCATACGTTGAATCCAAACGCATGCTAAGCCCCCACTCTGCATCCATACCAATGAGCATCGGTACTTTTGACAAGGCCTGTAAATCGTTGTTTAATTTGGCTTGTCTAACTGGACCTCCTTTGGAATAGATAATACCTCCTATATGATGTTCTGTAATTAAATTTTCAATCTTTTCCCTAGTCTTGGCATCCTGACTTGAAAATACTTGCACCATAAACAGCTGACCAAGCTTTTCCTCCAAGGTCATTTTATTATAAATACTGTCTACCCATTTTTGTTGAGCAACAACATTTTCTACCAATAAGGGATTAATCGGGGCATCAATAGATATTGGCTTGGACTGTGCCCAAGCATAATAAAAACAGGATAATAAAATGATAGAAGTTAGGGAATATATATATTTCATAAGGATTTTTAGGCCAAAGAATTAATTATTAGCCAAAATAATACTTTTAAAAGGAAGTGTAAAAAACTTTAAGAGAGTTTTATAAAGAAGCTACTAACAAGTCTCACTTAACATTAAATGAATAAAGAAAAAAGCTGCGTTTGGATTAAAACTGCAGCTTCTTTTCATTTTATAAATCTTTATTTCAATATCACTTTACAGAAACCGTGCATGCCAACTATCCTTGGCTGGCACCTCCCAACTTTCGTTAAACTCAGCTATATTGGTAACCAAATTATTAAACACAATGGTATTTTTGGACACCGCTTTGTCTTTAGCCATCTTTTTGAAATCGGTTAAACTTTTATATGCAATGAATTCCCCTTGTTTATAGGATACATTCATTTTATCCATTAAATCCACTCCATATTCTTTCTCCAATTCTTGAATAAAATGAACTGAGGCGTCGATAGAACATCCCGTAGCTTTATTTAAGTTTTGATTTAAGCCTAATACAATAAAACGCTTATAAACAATTTTATACCCAGCGTGTAAATCACTTCCGTGAGCAGTCCAATTAAGGACAAACTCATCCAATTTCTGCTTTAATTCTTGTACTTCTGCATCAGTAAAAGTTCTATTGGCTTGGTAAATCCAAACTCGCGATTCTTCGGGTAGCGTATCAAAATCAACTAACATAGCTTATTATTTTTTATGCTTACAAAAGTACAATTTTACATCCAATGTCTATCTTCAGATTCTACTTTAAACAATAGAAAATCGACAATTGTCTTGGCATCATTTTCCTTAATAAATGGAATGGTCAAAGCTTTTGAAGCTGTATAAATTTTCACCGATGCTATACCTCTATATTTTTGAAAAATATTCTGTTTAAATTGTACCCCCTGAAGTTTGTGAAGCTCGGCCATATCGGTATTGACCTCAATCAATCCTCCGCTTCCTATGACAATATAATTTTCATCAATACTATAATAGGCCTTTTTATAGCTTTGTCTGACAACTAAAACAGCAAAAACTATCAAAGGAATGTTCCATAGAAAATATAAATAGGACGAGTTGAAGACTATTAAGCCATTCACTCCCATGATCAACACCAAAACCTGCAAAGCTTTTATCCTTTTAAAATAGACCTCTGGCTTATGCTTTGTGATCCCCTCAAGGATATTGGCATAAAATTTTTCAATTAAATTTTTTGATTCCGATTTGGACAGGCCAATAATGGAGAAATTCTTTAACTGTTTTGCATCCACCATAGCTTGAGTGAAAAACATTTGATACAGTCCCAAAGCTTTTTTGAATCTATTAGTAGACAATGTAATTGTTTGAATGCGGCTGGTCACCAAACCCAAAGACACCTTGTTCAACAACCCTTTAGAAATTTCCAGTCCCTTGTTGTTTTCTGTAACCTTGAGATCAAAATTAATCAAAACCGTTTTTACCAACGAGAAAGCAAATGCCACGAGTAATAATACGGTTATAATGGCAAAATTAAATATCACAAACTGCATCATTTGACTCTTCTCACTATATTGAAAATAGGAAGCTTCCAAATCTGCTAGTTTAACATCTCCTAAAGCGTCTTTAAAGTTTCCGTAAAGGCCAAAAAAGAAAGCAAAAATAAAGACCAGACTTTTTAAATGATTCTCAGAAATACCTTCAAGAAACAGACGCTTCATAGATACTTGATAAAAGGTTTTATCTTCTCTTAAAACCTCCAAAGTCTCTTGAGATTCCTTATTGTTTGACTCTTGTGTATTATTAGAAATCAACAACGTCTTCAAGGCTTGCGCTGTAGGCTTATCAAGAGCTTTTATTTCAATCTCCGTCTTTTTGTCCCCTGCACTTTCTACCGATAGCGACACCACATCAATAATTTGTTGCAAGAGGTTTTGTTTAATGTAGACATTTTGAATTTTAGACTTTGATATAGCGGTTTCCTCCTTTTTTAAAACACCTTGTTGTAAAACGAAATAATCGTTAATAATATGGAATTTAAAATTCCTGTACTTTAAAATTGAAATGATCAAAACCAACAAAAGTAGCAAAAGAAGACCGAGGCCTAGCCAAACAATCTTTTCTGAATCTGCCTTCCGTATAAACAGATATAAGGAAACAAATATGATTGCCATTTGTTGTTTAACCAACTTATACAGTTGGAAACCAAATAATACTATAATACCTTTTGCCGATTGCCTTGTAGGAATACTAAAATTAGGACTGCTCATTCAGTTTGTTGGTTAAAAATGTTTTAAGAGATTGAGCAACCTCAAAAGGTAAGCCTTTAATTGATAAATCGCTACCGTTTTGTCCTGCTGAATATAAATGCAGTGTGGCCAAACCAAACTTTCTTGCTAAAAACGTCCTAGAGATTTCAACGTGTTGGATTCTATTAAAGGGAAGTGTTGTCACGGAATGCACCAAAACTCCTTTAGAATATGTGATATCCTTATCCCTTAAACCATATTGGCGGGATTTAAATGACAAATCGGCAAATACCAAACTTAACACAAAAACCAAACACCAAGCTACTGTTATAGTCCAGAATACAGTTACTGGAAAGCTTTCGTCTACTACAAAAGTGTCAAGGATTAAAAAGATTATTAGAAACCCTACAAATCCCACAATTCTGTTTACAACTAAAATGGTTTTATATTTGGAAGCTATACCTAAAAGTTCAAGATTTTCTATTCTTGGAAGATTTTCCAGAGCAATTTGATTATTTGTAAACACCTAGCTAAATTTAAATATTAAAATGTCATTATTGAATCTCTTAATTTTTGGTGTATTTAAACCGAAACGCCAAAGACATCCATAAGGCATTCCCTAAGAATAAGAACATAAAGTTGAATAATGAAATTGGATCACCTAAATAAAAACAATATAAAGCTGTAGATCCAGCTATAAATAATCCTCCAAAAAAACCAATTGACAAAATCTTTCTTAAAGGGAGTAATTCTCGATTCATTATTATTGTTGAAATTTATTTCTAAAAATAGATTGCAGAATGTAATTTACTAAATAAATGTAAGGCCACTGTATAAAATGGATTTAATAAAAAAAACTAGCTCACCAAATCTATATGTCTGTCGTGATAACCCAATAAATACAAAACACCATCCAGACCAATACTTGATATGGCACTTTGAGCATTGTTTTTCACGGTTGGTTTGGCATGGAAGGCAATTCCCAAACCTGCTAAGTTTAGCATGGGCAAATCATTGGCCCCATCACCAACAGCAATAGTTTGACTAATATTGATTCCCTCTTCTTCTGCTATTTTTTTGAGGTATTCTGCCTTTTTTTCACCATCCACTATTTCCCCAAGATAACCTCCAGTTAAGACACCATTCTTAATCTCCAATTGATTGGCATACACATAATCTATCCCTAACTCCTTTTGCAGATAATGCCCAAAATAGGTAAAGCCTCCAGATAAAATAGCGGTTTTAAATCCGTAACTTTTTAAGGTGTCTATCAATCGTCTCGCGCCTTTGGTAATCGGTAAATTTACCGCTACAGATTGAAGCACTTCCTCGCTCAAACCTTCAAGGAGCTTCATGCGTTTGGTAAAACTTTCCTTAAAATCAATCTCTCCTTGCATGGCAGACTCGGTAATAGCTTTTACCTGATCACCTACTCCAGCCAAAACTGCCAATTCATCAATTACCTCCGTTTGTATGAGTGTAGAATCCATATCGAAACACACCAAACGTCTATTTCTTCTATAGATATTATCTTCTTGAAACGCAATGTCTACGTCCAAGTCATGAGAAATTTCCATAAACTTTCTGGTAAATTCAGATTTGTCATCGATCTGTCCACGTATGGATAACTCAATACATGCTCTTGGATATTCCTCTTCTTTCGATAGCGAAATCCTACCGGTAAGTCTTTTTATTGCATCAATGTTCAGATTCTTTTCTGAAATTACTTCTGTGACTTTTGCAATCTGCTCGGCACTCAGTTTTTCACCTAAAATGGTTACTATATACCGATCCTTTCCCTGCAAACCAACCCACTTTTCGTAATTGTCCAAAGTAATTGGGGTGAATTTTGCGGTAATGCCAAGCTCATAGGCTTTGAAAAGCAAATCCTTTAAAACGGCTGCAGATTTCGCCTTGGATTTAATCTCGAATAAAATTCCCAGAGATAAGGTGTCATGGATATTTGCTTGACCAATATCTAATACTTTAGCTCCATATTCTGCTAACACAGTTGTTAAGCTAGAGGTCAAACCTGGTTTATCTGGCCCTGAAATATTTAAAAGGAAAATCTCATTGGTCATAACATTGTATTTTAAGCCTAATAAGCCCTAAAATTCACTATTCTTTTTGAATAATAAAAGCTTTGTTTTAAACAAAACTTGATATTTAAAGATTCAATAGTTTTTCAAAAGATTTACTAATCTTTCATCAAAAAATTGACCAACATCATCTTTTAAATGAGAATTTTCAAAGGATGGTATTATAAGTCCTCTGCATTTGCTAACAACTCCGCCACATCCATAACTTGAACAGCTCCCTCTTTTTCTTTAGCCTTTACACCATCGGTCATCATGGTATTGCAGTATGGGCAACCCGTTGCTATAATTGAGGGCTCAGTTTTTAGGGCATCTTCTGTTCTTAATACATTGATGTCTTTATCTCCCTTTTCAGGCTCTTTAAACATTTGTGCGCCACCCGCACCGCAGCACAAAGCCGTTTGCTTATGGCGTTTCATTTCAACCAAATCAACTCCTAAAGTCCTCAATAAGTTTCTTGGCGCTTCATAAACTTCATTGGCACGACCTAAATAGCAAGGATCATGAAACGTGATGCGCTTTCCATTTAATTTGGAACTAGTTTCTATTTTTAAACGACCAGCTTGTATGAGCTCTTCTATATATTCTGTATGATGCTGAACCTGATATTGCCCGCCCAAAGCTGGGTATTCATTTTTAAGGGTATTGTAAGAATGTGGACAAGCTGTTACTATGCGCTTAACTTCATAACCATTTAACAGTTCTATATTCATCATAGCCTGCATCTGAAAGAGAAACTCATTACCGGCGCGTTTTGCCACATCGCCAGTACAGCTTTCTTCTGTGCCTAAAACAGCAAACTCTACTTGAGCTTTGTTTAACAACTTTACAAAAGCTCTAGTTATTTTTTTGGCTCTATCGTCATAACTTCCAGCAGACCCTACCCAAAACAAAATTTCAGGTTGTTTACCTTCGGCCATATAGTCTGCCATCGTTTTTACTATAAGTTGATCCATCTTATTATTCGTTATGTAGTTTATGTATTCCTATTACCAAAATTAGAATACCATACTATTTTTCGTCTACCCAGTTTAATCGATCCATTTGGTTATAAGGCCATGGAGCTCCATTATTCTCAATATTGCTCATCATGTTATTTAACTCCATTGGTGCCGCACTCTGTTCCATCACCAAATAACGTCGCATTTCTAAAATAATGGACAGCGGGTCGATACTTACCGGACAAGCTTCCACACAGGCATTACAAGTTGTACACGCCCAAATTTCCTCATGACTAATGTAATCTCCCAATAACTGTTTGCCATCATCTTTAAATTCACCATTGTTGGCATCCATATTTTTTCCAACTTCTTCCAAACGATCACGGGTATCCATCATAATTTTACGAGGAGACAATTGCTTCCCTGTCAAATTAGCAGGACACTCACTAGTACATCGTCCACATTCTGTACAGGTATAAGCATTTAACAATTGTACCCAACTCAAATCTTGAACATCACTAGCTCCAAATTTTGCAGGTACTTCTTCCTCTACTCCTTCTTCTGGCATTGCAAAAGGATCAGCATCTGGATCCATCATCATTTTTACTTCATTGGTAACGGCTTCTAGGTTATTAAATTCACCTTTAGGCTTTATTTTTCCAAAGTAAGTATTTGGGAATGCCAATAAAATATGAAGGTGTTTTGAATAATATAAATAGTTTAGAAATACCAATATTCCTAAAATATGTAACCACCAAGCACTGCGTTCTACAAGATGCAATGTTCCCTCCGACATTCCTGAGAACAATGGCGTTATAAATTGACTAATCACATTCCCTGATTGCATCTCTTGTAAATGCATATCAGTGGCGTTCATAACCAAAAATAAGGTCATAAGAACCATTTCAAAATAAAGAATGAAATTCCCATCATTTTTTGGCCAACTGGTCATTTCTGGTTTCCAGAATCTTTGCAACTTGATAACGTTGCGTCGTATCCAAAATATCACTACAGATACAAACACCAATAAGGCCAACACTTCAAAAGATCCTATTAAAAATCCGTAGAACCCTCCCATAAATGAAAACAGACGGTGTTGTCCCGTAAGACCGTCCAGGATAATTTCAAGGACTTCAATATTGATAATAATAAACCCTAGATATACTATAATATGAAGAATTCCCGCTACTGGACGACGGACCATTTTTCCTTGTCCCAAGGCAATACGAATCATGTTTTGCCAACGTTGATCTTTATGATCGCTGACATCTACATCTTGACCCAATTTAATGTTACGGACTAATTTCTTGACATTTTTAACAAAATAGCCAATGCCCAATACCAAGGCAGCAGCAAAAAGTATGTTTGGAATATAGTTCATTTGTGTTAGTGTAGTAAGTTATTCCTTAGACTCGGAATCTTTGATAAGGTTTCCTTCGGCATCATATTGATCGGCTTTCTTTCCAAAAACCGAAAAATGTACATAACGCTTAGGGTTTAATTTTAAATCTTGTAATAATTCTTCCAGCTGTTTGGTTGCTCCTTCCAGATTATCATAAAGCTGTTCATCTTTTAAAAATTTGCCCATCGTTCCATTACCCTGTTCAATTCCACTTAGTAATTGGTTAAGGTTATCCATTGAACTCTGCAAATCTCTCGCTGCACCAGCCAAATCAACCTGAGCAATAGAATCTGATATTTTCGAAAAGTTACCAAATGTATTCTCGGCACTCGATAAGGTGCTTTGCAAACTTTCCTGATTATCTGCTATCATTTTATTTAGGCCATTCGCTGTTGCTTTGTAGGAAATAATAGTCCCCTCCAATTGTGCAAGGGCTTTCGTTAAATTCTCCTTATTTTGTGGACTAAACAACGAATTAATATTTCTTATGGCCTCATCGGCACTTACCATCACCATTTCTATTTTTTCTTGAAGTGGCGTTAAGCGTTGGTTTACCAATTCAGAAAGTCCCTCTTTGGTTTTTGCGGTTAAATAACTACCACTCTTTGCAGGAGAAGCTCCATCAAAAGCAGGGACAATTGCTACAGCTTTTCCGCCTATCAAACCGGCTTCATACAATTCGGCTGTACTATTTTTAGAGAATTCAAAATCGTTGGTAATAAGCAATTTCACCACAAGTTTTCCAGAACCATCTTCTTTAAATTCAATACTTTGAACTTTACCTACATTTTGTCCATTAATAGTGACCGGGGCTGAAGGTGCCAAACCTTCCACGTTATCATAAACGGCGTAATAGGTTCTTGAAGAATCCAAAAGGTTTTCTCCTTTCAGGTAGTTAAATAAGAATATTAGTAAGGCTATTCCGGAGATAACCAGTATTGCGGTTTTTACTTCTCTTGAGATTTTCAATGTGTACTTGATATTTGGTTGATCACAAAATTAGTGATAAATATATTAAGAATACTTTTAATTGGTAGCAGTTTTAAGGGCTTCGGAAAGATCGATACGGACTCCATTTTTATAGGCTACAATAAAACTACCACTGTACCCCTTTTGTTTTGCCACCTCCTGAAACTTTTGGATTTCATTATAGTCTGAAGTTTCTCCGTAAAAATATTTGTATACATTACCCGCTTGCTCCACCGAGCTTACTTCAAGCCCATTAAAGTTATAAGCTTTTAATTTCAATCGTTTCGAACTTGCGGCTATCTGCACTTTAAAGGTTATGTCTTTGTAAACTTCTGGTAATTCCACTTTGGTTTCTAGTTCTGATTCTCCAACCATAGCCAAGTCATCATCGCTAAAAATATTTTCGCCCACATTTTGTTCCAAGAACTTCTTATAGCTAATCACAGCGTTTTTTATGGAATTAGCCATTTCACCTTGCCCTCTTCCAGAATTTAAATACTGCCCTTCTGGCTTATAGGTCAAAAAACCTACCTCAATCAATACACTTGGCATATATGTATTGTGCAACACCCACAAACTAGCTTGTTTGATGCCACGGCTCTTACGTTTAAGTATATGTGAAAAGTTATCCTCAATCATCCGTGCCAAACGAATACTATTCTCTGTGTACTCTTCCTGCATAATGGAAATACCAATCATAGACTCTGGTGAATTGGGGTCAAACCCTTCATAATGCTTCTCATGATTACTCTCCAAAAAGATTACTTCATTCTCTTTTTTGGCAATTTCAAAATTTCGTTGATCATTAGCCACCCCCAACACAAAGGTTTCTGTACCATGGGCAGAGGATCCGTGTGCATTACAGTGCACCGACACAAACAAATCGGCATCGGCCCTGTTGGCAATAGCTGCACGCTCTCTCAATTCAACAAACACGTCCGTTTTACGTGTATAGATAACCTTAACATTGGGCAACTTCTCCAAGGTGGCGCCTAAATCCAAAACAATTTTAAGGGCAATATCCTTTTCCTTATATCCATTTCCCAAGTTGCCAGGGTCATGCCCTCCATGCCCAGCATCCAAGACCACTACAAATTTGTCCCGATCCTTTCTTGGACTTGCAGCAAATGTTAAAGAAATTGTAAATAATACGATTATTGATAATAAGTACGTTCTCATAAATGTTTTTAACGACAGAATATCTTTATTTATTACCTAAAAAATTGAGCCTGAGTTTATTTTTAAATTTTATTTGAATAATAATTAATCCCGAAAAAATATATGTAATTTTGGCTTTTCAAAAACCGAGCCATACTTTTACAAAAATACATTTAAAAGCGTTGCGTACAAACATCTTTCAAATACTTTTTACCCTAAGTTTTACAGTGCTTATTAACACTTTGGCGTTCGCTCAGGAGCTACCAAAACCAACCGAAACCATTAAACCAAAAGTAGAAAGAGACACCCTAAATGTGCTTGCCGATTCCCTTGTGGCAGCCCCCTTAAATATCAAGGAATCAGACTCCATTGAAACCGATTCCCTCCCAAAGAAAAAAGAGTTCCTAACGGGCATAGTAAAGTATAAAGCTCAGGACTATGTTTCCATGAACCAAAAAACACAAAAAATCACTTTATACAATAAAGCTGAAATATCGTATCAAGATATGGAGATAAAGTCTGGTGTTATTGTCATTGACTATAGTAAAAATTTAGTCTATGCCGGTAGACTAAAAGACTCAACTGGAGCCTATACACAACCCCCAATTTTTAAGCAAGGAAGCAACGTAGTGGAACCGGATTCCATTATTTTCAATACTGAAACCAAAAAGGCACTAATTTTCAATTCTAAGACTGAGCAAAGCGGGGGAACCATCATTGCCGATGTCACCAAAAAAGAAAATGATTCCGTTTATTTTATTAAACGCGGAAAGTTTACAACCTCAGAAAACTTAGATGATCCTGAGTACTACTTTTTAATGCGTAAAGCCAAAATTGTTCCGAACAAAAAAGTGGTAACTGGTTTTACCAACATGTTTATATATGATGTTCCTACGCCAATTGGACTTCCTTTTGCGTATTTTCCCATGACAAAAAAACAAACCTCTGGTATAATATTTCCTTCTTTTGGAGAACAAAATGACCGAGGCTACTTCTTACAAAATGGAGGATATTATTTTGCAATAAGTGATTATGCAGATTTAGCTGTTTTAGGAGACTATTACACCAACGGTAGTTATGGGTTGCGGGTGGAGACCAATTATGCCCTGCGATATAAATTTAGAGGAAACCTTAGTTTTAGATATGAAAACCTCATAAGCAGTGAACGCGGTTTCCCGGACTATTCAAGGTCTACCATATATAATTTAAGATGGTCACACAGTCAAGATGCTAAAGCTAACCCAAACTCAAGGTTTTCCGCCTCGGTTAACTTAGGAAGTAGTACTTATTATCAACAGTCGATCAACCAAAACAACGCCGCAAACTTCTTGAACAATACGATGGCCTCCTCCATCTCTTATTCGAAAACATTTCAAGGCGAACCGCAAACCAACCTAAGTGTTACAGCTACACACTCACAAAACACACAAACCCAACAAATAAATATGACACTTCCTACCTTTCAAGGAAGTGTAAGCCGTATTTTTCCGTTCGCACCAAAAGAAGGCACAAAAAAAGGAGCGCTGCACAATATCAACTTGCAGTACAATGTGAGAGGAGAAAATAGAATCCAAACTACTGATAGTTTGTTCTTCAAATCGGGAATGTTTGATGATGCCAAGGTGGGTATGAAACACAGTATTCCTTTAAGTACCAACTGGAAACTATTTAAATACTTCAGCATGAGTGCCAGTACCAATTTTGAAGAAAACTGGACACTAAATACTGTGAAGAAATATTATGACGAATTTGAAGATGAAGTAGTTACTATTGACCGAAAAGGCTTTGACAGTTTTAGAACCTACAACTTTGGGACCAGTTTAGGGACGACGATTTATGGAATGTATGATTTTAAACTGAAAGATAAGGATCCTAAAATACAAGCCATAAGGCACGTAATGCGACCTTCCATCAGTTATAACATTAATCCAGCTTTCGACCAATATTACGAGACTTACGAAGTGGTTTCAGCAGACGGACTAACCTCTAGAGAAGTAGAATACAGCCGTTTTGAAGGCTCAATTTTTGGATCGCCAAACAAAACTTACGGAAGCTCTGTAGGTATTTCACTTTCAAATAATTTAGAAGCAAAAGTAAAGGATAAGGATTCCACAGCTACCGAGGCTAAAAAGGTAATTTTATTAAACAACCTAAACTTCTCTACCTCCTACAACATTGCTGGAGATTCCCTAAATTGGAGTCCTGTAAGAGTATCTGGTGGAACACAGATTTTAAACAACAAAATGAGCATTAATTTTGGAATGACCTTAGATCCCTATGCTCTAGATAATAACAATCGTAAAATAGACAAGTTCAATATTGAAAATGGAGGAAGCCTGTTCCGAATGACCTCGGCGAGCATGAACATGAGCTATACATTGTCAAGCGACTCGTTTAAAGGACAAACCGAAGAAGACAAACAGGCTATAGATGAAAATGTGAGAAGCGGTGGACGTGCGGATGACCTTTTTGGAAAAAATGAAGACTTTGCCGATAAGCGTTTAACTGACGACAGTGGCGGCTCCAAAGCCGACGAAAACTCCGAACTATACAAATACGAAATTCCTTGGAGCTTACGTTTGGCCTATGCCGTGAATTATTCCAATTCCGCTAGGCAAAACGAAATCTCATCACATTCCTTAATGTTTTCTGGAGACATTGATTTGTCACCTCGCTGGACCGTTGGTGCGTCGTCCGGTTATGATTTCAAAAATAATGGTTTCACCTATACCCAATTACGCTTTGAACGTGATCTTTTAAGTTGGCGAATGAACTTTAGCTGGATTCCATTCAGTAATCGTAGTTCTTGGAATTTCTTCATCGGGATAAAATCCAGCTTGCTTAAAGACCTTAAATACGATAAACGTAAACAACGTGACCAACAATTATAACACTATGAAAACAATCATCAACACTCCTAAAGCCCCAGCTCCAATTGGTCCATACAACCAAGCGGTATTAACGGGAAACACGCTTTATACGTCAGGGCAAATTGCCTTAAACCCCGACACAATGGAATTGGTAATGGACGATATTCAAACCGAAACTAAACAGGTAATGGAAAACCTGAAAGCGGTTTTAGCTGCGGCCGATATGGATTTTAATAATGTGATTAAATCTTCCATTTTTATTAGTGACATGGACAATTTCTCCAAAATCAATGAGGTATATGGAAGCTATTTTAATGAAGCTACAGCTCCAGCAAGGGAAACAGTTCAAGTAGCAAAATTACCAAAGGCGGTGAATGTAGAAATAAGTATGATTGCAGTTAGATAAGCAACGAAAATTAAAAAAGGGCTATAATTTATAGCCCTTTTTTATATCTAAAATTTTCTGCACATCACGAGTAGGATGCTATCCAATCATTAATTTTCTTCTCCAATAATTCCAAAGGCACACAACCCGTTTCTAAAACTTGCTTGTGGAATTCTTTAATATCAAATTTATCACCCAAAAGTTTTTGGCTTCTCTCACGTAATTCAATGATTTTTAATTGTCCTATTTTATAGGACAAAGCTTGCCCAGGATTAGCCATATAACGTTCAATTTCACTAATGATTTTAGACTCGGACTTTGCTTCATTTTGAAGGGAATATTCAATAGCTTCTTCCCTAGTCCATCCTTTGGCATGAATCCCTGTATCAACCACCAAACGAATAGCCCTGTGAATTTCAGCACCCAACATACCCAAGTATTGATAAGGATCTTTATACAAACCTAATTCCTCTCCCATGGACTCTGCATAAAGAGCCCATCCTTCACCAAAAGCACTATACCACAAGGTTCTTCTAAACTCGGGAAGCGCTTTGTTTTCCTGAGCCAAAGAAATCTGGAAATGATGTCCTGGAATGGCTTCATGTAAAAACAAATCTTCCTTATCAAAAATATTATATTCCTCAACGTTGGGAATAGGTGTATAAAAAATTCCCGGACGTGTCCCATCCAATGAGCCTGAACTATAATTAGCAGCGGCCGATTTTTCTCTGAACGGCTCTGTTCGTCTTACCTCAAATGGTGTTATTGGCTGTTTTGAAAACAATTTGTCCAATTGGGGCTTCATTACATTATGAATACTGTCATAAAAAGCAATCACTTGAGAGCGCTCCGTAAATGGCATTAAATTTTTATTTGTTCTTACAAAATCAAAAAAGGCATTCAAATTCCCTTTAAAACCAACCTGCTCTTTCACCTTTTCCATTTCCTTTCGGATTCGAGCAACTTCATCCAAGCCAATTTGATGAATTTCATCTGCGGTTAAACTGGTTGTTGTATAGAATTTAATTTGATGACTATAATAGGCCGTATCCAACGGCGTTGCGGCTATACCACTACTTTCTCTTCCTGCTGGCAAATAAGTTTCCTTAAAAAATTTAGCCATATCATTATAAGCAGGAATCACCTTGTCGTTAATCATTGATTTATACTCTTCGGTCAGACGATCTTTCGCAGTTTTATCAAAGGAATCAGGCATCAAGTTTATGGGGCCAAAAAACAAATGCGCTTCCTCAGGCCCATTTACCAAGGATTCGAACTGCGGAATAACCTTTACTATCAATGATTTTGGAAGCACATAGCCTTCTGCAATTCCCTGCTCCATATTGGTCTTTGCCGATGTAAGCCAAGCTAAATAACCATCTACTCTTTTCAACCAATTATCATAGTCCTCAACCGTTTTAAAAGGTTGCGCTGTTGAACCACTAGCCAATTGGTTAAAATCTAAATTCAATGACCACATCTGGTCTATTGGCATCAAATCTTTCTTAAAGCCTAAAGCCTCCAATTTAATATTACAATCCCATAACAACACTGCTTTACTCATTTGCTCCGATGGACTCAGCAAGGAATCGGCAATATCACCAAAAGCAGCCTTATATTTTTCATAAAAGGCCTTTTCCTTTGCCTTATAGGCTTCCGAAAGATAATTGGGAAACTGATCATTGTAACGGTTGTCTCCTGCTTGTGTGGCCAACAATGGATCCAAAATGAGTTTTTCTTCATTATAATTGGTTAATAATTCTGAAAAAACGTCACTTGTAGACTCTTTCACTTCCAAACCTTTATTGACTTCTTTTTTACACCCTTGAAGTGCGAAAAAAGCGGCACAGCAAATAATAATTTTCTTCATTGGTTAAATAGTTTAGGTTTCTAAAGATATTAAAATATAAAAACTTCAATTGCTTTAAATTTGTTAACAACTCATCTTTAATAAACTATCCCTCTAAGAAAACAAAACCTTAAATTTAAAACTAACCAAATTTTCTCTCCATGCGTATAGAACAAGATCTTAAACTAGGCTTTAAAGATGTTATGATTAGACCAAAAAGATCAACACTTAAAAGTAGATCACAGGTCCACCTAGAGCGCGAATTCACTTTTTTGAACAGTAAAGTATCTTGGAAGGGCATCCCTATAATGGCTGCCAACATGGATACCGTGGGCACCTTTGAAATGGCTTTGGTTCTTCACAAAAAACAGCTCTTTACTGCGATACATAAACATTACTCAATTGAACAATGGACCAATTTCTTTAACATGGCTCCAAAAGGAATTGAAAATTACATTGCCATTAGTACTGGAACCGGTAAAAAAGATACGGAACGTTTACAGAGTGTTTTTGCCCAAAATCCACTAATAAAATTCATTTGTATTGATGTAGCCAATGGGTATTCTGAACATTTTGTGCATTTTGTTAAGCAAACTAGAGAAGCTTATCCAGATAAAGTTATTATTGCCGGAAATGTAGTAACAGGAGAAATGGTAGAAGAACTTCTTTTGGCTGGGGCAGATATTATAAAAGTAGGAATTGGCCCTGGAAGCGTGTGCACAACTAGAGTAAAAACAGGCGTTGGCTACCCTCAGCTATCCGCCATTATTGAATGTGCCGATGCCGCTCATGGTTTGGGTGGCCAAATTATTAGTGATGGAGGTTGTGCCACTCCAGGGGATGTGGCTAAGGCCTTTGGAGCTGGGGCCGATTTTGTAATGCTTGGTGGCATGCTTGCTGGCCATGACGAAAGTGGGGGACAATTATTTGAACGGGATGGCAAGCAATACAAACAATTTTACGGCATGAGTTCCTCAACAGCTATGGAAAAACATGTTGGTGGTATTGCCGAATATCGTGCCAGCGAAGGTAAAACAGTAGAAGTTCCTTATCGCGGGCCTGTAAATTCAACACTACAAGATATTTTAGGAGGCTTGCGAAGTACCTGTACCTATGTAGGAGCCCAACGTTTAAAAGAGTTGACCAAACGTACCACTTTTATTAGAGTTGCCGAACAGGAGAACCAAGTATACAACGGATAATAAAAAAAGCCTTGAAATATCTCTTCAAGGCTTTTTTATTACTTTTTTTTCTTATTCTTATGCGTGTTTTAATCCTTTTACATGATAATCAACTAACCCTTCAATGGGTCTTCTCACAAAATTACCAACAGTAAAGCCCATTTCATCCGCAACTTCCTTGATATGCTCCTGAGTAAAGAAAGAAATTGATCCCGCGAAATGTACAGGAACCGTTTTCAATTCGTCCTTAAATTGCATTATCATATTTTTAGCAAAAGATTTAAAACCTCTTACAATTAAATCATGCATATATTGGGACTCCTTATTTAAAATCATAAACTCAGCAAAAGTGGCCAAGTAAGCATTAGGATTAGGTTGCTTATATAGATTGTATTTTATATGATCGGCTTCCATATTATATTTATGATCAAAGGCCACCCTTAATGTAGAAGGCATGTGTTTATAGTAGTAATCCTTAATGAGCTCCTTCCCATAATAATTACCGCTAGCCTCATCCATTAACGAATACCCTAAAGACACAACTCGTTGATGTAGTTTTTTACCATCGTAATAACTACAATTTGAACCGGTTCCCATGATACATACTACTGCAGCTTCGTCATCATGGTTTATGGTGGATCTTACGGCTGCCATGGTATCCTCTTCAATCTCTATGTGCGTAGAGGTGAAAATTTCCTTCAAAACGTCGCGAAGCGCCAATTTAGGTTTTTCAGTACCACATCCTGCCCCGTAGAAATACAGGTGTGTTGCTTTATCTCTATAAGCCATAAGCTCCTCATTTTCCAGAATCCTAACTCGAAGCTCGTTGCGCTCCAGAATTGCCGGATTGAGACCTTGTGTTCTTATTTTTTCCGAAAGTTGGTTCCCATCCAAATCAACTGGCATCCAATCGCACTTTGTAGAACCGCTATCAACTATTAAAATCATAAGAATAAAATAAAAAAAGACCGTAGCATTCCATTTAGTTTCCCAAATTTTATACTGCGGTCTTCTATTCGTATATAAATTGTTATTATAATTTGCTTACATGTAAAGCTAAATCAATTAGTTTGTTTGAATAACCAAACTCGTTGTCGTACCAAGACACAACTTTAAAGAACGTAGAGTTCAATTCGATTGCTGCATCAGCATCAAAGATACTCGTGCGTGCATCGCTTACGAAATCTTGAGACACTACTAATTCATCTGTATATCCCAATACACCTTCCATTGCACCTTCAGAAGCAGCCTTGAAAGCAGCTTTAATTTCGTCTAAAGAAGTTTCCTTTTCTAACTTCACAGTTAAATCAACAACAGAAACGTCAGCAGTTGGTACACGGAATGCCATACCAGTTAACTTTCCATTCAATTCTGGAATCACCTTCCCTACAGCCTTAGCAGCACCTGTAGACGCAGGAATAATGTTCAATAGAGCGCTTCTACCACCTCTGTAATCCTTTCTAGAAGGGCCATCTACTGTTAATTGTGTAGCGGTTGTAGCGTGAACTGTCGTCATTAAAGCTTCAACAATTCCGAAGTTGTCGTTTAATACTTTAGCTACAGGCGCCAAACAGTTTGTAGTACAAGATGCATTGGATACAATAGTATCTGAAGCTTTAGCTTCTGTATGGTTTACTCCCATTACAAACATTGGAGCATCCTTACTTGGAGCTGAAATAACTACCTTTTTAGCACCAGCATCAATGTGGTATTGTGCAGTTTCCAAAGTAGTGAAGATTCCTGTACATTCGGCAACGATCTCTGCACCTACTTCGTCCCATTTAAGAGCTTTAGCATCTTTTTCGGCAGTGATTCTAACAGTTTTACCGTTAACAACCAAATGTCCATCCTTAACCTCTACAGTTCCATCAAATTTTCCGTGAACAGAGTCATATTTTAATAAATACGCCAAGTGTTCTACATCCAATAAGTCGTTGATGGCTACCACTTCCACATCTGGTCTGTTGATGGTAGCTCTAAATACTATTCTTCCAATTCTCCCGAATCCGTTGATTCCTAATTTTAACTTTGACATAATCTTAATTTAATGTTTATGTGGTCATGATATCTGACACACGAAGTAATTCTAAATTTATTTTTGATTGGCCTTTGATGGCTTGATCCAATGGTGTTAATGCCATTTTATCATCCAACAACCCGACCATAAAGTTGGTTTTTCCTTCCATAAGACTTTCTACGGCTTTCACCCCCATCCTACTTGCCAATACACGATCGAAACAAGATGGTGAACCTCCACGCTGCATATGACCAAGTACAGATACACGTACTTCATATTCTCCAAGGTTTTCTTCTACGTAATCCCTTAGTTCAAAAACGTTTTTACCTATTTTATCACCTTCGGCAACAATTACGATACTAGAAGTCTTTCCTGAACGCTTGCTACGTCTTAAAGATTCCAACAAACGATCCAATCCTAGATCTTCCTCTGGAATCAAGATTTCTTCAGCTCCAGCTCCAACACCTACGTTTAAGGCAATGTGCCCAACATCGCGGCCCATAACTTCAATAAAGAACAATCTGTTATGTGAACTGGCCGTATCTCTAATTTTATCAATGGCATCTACGCCTGTATTCAAGGCTGTATCGTAACCTAAAGTATGAGACGTTCCGTAGATATCATTATCGATGGTTCCTGGAATCCCCATAATTGGCATATCAAACTCACTGCTAAAAATCATGGCTCCTGTAAAAGTTCCATCTCCGCCAATGGCTACTAAAGCATCTACACCTGCCTTTTTCAATTGTTCGTACGCTTGTTTTCTTCCTTCAGGTGTTCTGAACCTATCTGAGCGAGCCGACTTTAAAATTGTTCCCCCCTTATTAATAATGTCCTTAACACTACGGGCATTCATTTCTACAAATTCGCCTTCAATCATACCTTCATATCCACGGTAAACACCAATAGATTGAATGTTGTGGTATGCACAAGTTCTCACAACTGATCTAATAGCAGCATTCATTCCAGGAGCATCTCCCCCTGAGGTAAATACAGCTATTTTTTTTATGCTTTTACTCATTAATTTATATGTTTTGAAAAGTCAACATAACAAAGATAACCAATAAATACTACCATTTGCGATATTTTTATTGGAGTACGAAAATTCAAACGTTTTCGTTAATAAATAATTTAAAAGGCTAAAAAATCAGTACAAATAATGCTATTTGTTGGTTGTTTTTTCTTTGACGTTAATAAAATCTGGGAAGTTGTTATCGATCTTTTTTACCTTATTTTCATCTTTCTTTTCTGAAGCTTTCTTTTTGTTTTTTCCTGAAAAGATGATTTGAAGCAATTCCTTAAAAGTATCAAATTCTACGTTATAAGACAAGCCCATGCCTTGGGTATACCCAATTTCTTCTCCAAAATTGCGAATACTGTTCTCTCTATTGAAAAATTTTGCTGATAATGTACCTTCGTCATTCAATAAAACCTGAATCTCCACGTCTCCTGCAATTACCGTTTGTTCAACCCCTCCAATGGGCACTCCAACCTTTCCGTTTATCAATACCTTATCACTTAGCTGTGTGCTCAGGGTAAGTCCCAAACGATCATCGGTTTCATAATCTGGAGTAACTTCCCCCGGTTGCAGGTTCACCCCTATCTGCAATTTGCCATCTTCGTCTTCAAAAAGACTGTTAAAAAGGCTGTTTACACGATCGGCAATAGTACCATAGGCCTGTTGCCCTAAGCTAATTTCACTGGCAAAGGCTCCAAAAGACAACAAGTTTAAAGCCTGAAACTCTCGACTTTCCTTAGTCTCCAATCGATATTCCAACTCCGATTTGATGGTTGATCCTACATTTGGAAAATTAAAACTGAATTCTGGTTCAGGCTGTTCCAATTGTCCCTGTAAACTAATTTCTACATTCACCGGGATACTTCTATTAATAGGATTGTCCAACAACACAGAAGGGTTGGCTTGGGTTTTATATACCGCGGTTAAATTAATTTGGGCCTTCATTGGGTCTCCTTCCCATATAATACTCCCTCCTGGCTCAACTTCCAGCTCCTTTTGAATTAAACCTCCGTAAGCAAAATTGTATATCCCTTTAGTGACGGCAAAATCTCCCCACATATTAAACTTCCCTGTTGTATTTATTTCAAACAACAAGTTACCATTACCAGATCCTTGGATGGTACTACCAGAATTTCTATCAATAACAATTTCAATATCCGCATCGGGAGTTACAATTAGGTCGAAATCCAATTCTAAGCCCTTAACTTCAGGAGCGACGTAGTCCTCTCCTTTTAAACGAGCTTCCTTTTCCTCTGGTGTTAAAAAATGTATATAGGAGTTATCTCCATAGGTTTCCAAGTCATTCAGCGGTACTTTAAATACGGTTCCTTTTTCGGTACTTCCATCAAAGGCTATGACCAATTCGTCGGCAGGCCCCTTTATGCTTGCCTCTCCTTCTACAAATCCTGTCCCATAATAAAGAGCCTCTTCAGAATCATCTGTATCCAAAACTAAAAGGCGATCGGTCTCTAATTCCAAGCCCAAAACCCAATCGTCAAAATTAACGTGAGAAATGTACCCATTCAATAAAGCTCTCGAGAAATATTTGGAATCGGTAAGCACAACATCCTGAAAAATGAACTTTTGCTGTTCCAGAGTCACCCTTGAATCAAAATCGAAACTATAGTCCACATTAAGATACGGAATAGTAATACCTGCATTGTCCAAATACAAATCTCCTCTAATATCCGGTTTTTTGAGGCTTCCAAGCACTTGCGCTTCCCCAGACACCATACCTCGTATGTTAGTGATAATTCCTGCTCCTAATGGCGCCAACGGATCTAGGATAAACCGATCAAAATCTATATTGACATCTATATAGGAATTAGCTTCACTAACATCAACTTCGCCATGGGCTTCCAAAGATCTTAAACGGTCACTTTTCAATATAAGATCTACACTGTAATTAGTAAGCGACCTATTCCCCTGGATTTCGGCTTTTAAATTGCCTAAATTGTGGTGGTTTGCTTTAAAATTATCTATGGTTATGCTTGAATTTGGTGTGTAGACACCTCCATCCTGAAGTAGGTGTAATTTTCCATTTACAACACCTTCCAAAAACAGACTATCAAGTCTAGGAGTAATCTTCATTAATTCTACTTCATTAAAATTCAAATTCAAATCCTTATAAGTAGAATCTCTTAGAACCCCAGAAAACTCAATTTGTTCATCCAAATTCGATAATACCAAGTTCTTAAAATTAAATTCCTTGAATTTACGATCAAACACAATTTTGTTTAAAGTGTCCTTTTCTTCGTTTATGAACCAGTTAAAATCCTTGAAGGTAGCTTTGGATTTTTGGAACCCCACAACAGATTTATCATGATCATCAATAGTATAAAACATACTCAAGTCATACGTATCCCTATTATAGGTTCCTCCCCTAAAATTGGATTTGATAAACAACGTATCGTTTTGGGTAACATTAATCAAACTAAACCGTGAAACATCATAATGTTTGGTATGAAGAGAATCCAACTCTATAAATGTGTTGTAAACAGGGTTACTATTGTCTACGGATAAATTGACATTTTGCGCAAAATAGTCAAACACCTTTATTTGAGGCGAACTAAAAGAAAGCTTAAAACCATTTTCGCTATTTTCAATTCGGCCTTTTATAAAAGTGTTTTCGGCCAATTCTACTTCGTGGAAAAAGGCCTCTACAATCTTGTTGTAAATATTAAATTTGAAGTTAATGTACTGATGGCCTTTAACCTCATTGGGTTCGTATTTTGAATACAAGCTGCCAAACGAGTTTTTTACGAGTTTGCCCAAATCCTTGAACTTAAAGTCCCCTCTAATAGTTCCTTCTATAATATCTGGAGAATTAATCCTGATAACACGCATGTTTTCTTCGAATTTGGATTTGATATCGAAATCCTCAAAATAAAACTCGTTGCTTTGATTGATATAGGTCGTATTCTTAAACCTTAAACTCCCCTTGGCGTCATCAACACTGGATCCTTTCATGGACATTACCACATTCCCCTTAAAAATGGAAACACTATCCTTTTTTACAAAATTTAAAGCTTTTAGGTTGGCGTAAGCCACATCTGCCGAGAAATCTAAAGTTTTAATGTCCTTGGATAAATCTGCCAATCCATCAAACCTAAACTTAAAGTTAGGGTCACTGGAATTAATAATTCCATTAAACACATCACTTTCCAAACGTCCTGCCACATCAATATTTTGGTAGTCATAATTATTGAACACCAATGAAAACACTTTTCCTTGGATTTGTGTTTTTAAGTTTTTCACCAAAAAGCCTTTTCCATCCACATCAAGGTTGAAGGATGTTGTCCCTACTTCTTCCTTTTCTATAAGCTTACCCAAGTCAAATTCGTCAAACACCACATTACCCACATATTTAGCATTGTCCACATCATTTAAATGCTCCATATTCAAATCTGACGACACATGCCCCAACTCGGTATCCATTTCCAATTTGGCATCTATTGTGGTTGGAGTAATATAGGAATCACCTGTAATGGTAAAATCTCCCAATTTTGAAAATACTGTAGGAATGGAGTTCCCCAACACATTGGGAAGCAAGCCTGTTAAATCATAATAGTTTGAGGACAAATTAGAAAACTTTCCATCCATGGAAAAAGTTCCTACTTCATTGTTAAAAAGGTTTTTAAAATTAATATCTCCATAAATTTTACTGCGCCTACTAGTTGTTAACCTTAAATTATTGGTGTTTAAATCGTTTAGGGTTCCGCTAACTTCCACATTGAATTTTGCCAATTGATTCTCTCCAAATTCATCATAAAAGGTATTCAACTCATCAAGTTGTACTTCTGAATTTTCAAATTTGGCTGTAATGGCTACCTTATCTGTAAAATATTGCAAGTCTTCTCTCAAATAGTCAAACCGCAATGTTCCCTGGATTTTGGAGTTAGTGGTTTTGATTTGAAGGTTATCAAAATTCATATAATCGACCGTATATTGAAAATCAGTAATCATATTCTGTATTTTCACTCCCCTACTATCCCTAAAATTTAAGGTATTGATCCGAGTGCTAACATTACTTCCATCGATCAAAAAATTAGTAGCATTAATGTTCAAATTATTAAACTCTAAAATTTTTGGGGTTTCTTTATTTTCATCGATTAACTTAAAAACACTATTGTAAATAGACACATCACTGGAGGACATCAAGAAATTACTCTTTACCTTATCTGGATTTTCCTCGTCAAAGCGTGCCACAAACACATCCAAATTTGTTTGTTTTTCACCCCTATAAGTTTTGATATTAAACACCAAATTCATGATATCAATATCACCAAACACCAATTGCCCCTCGTAAACATTCTTGAAATTAAGGATAGAAGTATTCAGTTCCCGCACACTAATCAACGTATCTTTTTTGTAGTCCTCAATATAAATTTGTTTGAGTTCAACATCCCCGTTAAACTGCAAACCAACTTTTTCTATGGAAATGTGGGTCCCAAATTCTTCATTAAGATATTTGGTTGCATATTTCCCTAGAGAGGTCTGCACTGCTGGAATGGAAAGTATTAGCACCAAAATGACAAACAACAATAAAACTATTGCTACCAGCTTTGATACTATTTTTAAAAATTTTTTGATACGTATTAATGTTTTAACTTTGAAGCCAAAATTAACAATTATTGTGCCTAATTTTCAGTAATGACTTCACAAAATATTTACATACTTGCCATAGAATCTTCTTGCGACGATACGGCTGCTGCTGTAATGCTGAACGGAAAAATTTTGAGCAATGTTGTGGCAAGTCAAAATATTCATGAAGAATATGGTGGCGTTGTCCCCGAACTTGCCTCTAGAGCCCACCAACAAAACATTGTTCCGGTGGTGCACCAAGCGTTAAAAAAGGCCAATATAGATAAATCCCAGTTAAGCGCCATAGCCTTTACAAGAGGCCCAGGACTTATGGGGTCACTTCTGGTTGGAACATCTTTTGCCAAATCTTTGGCTTATGGACTTAACATTCCGTTAATTGATGTCAATCATATGTCGGCTCATATTTTGGCACATTTTATTGAAGAAGAAGGTTTCAATAAACCACCTTTTCCTTTCTTGGCCATGACTATTTCTGGAGGACATACGCAAATCGTAAAGGTGAATTCCTATTTTGATATGGAAGTTATTGGAGAAACCATTGATGATGCCGTGGGAGAAGCATATGATAAAAGTGGAAAAATTTTAGGCCTAGGCTACCCTGCAGGCCCTCAAATAGACAAACGCGCACAAGTTGGAAATCCCAAAGCGTTCAAATTTACAAAGCCAAAAGTAGATGGCCTTAATTTTAGCTTCTCGGGATTAAAAACGGCAATTCTATATTTCATTCAAAAAGAAACCAAAAACAATCCTGATTTTATAGAACAAAATCTAGATGATATTTGCGCTTCCATTCAATATACCATTATTGGTATTTTAATGGACAAACTAAAATTGGCCAGCAAAGAAACCGGTATCAAACACATCGCCATTGGTGGTGGAGTATCTGCGAATTCTGGTATTAGAAAAGCGCTTAAAGACGGTGAGAAAAAATTTGGTTGGACAACCTACATTCCAAAATTTGAGTACACCACAGACAATGCGGCCATGATTGCTATTGTGGGCTATTTAAAATATTTAGAGGGTGAGTTTTCTGATTTTAATGTAACTGCCACGGCGCGTTTAAAAATTTAATATATGCAGCTGTTCTACAACCCAAAACTTTTAGAAACTTCCACTCAAATTTCTTTTGACAAAGAAGAAAGTCGGCATATTGTAAAAGTGCTTCGAAAATCACAAGGGGATATATTGTACATCACCAATGGACAAGGTTGGTTGTTTACTGCAGAAATAGAAACAGCCGACCAAAAACATTGTCGAGCAACAATTACATCCAAAACGTTTCAGGACAAGCACAATTACAAGCTTCATTTGGCTGTAGCCCCCACAAAAATGAACGATCGCTACGAATGGTTCTTGGAAAAAGCCACTGAAATTGGGATTGATACCATAACGCCTATCATTTGTGAGCACAGCGAAAGGAAAGTTATCAAAACAGAGCGGTTTGAAAAAATATTGCAGTCCGCAATAAAACAATCCTTGAGTTGTTATATGCCACAACTGCAGGCAGCTATTCCTTTTAAAGAATTTATAGAGCAAGAATTCATTGGACAAAAATTTATTGCCCATTGTGAAGAATTGGACAAAAAACCCCTCAAGGGTCAATTGGTTCCTAAAAGTGAAATTACAATTCTAATAGGTCCCGAAGGAGACTTTAGTGTAAAAGAAATTGAAATGGCCCTCAAGAATGATTTTATTCCTGTAACTTTGGGAAACACCCGATTAAGGACAGAAACAGCTGCAATTGTGGCCTGTCATTCGGTTGCTTTTACAAATGAATAGTTATGAAGAAGTTTCTTGCCCTTACAATTTGCTTATTTCCCTTATGTTTATCGGCTCAAAATCTAGCAGTTGCCAAATACAAAGGTGGAGGTGATTGGTACAGCAACCCTACCTCCTTACCTAATCTTATTGCCTTCTGCAATGCCAACATCAACACCCAAATGAACAGCACCCCTGAAACTGTTGAAATTGGAAGCACCGATATTTTTCAATATCCATTGATACATATGACGGGACATGGAAATGTATTTTTCAGTCCAGAAGATGCCGAGAATCTTAGAAATTATTTACTCTCCGGCGGTTTTCTTCATATCGACGACAATTACGGTATGCGCCCTTATATCACGAAAGAGCTTCAAAAAGTGTTTCCAAATTCAGAACTTGTTGAAATCCCTAAAACCCACGAAATATTTAACATTGCCTACAAATTCCCTGAAGGGCTTCCCAAAATTCATGAACATGATGGTAAACGCCCACAGGCATTTGGTATTTTTCACGAAAACCGACTTATACTTTTATTTACTTTTGAAAGTGATTTAGGAGATGGATGGGAAGACCCCGAGGTACACAACGATCCACAAGACGTTAGGGAAAAAGCTCTAAAAATGGGAGCCAATATTGTTAAGTATGCCTTTGAGCATTAGTTACTAAATGTATGGGAGATTTAATTGAATTTGTAGGTGAATTACTTTCGATTGCCTCTTATAATTCCATGAAAAACTTAGAAAAGTTAAGCAAAACGAAAAGAAGAATACTACTGATGATTGTTTGTCTTTCAATAGCCATCCCCATAGCAATCATTTATTTTTTAAACTAAACTTCGCAATAAACGAACACAACAGTGACACAACTCACCCACTACACCTCAAAATTCAATAAAAAGCAATTTCCCATCACCATTATTTGCAATAATATTTCCAACGCACCCAATATTGGCAGTCTGTTCAGAACTGCTGATGCCTTTGGAGTGGAACAGCTCATTTTTTGTGGTGATGACATCCCTATGGGACGCAAAATGACAAAAACCGCAAGGGCCACTGAAAAAGTAGTTCCTTTTAAAATAGAAGCGAATGCTTTGGAAGCCGCGATGGCCCTAAAACAAGAAGGATATCAGATTATCGCACTGGAAATTACCTCCAACAGTAATCCGCTGCACTCCTTCACATATAACCAACAATTTCCCACAGCTTTAGTGATTGGTGATGAAAATTTTGGTGTTTCTGAAGAAGTCCTTAAAAACTGTGACCACATTTTACATATTGAAATGTTTGGACAAAACAGCAGTATGAATGTTGTGCAGGCAACGAGTGTTGCTCTTTATGAACTAACAAAGCAAATGATGTAATCCAATTTTCTATATTTACAGATATGGATTCAAAAGTAATAGCAAACGGAATTTTAAGGGCTTTAGGCATTGTTTTAGCCATAGCACTCATCCTATTCTTTTTATATAAAATTCAATCGGTAATCACTTATATTGTGATTGCTGGGGTTACTTCTTTGATAGGAAGGCCTATTGTCTTTTTTCTCAGAAAACGTCTTAAATTCACTAATACCCTAGCTGTTATTACAACCATGGTTCTTTTAATAGGACTTTTAGTGGGACTTATAGGTATGTTTATTCCTTTAATTGTAAAGCAAAGCCATAACCTAGCACTTTTGGACATTCAAAAGCTGGAAAGCAACATTGAGAACCTATACATACAGCTTATTGATTATTTCCATATTTATCATATCGATATGGAAAACTCCTTTAAATATTCCAACTTAATTGAAAAGCTGGATTTTGGAGCCATACCAGATTTTATAAATGCCATTGTTGGTGGCTTTGGGAGCTTTGGGATAGGCCTTTTTTCTGTACTGTTCATTTCCTTCTTTTTTCTGAAAGACAGTAAACTTCTGGAAAACAGCATCCTTTCCTTTATTCCTGACAATAAAGAGGCGCGTTCAAAAAAATCTTTTGATAAAATAAAAGATCTACTCTCCCGCTATTTCATTGGTTTGATCATTCAAATTTCTGTTTTGTTTTTAATCTACACCATAGGTCTACTTATTGTTGGTGTTGAAAATGCTATCGTTATAGCTTTTCTATGCGCACTCATTAATTTAGTACCTTACATTGGACCACTAATTGGAGCTGTTATTATGGTAACGCTTTCCATGACATCCAACCTTGGAGATGGTTTCAGTAGCTTGGTATTATCCAACACGCTTTATGTACTAATGGTGGTTGCAGTTGGCCAGTTAATTGATAATTTTATTAGCCAACCTTTTATATTTTCAAAAAGTGTAAAATCCCATCCTTTAGAAATTTTTCTAGTAATCATTATTGCCGGAATCCTTTTTGGTGTGGTTGGAATGGTAGTAGCCGTCCCTGCTTACACCGCCTTAAAAGTTATTTTAAAAGAGTTCCTATCCGATGTGAAATTGGTTCAAAGACTCACAAAAGACCTCTAAATTGAATCCTGACATTTTAAATACCACTCACCAAGAATTTATCGCTTCCCATTTAAATTCTGACACAGTTGCTTTACTCTTTAAAAAGCATCAGGACATTACGGTAGACATTAAACTTTTGGTAGAACAAATTGAAGCAAAAAAACGGAGTCAATTTAAACTGCCAACCTGGTTCAACACTCCATACATTTACTACCCAAACAAACTCAATATTGAACAGACTTCTTCAGAAGCTACGGCTAGCTACAAAGCAGACCTTATAGAAGGAAATTCCCTAATTGATCTCACAGCTGGCTTTGGAGTAGATTGCTTCTATTTTTCTAAACGGTTTCAAGATATTACGCATTGTGAATTAAATCCTGAACTCTCGGAAATTGTTACGCATAACTATGCGCAATTAAAGGCGAATATTAAAACACTAAACGTCGATGGTATTGTTCATTTAGAAACTCATCAAAACAACTACGATTGGATTTACATTGATCCTTCAAGACGTCATGACAGTAAAGGCAAAGTCTTCTTTTTAAACGACTGCCTACCCAATGTGCCTTTACATCTAGACATGCTATTTCAACGTTCCAAAAACATCATGATCAAGACTTCTCCTCTTTTGGATATTTCTGTAGGCATAGAAGAATTAAAGCATATCAAGGCCATTCATATTGTTGCTCTCAACAATGACGTTAAAGAATTATTATGGACTTTAGAAGACAATTTTGAAGGCGAAATTGATATAAAAACCATCAACCTTACGCAGCCAACACCGGAACAGTTCGATTTCATATTTAAGGATGAGAAAACTGCTAGCGCAACTTATAGCGAACCACTTTCATATCTTTACGAGCCCAATGCGGCCATTCTAAAATCGGGAGCCTTTAAGTCTATTTCAGAAAAAATGGGAGTTCCGAAGCTTCATCAGCACACACACCTTTATACATCTAAAACTTTAATTGAGTTTCCAGGGAGACGTTTTGAAATTATCAAAACGATGCCTTTCAACAAACAACTTCTAAAAAAGGAAGCTATTTCCAAGGCCAATATTACCACTAGAAATTTTCCAGAAACGGTGCAAAAGCTTCGAACCAAGTTGAAGATAAAAGATGGTGGAGAACTTTACTTATTCTTCTCCACCAACCTAAACGATGAAAAAATCGTGATTTTTTGTAAAAAAGTTTCTTAGGTATTTCTTCTACATACCTACCAATTGGTTGTCCTGATCAATTTCCATACTAAAGGTATCACAGGACTCCATATCTTGAGACAGTTTTATATCCGTTTCAAACTCACTTTCCAGAGAAAACAGCACTTCTCCTTCTTCAAAAGGTAACCATTCAGATGTTTCTCCTGGTCCAATGCCATATTCACCTGCCAAAAACTCACCTTCACTTGTATAGATTTCAAAACTAAATATAGAGGAGCCATTATTAATCAGTCTTGCCGTAGGATCAAATCCAGGACAAGGAGGAGGTATGGTATTTTCAGATAACTCTAAATCTTCGGTTACACTAAAAGTGTTAATAGAATCCTCTTCAGGTTCTAAAGTGCAGTTGAACAGAATACTCATTGCTACTAAAGCAAGAATGTTTTTGGTTAAGTTGGCGTTCATTTGGTTGGGGTTTAATGATTTACATTGCAAATATAGATTCTTTTATTCGTAATCTCCAAAAAAAACATCGATAAAAAGCAAAATAATTCGATAAATTACAATTTAATAAGCCTAAGCTTACATTGTATTAACACAACTAAACGAAACATTTAGCCCCCATTCAAGAGTATCTATTCCACTGAAAAATAACTTATCTTCGCCCAAAATTTATTTATGATGTTGAAAGCGGTCTTATTTGATATGGACGGTGTTATTGTAGACACCGAACCCTTACACCATAAAGCTTACCACAAAATGTTCTCTGATTTTGGAATTGAGGTTTCTGCTGAACTTTATGAAAGCTTTACAGGAAAATCCACGAGAAATGTCTGCAAATTTCTTTGCAATCATTTTAATCTGAACGAGGATCCTATCAATCTTGAAAACAGAAAACGAAGTCATTTTAATGAGCTATTTGATTATGATGAGAGTTTACAGCTTTTAGATGGTGTATTAGAACTAATCCAGGATTATCACGCCAATGGTTTAACCTTAATTTTAGCGTCCTCAGCCACTATGAGCACCATTAATCGTGTTTTTAAAAGATTTGATTTAGACCAATACTTTAAAGCAAAATTAAGCGGTGCCGATTTAAAAGCTTCCAAACCGCATCCAGAAATTTTTATAAAAGCTGCCGAATTCTCAGGATATAACAAGCAAGATTGCATGGTTGTTGAAGATTCTACCAATGGTATTGTAGCCGCCAATAGTGCCAATATTTTTTGTGTAGCCTATAAAAGTGAACATTCCAAAAATCAAGATTACAGTCTAGCAAATCTAGTCATTGAGGACTTTTCGGAAATTTCATTTAAAAAAATTGAAAACTTACAATTGGCCTAAACATATTGGCTTCAAGTCAGTTAAAATTTCAGAAACTTTTAATTTTAAAATCCTGACGAAAAAATTGAAAAAATAGTTGTGAGATCCGCAATGATATCCTACATTTGCATCCGCAATTAAGCAAGGTTCTTATTAAATATTGGAGAGGTGCCAGAGTGGTAATGGAGCAGATTGCTAATCTGTCGACGGGTAACTGTCGCCGGGGTTCGAGTCCCCGTCTCTCCGCATCCTTTCGGGGTGTAGCGTAGCCCGGTCATCGCGCCTGCTTTGGGAGCAGGAGGTCGCAGGTTCGAATCCTGCCACCCCGACAAAAGGCTGAACAATGATTTGTTCAGCTTTTTTTATACCATAAATTCAAGTTTTTAAATAGGCTTGCAAACTTGGTGTTGATTGCCTGTGTAAATCTAAAGCTTTTTCAAAAAGCTCTTTCAGCAGCAAAGTATCTTGGGCCTTTGCTTTCAATTCTATTTCCAGTAACAATTTGCTCAAATTATCTAATCCCATATACATTACTTGAGGCTTTAAAGAATGTGCATCACGCGATACTTTACCCCAATCCTGATCTAAAATGCTTCGCTCTAATGATTCAAAAAGTATGGGTGCTGTTTTCAAGTACAAAGCAATGTACTTTTTCATCTTTAACGAATCTCCTTCCGTAAACTTTTCCAAAAATGACAAGTTACCTGACATAATTCCATTCATATATTTGCCTTAACAATTTGCCCAACCTTTTCAAAGGCTTCCTCGTCTTTAATAACATAATGCAGCGCTCCTAGACCAATAGCTTTTGCTGCTGTATAATAGCTATCCTGACCTGAAAGCATGACGACAACTGGATGTGTCTTAGTTTTCTTTATTTCGCTTAATACTTCCAGGCCACTGATATTTAAGGACTGATTGGAATTCAAATAATGATCCAAAATTATTAAATCGGGATTTTCAAATAAAGATTCCAAACACGCCTCCCCAGACATAAAACTTTTCACCTCCAAATATGGATTTTGCTTTATTAAATAATCGCTTAACATTGTAGAAAACAAGGGCTCATCATCAACAATAAATATTTTATTATTAAACGTTTTCATGATTTTAGAATTTTACGGTTCTCACTGGTAACTTTATAGATTTTCTGAAGTAAATCGGCCACCTCAAAAGGTTTTGGCACAAAATCATTCATTCCCGCTTCATAACACCTAAGCACTTCCTCCTTTAGCACATTTGCTGTCATGGCTATAATTGGGATACAGTTAGTTGAATTTTTCATTTTACGAATAGTCTGTGTACATTCCAGTCCGTTCATAACAGGCATTTGAACATCCATTAAAACAACATCAAAGACCTCCATCTTCAATTTTTCCAAAGCCTTTTTTCCATTTTCGGCAATTACCACTGTAATGCTTTGTAAGCTATCTTCCAATTCTTCTTTGGCTACCACTGCATTAAAGGCGTTATCTTCAACCAACAATATTTTAACACCTTCTAATTGGGCTTTTGCTACATTTAAATTATTAAAATGCCCTTTGCCATTTAGCAGTGACGGCTTTAAACATGGAGAATAAGGAATTACAAAATGAAACGTGCTCCCCTCTCCTTTTTTACTATTTACCCAAATATCACCTCCATGCTGCTTAATTATTTTCTTTGCTATGCTTAACCCTAACCCTGTGCCTCCAAACTTTCTACTAGTATCTGTTTGCGCCTGCTCAAAAGATTTAAAAACAGTCTCCAGCTTATCATCTTCAATGCCAATACCAGTGTCAGTAATTGAAAAATGCACTTGAAGAGTTTCTTCCCCTACCTCACTTTCTGGCTCTACTTTTATAACAATCTTACCAACTGATGTAAACTTTATGCCATTACCCACAAGGTTTAAAAGAACCTGACGCAACCTGACGGAATCCCCTTTAACCATAGGAATATCTTTCCTAAAATCCACGATTAATTCAATCCCTTTTTCTTCAGCCTTGAATTTCATGATTTGAACCACTTTATAAACTTCTTCCGAAATTGAAAAAGGCATTTTCTCCAACTCAATTTTACCGGATTCAATCTTGGACAAATCCAATACATCATCAATAATTACCAAAAGAGAATTCAACGATTCTTTTATGGCCTGTAAATAATCCAGTTGTTCCTTTTTTGGATTTCTTCGCAATAAAATATCGGTCATTCCTTTAATGGCATTCATTGGTGTTCTAATTTCATGACTCATATTGGCTAAAAATTGATGTTTAGCACGTTCTGAGGATTTCGCCCTTTCCTTTTCAGCTTCTATAACACGATTTTTTTCCTTTAAGACACGTTGGGTCTTTTTGATAAAATTCAAACGGTTATACAGCCCCAAAGCAGCCAATAATGCTAAAATTGCAGCTCCAATAATTAATTTCCGGTAGGTTTTCTCTTTACCTAACTTCTTTTCCACCAACTCCTTATCCAAAGCTGATTTTTGAACCACCAAACTATCTTTTAAACGCTGTTGATTAAAAGCGTTTTCCAGTTCCAAACGCATTGTTTTTTGGCTGTTCCTTAATTTTGTAATGGAATCCTCTGCTGCCACAAACACTTCAAAAGCTTCAAGCGACTTTTTATAATTACCCAACCCCCTGTAGGATTGTGCCAATATTTCATAATTGTGCTTGTTTTCAAGGAGGTTTGAATTTGAATAAGATTTCGCCTTATCTATAGAAGAAATAGCTTGTTTAAACTCACCAAGCCCCATATATGCTCTTCCCATTTCTTGATATAAGAATGGCTGAACTTCACTATACAAATTATTGACATAAAAAGGCTCTACTTGGAGTAATTGATCCAAGGCTTTTTGGTAGTCACCTAACCCATTATAAACTTTAGATTTTACTATCAAAGCATAATTCATGCACTGTTCACAAGCTTTATCTTCATCAACCTTCGAAACCATTAACCCAACAGCAGAATCTATATACTTTAATGCTTCCTGTGCTTCTCCCATATCACTTTTAACGGAGGCCATGGAAAGATACAAACTTGCTACCCTAGTAAGTCCTTCTTTTCGTTTTGCAATTTCAAGGCCCTTTAACGTATATGTTTGAGCTTCTTGAAAATTTTCAATTTTGGAATGGATTTCTCCAATCCAAACCCAAACCATTTCCAAATTCTCAATTTCAAAACTTAATTCTTCAGACAGTCTTAAAGCCTTTTGAAAAGCCTCTAGAGCCTCAGGATACTTTTCGTTACGCATATAAAATTCTCCCAAGGTTGTGAACATTGGAATTAATTTATCTCTCGATTCGGTAACATCTAAAGTCCTTTTAATACTATCAAAAAGCGGCATCGATATTTCTGAGTCTAGATTTTCCAATAATTCCGAATAGAAAGACCATAACTTGATATTTTTCAGATCTTTAGAACTCAAAACAGAAGGGATCCCCTCAATTAAAATAGGCCTTATAGAATCATTTTCGGTAAATCGACTCATTGACAGATATAAGTTCAATCTATCTTTATCACTTAAGTCTTCTTTATTTAAATCCAATATGAATTCGGAAATCTTCTGTTTAGAAATATCTTTACAATCATATCGGATTAAAGTATCCAAAATAGCATTCAAATAATAATTGTCCTTTTCTTTGATGCAAAAATCCAAAGCCACTTTCAAATACCCACAATCTACCGATTGATTATCTTTAATCATCAAATAGGTGCCTTTCAAAAAATAAATCTTCCCTTGATTATAGCTTTTCAAGCTTTTGGTGTTTAATTCAATAGCTGTATCACTCCATAGATACAGTTTGTCTAAAAGATTAAAAAAATCTTTAGATTGCATTGATTTATTAAGATTTCCATCCGACAAATAAAGAAAGAGCTTATCATAAGCCTCCAACCTCATTTCTGGAGTTTTGGAAGTATCATTAAAAACCTGATAAAGAGAATCTATAGTTGCTATCTGTGCATTTATTGAATTAACAAATGCAAATGCAAAAACAATAAATAGAAATATATTAAAACGTTTCATTCTAGTAAGTTACTAATTTTAACAATTAAAAAAGTTACCATAACGTTGCTACTGTTGTTTTAGCTGTTCCAATTTTTCCCTAGTAAGAGGATATTCCTGAAGTTCTAGAGCCTTTTGGTAGCTTTCAGCAGCCTTTTCCTTGTTGTTTGTTGCCACATAGTAATCACCAAGGGAATCGTACACATTAAAGCTATCTGGATGGATCTTTGTGTTGTAGGTAAAGAACTGCTCAGCCCTTTCGTATAAATTACCATTCAACATGCCATATCCCAATCTGTTTATCAAGTTTTCATCGGCTTTCACCTGATAACCCATATGGGTGGAAACATTTTGGTAATGTGCTTCAATTTGCGAGACCATATCGACCTCTAGATTCTCAAAATCTTTTTCATCGATATCAATTCTATGGAATTTAAACAAAAACCGTAAACCATCATATTCCGTAATCAATGGTACTGAACCGTGAGTGTCGTTTTCATAAAATTGGCTCTTGTATTTAAACCCTTCTACAGCATTATTCTTTAAAAATGTATCTAATGACAGAATAGATCGTATATGAAGTGTCTCCTCTGAAGTATCTTCATTTACTGTTGAAATATCATAGCCCTCTACCAATGTATTGGCGTAACCCAGGTAAAGAGATGTTCCTTTTAAATAATTTAAGTTTGGACGGTTTTGGATTTCCTTTAAAATTTCTTGATTGTTCCACCATATCGATGAGTCAATAGCAATATAACTTTGAAACATTTGGGGCCTCTGGAACATAGTGTAAATAGCCATCATCCCTCCAAGAGAATGACCTACCAACATACTATAGGGAGCCGTTCGATAATTTGATTCTATATAAGGCTTCAATTCCTTTTCAATAAAGTCCAAAAACAAATCACCTCCACCTGTATTTTTTCTCATATCATCTGTTGTATACCCTGATCTTTCAACCATTTGTGTTGGAGTTAAATCTCTAAATCTATTGGTATTGTGTATTCCCACAATAATCATTTCAGGCAAAACCGTATTACCATTTGCAGTACTTAATTGCTTTATCATGCCTACAACGGAATGGAAATGGGTAGGACCATCCAACAAATACAGAACAGGGTACACCTTTTTAGATTGAAAAATTCCTGATGCTTTTTCTGGATTATAAATCCAAACTTTTCTGTACTCATTTAACACTTTAGAAAAGATGCTATCTTCTACTCCAAATGCTACCGTTTTTTGATCTTGAGCATTCCCAATTAAAAAGAAACACAACACAATAGATGTCATTAAAGTTTTCATAATAAAGATGTCTTACTGGTTATTTTTTTATTTAATAGAAAAATTTCCCATTTTTAATGTTGTATAAATTTAGAAACCAACCCTTTTTAATGATGCTTTTGAATTATCCAATGGCTTTAATTATTATCAAATGGTATTGTTTTCAGGTTTATGAAGACGCAACTGATACAAATTCAAGTTTAACATGAGCATTAAAACCGTACTCATAGATGACAATCCGTTTATTTTAGAAGTATTAAAGGATCATTTACAAACCAACCATCAACAGTTAACAGTTGTAGGCACAGCCTCTAATGGAAAGGATGGCATTGAAAAGATTAAAGCCCTGCAGCCAGAACTGATATTTCTGGACGTTGAAATGCCCGACATGACAGGCTTCGAGATGCTCAACGCCATTAGCAAAATTGATTTTAAAACCATTTTTATTACTTCCCATAGTCATTATGCCATAAAAGCCATACGTTTTAATGCTCTGGACTATCTTTTAAAGCCATTCAATACCCAAGAACTAAAAAATGCGGTAAAAAGGTTTTCCAATCAAAACAACGGATCAGAAAACCAAGAGAAGGTTAAAAATGCCTTATCTAACCAAAAAACTAAACATGTTAAGGATCAAACGCTGTTATTACCGTCACATTTGGGGATGCTTAGGTTAAAATTGAAATCAATAAAATACATTGAAGGCGACAGAAACTATAGTAAATTGATTTTACATAACGGAAGCCAAGAATTATCATCAAAGAATCTCGGCTATTTTGAGGAGATTTTAATGGATTTTGGCTTCTTTAGGTGTCACCGTTCTGTACTCATTAACCATCATTTTATAGAAAAAATAGAAAATCAATCATTTTTTTTTCATGACGGTAATTTTATTGAAATCTCTAGAAGGAAGTTGAAATCTGCTAAAGCATGGTTTGCCAATTTAAACAAACACCAACACTAAAACACTCATCCTGAAATTGTTTAAAAAATATTATCACTGCAAAACTTTTTTGAATTAGCGCAATGCTCCTATATCGGGAACAAGCCCTTGATAGCTGCTCAAAAAAGTTTTTTGAAAAAAATCAAAAACAGAGTTGTTTTGTATGAAGTATGTACTTATATTTGCACCGCCTTTTTGAGGAACGCTCTTAAAGATTGGTCGCGTAGCTCAGCTGGATAGAGCATCTGCCTTCTAAGCAGACGGTCACAGGTTCGAATCCTGTCGCGATCACAAAAAGCCTTACTAGTTTTAGTAAGGCTTTTTTGTTTTATGATACTTTGTAAAATTTGGTCTTATCAGTAGGGTTCTTTTTTCGGCCGTTTTAAGAACGATAATTATTATTCTGGATATTCTATCCTCAAATGGTAAATATTGGCCAATTTGCTCTTTAAAACCTTTTTGATGGCTTCAATTTCCTTAAAGGTAATGTTGGCATTCAAAAACTGACCACTCTCCATTTGCTTCCCAATAATAGATTCAACAAACTTGTCTATTTTGGTGGACGAAGGTTCCTTTAAACTTTTTGAGGCTGCCTCTACACTATCGCACATCATTAAAATGGCTGTCTCCTTACTAAATGGCTTTGGACCCGGATACCTAAATTCCTCCTTGTTCAAATTCTCGTCTATTTCACGCTCCTTCAAATAAAAATAATAGACAAGGCTCATTCCGTGGTGTGTTCTTATAAAATCAATGACGCGATCGGGAAGATTGTTCTTTTTAGCAGTTTCAATTCCGTCGATAACATGATCTATAATAATTCTGGCACTTTCTTTTGGCGACAACTCATCATGCGGATTGATTCCTGTTGATTGGTTCTCGGTGAAATAAGTAGGGTTTTTCATTTTGCCTATATCATGATACAATGCTCCTACCCTAACCAACATGGCATTGGCACCAATCTCATTGGCCGACGCTTCAGCCAAATTAGCCACATTTAAGGAGTGGTGAAATGTCCCTGGAGCTTTATTGGCCAATTCCTTCAACAACTTAGAATTAGTATCAGAGAGCTCCAATAACGACACGTCAGACACCAACCCAAACAATTTCTCATATATGTAGATTAATGGCTGTACAAACAGCGTGGCAAGCCCACATAAAATAAACAATCCAAATGTTCCCCATTTCAAACTAGCTACACTTCCTTCATGAATCACGAAAAAGGCAAAATAGGCAATTATGTAAATAAGGGTAATCTGACCTACCGAAATAAACAAATTAGCCCGTTTGTAAAGTTCAGAAACTGTTAAGATGGTTACAATTCCAGCAATGATTTGAAGGAAAATATATTCATAACTATTAGGTACAATAAAGCCAAGAAGCAATACGGTAAGCACATGTGAAAACAAGCCTAAACGTGCATCAAAAAAGGCTTTCAGCACTAGTGGAAGTATACACAAGGGGATTACATAAACATACCTAGAATCGTAATTTATCACCAAGGTAGTCAACAATATGACAAAGACAATATTGAAAAAAATGAAAGTCACCTTAGTATTGTCCAAAAATACCTCCATTCGGTATTTTCTAAGAAACAATAATAGCATCAATAAAGCCAAAGCAACCAACAGCGTATATGCAAAAATCACCCAGTTGTAATTAGACTCACTCCAAACCTGCGATTCGTATTCGGATTTTAAGGACTCCAAAATGTCATATTTTTTACCCTCAACCAATTCTCCCTTAGATATGATTAAGGTTTCCTTTTCAATACTCCCTCTAGTGGGTGACACTCTATCCAATTCTTCCTTAAGGGCATTTTCTGTTATCGCCTTATTCAGCGAAATATTGGGCTTAACAATATCAAAGAACAAAGACACAAAATTGGGGCTATAAGCCTCATAGTGATTCTCAGCCAAAGACATTTCAAGAATTCCAATAAAGGCATTGGTCTTTGTAAGGTCTTTATAATTAATGGTGGCTACTTGGGTTTGGTCATTTAAAAGCACCACATTTTTGTCTGGTCCATAATTATAAGTGTCGTCTAAAACGCCATATTTATAAATTTGGTCTAACACATCTTTTCCTATTCTGTAAAGAGCATTGTTTTTTTGCCTAACACTATCAGGAAGTGCCGTCTTATAATGATTTTTATAAGCCTCTAAAACCGTCGCTTTCACCTTTTCATCAAGATTGAAATATAAGGTGCTGTTTTCTTGAATCGCCCTTTTTTCTTCAGCAATCTCAACTTGCGATTTTTTTATGGCAAAATTAAAAGGAGCATATAAGTTTTCGGACTGCCAAGGCTTACCTTGTTCAAAACTATATTTAAATTTCCCACTTTTTGGAAAGAGGTACACAATCAATAAAGTGGTAGCAATAAACAGCAATACCTTATATAAAAGTGCGTGGTTTCTGTACCATTTATTTATAAGTTCATTCATAGAGTACTATTGACACAATTTCAAATGTAAGAAATAAAGCCTAACTATTAAATTTTAGTAAATTCTAATTATGCCGATAACAAGCTTACAATAATTAGCTATAATTTTCACAATGAACAACTTAAAATTTACGATAACGTTATAATGCCATTTCGTTCCTAACTCTGTAAAAAAATGATTAATTTTGCTCGAACTAATACAAATGCATAACAATGAGTAAAGACGTCGTAATTGTGTCTGCTGCAAGGACACCAATAGGTAGTTTTTTAGGAAGTTTATCAACAATACCTGCACCAAAATTGGGAGCAGTTGCCATAAAAGGAGCTTTAGATAAAATTAACTTGAAACCAGAATTGGTTCAGGAAGTTTTAATGGGCCACGTAGTACAAGCTGGAGCTGGTCAAGCACCGGCTAGACAAGCCGCTATGTATGCTGGTATTCCAGATACTGTTCCTTGTACAACAGTAAACAAAGTATGTGCTTCTGGTATGAAAGCCGTTATGCAAGCCGCACAATCTATTGCCTTGGGTGATGCTGACATTGTGGTTGCTGGAGGTATGGAAAACATGAGTTTAATACCGCATTACATGCATGCGCGTATGGGTACTAAATTTGGACCTGCAAGTTTAATTGACGGAATGCAAAAAGATGGTTTGGTTGACGCTTATGACCAAAACGCTATGGGAGTTTGCGCCGATGCATGTGCCACCGAATATAATTTCTCTCGTGAGGACCAAGATGCTTTTGCTATACAGTCTTATGAAAGATCTGCTGCTGCTTGGGAAGCTGGAAAATTCGACAATGAAGTAGTTCCTGTTGAAGTGCCTCAACGTCGTGGTGACGCATTGGTAGTGAACAAAGATGAAGAGTTTACGAATGTAAAAATGGAAAAGATTCCATCGTTGCGACCAGCATTTACCAAAGAAGGAACTGTTACCGCAGCAAATGCTTCCACCATTAATGATGGAGCCGGCGCTGTAGTCTTGATGAGTAAAGATAAAGCTGAAGAATTAGGATTAACGCCATTAGCTACCATTAAAGGATATGCCGATGCGGCACACGAACCAAAGTGGTTTACAACAGCTCCTGCCAAAGCCCTTCCTAAGGCATTGAACAAAGCAGGTGTTGCTATAGAAGATGTTGATTTTTTTGAATTCAATGAAGCTTTTTCTGTGGTAGGTCTAGCCAACATGAAACTTCTTGGATTAAGCGATGATAAAGTGAACGTTAACGGAGGTGCTGTTTCCTTAGGACACCCTTTAGGATGCTCTGGTGTTAGAATTATCATCACACTTATAAATGTTTTGGAACAAAACAATGCTAAAATTGGAGCAGCTGCCATTTGCAATGGTGGTGGTGGTGCTTCAGCAATTGTTATTGAACGTAACTAAAACAGATACATGCAATACGGAATTTGTAACTTAAGCATTGTTCCTTTACGATTAGAGCCCTCCGACAAAAGCGAACTTGTTTCGCAAATATTATATGGAGATTTCTTTAAGGTATTGGAGCAACGCAAACATTGGAGCAAAATCCGTTTGCATTTTGATAATTATGAGGGCTGGGTAGATAACAAGCAATATATAGAGATTGTCCAAGAACAATTCAATACTTTAAAAAGTGAATTGCCTATATTGTCATCTGATTTGGTTGAGTTTGTTCAAGACAGTAATGCCAATTTAATTACCATACCATTAGGATCTACTTTAAATGGTCTCTCTATTTTAGACCATAAACATGACGGAAGCTTGGTACAAGGTATTCAACCAAGAGAACAACTACTAAAAACTGCATTTACCTATTTAAATACACCATACTTATGGGGCGGAAAAACTCCTTTTGGAATTGACTGTTCCGGTTTTACACAGATGGTATACAAACTCAATGGGTACAAACTTTTGCGTGATGCTTCGCAGCAAGCTACACAAGGAGAAGCCTTAAGTTTTATAGAGGAAAGTGAACCTGGTGATTTGGCCTTTTTTGATAACAACGAAGGACATATTGTTCATGTTGGTATAATAATGGCCAACAATTATATTATCCATGCACACGGCAAAGTAAGAATAGATCGTTTGGACCATTCTGGGATATACAATGTAGACAAACGAATGCATACCCATAAGTTAAGGGTAATCAAAAAAATAATCTAAATAAAAAAAGCTACTTAAAAATTAAGTAGCTTTTTTTATTTAATGAACTATACTATTTAGTTTCCACTTTCAATAGCTTCAACTTTAGCTTTCATTTTTTGATAATTTGCAGTGTCTCCTATTGCACTGTAAATATTCATTAAAGTTTTTGCTGCCTGCAAGTTGTTTGGTCTTAACTGAAGTGTTTTTTCCAAATAAGGAACTGCATCCTTGTACAATTGCATACGCTCCTCTTTCAATTCGTCGTAACGTCTGTTATCAGCAGCAGAGTTACCCAAACCGTTCATTTCCTCAATGATACTTTGCTCACTTGCCAAGGTTACAACAGCTAAATTGTTATAAGCATCCACATAACCTGGATCCAATTCTATAGCTTTCTTATAATAGCCTTTAGCCGCTTCATTTTCCCCTGCTTCTGCAGAAATAACTCCTAAGTTATATTGTAATTCAGGATTTTTTGGATCTTTAACAGTAGCTTCCTGCATAAGAGCCTTGAACTTATCCTTATTACCCATTTTCAAATGTAAGTTTGCTTCTGTAAGCAATAAATTGAAATCGTCCGGGTTCTGTTTTCTAGCATCATCAATAGCCTCAATAGCCTTTTCAGTATCTCCCTTAGACACATAGATTAAAGCGATGTTTTTGATGATTTCGGCTGATTTTGGATCTGTCTTTCTTACAGTAGGTTTGATGTGCGTTCCACCTTTTACACTGATATCTCTCAACGCCGCCGAACCAAAAACTTCTTCTTCATTAGTTGCTTTATCGGTTGCTACATATTGCGTTTCGATACCTTCGTATCCTAAATCTCTTAACTCTTCATAATATTCCAAAGATGTATCATAATCTTTTGCTGTAACCGCTGTAGAAGCTGCATAGTAAAGATACAAGGTGTCTTTTGGAGACATTCTGTAAGCTTGCTCAAACCCTTTTGAAGACTTTAAGTAGTTCTTGCTTTCAAGAGCAGAATTAGCTTCTGTCAAGAAATTATTCAACATTTGTTGTTTTAGTTCATCAACATCGTCAGAATATTTTTCTTTGCCATCAGCACTTTCAATGGCCTTAACTTTGTCTAAACTTGCAATTGCTTGTTCTATTTCTGCATCAGAACCTGCTCCATTAGCATACAAAGCCTGTCCCTTTAAAAAATAAAACTTGGCCTGAGTCTTGGAATCAGCTCCATTTATTAACGACTCGGCAGAATTAATAGCAGACTTAGCATCTGCATAATTTCCAGATTTAATTGCTTTTTCAGCGTCTTTTATTTCATTCTTTTGAGCATAGGTAAAAGAACCCGCCAAAAGAGCCAAAGCAACCGCTAGTTGCTTTTTATTCACAATACTTCTTTGAATTGAGTATTTATGATTGTTCATTGAAAAATTCATTTTGAATTACTATTTATTAATATTAGTTATTTTATTCTTGAGCATTATCAAGAGTTGTGCCATCCTCATTTAAAGTTTCCACATCCTCTACAGATCCTTCAATCTCTTCTTCGTCATCTTTCATTACTTTGGCAACCGCGGCAATAGAATCTTTTCCTTTTAAGTTGATGAGTCTCACTCCTTGTGTAGCTCTTCCCATTACTCTTAAGTCTTTAACCGCAATTCTAATAGCAATACCAGACTTATTGATAATCATTAAATCATCCTCATCGGTTACTGTTTTAATTGCGACAAGATGTCCTGTTTTTTCAGTTATGGAAATAGTTTTCACACCTTTTCCTCCACGGTTAGTAATTCTATATACTGGTTCTCCATCTTCCGGATCGTCAATATAAGTACGTTTTCCATACCCTTTTTCAGACACTACTAAGACAGATTCCTCTTGAGAATTTTCTATGGCAATCATACCAATTACTTCGTCAGTATCATTGGCCAATGTAATTCCTCGTACACCAGAGGCCCCACGACCCATTGGTCTAGTTTTGGCTTCCTCAAATCTAATAGCCTTACCAGATTTAAGTGCTAACATCACTTGACTGTTACCTGTGGTAAGTCTAGCTTCTAGCAATTCATCATCTTCCTTAATAGTAATGGCATTAATACCGTTGGTTCTAGGTCTAGAATATTGCTCCAATGCCGTTTTCTTAACCTGCCCCTGTTTGGTAGCCATTATTACATAGTGACTGTTGATGTATTCTTCATCTTTCAAATCCTGAGTACAGATGAACGCTTTAACCTTATCATCCTGCTCAATGTTAATCAAGTTTTGGATGGCTCTTCCTTTGGAAGTTCTACTTCCTTCAGGAATTTCATAAACACGCATCCAGAAACATTTTCCTTTTTGAGTGAAGAACAACATATATTGGTGGTTGGTACCCACAAATAAATGCTCTAAGAAATCTTCATTTCTTGTAGTAGATGCCTTTTGCCCTACTCCTCCTCTATGCTGAATTTTATATTCGCTTAAAGACGTACGCTTGATATAACCTGCGTGAGAAATAGTAATTACTACTTGCTCATCTGGAATCATATCTTCAATACTTAAATCGCCTCCAGCATACTCAATAATAGAACGTCTGTCATCTCCATACTTTTCTTTAACTACCAAAAGCTCTTCCTTAATGATTTCCATTCTACGCTCCTTTTTAGCAAGAATGTCTTTCAAATCTTCAATAGTTTTCATGAGTTCGTCATACTCGCTACGAAGCTTGTCCTGTTCCAGTCCTGTCAACTGGCGCAACCTCATTTCAACAATAGCTTTCGCTTGAATTTCAGAAAGTTTGAAACGCTCAATCAACTTCTCTCTGGCTTCTTCTGCATTGGAAGACGCTCTAATAAGCGCAATTACTTCATCAATATTATCTGAAGCAATGATTAAACCTTCCAAGATATGAGCACGCTCTTCGGCCTTACGCAATTCATAAGTTGTTCTTCTTACAACAACCTCATGTCTGTGCTCTACAAAGTGATGAATTAAATCTTTTAGATTCAATAACTGTGGACGCCCATTCACCAAGGCAATGTTATTTACACTAAATGACGATTGAAGCGCTGTATATTTGTAAAGTTTGTTTAAAACAATGTTTGGAATGGCATCGCGTTTAAGTACATAAACGATACGCATCCCATTTCTGTCGGACTCATCACGAATAGTAGAAATTCCTTCCAATTTCTTATCGTTAACCAAGTCGGCCGTTTTCTTAATCATGTCGGCCTTGTTTACCAAATAAGGAATCTCGGTTACAATAATACACTCACGACCTTGAACTTCCTCAATATTGGCCTTTCCACGGATAACGATTCTTCCCCTACCGGTTTTAAATGCTTCCCTAACACCGTCATACCCATAAATAGTTCCTCCGGTTGGAAAATCAGGTGCTTTTATATGAGTAATTAACTCCTCTACTTCTATATCATTGTTATCAATATAAGCAACGGTTCCGTCCACAACCTCAGAAATATTGTGAGGCGGCATATTGGTAGCCATACCTACTGCAATTCCCGAAGCACCGTTCACCAACAGCCCTGGGATTCTTGTTGGTAATACAGTGGGTTCTTGTAAAGTGTCGTCAAAGTTAAGTTTATGGTCTACGGTTTCCTTATCGATGTCTGCCAACATATCTTCGGAAATCTTGCGCATACGAGCCTCTGTATAACGCATGGCTGCAGGACTATCACCATCGATAGAACCAAAGTTCCCTTGCCCGTCTACCAACATATAACGCAAGCTCCATTCCTGAGCCATACGTACCATTGTATCGTAAACCGAACTGTCTCCATGAGGATGGTACTTACCTAACACTTCCCCAACAATTCTAGCCGATTTTTTATAAGCTGTATTGGATCTTACGCCAAGTTCATGCATTCCAAACAACACACGTCTATGCACTGGCTTTAAACCATCTCTAACATCTGGCAAAGCACGTGACACAATGACCGACATTGAATAATCAATGTAGGCCGATTTCATTTCATCTTCAATATTAATCGGAATGAGTTTCTCTCCTTCTACCATATATATTTAATTAGATTTTTTGTAGGTTTTCAAATCGTGCTAATATAAGTATTTTGTTAGTCCTTATCCGACTTTAAAGCGGATTTTTAACTTTTTTTATTAACAAATATAAGGCCTTCTTTCGTTAATAAGTAAAAGTCTAAAAGTTTTGAATTTTTAAACTTTTTTCCTCTATTAGCTTTTATGAAACATTTAAGGTACAGTTTTTGCCCTTATAACTATGTTTTTTATTATTTTTAATGCAGAAAGGATTTTACTATGGATGATAATTTTTCCCCAAGAGTCAAGGACGTTATTGCTTACAGCAAAGAGGAAGCACTGCGTCTTGGCCATGATTTTATAGGTACTGAGCATTTAATGCTAGGCCTACTTCGTGATGGCAGTGGAAAAGCGATAGATATATTGAGTGCCCTTGAAATTGATCTTAACCATTTAAGGCGCAAAGTTGAAATATTAAGCCCCGCAAATTCCAATGTGGCTACTGCCTCAAACGAAAAAAAGAACCTACACCTTACTAGGCAAGCAGAACGTGCCCTAAAAACAACTTTTTTAGAAGCTAAATTGTTTCAAAGCACTTCTATCAACACAGCGCATTTGCTGCTGTGCATTTTACGAAATGAAAACGACCCCACTACCAAGCTCTTAAACAAGCTAAAAGTGGATTATGATAACGTTAAAGAGCAATTCAAATTTATGATTACAAATGATGATGACTTTTTAGAATCTCCTAAGGCAGAGTCTTATTCAGATGATGATATCACTGATGATGATGATTCTAAGCAAAATCCATTCAGTCAATCTTCATCTAAAACAGCCAAAAAGTCAAAAACTCCTGTTTTAGACAATTTCGGTAGAGATCTTACAGTATTGGCTGAAGAAGGTAAACTTGACCCCGTTGTTGGTAGAGAAAAAGAAATACAACGTGTATCCCAAATATTGAGTAGACGTAAAAAGAACAACCCTCTTCTTATTGGAGAACCCGGAGTTGGTAAATCTGCCATTGCAGAAGGTTTAGCTTTACGTATCGTAAAACGAAAAGTATCTCGAATACTTTTTAATAAGCGTGTAGTAACCCTTGACCTAGCAAGTTTAGTTGCAGGAACCAAGTACCGTGGACAATTTGAAGAACGTATGAAAGCCGTTATGAACGAGCTTGAGAAAAATGACGACATCATTCTTTTTATTGACGAGATTCATACCATTGTGGGGGCCGGAGGTGCTACAGGAAGTTTAGATGCTTCCAACATGTTCAAACCTGCTTTGGCTCGTGGAGAAATTCAATGTATAGGAGCTACCACTCTAGATGAATATAGACAGTATATTGAAAAAGATGGTGCCTTGGAGCGTCGTTTCCAAAAAGTAATCGTGGAACCTACAAGCGTGGAAGAAACCATTGAAATTCTTAACAACGTTAAGGAAAAATATGAAGAACATCACAATGTAGACTATACGCCTGAAGCTATTGAAGCATGTGTAAAATTGACTAACAGATATATGACCGATCGTTTTCTTCCAGACAAAGCTATAGATGCTTTGGACGAAGCAGGATCAAGAGTTCATATTACCAATATTGATGTTCCAAAGCAGATTTTGGAATTGGAAAAAAAGCTTGAAGAAGTAAGAGAAACCAAAAATACAGTTGTTAAAAAACAAAAGTATGAAGAGGCTGCTAAACTTCGGGATGATGAAAAGCGACTAGAAAAAGAGTTAGCTATAGCCCAAGAAAAATGGGAAGAGGAAACCAAGCTTCATCGTGAAATTGTTACCGAAGAAAATGTTGCGGACGTAGTTTCTATGATGACGGGGATTCCTGTAAATAGAATTGCTCAAACGGAAAGCAATAAACTAGCAAAATTACCAGACCAAATTAAAGGCAAGGTAATTGGGCAAGATGAAGCTGTTGCTAAAGTTGTGAAAGCGATTCAAAGAAACAGAGCTGGACTAAAAGACCCTAACAAACCTATCGGTTCTTTTATTTTCCTAGGACAGACTGGAGTTGGAAAAACCCAATTGGCCAAAGTTTTGGCTCGCGAATTATTTGATAGTGAAGAGGCTCTTATCAGAATTGATATGAGCGAATACATGGAAAAATTTGCGATTTCCAGACTTGTCGGGGCCCCTCCAGGATATGTAGGTTATGAAGAAGGTGGGCAGTTAACAGAAAAAGTACGCCGCAAGCCTTACGCTGTGATACTTTTGGATGAAATTGAAAAAGCGCACCCAGACGTGTTCAATATGCTATTGCAGGTTCTAGATGACGGTTACTTAACTGATAGTCTAGGTCGCAAAATTGATTTCAGAAATACCATAATCATCATGACTTCAAATATTGGAGCCAGAAAACTTAAAGACTTTGGTCAAGGAGTTGGTTTTGGAACAGCCGCTAGAGAAGCGCAAGCTCAAGATAACTCTAGAAGTATTATAGAAAATGCCTTGAAAAAAGCCTTTGCTCCGGAATTCTTAAACAGAATTGACGATGTAATTGTATTTAACGCCCTAGAAAAATCTGATATTGATAAGATTATTGATATTGAACTTGCTAAATTAGTTGAGCGCATTAAGGGCCTAGGCTACGAACTTAAACTAAGCGATAAGGCAAAAGATTATATAGCAGATAAGGGCTTTGATAAGCAGTATGGCGCACGCCCTTTAAAACGTGCAATACAAAAGTATATCGAAGATGCTTTGGCCGAAGAAATCATTAATGCCCAACTTCTGGAAGGTGATACAATAATTATGGATCTAGATTCTAAGACAGAAGAGTTGACCATTAAAATTGAAAAGGCCGAGAAACATACAGAGTCTTAACCAAAACTCATCTAAATTTAAAAAGTCCTTGTATAAAATTACAAGGACTTTTTTTTAGAGGAATAGTTCAGGAAGACACTATTCTTAAGTTTTACATTGAATCCTTTTAGTCTTTTCTAAAAAAATCCAACATCTTTATTGACACTATTCTCCTTTTAAAAAGATAAACAAGACTCCAAATTAAATAACTTATTCCAATAACAGTTTACTCTACTCGAATAGTTGATAACGCATTTCCATTGATAATTATTTATGCTATGTTCAAATAAAAAAGGGAGGCCAATTTAGCCTCCCTTTTATTTTTAAAATTAAACCATCTAGTTTTTACGCTCCTTCAATGATGAAGAAACAATTTTCTTAGTAACAGTACCTTGACTAGTTGTTAATTTCACATAGAACATTTGATTAGGTATTCTAGATAAATCAAAGGTTGTTTTATCTTTAAATCCTTTAACATAACTTCTATTTGTTTCACTTAAGATTACAATTCCTCTTGTATCAAACAATTCAATAGTTACATCAGTTTCAAATTCAAACATGTATGAAATATTAACTTCCTTGTCAAATGGAACAGGATAAGCAACAAAGTCTATACTGGTTGCTACAACTGTTGGCTCTGGTTCTACTGCTTCATCTTCACAATCTATAGATGCTCCACTTGGCGCATATTCGCCAGAAGCTCCTTCATCACATTGACAAATTGCTTCACAAACATTAGCATGAGCTATCACATAAATTGGTCCATTCGCTTCAATTGGCCCTACGGTATAACTTGTTACATAATCCATGGCACCCGCATTAAAGTTATACTGTCCAGGTGCTACTGTATAGGCTCCATTATTTTTAGTTGGGTAAGGATTACAACCCACATAAACTTGGGCCTCACTCATTCCAAATCCACTAGCAATATCAAAGTATACAGTAACATATCCATCTAGATATTCCACCACGACATCTCCAGCTAGAGTTCCACTGGACAAATTACATTGTCCTGCTCCCGCATAAAGATCCATAGTATAGGTACCTTCTTCTGCGTAATAATTGGTCCAACCCCAACGGTTAAATCCGTCTTGAAGGAAACATGTATTACTGTTTGGATCTCTACCAAAAGCAGTCTCACAATTACCAGAGTACTTCTCAACCGTTCTTTCAAGAGTTAATATCTCTTGAGCCATATTACCACACGCATCAGATGCTTCAAACACATAAGTACCATATTCAACACAACCATCCATAGTTGTATCACTTAAATATGCCGTTACTTCACCTTCACCTGAACAATTATCTACCCAATTAGCCTTAAGAGCTTCTGGGAATTCATCATTACATATAGGATCCATTATTGGTACATCAATGACTGGCGGTGTTTGATCTCCTCCATTATAGTAAATTTTAAGAGGAGGCAATGTATTACCACATGCATCAGATATTATGAACTCATAAAGCGCTATCCATTTACAATCATCTCCAACAATGGAAGGCATTTTTTCTACAAATACTTCTCCACAGTTATCTTCATAAATAGCTGCGATTTCATCTGCAGTTGGCCCTTCTGGAACATCACTAAAACAAGCATCAATATCCGAAATACCTTCTGGAATTGGCCCTACTAGCATTGGAGGTGTCGTATCTCCTATCACCGTAAAGGTCGAACTCAGCAATAACGGTGCCCCACAGTCGCTGGTAGCTGTCCAGATAACTTCGGTTGAACCACCACAGGCATCAGGTGCCCCCGGATTGGTCACTTCAACCATCAGGTTACAGCCACCCGTGATGCTGCCCAGGGCAACCCACTCGGCAAACGCCTGGTCTACGGAAGCCTGGTCAGAACATGCTGCCATTGTATAATCGTCTGGTGCGTTGAAGGAAACCTCTGGTGCAGGCTCTACCGTAAAGGTCGAACTCAGCAATAACGGTGCCCCACAGTCGCTGGTAGCTGTCCAGATAACTTCGGTTGAACCACCACAGGCATCAGGTGCCCCCGGATTGGTTACTTCAACCATCAGGTTACAGCCACCCGTGATGCTGCCCAGGGCAACCCACTCGGCAAACGCCTGGTCTACGGAAGCCTGGTCAGAACATGCTGCCATTGTATAATCGTCTGGTGCATTGAAGGAAACCTCTGGTGCTGGAAGCACGCTAAAAGTCGCCGTTCCGATAATGGTTTCTGCACAATCACTTGTCGCTGTCCAGGTAACATCAGATTTTCCGCCACAAGCACTCGGTGCTCCTGGATTGTCTATTGTGATTTCCAAGTTACAACCACCGGTGATACTGCCCAAGTCAACCCACTCGGCAAACGCCTGGTCAATCGATGCTTGGTCAGAACAAGCCTCCATCGTAACGTCAGAAGGTACATTAGCAATAACCTCTGGTGCAGGCTCTACCGTAAAGGTCGAACTCAACAACAGTGGTGCCCCACAGTCGCTGGTAGCTGTCCAGATAACTTCGGTTGAACCACCACAGGCATCAGGTGCCCCCGGATTGGTCACTTCAACCATCAGGTTACAGCCACCCGTGATGCTGCCCAGGGCAACCCACTCGGCAAACGCCTGGTCTACGGAAGCCTGGTCAGAACATGCTGCCATTGTATAATCGCCTGGTGCATTGAAGGAAACCTCTGGTGCTGGAAGCACGCTAAAAGTCGCCGTTCCGATAATGGTTTCTGCACAATCACTTGTCGCTGTCCAGGTAACATCAGATTTTCCGCCACAAGCACTCGGTGCTCCTGGATTGTCTATTGTGATTTCCAAGTTACAACCACCGGTGATACTGCCCAAGTCAACCCACTCGGCAAACGCCTGGTCAATCGATGCTTGGTCAGAACAAGCCTCCATCGTAACGTCAGAAGGTACATTAGCAATAACCTCTGGTGCAGGCTCTACCGTAAAGGTCGAACTCAACAATAACGGTGCCCCACAGTCGCTGGTAGCTGTCCAGATAACTTCGGTTGAACCACCACAGGCATCAGGTGCCCCCGGATTGGTCACTTCAACCATCAGGTTACAGCCACCCGTGATGCTGCCCAGGGCAACCCACTCGGCAAACGCCTGGTCTACGGAAGCCTGGTCAGAACATGCTGCCATTGTATAATCGCCTGGTGCATTGAAGGAAACCTCTGGTGCTGGAAGCACGCTAAAAGTCGCCGTTCCGATAATGGTTTCTGCACAATCACTTGTCGCTGTCCAGGTAACATCAGATTTTCCGCCACAAGCACTCGGTGCTCCTGGATTGTCTATTGTGATTTCCAAGTTACAACCACCGGTGATACTGCCCAAGTCAACCCACTCGGCAAACGCCTGGTCAATCGATGCTTGGTCAGAACAAGCCTCCATCGTAACGTCAGAAGGTACATTAGCAATAACCTCTGGTGCAGGCTCTACCGTAAAGGTCGAACTCAACAATAACGGTGCCCCACAGTCGCTGGTAGCTGTCCAGATAACTTCGGTTGAACCACCACAGGCATCAGGTGCCCCCGGATTGGTCACTTCAACCATCAGGTTACAGCCACCCGTGATGCTGCCCAGGGCAACCCACTCGGCAAACGCCTGGTCTACGGAAGCCTGGTCAGAACATGCTGCCATTGTATAATCGTCTGGTGCATTGAAGGAAACCTCTGGTGCAGGCTCTACCGTAAAGGTCGAACTCAACAACAGTGGTGCCCCACAGTCACTTGTAGCTGTCCAGATAACTTCGGTTGAACCACCACAGGCATCAGGTGCCCCCGGATTGGTCACTTCAACCATCAGGTTACAGCCGCCCGTGATGCTGCCCAGGGCAACCCACTCGGCAAACGCCTGGTCTACGGAAGCCTGGTCAGAACATGCTGCCATTGTATAATCGTCTGGTGCATTGAAGGAAACCTCTGGTGCTGGAAGCACGCTAAAAGTCGCCGTTCCGATAATGGTTTCTGCACAATCACTTGTCGCTGTCCAGGTAACATCAGATTTTCCGCCACAAGCACTCGGTGCTCCTGGATTGTCTATTGTGATTTCCAAGTTACAACCACCGGTGATACTGCCCAAGTCAACCCACTCGGCAAACGCCTGGTCAATCGATGCTTGGTCAGAACAAGCCTCCATCGTAACGTCAGAAGGTACATTAGCAATAACCTCTGGTGCAGGCTCTACCGTAAAGGTCGAACTCAACAACAGTGGTGCCCCACAGTCACTTGTAGCTGTCCAGATAACTTCGGTTGAACCACCACAGGCATCAGGTGCCCCTGGATTGGTCACTTCAACCATCAGGTTACAGCCGCCCGTGATGCTGCCCAGGGCAACCCACTCGGCAAACGCCTGGTCTACGGAAGCCTGGTCAGAACATGCTGCCATTGTATAATCGTCTGGTGCGTTGAAGGAAACCTCTGGTGCAGGCTCTACCGTAAAGGTCGAACTCAGCAATAACGGTGCCCCACAGTCGCTGGTAGCTGTCCAGATAACTTCGGTTGAACCACCACAGGCATCAGGTGCCCCCGGATTGGTCACTTCAACCATCAGGTTACAGCCGCCCGTGATGCTGCCCAGGGCAACCCACTCGGCAAACGCCTGGTCTACGGAAGCCTGGTCAGAACATGCTGCCATTGTATAATCGTCTGGTGCGTTGAAGGAAACCTCTGGTGCAGGCTCTACCGTAAAGGTCGAACTCAGCAATAACGGTGCCCCACAGTCGCTGGTAGCTGTCCAGATAACTTCGGTTGAACCACCACAGGCATCAGGTGCCCCTGGATTGGTCACTTCAACCATCAGGTTACAGCCGCCCGTGATGCTGCCCAGGGCAACCCACTCGGCAAACGCCTGGTCTACGGAAGCCTGGTCAGAACATGCTGCCATTGTATAATCGTCTGGTGCATTGAAGGAAACCTCTGGTGCAGGCTCTACCGTAAAGGTCGAACTCAACAATAACGGTGCCCCACAGTCGCTGGTAGCTGTCCAGATAACTTCGGTTGAACCACCACAGGCATCAGGTGCCCCCGGATTGGTCACTTCAACCATCAGGTTACAGCCACCCGTGATGCTGCCCAGGGCAACCCACTCGGCAAACGCCTGGTCTACGGAAGCCTGGTCAGAACATGCTGCCATTGTATAATCGTCTGGTGCATTGAAGGAAACCTCTGGTGCAGGCTCTACCGTAAAGGTCGAACTCAACAACAGTGGTGCCCCACAGTCACTTGTAGCTGTCCAGATAACTTCGGTTGAACCACCACAGGCATCAGGTGCCCCCGGATTGGTCACTTCAACCATCAGGTTACAGCCGCCCGTGATGCTGCCCAGGGCAACCCACTCGGCAAACGCCTGGTCTACGGAAGCCTGGTCAGAACATGCTGCCATTGTATAATCGTCTGGTGCATTGAAGGAAACCTCTGGTGCTGGAAGCACGCTAAAAGTCGCCGTTCCGATAATGGTTTCTGCACAATCACTTGTCGCTGTCCAGGTAACATCAGATTTTCCGCCACAAGCACTCGGTGCTCCTGGATTGTCTATTGTGATTTCCAAGTTACAACCACCGGTGATACTGCCCAAGTCAACCCACTCGGCAAACGCCTGGTCAATCGATGCTTGGTCAGAACAAGCCTCCATCGTAACGTCAGAAGGTACATTAGCAATAACCTCTGGTGCAGGCTCTACCGTAAAGGTCGAACTCAACAATAACGGTGCCCCACAGTCACTTGTAGCTGTCCAGATAACTTCGGTTGAACCACCACAGGCATCAGGTGCCCCTGGATTGGTCACTTCAACCATCAGGTTACAGCCGCCCGTGATGCTGCCCAGGGCAACCCACTCGGCAAACGCCTGGTCTACGGAAGCCTGGTCAGAACATGCTGCCATTGTATAATCGTCTGGTGCGTTGAAGGAAACCTCTGGTGCAGGCTCTACCGTAAAGGTCGAACTCAACAACAGTGGTGCCCCACAGTCGCTGGTAGCTGTCCAGATAACTTCGGTTGAACCACCACAGGCATCAGGTGCCCCCGGATTGGTTACTTCAACCATCAGGTTACAGCCGCCCGTGATGCTGCCCAGGGCAACCCACTCGGCAAACGCCTGGTCTACGGAAGCCTGGTCAGAACATGCTGCCATTGTATAATCGTCTGGTGCATTGAAGGAAACCTCTGGTGCAGGCTCTACCGTAAAGGTCGAACTCAGCAATAACGGTGCCCCACAGTCACTTGTAGCTGTCCAGATAACTTCGGTTGAACCACCACAGGCATCAGGTGCCCCTGGATTGGTCACTTCAACCATCAGGTTACAGCCGCCCGTGATGCTGCCCAGGGCAACCCACTCGGCAAACGCCTGGTCTACGGAAGCCTGGTCAGAACATGCTGCCATTGTATAATCGTCTGGTGCATTGAAGGAAACCTCTGGTGCAGGCTCTACCGTAAAGGTCGAACTCAACAACAGTGGTGCCCCACAGTCACTTGTAGCTGTCCAGATAACTTCGGTTGAACCACCACAGGCATCAGGTGCCCCCGGATTGGTCACTTCAACCATCAGGTTACAGCCGCCCGTGATGCTGCCCAGGGCAACCCACTCGGCAAACGCCTGGTCTACGGAAGCCTGGTCAGAACATGCTGCCATTGTATAATCGTCTGGTGCATTGAAGGAAACCTCTGGTGCAGGCTCTACCGTAAAGGTCGAACTCAACAACAGTGGTGCCCCACAGTCACTTGTAGCTGTCCAGATAACTTCGGTTGAACCACCACAGGCATCAGGTGCCCCCGGATTGGTCACTTCAACCATCAGGTTACAGCCGCCCGTGATGCTGCCCAGGGCAACCCACTCGGCAAACGCCTGGTCTACGGAAGCCTGGTCAGAACATGCTGCCATTGTATAATCGTCTGGTGCATTGAAGGAAACCTCTGGTGCAGGCTCTACCGTAAAGGTCGAACTCAACAACAGTGGTGCCCCACAGTCACTTGTAGCTGTCCAGATAACTTCGGTTGAACCACCACAGGCATCAGGTGCCCCCGGATTGGTCACTTCAACCATCAGGTTACAGCCGCCCGTGATGCTGCCCAGGGCAACCCACTCGGCAAACGCCTGGTCTACGGAAGCCTGGTCAGAACATGCTGCCATTGTATAATCGTCTGGTGCATTGAAGGAAACCTCTGGTGCTGGAAGCACGCTAAAAGTCGCCGTTCCGATAATGGTTTCTGCACAATCACTTGTCGCTGTCCAGGTAACATCAGATTTTCCGCCACAAGCACTCGGTGCTCCTGGATTGTCTATTGTGATTTCCAAGTTACAACCACCGGTGATACTGCCCAAGTCAACCCACTCGGCAAACGCCTGGTCAATCGATGCTTGGTCAGAACAAGCCTCCATCGTAACGTCAGAAGGTACATTAGCAATAACCTCTGGTGCAGGCTCTACCGTAAAGGTCGAACTCAACAATAACGGTGCCCCACAGTCACTTGTAGCTGTCCAGATAACTTCGGTTGAACCACCACAGGCATCAGGTGCCCCTGGATTGGTCACTTCAACCATCAGGTTACAGCCGCCCGTGATGCTGCCCAGGGCAACCCACTCGGCAAACGCCTGGTCTACGGAAGCCTGGTCAGAACATGCTGCCATTGTATAATCGTCTGGTGCGTTGAAGGAAACCTCTGGTGCAGGCTCTACCGTAAAGGTCGAACTCAACAACAGTGGTGCCCCACAGTCGCTGGTAGCTGTCCAGATAACTTCGGTTGAACCACCACAGGCATCAGGTGCCCCTGGATTGGTCACTTCAACCATCAGGTTACAGCCGCCCGTGATGCTGCCCAGGGCAACCCACTCGGCAAACGCCTGGTCTACGGAAGCCTGGTCAGAACATGCTGCCATTGTATAATCGTCTGGTGCATTGAAGGAAACCTCTGGTGCAGGCTCTACCGTAAAGGTCGAACTCAGCAATAACGGTGCCCCACAGTCACTTGTAGCTGTCCAGATAACTTCGGTTGAACCACCACAGGCATCAGGTGCCCCTGGATTGGTCACTTCAACCATCAGGTTACAGCCGCCCGTGATGCTGCCCAGGGCAACCCACTCGGCAAACGCTTGGTCTACGGAAGCCTGGTCAGAACATGCTGCCATTGTATAATCGTCTGGTGCGTTGAAGGAAACCTCTGGTGCAGGCTCTACCGTAAAGGTCGAACTCAGCAATAACGGTGCCCCACAGTCGCTGGTAGCTGTCCAGATAACTTCGGTTGAACCACCACAGGCATCAGGTGCCCCCGGATTGGTCACTTCAACCATCAGGTTACAGCCACCCGTGATGCTGCCCAGGGCAACCCACTCGGCAAACGCCTGGTCTACGGAAGCCTGGTCAGAACATGCTGCCATTGTATAATCGCCTGGTGCGTTGAAGGAAACCTCTGGTGCTGTTACATTAATTGTTCTTGAAGTTGTTATGGTTCTTCCACAATTATCGGTATAAGTCCAAGTTTCTTCAAACTCACCACAACCACCTTCAAAAGGCTCCACTTCACTTAAAACTTCCCCACTAATTTCACAATCACCAGAATCCCCATTGGAGTAGCCTAAGCTAGTTGGCTCATAAAAATCAAAATTCTCACATAAAATTTCTAAATCTTCCACAGGATCAAATACTGGAGCTGGAGCAGGCAAAACAGTTACGGTTTTATCTGCAGTAATTGAATACCCACACTCATCTGTATAAGTCCAGTTTACCATAATAACTCCACCACATTCATCATAATCAGGAGACAGAGTACCCGTAACCTGCCCACCAATATAACACCCTTTAGTACTTGCATTATTAGTATAAGACATCGTTCCTGCAACATAATCTGCAGCTTCACTACAAGTAATAGTTTCATCTGCTATAATTGGAAACTCTGGTTTTGGAGCTGGTTCTACAGAAATTATAAAAGGCCCTGCAGAAAGTACTCTACCACATGAATCTTCACCATTATAACTCACAGAAATAGTTCCTCCACAAACTCCATAATTCACAGATACTTCAGGATCAAGAGTCCCCATAACAGAACAATCACCTTCCAGACCATTGCTATAGGTTGCAACTCCTGCCTCAAAATCTGTAGCTTCGTCACAAGCTATGCTCTCAGGAAAGTCCGGAGGTGTTACCGTCGCTATTGGAGCTGGCATCACGGTAACTGTTTTCATTGCGGTAATTGTATTTTGACACTCATCGGTATATGACCAATTAACATATAATGTGCCTCCACATTCATCAAATTCTCCTGTCAATACACCATCTACTTGACCACCTATATAACAAGCCTTTGAATCTCCATTATTAGTGTAGGACAAAGTTCCTGCAACATAAGTCGAAGCCTCCTCACAAGTTATCGTTTCATTTGCCACAACTGGAAATTCTGGAGCCGGAGCAGGCTCCACCATAATGGTATACTCTTGAGATTCCAATGGTCTTCCACAAGAATCTTCTCCGGTATATATTACAGTTATCTCTCCTCCACACAAAGCATAATTAGACATTACCGTTGGAGGCAAACTTCCCTCAACAGCACAATCACCTTCCAATCCGTTACTATAGGTAGCATCATCCAAAATAATGTCACCTGCTTCAGAGCAGCTAACACTAGTTGGTAATTCAGGTATTGTTAGTTCTGCCTCAGGTGCCGGTAAAACATCTATTACATAAGTAACAGGCTCTACTACCAATCCACAAGCTGCAATATCTGAATATACCAAAGTAATGGTTCCCCCATCACAATTATTATAATCCGTTTCAATTTCAGGTTCTATATACCCTCCTTCAATTAAACAAAGACCTTCGGCTCCATTTGAAACTGAAGCTGTCCCTGGGACGAAAGCTCCTGCTTCATCACATGATAGCGAAGTGGGCAATTCTGGTAGAATGATATCTGGTGTAGGAGCTGGTAACACAGTAACAACTTGCTTAGCCGTAATAGTTCTACCACAATCATCAGTATATTCCCAATCTATATATAAAGTTCCTCCACAGCGCGTATAATCACCAAAAACAGGTAAAGGTTCAACCTCTCCCGATATTTCGCATTCCCCTGTTTCTCCATTAGAATACCCTAAATTACCAGGTTCAAAATTAGCTGCTTCCTCACAAGTTAAAGTTAGATCTTCCACCGCATCAAAAACAGGCATTGAAGGCGGTTCAACAACTATAATTTGCTCTGCAGAGCTCGAATTACCACAGGCATCTGTTGCTGTCCATGTACGAACAATAGTTCCTGAACACCCATCAATTGTACCTTCATCCTCATAGGTTAATGCAACATCCGAGCAATCAGATACTGAAGGTTCAGGAATTTCTCCTAAAGAACCACATGAGGCAGATACATTATCTACCACCATGGTTGGAGGTGATTGATCCCCTCCGGAGTAAATAGCTTTTAGTTCCGCAAAAAATTCTCCATCACAAAGGATAGAAAACTCATAAATTACGGTCCAATCACAATCTGAAGAACCTGGCTCAGTTTCAACGGTGAGATTAACATCTGTTTCTCCATCACATTGAATACTATACAATTGCTCAACTTCCTCAACTGACAAAGCGACGGTTGACACCTCATCAAGACATAAGTCGTAGTACACCGACCTCTCAGCCGATTGACTGTAGACCGAATTCATGCTAAACAAAAAGAGCATTATAAAGCCTAAGGCCTTAATGCTCATTTTCTGTTTTTTCATGAAGCCAATGCTACAACACGATAAATTAGCAACAGACTTCCAAAATTGAAGAAATCCATTGCTACGGGTAAAATTGTTCATAAACATAACATTTGGTTTTAATTAACTTTTTTAACACTGTGCGGCGAAAGCCTACCAAAAACAAAAGAGAAAGTGTAGAATACAAATAGAGTTGAGGGCACAACAATTATGTTTTAACGATATATGTTATCGGAAAAACAGAAAACGTTTTCGAAATTTTCATTCAAAAACAACCAATAAAGTGCTAAAAATCAATTGTTTTGCTATTAAACAATTTTTGGAAAGATTATATTTTTAAACTGTCTTACTTCAACAATTATAAAATATAAAAAAGAGTAATCGCAACTATAAATTTGCTCATTACCTATTTCAAAAATAGATGTTTAGGTAATTAGTAACAAATAATTTTAAGTTTTTTTTTGGATTTAAACCGTTAACCAAACATTTGTGCATTTAGTCGGATAGGAAAGAATTTTCTGTGTAAAAAACATCGACAAACTACATTGCAGTTTTTTAAAACAAATTTTTACTTACTAATTTACAGTAGTTTACACAAAAAAAATACGCTTATTCTCAAAAGACCATCAATACCATCACACAAGAAACACATTGTAGACATAAAATCCCTCTTAGACCACAACTAATGCTCTTATTTGTTAATAATTGATTAAATGGCATACAGGATAACATATTTCTATTATTTTTGGATGAACACAAAAAATTTATCATGAAAAAAACATTGGCCTTATTACTTGTTGCTTCTGCGTTTGCTTGTAAACAAGAAGAACCGCCTAAAGATTACGTTACTTTTTCTGGGCAAATAACAAATCCCAACAGTGACTCCCTTATTGTAAGAAGTCGTTCTTATTCAAAGACAATTCCAGTATCTACAGACGGAACGTTCAAGGATACCTTAAAATTAGAGCCTGGAGTTTACAGCCTATTTGATGGAGCAGAAAGCACCACGTTATATCTAAAAAACGGCTATGATATTAAGCTTACAATGGACACTAACCAGTTTGACGAAACAATTTCTTATACAGGGGTTGGATCTGAAAACAGTAACTTCTTGGCTAAAAAATCCCTGAAGGAAGAAGAGCTTCTTGACCTTGATAAATTAGGCCAAATAGATAATTTGGAAGCCTTGGACCAATCCATAGCGTCCATTAAAAATGAATTGACAACATTTTACAATTCCGATAATACAATTGATTCCACAATTGTAGCAGATGCTGTTAAAAATGTGGATCCAATGCTTCAGTCATACCAACGATACTTAGCAAGCTCGATTACTTTAAAGCAAGAACTGCCTCAAGGTAGTCCTTCTCCTGTTTTTGAAAACTTTGAAAACCACAAAGGAGGTACCACTTCTTTAAGTGATTTAAAAGGTAAGTATGTATATGTAGATGTTTGGGCAACTTGGTGCGGACCTTGTAAGGCAGAAATTCCTCACTTAAAACGTATCGAAGAAGAATACCAAGATAAAAACATTCAATTTGTAAGTATTTCTGTGGATGATGGAAGAGGTTTTAAAGGAGACACTCCTGAAGCTGCCGCGGCTGCTGCCAAAGAAGGTTGGAAACAAATGGTTTCCGAAAAAGAATTGGGAGGCATTCAATTGTTGGCTGACAAAGGCTGGAAATCGGATTTTGTTCAAAACTACAAAATTAACGGGATCCCTCGTTTCATCCTTATTGATCCTCAAGGAAATATTGTAACTCCAGACGCTCCAAGACCTTCTAGTTCAGGATTGGTTGAATTATTGAAAGAATTAGACATTTAATTAAATTTTTAAATTAGAAAATAAAGGCCCACTTTTCAGTGGGCCTTTATTTTTTTATTCTGTCTGTTTGTTAGGTTGTTCAGTTCCCTCCTCTTGTGGTTGTTTAAATAGATCTAAATATGCTTCGCCAAGAGCGTCAATCACCATACTTGCGGTGAGGGCTTGATATCCCAGATCCAACACAGCAATATCGGCAGCCTTTCCATGCAGGTATACTCCAAACAAAGAGGCTGTTAATGGATCATATCCTTGGGAGAGCATTCCTGTAATAATTCCCGTCAGCACATCTCCCGTTCCTGCGGTAGCAAGTCCTGGGTTTCCAGTGGAATTCACATATAAAAGATCCTTATAAACAGTAATAGTGTTAGCTCCTTTTATTACTATAATAAGATTGTACTTTTTGGTAAATGCCTTCACTTTTTCTAGTTTGTCAAAATCATCTTTCCAATCTCCAATTAAGCGTTTTAATTCTTTTGGGTGCGGCGTTAAAATAGTTTGTGGTTGCAACAATTCAAGTATCTCCAAATTATGGCTTAACATATTGAGTCCATCAGCATCTATAACCAAACGTCCCTCATATTTCTTTAAAAACGCCTCGAAGGCACCAAGCGCTTTTTTACTTGTCCCCATCCCTACTCCAAAACCAATTGCTGAAGGGGTCAACTCAAATGAAATATCCGAAATCAATTCTTCTTCTTTATCTGTAATGACCATGGCTTCCGGAAAGGAGGATTGCAAAGGAACATAACCGCATTTAGGAACATAAGTTGTAATTAAACCTGCTCCCGCAGTTAGGGCTGCCCTACTGGCTAAAATAACAGCTCCAATCTTACCATAACTTCCTCCAATAATAAGAGCATGACCAAAACTTCCTTTATGGGAAAACTTGTCTCTTGGTTGGTATACCGATAGCATTTCAAATTTTCCAATTAACTCGGCTTCTGTTTTTACTTCTTGTAAATACGACGGATCAATTCCAATATCCAACACCTCCCATTCTACCGTGAACTTTCCGGTATCCGGCAAAAAGAATACCAATTTTGGCGTTTGAAAACTTAAGGTATAGTTAGCCCAAACCACACCATTTTCATCTTCAGGAACATGATTTGTGTATAATCCAGAAGGAATGTCTATAGATAAGGTAAATGCCTTTGATGCTCTAAAATGCTGAAAAAGCTTTTTGACCCATTCATCTGCCGGGCGGTTAAGACCTATTCCAAAAACAGCATCTACGATAATTGCATCTGGAGTTATAAGAGGTAATTCATCATCTGCATTTAAAAGCACAGGCCAATTTTTGGAGGTTTGCTTTATACGGTCGTAATTAATTAGAAAATCCTTGGAACGCTTATCACTATAATTAACAACATAGGTATTCACGTTATAGCCATGATTAATTAAGTGCCTAGCCAGTACCAAACCATCTCCTCCATTATTTCCAATACCACAAAACACATGAATAGGTATTGGCTGTCCCTGTAATCTTGTATGGATCCAATAAAAAATTTTAGTTGCCGCACGCTCCATTAAATCTGTAGAGCTTATCTTTTGACGCTCGGCCGTAAGTCTATCACCTTCATAGACTTGTTCTTTAGAAAGTATTTTCATTGTTTAAATAATATTTGAAACCTAAATGCCTTTATTAGCATTACACAATTTGTTTTTTGACTGTTGAATTTTTCAATTCAATTCATTTTTAAATAAAAACTTAAAGCTTTTATTGTTAATTCAGTAAAAAGAATGAAATAGTTTTTTAATTAAAGTAAAAATAATACATTTGATAGGCATATGAATACGAAGTTAGCATTAAATAGTAACACCTTTAGCTCCCTAATTTTTATTGGGGCAACTGCTACTATTCATTTCATTTTTGGTATTACAACCCGTTTGGGTTGTTAATTATATTCTCTCCGTACACAATGTGCTGTCAAAGCACCAAAAGTCTAAAAATCCATACCACAATCAAAACTGATTAAAAATGAATGTATTAAAATTTGGAGGAACGTCTGTAGGTTCTGTAGAAAATATAAATAAAGTCGTTAACATTCTTGAAGATTATGCCAAAAATGAAGCATTGGCTTGTGTTGTTTCAGCCGTAGGAGGGGTTACAGACAAACTTATTATTGTTGGCAAACTAGCTCAAAATAAAGATGCAAGTTTCCTTTCTGAATTTGAAGTTATTAAAACACTACATTTAGATCTAATATCACAACTAATACCAGATTGCGACTCTAAAGTTGTTACCGAACTAGAAGAAATACTAAATGATTTGAAAAGCCTTTTAGATGGTATTTTTCTTATCAACGAACTCTCTCCAAAAACATCCGACAAATTAGTAGGATTTGGAGAACTCCTATCTTCTTTTATCATTACTGAAACTTTAAAAAGCAAAGGACTGGATGCCGTTAGAAAAAACAGTCGTGATTTAATTATTACCAATAACAACTTCACCAAAGCCGATGTTATTTATGAATTGACCTTACCAAAAATTCAGGAATATTTTAAATCGGCCAACCAGCGCATTACTGTTCTTCCGGGATTCATAGCATCCTCCGAACATGGTGAAGCAACCACTTTGGGACGTGGCGGTTCGGACTTTACGGCAGCGATTGTCGCTACTGCCATTGAAGCTGGCCAATTGGAAATTTGGACAGATGTAAGCGGTATGTATACCGCCAACCCTAAATTGGTAAAGCAAGCCCAACCAATTGAAAAACTTTCCTATCAGGAAGCTATGGAATTGTCGCATTTTGGAGCAAAAGTATTGTACCCACCTACAATTCAGCCCGTATTGATTCAGAACATTCCTATTGTTATAAAAAACACTTTGGAGCCAGAAGCTCCAGGAACCTATATTACCAACGACGAACAATCCAATGGATTGACGGTAAGAGGTATCACCAATATTGACAATATTGCCCTTTTAACTTTGGAAGGCAACAGTATGGTGGGCATCCCAGGATTTTCAAAACGCCTATTTGAAACATTAGCAATCAATAAAATAAATGTCATATTGATTACCCAAGCATCATCAGAACATACCATTTGTTTTGCTGTAGACGAAGCCGATGGGGACCATGCCAAGGAAGTTATCGACTTTAATTTTGGGTATGAAATAGCCCTTCGAAAAATCAATCCAATCCTCATTGAAAAGGATTTGGCCATTGTGGCGCTCGTTGGTGATAACATGAAAAGTCACCAAGGTATCAGTGGAAAAATGTTCAGTACGCTTGGTAAGAACAACATCAACATTAGGGCTATTGCGCAAGGCGCTTCCGAAAGGAACATCTCAACCGTTATTGCCCAACAGGACGTTAAAAAAGCGCTCAACACTTTACACGAAACCTTCTTTGAAGTAAAAACAAAACAACTTAATGTATTTATCTCTGGAGTTGGAAATGTAGGTGAACGATTGGTAGAACAAATCCATCAGCAAAAAAAATATCTAAGGGATACCCTAAAAATCAATTTAAGAGTGGTTGGATTGTCTAATTCAAGAACTATGCTTTTTGATGAAGATGGTATTCCTCTTAAAAATTGGAAAGAGCTTCTGTCAAAAGGAGAAAAAGCCTCGATGGAAGGATTCTTCAATCGTATTAAGTTGCTCAACCTTCGTAACAGCGTGTTTGTGGATGTCACTGCTAATGAAGAGATAGCTAAACTCTACGGCAAATATTTAAAAGAAAGTATAGCTGTAGTAGCCTGTAATAAAATTGCCTGTTCCAGTGATTTTGAAAACTATTCAGAGCTTAAGTATTTATCCAGAAAGTACAATGCACCGTTATTGTTTGAAACTAACGTAGGCGCAGGATTACCGGTTATTGACACTTTAAACAACCTCATCGCTTCTGGTGACAAAATCAAGAGTATTCAAGCGGTACTTTCTGGAAGTTTGAATTTTGTGTTTAACAACTTCAATGACACCACCAAATTTCATGACGTGGTAAAACAGGCACAGGCCGAAGGATACACAGAACCTGATCCGCGTATTGATTTAAGTGGCGTGGATGTTGCCAGAAAAATATTGATTTTAGCTAGGGAAAGCGGTTCAAAAATGGAACTTGAGGACATCACCAATCACTCCTTTTTAACCAAATCTAATTTGGAAAGTAAGTCGGTAGATGATTTTTACAAAACCTTGATTGATGATGAAGCGCATTTCCAAAAATTATACAGCGATGCGAAGGCTAAAAATTGTCAATTGAAATATGTGGCGGAATTCAACGAAGGGAAAGCCTCTGTAGGCCTACGCGAAATTCCCCAAGGACATCCATTTTACAATCTTGAAGGAAAGGATAACATCGTAATGTTTTACACCCACCGTTACATAGAGCAACCAATGATTATCAAAGGTGCCGGTGCAGGTGCCGATGTAACCGCTTCAGGTTTGTTTGCCGATATTATACGGACTGGAAATGACTAAGTCCAGTGTACATAAAGATGTAGCACAAACTGAAGCGACGCTTAAGGTCTTTAATGACTGTGCCTCCATGTACGATCAAAAGTATGTGGATATTTCAGCCTACGAACCTTCGGTCCTTCAGTTTTGTGAACTTCTTGACAACCATAACCAATACACCAAAATTTTGGAATTAGGTTGCGGGCCTGGCAATGTCACGCGTTTTATTAAGGAGGGATTTCCAAACTTTAAGATTTCAGGAAGAGACCTCTCGCCTAACATGATTGACATTGCTGCTAAAAATGTGCCTTCGGTCAACTTTGAGGTGATGGATTGCCGAGATCTTGAAAATATTCAGGAATCTTATGATGGTGTTATGTGCGCCTTTTTGTTCCCTTATCTTTCAAAAGGTGATGTGGAGCAACTTATTTCTGAAAGTTCTAGAATTCTGTCCAAAAATGGATATCTGTACATCAGTACAATTGTAGGAGATTATGAGTCCTCTCAATGGACTGGATCTAAGAATTACCCAGAACTGCAATTGTTCATGCATTATTATCGGGAAGAGGATTTAAGAAACATCTTAACCAAACATCATTTTCAAATTGTACATACAGAACAGTTGGTCAATCCAACCAATGGAGACAACGAATTGATTATTATAGCCAAAAAAAATTGAACCAATATTGAAAAACGAAATAAAAATATTTTCACCAGCAACGGTGGCCAATGTAGCCTGTGGCTTTGATGTCATGGGTTTTTGCTTGGACGCGGTTGGAGATGAAATGATTGTAAAAAAATCAGCCCAAAAAGGGATTCGGATTACCAAAATTGAAGGTTACGACTTACCTCTTGAGGCTGAAAAGAATGTTGCAGGGGTTGCCGCTCTGGCCCTTTTGGAAGATGCCAAACCAGAATTTGGTTTCGACATAGAAATCTACAAGAACATCAAACCTGGAAGCGGTATTGGTAGTAGTTCGGCTAGCGCTTCCGGTAGTGTATATGCTATCAATGAACTTCTGGGAAGACCTTATAACAAAACACAACTCTCCTACTTCGCCATGAAAGGTGAAGCTTTGGCAAGTGGTTGTGAACACGCCGATAATATTGCCCCTGGCATTTTTGGTGGATTCACTCTAGTAAAAAGTATAGACCCTTTGGAAATTTTGGAAATTCCCACACCTACTGAATTATACGCTACTATTGTTCACCCACAAATAGAAATTAAAACCTCCGAGGCAAGAGCCATTTTACCAAAGGATATTCCGTTACAAAAGGCCATTACCCAATGGGCCAACCTAGGAAGTTTGGTTCATGGACTTCACACCAACGATTATGAATTGATAAGCAAGTCACTTCACGATGTAGTTATTGAACCCTACAGGAGTACTTTGATACCTTATTTCCAAGAAGTAAAAGCACTTGCTCAAAAACATGGTGCCCTTGGTTCTGGAATCTCAGGATCTGGACCCTCCATTTTTATTTTGTCAAAAGGTGAAGATATTGCCAATAAAGTGGCACATGCCGCAGAAGCCCTCTATTCCAAAACCAACTTGGATTTTAATATACATGTTTCAAAAATTAACACCCAAGGAATAAAAACGTTGCTATGAAATACTATTCCCTCAATCGAAAAGCCCCAGAAACCACCTTCAAGGATGCCGTTATCAAAGGATTGGCACCTGACAAAGGCTTGTATTTTCCTGAATCCATAACTCCATTGCCAAAATCGTTTTTTGAGCAAATGGATGAAATGGATAATGTGGACATTGCTTTTGAAGCCATCAAACAATTTATAGTCCCCGAAATTCCTGAAGACACTTTAAAAGAGATTATCTCAGAAACATTGTCTTTTGATTTTCCAATTGTAAAGATCAATAATCAAATTTCCTCCTTGGAATTGTTCCATGGCCCAACCATGGCTTTTAAGGATGTTGGTGCTCGATTTATGGCGAGATGCCTAGGCTATTTCAATGACAGCAATCCAAATGAAGTCACGGTTTTGGTCGCTACTTCTGGCGATACTGGTGGAGCCGTTGCCAATGGCTTTTTAGGAGTTAACGGTGTGAAGGTCGTTATTTTGTATCCTAGCGGCAAAGTAAGTGATATTCAGGAAAAGCAACTTACCACTTTAAAAAAGAACATCAAAGCTTTAGAAGTAGATGGCACTTTCGACGATTGTCAAGCGATGGTGAAACAAGCTTTTTTGGATGAATCCATAACAAGCCATATGCAGTTAACCTCTGCCAATTCCATTAATGTGGCGAGATGGCTTCCGCAAATGTTCTACTACTTTTTCGCATACAAAGCATTATACAAAACTCATAAGGACCTTGTATTTTCGGTACCTAGCGGAAATTTTGGTAACATTTGTGCTGGTATGATGGCCAAACAATTAGGCCTTCCTATTCAACATTTTGTAGCTGCCAACAATGCCAATAAAGTAGTCACAGATTATCTACGGGAGGGGATTTACGATCCTAAACCTTCCGTGCAAACCATAAGCAATGCCATGGATGTGGGAGACCCTAGTAATTTTATTAGAATTCAGGAAATCTGTCAGAACAATTACAAGAACCTCAAAGAAGATTTATCTGGCTATAGCTTTACCGACAAGGAAACCAAAGAAGCTCTCAAGGAACTTTACAACGATTACAGTTATGTAGCCGATCCACATGGTGCCGTTGGGTATTTGGCCTGTAAATCTTATTTAAAGGAAAACCCAAATGCCCATTGTGTATTTTTGGAAACAGCTCACCCAACCAAATTTTTGGATGTTGTGGAAGAAGTTATCAGGGAAAACATCGAACTTCCTCCACAAATCCTTAAGGTAATGAGTAAGAAAAAAAGAGCGACTTCCATTGCATCGTATGAAGAATTGAAATCATTCTTATTAGAATCATAGTTTAACTATCCTCTAAGGATTCCATAAAGCTGATAATATCTTTCATTTCGCTTTCTGTCAATCCAAGGGCATCGGGAGGCAAGGTTTGATATTCCAAATCCAGACCTAATCCAGCTCCTCCTCCATCATTATAAAACTCCATCAGCTGCTCCAAACTCACAAACACACCGTTATGCATGTAAGGAGCAGTTTTGGAACTATTCCTAACCGTTGGCGTTTTGAAAAAATACTTCTTTTCTATGGTGTTGAAGACATTGTAACGTCCCAAATCGCCATCTACAAGTGTTTCCTTTAAAGTATCCCGTGGCACTCCCAACAATTCAAACTCGGTGTCTTTAAAGTTTGGCGGCACTGTTCCGTTGAACACTGGTGCAAAATGACAGGTGGCACATTTAGCTTTTCCCATAAACAAATTAAAACCATTTACTTCATGCGAAGACAAGGTGTTTTCCAAACCGTTGATATTGTTATCAAATTTTGAATTGAATTTGTTCAGGCTTCTAATATAAACCGCAATGGCATTTCTTATAGAATGATCGGAAACCTCAGAGCCATACAATTTTGAAAACTGTACGGCGTATACGGAATCATTTCCAACCACTTCTTTTAAATCCTGCAGATTGGTATGGAATTCGTTTTTGTTGTTAACTACATCAACAATTTGTCCTTCAAGATTTCCTGTCCTACCATCATAAAAAAAACTTTTTTGCAAGGCTGCATAGGTTAATGTTGGCGTATTTCTCAATTGCTTTGGAAATGTTTTTAGGCCATCTGTAAACGCTTTATTTTTATCGTGACAGGTAGCACAGCTCATAGAATTGTCGCTCGACAATCTGGTGTCATTAAACAAGCGTTGCCCCAAACTGATTTTTGAGGACAGCAAACTATCCACTTCTACATACCCCGAGAAATAATCCATATTAAACGTATTGGCTGAGAATAATGACGTCATGTCATTCCTAAAAGCCAATTCCAAAGGAAACTGAACTTCCCAATCAGTTTTGGTGCGTTGCAACAAATCCAATTGCTTATGGGTGTGGTTTTTAATGAAATTGAACCTGTCAAAACTTTCAAAATCAGAATTCAAATTCACAATAGCCTTATCAAATGCTTCTTGAAACTCATTATACAATCCTTCCGAAGCAAATTCATCTTTATAAACATTCAGCAACTCCTTTAAACTTCCATAGGCAATGATGCTTTCTTTCATGGAAGCTTCCAAAACAGGCGAATCAAAGCCTGTAATCCCTGTTAGGGCAATGCGAGCCACTTCATCCCGAATGAGCCATAAAATATGATATGGTTTTAGTTTAAGTCGTGTGTTCTCCTTGACAAGTTTCAATCTGTTCTTGGTTTGCTGTGTCACCTTTTTAAATTCTATTTTGTCAAAAGGTTCCTCAAACAGCAACTCCTCCATTACCTGAAATCCAAAAGGATTTTTGATTTTGATATCGGTAGCGTCTTCTTCTTCTACACTTAAAATATTTGGAGCATTTAAACTCTTGTAATTACCTTTATCTACAAAAGACAGCACGGGTTCTGCCATTTTAAATTGTTCCCGAGCATTTAAATAACCTTTTAACATCAAATCCCTGTTACTGCTTTCCAAAGTAGAATCCAAAAACTCAATACAGCGTTCTAAAGTATTCACATAACTACGCTCCAAAATAACAATGGGCTCAATAGCTTCTTGAGTTTCCTCTTGCTTACAGGAACATAATACAATGCACAAAAGACACACTAAGCTATAGTGTGTCTTTTTTATATGTTTCAAATAAAAATTTGTCATTTTATCTGTCCAAACCTTCAATTACATACAACATACTTCCTTCACTTGAAGAACTTGAAGCATTAGCAGTTGGATCTGTAAAACCATCATTTTCCCATCCGTGGTTTTGAGTAATCACCATGAAAGTATTCTCTTTTCCTATTGTTTCGGAAATATCAATCATTCCCGTAATTTCCCAGGCAGAAGATGCAGAACCATACCCCAATGTTTCAGCTGTTTGTTGGTCACACTCCAAAACTACTTTTAAAGCCCCTGTATTCAAGTTATATTGATACAATCTAGCAAAGTGAGTCTTATCAGCTGTGTCGTAGTAGCCATTTGGGTCTTCTTGGATATACGCGTAGTTTTCAGTTACTACAATATTATCAGGACTGTGAAATGATTTGGCTTTTCCGCTTAATTTATCACCATCCAAAACACAAGTAATCGTACCTGCTCCTGTTGGATCGTTAGGGTTCATGGTTACTTTATACACACGACCGTAGAAAGTTCCTTTACCTTCTAAATCTGGCTTGCTACGTCCTGTTACACAAAAATAGATTTCTCTATTGTTGTCTGCAGAACCTCTTCTCCAATCGATATCCTCAAGTCTAGAGAAGCCCATTACCCCTTTGTTTTTAGCCTCAGCATCCAACAAATCCAATTGGGTTTCTTCTAATTGAACAAACTCCATAGCATACGATTGTCCTTCAACCATATCCATTTCAAAATTAACGCTAGGATCGGTCACTTTTAGTCCATACAAGGATCCGCCATTTAAGTCTCCTTGGTTTCCAACGTACATACCTAATTGTCCTGAAGGAACAGTATTGTCTGAGTGGTCATCTCCAATAAACACAACTGTCTTCCCGGGATAGGCATCTTTACCAATAGCTACCGCATTTTCTGTTGACCACTGCCCCATGGCTGTAAGCATTTGTGCTGTAGAAGCTCCATTTGCATTTTTAAAGGGATCTGTTAAGAATACCCCATTGGAAGATCCTCCCCATTCTCCACCTGAGAGATATAATGGTCCAAAACCGTGTTCTTCTGGAGTGATCAATGATCCTGAACATTGTGCTGTAGAAGCTGTAGCTTGAGAATTTAAAATATACTCTCCCCCTACAGGTTTTAAAGTTTCATCCAAAGTAATTCTTGCAATAGAGTAATCAGCTTCAATATTGTTGATTAAAGTAAATGTATCGTCTGCATTCTTAATTAAACCTGCACCATCAGCCATAGAGCCATACACAAAACTTGGTGTGTTGACCAATTGATCTTCTGAAGTCAATAAATTATAAATGTTTACATCTGAAAACTCAGGCGTCAATTTTAACAATACCGGAGATTGAGAATGCGATTGTAATACCACTTCATTTTTAGGTTCATTATTGGAATTGTCATCATCGTTACACGACATAAAGGATAAGAGACCTAAGCCAACACAAGCAAATTTGTAATAGTTATTCATTTTAATGTTTTTAAAGTTTTGACAAATGAACAACAGCAACGTAATTATAATCTTAAGCCAGATTTAAGATAAATTCACTTTAGCGTTAACTTTGTTATGATTGGGTTAATAATTGGAATTGAAATAAATAAACTACCGTTTTTATGAAACAGAGATTCGTGCGGCATTAATTTACTTCCATAACCACCACTCCGCTTTCACTCCAAAGTAATACCCCCAACGTTTAGGCCCTGTAAATTCTAAATAAGGAGAATATAGACTTTCCTTAGCAAAATCGTTATAATGAGCGAAAGACGCTACAAACCTAAAATGCGGCCTTGCCCAAAAGTCTCGTGCTCCAGTAGGCACAAATACTGGCGCTATACTGAACTTGGTCATACTTGCATTGGGATTTGTTCCGTCTTTTCTTTGGGCATAATGCAACTCTGCCATTACGTGAAAGTAATCTGTAATGTAAAACTCGTTTCGAGTACCAATGGCAAAATCTAATTTTCTATTGAAGACTTCTCTTCCAAAATAAGTTTCGGCAATATGATTGCTATCCGAACCTCCTTTGCTTTGAGTAAAAATAACATAACCATTGAGGCTATAAGCATCCGAAATATTCAACATTGTGTGATTGACCACAGACCACGAATAGGCGCCTCTAAAATTTAAGTCATCCGCATCTGGAGCTCCAAAAGTATACCAAGTTTTGGATATCCCACCATCACCTCCATTGGCAATCCCTGAGCCATACCTAACCGCTAAATCGTTAAAAGAGCCATCCCGAAGTTTTCTAAACCGCCTATGATACCTTGCTCCAAACACCAAACCATAGTCTGATGGGAAATTCACGGCTTCACCTACATCACCTGGTTCGGTCAAATCATTGTCCTCATCACCACCTCCCATATAATGCACCTCTCCTAGGGCCGTAATCTTATTGTCTTTATTCAATTCAAAGTCATGCTCTGCAATCACTACAGTACGCTGCCTAAGCGCGGCACTAAGCGTTCCTGTTTCAATGTTTAAATAGAAATACGGCGGCAAGGTAGATGTGGTATCAACGGAAGCCACAAATACCGCAGCCATTCTAGACTTTTTATATTCTACCCCAAACCCTTGCCCGGAATGATCATTAAAATAATAATGGTCCGCAATATGTACATCCGGACCTCTGTATAGCCTAGACCCAATCCACACATTAAGGTCTTTACCTTTAATATTCCTAGCTTCCGCATAAATTTCTGGTAAAGCAAAGTTTAGGCCTCCCAAGCTAGTGGTTGAACTGTTTCCTATGGAAGTAAGACTTGTTGCATATGCAGCCAAACGAATTTGCACATGGATAGTAGTACTATCTCCCGCCTTTGGCCTAAATACAAAATTAGGAACCAACTCCAAATAATCCTGTTCTTCCAACCTTCCCCCAACACTTCCCATATTATTCAGGTTTAAACGTCTACCTATAGATTCACCATTCTCAAACGACCAATCCACTCCCACACGCCCATAAGAACCTAAATAAAAGCTTTTATTGGTTGTATATTCATAACTAATTTGGGCATTTAGCCAATAACAGCTTAAAAATGCCCAAACATAAACCCATACCTTAAAAAATATCTCTCTTCTCTTTAATCGTAATTTTGTTTCATACATATTATCGTTGGTTATTCATTTACACATATAAGTAATCATCTGTGATTACTTATAAATATACACAACAAACACAAGACACTCAAATACAATTTGTTATAAAACAAAAAAAAGAGCAATCATAAAATGATCACTCTTCTTTATTCTTGTTAATATTACTGTTCTTAATTCAAATCAAACCGATCCAAATTCATCACTTTAGTCCATGCGGCCACAAAATCCTTTACAAATTTTTCGTTGGAATCTTCGCATCCATAAACTTCTGCAACAGCTCTTAATTCTGAATTTGAACCAAAAATTAAATCAGCTCTTGTAGCGGTCCATTTCACGGTTCCTGTTTTCCGGTCACGACCTTCAAAAAATTCTTCAGAATCCGATTGTTTATGCCATACCGTTGCCATATCAAGAAGATTCATAAAGAAATCATTGGTAAGCGCCCCTGGTTTATTGGTAAAAACACCATGTTTAGAATGATCGTAATTGGTATCCAATACACGCATTCCTCCCAAAAGCACCGTCATTTCTGGAGCAGTAAGTGTTAATAATTGTGCTTTGTCTATCAATAGTTCTTCTGTAGAAACATCAAACTTGGTTCTTCTGTAGTTTCTGAATCCATCTGCAAAAGGCTCTAAATAATCAAAAGCCTCAACATCGGTTTGTGTTTGAGAGGCATCCATCCTTCCTGGGGTAAATGGTACTTCTATATCAAAACCTCCGGCTTTTGCAGCCTGTTCTACTCCAACATTACCTGCCAATACAATAAGATCTGCCAAAGAGACCTTTTTTCCATTTGAACCAAAGTCACTCTGAATTTCTTCCAACACTTTTAAAACTTTATCCAACTGTTTTGGATTGTTCACTTCCCAGTCCTTTTGAGGTTCTAAACGTACTCTAGCTCCATTGGCACCACCTCGCATATCCGAACCTCGGAACGTAGATGCCGAAGCCCATGCTGTAGAAACCAATTCGGAAACTGTCAATCCAGAATTCAATATTTTCGATTTCAGCGCCGTAACATCTATAGTGGAGATTAACTCATGATCCACTTCTGGAATAGGGTCTTGCCAAATCAATTCTTCGGTAGGTACCTCTGGCCCTAAATAACGGGAAGTTGGCCCCATATCACGATGAGTTAACTTATACCATGCCCGTGCAAAAGCATCCGCAAATTCATCTGGATTTTCGTAAAAACGTCTAGAAATTTTTTCATATTCAGGATCAAATCTTAAAGACAAATCGGTAGTCAACATAGTAGGAAGATGCTTTTTATTGGCATCAAAAGCATCTGGAATGGACGGTTCAGCATCTTTGGCAACCCATTGTTTGGCACCAGCAGGACTTTTAGAAAGCTCCCACTCATATTTAAAAAGATTTTCAAAGAATAAATTACTCCATTGGGTTGGTGTTTGTGTCCATATTACTTCAGGACCTCCAGTTATGGCGTCCTTTCCAACTCCAGATCCAAAACTACTTTTCCAACCAAACCCTTGCTCTTCTATAGGCGCTGCTTCTGGCTCTGGCCCCACATATTTACTAGGATCTGCCGCCCCGTGAGTTTTACCGAAACTATGTCCTCCTGCAATCAAAGCTACCGTTTCTTCATCATTCATGGCCATACGTTTAAAGGTCTCCCTAATATCAACTGCCGCCGAAACTGGATCTCCATTACCATTAGGGCCTTCTGGATCTACATAAATCAACCCCATCACCACAGCTGCCAGTGGATCTTCCAAATCACGTTTCCCTGAGTATCGTTTATCCTCCAACCAAGTAGTTTCCGATCCCCAATATACATCTTCTTCGGGCTCCCAAGTATCTACACGGCCTCCACCAAAACCAAAAGTTTTAAAGCCCATAGACTCCAAAGCCACATTCCCTGCCAACACCATTAAATCTGCCCAAGAAATCTTTTTTCCATATTTCTGTTTAATAGGCCACAACAACCTTCGCGCTTTATCCAAACTAGCATTATCTGGCCAACTATTTAATGGAGCAAAACGTTGTTGACCAGCTCCTGCACCGCCTCTACCATCACCTATACGATAGGTTCCTGCACTATGCCAAGCCATTCGGATAAACAACCCTCCATAATGGCCAAAATCTGCAGGCCACCAATCTTGAGAATCAGTCATCAAGTCCAATAAATCCTTTTTAAGGGCATAGTAATCCAACTTTTTAAATTCTTCAGCATAATTAAACTCATCTCCCATAGGATTGGATAGTGAAGAATTTTGGCGAAGGATATTTACTTTTAACCTATTGGGCCACCAATCCTTATTTTGGGTTCCTCCACCAGCAGCTTGCTTAGGTGCAGCTCCAGAAAATGGACATTTGGACGCCCCATTTGACTTATGAGACGCATGTGATTGATTGTGATTTTCCATAATATATTAGATTAGATTGTATTAAAATAACTCAATTAATTTTGGACCCACACTATAACTATAATTTATAATATGAATAATTAGATAAAATAAATCAATGATTCACTTCGATAATAGAAGAAATTCTAATTTCCTTAAAATTAAAAAATCAAATGCCATTCACCAACTAAAAACCTCTAATTATCAAAGCCTTAAAACATAAACAAAAACACTATTTTAATCTAATAACCTTTGAATCCTATCATCCTCATTTTTTTAATTACATCTAATTATTTAGTTTAATTTGCAACATAAATACTATGCAAACCACTCATGACCTCTAAAATAACCATCAAAAGCCAAGAAGATAATGACTATCTAGCTGTTGCCGGAAGTAATTACCGTATTGTCATTTCGGGAGAAGATACCAATGGTGATTATGCCGTTATTGAAATGCTTGTGCCTCCTGGCGGCGGCCCTCCTCCTCATAGTCATCCCTATGCACAGGAATTATTTCATATAACAGAAGGAGAACTTGAATTTAAAAGTGAAGACGGTCATATTACCGTAAAAGCGGGAGAGTTTGTAAGCGTTCCTCTGGATGGTCCCATTCATTGCTTTAAAAATACCTCTAATAAAAATGCCAAGCTAACCTGTACTATCATGCCTGCAGGGTTGGAAAATTTATTTAGAGATATTGGGACACCTGTAAAATATGGCGAATTCCTACCTTTAAACGATCCAACACCAGAGTACTTAGAATTTATTGAGGGGATTGACAGGAAATATAAACAGAAAACGTATCCTTGGGAATATTTGGATTAGAATAGTATCTTGTCAAAAGAAAAGTATGGCTGCCCAGACATATTTGTCTAGTTATCGATTATGGAATTGAGAAACACAAAAGCCTACACTACTAATGGCAAAGAGCAAGTGTAGGCCCCATATTGAAAACTTTCTACATTCTTAAAATAATGCTGAAGGCAGCCATTTAATTAAAATATTTAAAGAGACTAAGCTTCAACTATTTCTTTAAGTACCTCTACGATATAATCAATTTCTTCTTTATTGTTATAACTGCTGAAAGAAAAGCGAATAGACGGCTTTTTTAAATCCTCTTCAGACAGAATTTGGGTTAATACATGCGACCCAAGCGAACTTCCACTTTGACAAGCACTTCCCTTAGAACAGGCTATTCCTTTTAAATCCAACTGAAACTGCAAGGTCATAGCCTTTTCAGCCGATAATGGTAAACGCACGTTTAACAAGGTATAGGTACTATTTGCATCATCCCCACAATTCCCATTAAAATCTACTCCTGGAATATGTTTTTCAACTTCGGATTTAAAGTAATTCTTTAAGTCTAAAATATAATTACGTTCTGTTTCCAAATGGTCATAAGCCAAAACAAAGGCTGTTTCCAAACCTTTAATATTATGTACAGGTTCCGTACCGGCCCTAAAACCACGCTCTTGAGCACCTCCAAAAATAAGTGGTTTTAGATGGCTATTCTTTCTAATGTATGCAAAACCAATCCCTTTAGGTCCGTGGAATTTATGAGCTGCAGCCGTCATAAAGTCGATAGGCACCTCTTGGACATCCCATTCAAAATGTCCGATAGATTGTACCGTATCACTATGAAACAACGCATTGTTCTCCTTACACATTACAGCTACCTTTTTTACATCCAAAAGGTTACCTATTTCATTATTAACATGCATCAAGCTTACCAATTTCAATCCTTCTGAAGCCTGCAACAAACGTTCTAAATGGTCATAATCTGGGGTTCCACATTTTTGAAGTTCCACATACTCCACATTAATACCGTACTCTTGCTGTAGCTCTTCGGCTGTATGCAGAACAGCATGGTGCTCAATACGAGAAGTAATGATGGTTTTTACACCAGCATCTCGTACAGCACAGCGTAAAATCATATTGTCCGCTTCCGTACCTCCAGAAGTAAAAATAATTTCTTGCGGCAGTGCATTAAGCCTTTTAGCAATAGTTTTTCTGGCCGATTCTATGATAGATTTTGAAGACCTTCCAAAAGCGTGTGTAGAAGATGGGTTTCCGTAGTTTTCAGATAATACTTTATGCATTTCTGTAATCACTTCATCCCTAACCCTAGTGGTTGCGGCACTATCAAAATATACTTGTTTCATGTTTTTTGGTTTATTCGTAATTCTTGGGAAATTGACATGAGAAAACCCTCCACTGCCAATCTGCGGCAAAAGTAAAGGAAATAAAATTATTTCCCAGATGCCACGTTATAAATTAACAATTCTCTTATTTTTGTCACTCAAATTACCACTATGAGAAAGCTTTTATACTTACTGTTTATAGGATTATGTATAACGTCTTGTGACGATGGCGATGTTCTTGATGTTGAACTGGATTTTGATGACGAATTAACACTATGTTCAGAAAGCAGTGACGCTTACCTTCTCTACAAAACTAAGGAAGCTCCTTATGAATCTTTGAGCTTACTGTTTCCTTCCAACAGTACAAACGATAATATTTTTAATCCTGAAGAAGGCGTTGTTGAAGGCACTTTAACCATTAATGGTAGCAGTGTAAGGTTCCATTACCGAACCTATGACAATAATCCAGAAAATTTTATCTGTAATTTAATTCCCGATGAAACCGTAACGGTAACCAATAACTACGAAGCTACTTCGGGTACCGTAGAATACTATTCTACATTTGTAGACGATGATAATGATGGCGTTCCTACTTCCGTAGAAGATAAAAACGAGGATGGTGATAACGACCCTAGCACCAATCCAACCGATACCGATGGGGATGGTATTCCAGACTATTTAGACGAAGATGATGATAATGACAATGTGAAGACCATCAATGAAGCTCCAGACCCTAATGGGGATGGTTCTGTGGATGACGCCAGAGATACGGATGAAGATCTCACTCCAGATTACCTGGATGAAGACGATGATCAAGACGGGGTCTTAACTAGATACGAGGATGAAGATGGCAACAAAAATCCTGCAGATGATTTTGCAGTGGACTCTGTTATTCCTAGATATTTAGATAATAATGCTCAAGACATATTCCTGCTAGATGAGTTTATTGAAAACACTTTTACTAGAACCATCTCCGTTCATTTTACAATTCATAATATAGACATTACTGTTTTAAGTACTGACGAATTGGATCTTGGAACTTATGAGCTTGAAGTAGAATATTCTACAGAAGAATAATCTTTAGGGTGCTACATTTTGATAAATATAAACCTCTGTGGCACCCATGCCGTATTTTTGGTAATCGGCGGCATAAAAGGTAACATTGTTATACCTGCCAAAAAGGTATTCCAATTCGGTTTTTAGAACCCCTTCCCCTACGCCATGAATAAACACCACTTTTTGAATGCGCTTGCTTATTGCAAATTTCAATTGGCGTTCAGCAGTATCCAGTTGTAAGGTCAACATTTCATGCTTGGAAAGCCTATTGGGCCTAGGAGTCAATTGATGAATATGCAAATCTACCTCCATAGCCGGTAAATTGCGCTCCTTTGGTTTGATTCTTTGCGATTTTCTTTTTTGCGGAATTTCCTTTTCCTGAATTACTTCAAAAGCAGATTGTCCTGTAAATACTTCCGATTTTAATGAGGTATCGATACGTATCAATTCATGAGCATAAAATTCCAGCACAAAACCATCGGTGGTTTCAATGCCAAATAAATCGCCTTTTTTACCAGTGATGACTCCCGAAATATCTTCATCCAGCACCGAAACTTTATCGCCTATTTTTAAACTCATGCATCTAAATCTTTTTCGTCTTTAGTATCGTTTTCAAATTTACTTGGAATATTTTTAGAGATGCCATAAACCCCTATCATTAGCAAACATATTCCTCCAATTAATACATAAACGTTCTGTTGTTCTTGGGCTTGTGCATAAAATGCCACTATGCCGCCAACAATTATAAAAAGATAGTTGATTGGTCTAGAAATATTCATTGTACTCTGCAATAATAGAAAAGCCCAAAAATACAGCTTTTAACACTATTATTAATGCCAAGACTTACAATTGATTTGCATTTTTTTATATGAAAATACTTGCTTTTGCCATTAACAAGAACTAAGTTTTTATACATTTGTTGTAAGTCATTACTAAAATATGTCATCACTAGAACCTTACATGCTCCCTTGTCTTTGGAAAAAAACCTTTGGTATGGACTGCTTGGGTTGTGGTATGCAACGAGCATTGGCACTAGTATTTCAAGGCGAGTTTTCTGCAGCTTTTAAAATGTACCCCGCCATTTACACTTTACTATTACTAGGCCTATTTCTATTAGCCCATATTAAATACCAGTTTAAATATGGACATAGAATTGTCTTTGCCCTATTCATCTTGAATATTACAATTACCTTGATAAATTATTATTTAAAACACTTTTAACCTTAAACTAATCAACATGGAAAAACAAACTTTACCAAATTCAACTTTAATCTTAGTAATGGGAATCCTGTCAATTGTAGGCTGTTGCTTTTATGGAATCCCTGGACTTATCTGTGGAATCATCGCCATTGTATTGGGCTCAAAAGCTACCAAAGTTTACCAATCGGCTCCAGAAGACTATTTGGGATATGGCAATGTAAAAGCAGGAAGAATAATGGGAATTATTGGTGTTATTTTAAGCATCATTTCAATTGCTTACCTAATTTGGATTATTAGCTTTATTGGATGGGAGGCTTTGTCTAACCCAGAATTATTGCAAGAACGTTTGCAAGAAATCCAACAAGGGTTACCTCAAGAATAACGAAACCAAACACAAAAAAAAGCGACCAATTGGTCGCTTTTTTTATGAACTTAAATCCTTGTTACTAAGCTTCAAATTGCTTTAAGGTTTTTACTATAATACCCACACAATCCAACAATTGCTCTTTAGTCATTACCAAAGGTGGCGCAAAACGAATAATATTACCATGCGTTGGTTTTGCCAACAATCCATTATCACGAAGTGCCAAACAAATGTTCCATGCCGTATCGCTTTCCTCGTCATCATTAATTACAATGGCATTCAACAAACCTTTACCACGCACCAAACTAACCAATTCACTGGTTTCGATATATTTGTTCAATTCGCTTCTAAATAATTGTCCCAATGCTTCTGCATTCTCTGCCAATTGCTCCTCCTCAATTACTGACAGAGCAGCCATAGCCACAGCTCCAGCAATAGGGTTTCCTCCAAAAGTACTTCCATGGTTTCCAGGGTGAATAACATTCATTACCCCATCATTGGCCAATACCGCACTTACAGGATATGCACCGCCACTTAAGGCTTTACCCAATATTAAAACATCTGGTTTTACATTTTCATGATCAACCGCTAACAGCTTTCCTGTTCGGGCAATCCCTGTTTGTACCTCGTCTGCAATAAACAATACATTATATTGCTCACACAAAGCCTTTGCTTTAGCCAAATACCCTTCGGTTGGCACATATACACCAGCTTCTCCTTGAATAGGCTCTACCAAAAATCCTGCAACGTTTGGATTGTTTTTTAAAGTCTCCTCCAAAGCGTCCAGATTGTCATATGCAATTTTTATGAACCCTTTGGTGTATGGTCCAAAATTCTCACGTGCCACAGGATCGTTAGAAAAAGAGATGATGGTTGTTGTACGTCCGTGAAAGTTATTTTCACAAACTACTATTTCGGCATCATTTTCATGAATACCCTTTACTTCATATGCCCATTTTCTACATAATTTCAAAGCTGTTTCCACAGCCTCTGCTCCTGTATTCATGGGCAACAATTTATCAAACCCAAAGTACTCACAAGCAAACTTTTCATAGGTACCCAAAACATCGTTATAAAATGCTCTTGAAGTTAAGGTTAATGTTTTTGCCTGCTCTACCATAGCCCCTACAATTTTTGGGTGACAATGTCCTTGGTTTACCGCAGAATAGGCCGATAAAAAATCATAATATTGTTTCCCTTCAACATCCCAAACATGCACACCTTCACCTCTACTCAAAACCACTGGAAGTGGATGGTAATTGTGAGCTCCATATTTGTTTTCTAATTCAATTGCTTGTTGGGACGTCATTTGGTCTAAAACCGCCATTTTATTTACTTTTAATTAAAACATTTGCAATTCCTTCTTTCAGGAGAGAAATCATCCATATTTGTAGTGGCCGCAAATTACTAAATCTTGTCCGATTTTTAGAAATTTTACCGGCATTTATTCTATTTTTGCCACATGTCAAGAAGAAACAAAAAGCAGGTATTTACCAACGTTGAAGTGATAGATGCCGGGGCCAAAGGCAAATTGGTTGCCAAAGCGCCAGACGGTAAAGTAATTTTTTTGTCGAATGCCGTACCAGGTGATGTAGTAGACATTCAAACCTACAAAAAGCGCAAGGCCTATTACGAAGGCAAAGCCATTGCGTTTCATTCCTTATCCGAAAAGCGCACGGAACCCAAATGCGAACATTTTGGAGTTTGTGGTGGTTGTAAATGGCAGGATATGGATTACCAATACCAATTGGAATACAAACACAAAGAAGTTGAAAACAACCTAAGACGCATTGGCCATGTAGAACTTCCCGAAATCACTCCTATTTTAGGATCTTCGGAACAGTATTTCTATAGGAACAAAATGGAATTTTCCTTTAGCGACAGCAGATGGCTAACACAGGAAGAAATCCAATCTGGTGAAGATTTGGGCGACAAGAATGCTCTGGGCTTTCATATTCCAGGAATGTGGGACAAAATTTTGGACGTCAAAAAATGTTGGTTGCAGGGAGATCCTTCCAATGCCATTCGCAATGAGGTAAAATCCTTTGCCATTGCCAATGATATGGAATTTTTCAACACTCGTAACCAAGCTGGATTTTTGCGTTCCCTCATGATACGCACTTCCACAACGGGAGACCTTATGGTAATGATCCAGTTCTTTAAGGAAGATAAAGCAAAACGAGAATTATTACTGGATCATTTGGCTGAAACCTTCCCTGAAATTTCCTCTTTGCAATACGTTATCAACGGAAAAGCAAATGACACCATTTATGATCAGGAGGTGATTTGCTACAAAGGAGACAACCATATTTTTGAACAGATGGAAGACCTAAGGTTCAAAATCAATGCAAAATCCTTTTACCAAACCAATTCCAAACAAGCCTATGAACTCTACAAAATTGCACGTGATTTTGCCGATTTAAAAGGAGACGAATTGGTATACGATTTGTATACAGGAACAGGTACCATTGCGCAATTTGTAGCAAAAAAAGCCAAAAAGGTAGTCGGTGTAGAAGCCGTTCCAGATGCTATTACCGCTGCCAAGGAAAATGCACAATTAAACGGTATTGATAACGTTGACTTCTATGTGGGTGATATGAAAAATGTATTCAACGATGCCTTCATTAGCCAGCATGGACATCCAGATGTCATTATTACAGATCCACCTCGTGACGGTATGCACAAGGATGTGGTTCAGCAAATATTGAATATTGCTCCAGAAAAAGTTGTTTATGTAAGCTGTAACAGTGCAACTCAAGCCAGAGATTTGGCACTTATGGATGACGCTTACAAAGTTACCAAAGTACAAGCTGTAGACATGTTCCCGCAAACCTACCATGTAGAAAATGTTGTACTTTTAGAACGTCGAAACCTCTAAAGAACCCAATGTCTGCTAATCAGAAAATCTAATTATGGTAAGATATTTAAAAATTATATGTCCACTTTTAGCACTCCTGGGATACCTTGTTTTAGGATGCGAAAAAGATGATATATGTGCTGAAACCACGGCTACCACTCCTCATTTAATTATTCGTTTTTACGACGTTAGCAATCCAACAAACACGCGTTCGGTTAGAAGACTTACCGTAAAAGGTGAAGGCATAGATGAAGAAATAGTATCCAATGTTGACACGGACTCCATTGTACTACCCTTAAATTTTCAGGATGAAGGTATTACAGCCATTTCTAGATTTGAATTGAAAAAGGATACCGATTACGACAGTGATGATAACGAAACCACTGTTTCCAATACCGATATTATTGAGGTAAACTATACTCCTGAATTTATCTATGTTTCCAGAGCTTGCGGCTATAAAAGTATTTTTGCAGGTACCGAAATAGACGTAGATGAAACTAACGATGAGGATATTTGGATCATAAATGCCGTAACAGCTAACACAACCATAGAAAATGAAACAGCAGCACACATCAACATTTATCATTAAAATATTGGTATTGCTGTTGTTCCCTTTAATGTCGGCAGCTCAGCAAGAAATTGATTCCGAAAGTAGTGACACCCTAGTCTACAAACAAAAATACGGCTTACGTATTGGGGCCGATATCAGTAAACCCATCCGCAGTTTTATTGACGATGACTATTCTGGATTTGAGATTGTTGCCGATTATCGCCTTACACAAAAATTATATTTGGCAGGCGAATTAGGTACAGAAGAAAAAGATAGCAGAACAGATTTCTTGGATGTAACCACCAAAGGAAGTTATTTTAAGGCTGGTGTAGACTACAATATGTACACCAACTGGCTGGACATGCAAAATATGATTTATGCAGGTTTCAGAGTTGGAGCCAGCACTTTTAGCCATACAGTAAACAACTACACTATTTACAATACAGATCAATATTGGAACAACCAGTACAGTAGTACTGTTGGTCAAGAATACGATGGTCTTTCGGCTATTTGGGGAGAACTTATAATAGGTATTAAAGCAGAAACCTTTAAAAACTTGTTTATTGGCATTAATGCGCAATTAAAAGGACGCATTACGGAAACCGAACCAGACAATTTTGAAAACATATACATCCCTGGTTTCAATAGGACCTATGATAGTGGTAAGTTTGGAATGGGCTTTGGTTATTCCATCTCCTATCTTGTACCTATCTTCAAAAAAGATAAAAAAGTAATTCAGGAAGAGGAATAAACTTTCTTTACATATATTCTATAATAAGAGGGCCTATTGGGCCCTCTTTACTTTTTATTTCCACAAAAACCCAACAAACCAAAACTTTAAAAAACTACAAAACAATTACTTATATTAAAAAATCACTATCTTTAGAAATCATATTTTTAACCAAACACCACCATTATGAAACAGTTAAAAGAATTAGTTTTCGTTTTTGTACTAAGCATGTTTACTATTTCTGCCTACTCCCAAACGGAGAAAGACAGAAAAATTATTATCGATGCTGAACAGGCTAAAATTGAAATGGTAGAACATTCTCCAGATTTAAAGAAGTATTTTGAAAAATCTGCCGGTTACGTAATCTTTCCAAATGTTGGAAAAGGAGGACTTATTGTTGGAGGTGCTTCCGGAAATGGCGTTTTGTATGTGTCTGGTGTGGCACAAGGAATGGCCAGTGTAAAAGAAATTAATATTGGAGCCCAAATTGGAGGACAGGCCCTTATTGAAATCATCTTTTTTGAAACCGCCGATGCTCTGGATGAATTCAAGAAAGGTGACTTTAAATTTGACGCCGGAATTTCTGCAACAGCCTTAACCATGGGGCAGTCACTAGATGCCAAATACACCGATGGGGTTGCTGTATTCACCCACACCAAAGGTGGTTTAATGGCGGAAGTATCCGTTGGAGGCCAAGTATTCCATTACAAGCCTTTTTAGAAATTAAATCATAAAAAAGCGTTTCAATTCTGAAACGCTTTTTTATGCTATATCTATTGTGTCTTTTAAGACATGTACTTTCCTTTCTTACTGCCCTCGTACATAACATATTTCACCAACTTAGACTCCAACTTAGCATTGTACAATTGGATTTTTCTGGAAGGTCTTAACCCAACAAATTTCAAGGCCTCTAAATTAGATGTAATAAACCAAGCGTCTGTTCCCGGATAACCTTGTTTTAAAGTATCTCCTATAGACTTATAAAAACTTTCCATTTCTATATCCAAACGCTCCCCATATGGCGGGTTAAACAACATATGCAATTTCTCATTCCCTGCCTTTTGGGTTTTAAAGAAATCTTCATGTTTTATGGTTATAAACTCTTCCAAATGCGCGTTTTTCACATTGTCCTTAGCTTTATTTACAGCGCTTGGCGATTTATCGTAACCTATAATTTTATGATGAAAATCACGCGTTTTTTTCAGCAAGGATTCTTCAATGGTTTCAAATAAATCTACATCCCAATCCTGCCAACGCTCAAAAGCAAATTCCTTGCGCATTAAGTTTGGAGGAATATTACAGGCTATCATAGCTGCTTCAATCAAAACAGTACCACTACCACACATAGGGTCCATAAAATCGGACTGTCCATCCCAACCGGACAACATTACCAAACCAGCCGCAAGCACTTCGTTAATTGGGGCAATATTAGTAGCTGTCTTATACCCTCTTCTATGCAAAGATTCCCCCGAAGTATCTAAAGATATGGTGCATTGCTGACGATCGATATGTACGTTGATTTTTAAATCAGGAAACCGCAAATCCACGCTAGGGCGATGACCTGTAGTATTTCTAAATTTATCCACAATGGCATCCTTGGTTTTAAGGGCGATATATTTGGAATGCGTAAACATTTTGGAATGCACGGTAGCATCAATGGCTAAAGATCCCGTAGCCTTCATATAATCCTCCCAAGGCATTTGGTAGACCTTATCATATAAATCCTGCTCACTTACAACCCTAAACGACTTGATAGGCTTCAAGATTTTGATGGCGGTACGCAAAGCCAAATTAGCTTTATACATAAAACCCTTATCCCCAACAAAACTAACATTCCGAACACCTGGCTTCACATCTTGTGCTCCAAGTTGGGTCAATTCCTTAGCAAGAAGTTCTTCAAAGCCAAATAAGGTCTTGGCCACCATCTTAAAATTATTCTCCATAGTTTACTCCAAATAGATTGCAAAAATAAAGTATTTTTGTGGCACATAATAGTATTATGTCAATAGGTTGAAACCACAATCAACCAAGGCAACATAAAATGTTCCTTTTCTCTTGAATTATTTATGACAAAAGACACAACACAATGGTATGCGTCATGGTTTGACACTCCTTTTTACCATATTTTATATAAAGACAGAAACCATCATGAAGCACAGCGCTTTATGGATAATCTCACCAAGTACCTTAGCCTTTCTCCCGATTCCAAAATTTTGGATTTAGCTTGCGGAAGAGGTCGCCACTCTAGGTATTTAAATTCATTGGGATACCGTGTTACCGGGGTGGACATTTCAAAAAACAACATTGCCCATGCCAAACAATTTGAAACCGAAAAGCTACATTTTGAGGTCCACGACATGTCTGCTACCTATAATGATGAATTTGATGCTGTACTGAATCTGTTTACCAGCTTTGGATATTTTGATAACGATGCAAGTAATCTTGCAACCATTAATGCTATCAAGAACAATTTGAATACCTATGGATTAGGCGTGATTGATTTTATGAACAGTGATTGGGTTATTGCAAACCTTATCCCCGAAGAAACCAAAACTTTGGAAGGCATTAATTTTCATCTTAAGCGGTACGTAAAAGACGGCTATATTTTTAAGGATATCTCGTTTGCTCATAATGGTCAGGACTACAACTTTCAGGAACGGGTAAAGGCGTTTTCTCTGGAAGATTTTGAAGCCCTTTTTGAAAAAGCAGGTGTGTATATGTTGGATGTTTTTGGCGATTACAACCTGCGAAAATTCTACAAAGGCACATCTGAACGTTTAATAATGATTTTTAAATAATTGTATCTTGGTAATATGATGTATCAATATCTCTTACCCATAATTGCCGTACTCTTTGGGATTACATTTGTAGTTTTCACCAATAAAAGCAATACTCTTAACACTAAGTTATTATTGGCTTTTAGTGGAGCCTTCTTATTGGCATTGACCCTTTTTGAACTTCTCCCAGAAGTGTATGAACATTTGGAAGCTAAACAAACTGGGCTTTTTATAATGTTCGGGATTTTGTTTCAGGTTATCTTGGAGTTCTTTTCAAAAGGTGCCGAACATGGGCATGTACATGTCCATAAGCATAACCAGAGTTTTCCTTGGGCCTTGTTTGTAAGCTTATGTATTCATAGCTTTTTTGAAGGGTTTCCAATACATGAGCACAATGATATGGTTTATGGAATTTTGGTACACAAAATCCCAATTGCCATTGTTATTACTGGATTTTTATTGCATTCGCACTTTAGTAAACTTCAAATTATAGCATTCCTATCCATTTTCGCCATCATGACACCTTTGGGAACTTTATTATCTCAAAGCTGGTTATTGATTACAGATTATATCACGATGATTAATGCTGTTGTAATAGGAATATTTTTCCATATTTCAACCACCATTTTATTTGAAAGTGAGGAAGGCCACAAATTTAGCGTTACCAAACTATTCGCTATCTTGTTGGGAATTGCTATAGCCTACATGATTTAACTCATCAGAAACCATCAAGACACATGTTCAGTAAAGAAGAATCACGATTATTACGACAAGAGTTTTGGACCAGTTTTGGAAAATCCTTTCCAAGAAAATGGATTCTATACGATACCAAGATCAAGGAATTCAGTTTTAAATTTCATTTTGACACCAAAAAGGCTTTGGTAGCTCTGGATGTTGAAGGCGATTTGGAAAACCGAATTACCTATTGGGGCCAATTGGAATCCTTAAAAACCATTTTATTGGAAGACTATTTACCCGAAGCTATTTTTGAAGAGGAACACCTATTGGAAAATGGTAAGGAGATTTCCAGAATTTACGTCCCTTTAGAACAAAAAGTATCCATTCACAACAAAAACACTTGGCAGGAAGTCATGGTATTTTTCAATACCACCATGGATCGATTTGAAACGTTTTTTGAAGATTTCAAGGATGTTATTAAGTTGGATTAAATCACATATAGAAAAATCATAAAAAAATGGCTAATGGCACCGGCCAATACAAAAAGGTGCCAAATTACGTGGTTGTAGGGTATCCGTTCAATGGCATAAAAAATGATACCCAAAGTATAAAAAAGCCCACCAGCAAACAGCAATGTCAAACCGCCACTAGATACTTGTTCGGCTAAAGCTGAAAAGTCAAAAACAATCAACCAGCCCATCACTAAATAAAGAATTACCGAAAAGACTTCAAAGCGGCCGGTAAAAAACAATTTCAAAAAGACACCAAAAGCCGCAATTCCCCAAACCACCCAAAATAGAGGCCATCCCAAACTATGTGGCAAGGCAATTAAAAGCACAGGTGTATAGGTTCCTGCAATAAGCAAATAGATACTTATATGATCCATAATCCTAAAATAGTGCTTCTTCTGTTCTTCTTTGATACCATGATAAAAGGTAGAAGCTAAAAACAGGACAATAATGGAAATACCATAAATCACCACACTAAAGAGTCCCCAAGGAATACTGGAACTACAAAAAGTTATCAGTAGCACAAGACCAACAATACCCAAAACAGCTCCCAGAGCATGGCTACTGGCATTTAATTGTTCTTCAAAAGGAGTTTGTTTGCGCATAGAACCATTTAATTTTTGATATTAGTCAAGGTCCACTTATCCGTTAAGTCGTAGTAATCAAAATCAATGGCGGGTTCTTGCCTTATAAGTTGTCCGTTTTGGAAGGCGCGCTCTAGAATATCTTCGATCAAATAATCTTCTTTTACATTCATGGGATCAAATTCTTCCTTTAGGGAAATATCAAACAGCCGTGCTGTATTTTGAAACCAAAAGGCTCGCCAACTGTTTCTCAGCTCTTTTATTAAATCGAAAGTAGTACTTCCTGTTTGCCGATGGATAAGTTTCACTAAAATCTGACCTTCCGTCCGGGTTAGCTTTTTAAGTTCCGCTGAAAATTCATCCTCAATATAATGTTGTACTATTTTGGCATATTTTTTTTTATCCCGATTGTTGTCCAACTTTCCTATTCGCTCATTGAGGGTTACCAAACGTTCCGCCGCCAATTTGGCATAAGGATAGACTTTTATGGTTTTACGTTTGAGAATTAAGTAACGTTTACGGGCATCCTTATCGTCAAACTTTAGTTTGTGCAGTAAAATAACCTCGTGTAAATCTATAGCCGTACGCGGAATGGAATCGCCTTCCACAATAATATAATCCACTTGGGTAGAATCTTGTTCAACAGGTTCTACTTGGGCCCATATGGCCAAGGGACAAATAACCAATATGTAGCAAAGCCACTTCATAGACAATTTTTAAATCCAAAACCATTCCAAATATAACAGAACATTCCACTTCTGATAAGTAATTCCTATTTGAATGGGTCTTAAATATTAGGGTAAAATTAATAATTTACAACCTCTAAAACCTTAAAATACTATTAATATTATACAACAACTTATTATTCAATTCAAAAAAAAACCATAAGCAGTGCTTATGGTTTTTTACAAAGCTTTTACAGGCCTTTCCTGTTGTCATTACTATTTGTGTCTATTAATTTATTATAAGGGTCTACCCCTACTTCAACAGGCTTTTTATCGACTATTATAGAGATGTTGTTATCAATTTTGGTAATCTTATGCTTTTTCAAATAAAGTTCAGTTTCCTTTTTAACACCATCAACATCCTCTTCTCCGAATACTCCAATATCTATATAATCTGCCAACGGCAATGAATATTCCGGCTTTTTCATTGTTTCCGATTGGTATTGCAAAGAATCCTTTCCATTATCTGAAAAGAAGCGCTTCCCTTTCTCGTCATTTCTATATTTACTTACTTGAAAATTAATATCTACTTGATATTTACCATTCTCTAACTCTGTTGTTGTAACATCTGCAATTCGGTTTTCATAAAGCGTAATGGTTTCAAACATATCCTTAATTACATATTGTAAACTATCTGGTGTTACTTGCTTGATATAATCAACCATCTCCACGGAAGTTGTGTATGGCGCTTCTTGAAACTTCACCTTATCCACATAAGCTTTCAAAGCATTGTTCAATCTTTCTTCGCCTATATAATCGCTTAAGGCATAGAATACCAACGAGCCCTTTTGATAACGTATATAGCCTTGACCATCGTTGTACATCAACGGTTTTTCACGTTTGGACTCAAAAGTTCTCTGGGTTAAGTAATCATCCAAAGCCTCTTTTAAAAACTTGCGCATTTTGCTTTTTCCTTGCTGATGTTCCAAAACTTTCAACGACACATACTCTGATAAACTTTCAGATAACATGGTAGCTCCCAACACATCGGCTCCAATTACCTGATGGGCCCACCACTGATGGGCTACCTCGTGCACGGTAATGGCAAAGGGGTAATCGACACCTCCATCTTCGGTTTCATCCACGTCGGCAATAAAACCTACGCCCTCCGAAAATGGAATTGTATTTGGGAACGATTGGGCAAAGCTTCCACCAGTTTTAGGGAACTCAATGATGCGAAGTTGCTTATGCTGATAAGGACCAAAATTTTTACTGTTATAGTCCAAAGAGGCTTTCATTCCAGCCATCATTCTGTCCAAATTGTACTCATGCCCCTTATGGTAATAAATTTCGAGATTGACATCATTCCATTTGTCCTTCTTCACTTCATACCTAGCTGAATTGAAGGCATAAAAGTTCAAAATTTCGCTATCCATTTTATAATGGAAATAACGGCGTCCGTTTTCCGTCCATTCCTTTTGCAAATACCCCGGAGCAATCGCTATTTGGTCCTCCGAAGTACTCACGGTTGCTTCAAAATCGACCCAATCAGAATCTTTCGCTATATAAGTATTCCCAAGCGCCGTAGAGTCCGTTGGCATTGGTTTTAGTTTATTTGGTGGCAAATCATATTTCTCACGGGTTTTGTCATCTTGCAACTCCCCACCATTATATCCTAGATTTGGAAATATTTGAAAATTGTTAATAAACGTCCCGTTGTAACGCACAGGAGAATTCTTTTCCAACCAACTATTTGCTTTATTCTTAACTGTAAAACTTAATTTGATACTATCCCCAGGCAACAATGGACGCTTAAGTTCATAAATATCGAAATTGTAAATAGTATCTTCAGATACCAATGTATTGGGCCTATCAAATTCAAACGTGCTAGGGTAACTGTTATGATTTAAGAAAAGACTATCGATGGCTACATCTGTCTTATTAATCATGACATATTCACCAGAAGCATCAAAATCAAGCTGCTTTGGATAAATATTTACGTTGGCCTTTACGGACACAATTCTCGGCTGCGCGGCATTTTCGTATTTCTTATATGTTTTTTCCCATTCCACTATCCTAAGTTCAGATTCTTTAGAAGACACTCGGGTATTCACAATATTATTCTGATAATAAATCCTAAATCCTAGAGATAGGAAAGCCAAAACAAATACCGTAAGCAAAACAGTAACTTTAGGAGTCAATCTATCTTTGGCTATCTGGAAACGTTCTTTAAAAGAATCTGGCAAGCCCCTTACCCAAAACAAGCCTGTGAGCACCAAGAGCACCAATCCCCCTAAGACCCAATAGAACTTATAAACCAAATACAACACAAAGGAATCCCCATAACCGTTCATGTCGGAAAAGGAATAGCCAGGGCCCTCGTTATACTTGAAAATAGCTTGTTCTACTCCTGCTAAACTTAACAATGGAATTCCAATAGCCAATACAATCAATACAAAAAGCCCTAAATATAGATTTCTGAGAAGCGTATGTAAAAACAAGGCTAAAAATGCCCAAATGGCGTAATTAATAAACTTTAAAACAAATAATTCATATACATAATGGCCAATTTCAAAATTATAGTAGCTATTATACATTTGAAATAACATACCGGACAACATAACAATGGCCAACAGCACCAATTGCATTTTTAGCAATGCAATAAATTTGGATATAAACAGTGTCCAGTTGGGAATAGGCGTTACATCTATTAAATCTCCCATTCTGGTAATATTTCCACGTTGTACCAATAACCCTGCGTATAAAAATGTACAAATGTTAATGGCCACAACAAACGCAGAACCACCATTGAGCATTTTCCAAGTAACCGGCAATGTCGGTGTTCCGAAGAGATTTCCTACTTCAGAGAGTGCAATCAACACTATAATCAAACCAACAATAAGAATGCTTATGAAAGGCCAGCTTTTAACTATATAGAAAAACTCCATGTTGGATAATTTCCAAGTAGTTTTCAAATTTTGAAGAAAAGAGTAATCAAAACTTACCTTAGGTAAATTAATTTTGGTTACACCACCAAAATTTCGCTTGGTAAAGCGCTCTCCTTTATCCTTTTTAAAGGAGATCGTAATTGCATTTTGACTAAACGAGAAAAACCTATAGACCAATCCAAAAATTAAGGAGGCAATCCCCAGCCACAGCAAACGGTTATAGATAATAAGTCCTTTAAAAGGTAGATGCCATTCATTCTGTTCGGCAACGGTCCAATATCTAATATAATAATCTGCAGCAGAAGCGCCATAAGGATCCAACATGGCTGCCAAAGCCCTATTATCTGGATCCGACAGCAAACCTTCCATCAAACCTTGCACAAATATCAATAATACTATCGTGATGAAACCTGCTGCAATATTTCTAGTAAAAGTTACCACCGCAAATACAATAGCCCCAAATAGCAATATATTAGGTAGGATATAAACCAAATAGGTATATAGATAGGACTGAAAATCGAAGGCACCAACCAACTCGCCATTGGTTCCTGGGAATCGAAACCCAATAAATAACCCAATACCTATAACAAAAACAATTCCCGTAACCACCACTATACTGCTAAAAAACTTGGCAAATAAATAATTGGCTTTACTAAATGGGTAGGAATATAAAATGGTATGCATTTCACTTTTGTAATCTCTATAAATAGAAACTCCAATTATGGATGGGAACAAAAAGAAAATAAAAATCGTCAAAGCATTGTAAAGGTTAAAAATACCAATTGGAGAATTAACGATCCTTGAAGATCCTGTAGTAACCGTTACACTATCAAAAATTCCTGCAGAAGCAGAGGCCATAAAAAAAGCCAAAATAAAAAATATGGCTGCGTAAATATAAGTTGCTGGCTTTGTTAACCAATACTTGAGTTCGTGAATAAATATGGTAGAAAACATATAAAGTTGTGGCGTTAAAAATGAGACTTTAGCAAATGATGATTACGACAAAATGGGTTCGTCTTCCTTTAGCGCTATAAAATACACATCATCCAATTGTGGTTCAGTTGCTACAAAATCAGAAGCAGGAAGTGCTTCCGCATACACCCTAATATTTAACGTATTGTCTTCATTATAATTGGAAGAAAGCACATTGTACATGGCCTCCATTTGCTCCAATTCATCTCGCTGAACAATTTTAGTCCAAATTTGTCCACGCAACGATTCTCTTGCTTGGGTTGGAGTGGCCTGCTTTAAAATTTTTCCTCCATTTAAAATGGCCATATCCGTACACAATTCTTTAACATCCTCAACAATATGAGTAGAAAAGATTACCGTACAATTAGTTCCTACTTCCCTCAACACATTCAAAAAGCGGTGTCTTTCTGCGGGGTCCAACCCAGCCGTAGGCTCATCAACGATAATCAGTTTAGGGTTGTTCAATAGTAATTGCGCTATCCCAAAGCGTTGTTTCATTCCACCAGAATAACCAGCCACATGTTTTTTTCTTACATCGTAAAGGTTGGTAATCTCAAGTACTTCCTGAACCAAAGCCTGCCTTTCTGTTTTGGATGAAACTCCCTTTAAGGTTGCAAAATAATCCAATAATGCTTCGGCTGACATCTTAGGATACACCCCAAAAGATTGTGGCAAATACCCCAATACCTTTCTAAGGGCCATTTTATCTTCCAAAACATTAATATCTCCAAACATTATCGAACCAGAATCTGGACTTTGCAAGGTAGCTATCGTTCGCATTAAAGATGACTTACCGGCTCCATTTGGCCCCAATAAACCAAACATTCCAGTACCTATTTCAAGGCTTAAATTATCAATGGCTTTTACTCCATTTTTATAGGTTTTAGTTAAATCTTTAATGACAAGCTTCATAGATATTAAATTTAGTTATTGTGTTTTGACCATATATGTATAAAAATACATGCTTTTGTTACAAAAATCAGTTTTACAAATGTTGAAAGTGAATAAATCCTAGTATTTTTACGGAAATATAACAACTAATATCTATGGCAAAAGACAGCTTACTCAATAAAAAATCATTAGAATTTCTTGAATCTTATTTAAACAATGCCGCCCCTACCGGATATGAATGGGAAGGTCAAAAAATATGGATGGACTATCTTAAACCATATGTAGATGAATTTATAACAGACACTTATGGCACTGCCGTTGGAGTTATCAATCCAAAAGCTAAATACAAGGTAGTTATTGAAGGGCATGCCGATGAAATTTCTTGGTATGTTAATTACATTACGGACAACGGATTGATTCACGTAATCAGAAACGGAGGTAGTGATCACCAAATTGCACCCAGTAAAATTGTGAATATCCACACCAAAAAAGGAATTGTAAAAGGTGTATTTGGTTGGCCGGCAATCCACACCCGCGATAAATCCAAGGAAGAAACGCCTAAAATTGAAAACATCACCATTGACGTTGGTGCCAAAGACAAGGCCGAAGTTGAGAACATGGGAGTACATGTAGGATGCGTAATCACCTATCCTGACGAATTCCATATTTTGAATGGCGATAAATTTGTCTGTCGTGCTTTGGATAACCGCATGGGAGGTTTTATGATAGCCGAAGTAGCAAGGCTATTAAAGGAAAACAACAAGGAATTACCTTTTGGACTTTATATTACCAACTCTGTTCAGGAAGAAATTGGACTGCGTGGAGCCGAAATGATTACACAAACCATCAAACCCAACGTAGCCATTGTTACTGATGTAACACACGACACCACAACCCCTATGATTGACAAAAAGAAAGAAGGTCATTTGGAACTTGGCCTAGGACCTGTGGTAGCCTATGCACCTGCTGTTCAACAAAAATTGCGAGACTTGATTACAGATACAGCCGAAGCCAATAAGATTCCGTTCCAAAGATCGGCCTTATCCCGTGCTACTGGAACCGACACCGATGCCTTTGCCTACAGCAATGGCGGTGTGGCCTCTGCTCTCATTTCCCTACCATTGCGCTATATGCACACTACTGTGGAAATGGTTCACAAGGACGATGTAGAAAACGTCATCAAATTGATTTACGAAACCTTGTTGCAAATTAAAGACGGAGAAACATTTTCATATTTTAATTAACACATTCCCGCGAAAGCGGGAATCTTGTTTTATACCAATTATGGACGAACTTATAGATATTGTCACTAAGGAAGGAACACTCACTGGGCAATCCTGCCTTAAATCGGAAATTCATTCCAAAGGATATTACCATAACACGGCCCATTTGTGGCTTTACACACAAAAAGGGGAGATTTTGTTGGCCCAGCGCAGTTTCGAAAAGGCCATCTGTCCTGGTATGTGGGATGTATCGGTAGCGGGCCATGTAGATGCTGGAGAACGTATTGAAGAAGCTGCCATTCGTGAAACACAAGAAGAACTTAGCCTTTCCCTACATGAAAATAAGCTAATGAAAATTGGTGTGTTCGATTGCTTTCAATCCTATCCTTCGGGCATTATAGACAATGAATTTCACCATACCTACATCGCCCAATTACTAGTCCCTTTAAAAACCTTAAAGCCTCAACCTGGAGAAGTAGAAGCCTTAAAGTTAGTGGATATAGAAACCTTCAAGGATCTTTTAGATAAAAGTGGAACCAATAATCATTTCGTGCCGTCCAACAAAGCTTATTACGAAACGGTTTTAAAGGCAATTGTAAATCAACTATAATCTTAAGATGAATCTATTCCTCATGGCCATAGCGCCTGTATTTATTATTATTCTTTACATCTATTTTAAGGACAAGTACGAAAAAGAACCCAAACACCTTTTGTTATTCAGTTTTTTATTGGGAAGTGTCGTAAGTATCATAATCACTACCATACTCTATCGTGGGTTTGATGTAGTTTTACCTTTACAAAACGATCGTAGTATTCTTGAACAATTTATCAAGGCTTTCTTTGTGGTTGGACTTACGGAAGAATTCAGTAAATATATTATTGTGCGCTACTATGCACAAACCAAAGTAGATTTCAATGAACCGTATGACGGCATTATGTATGCGGTTATGGTATCCATGGGCTTTGCAGCCACCGAAAACATTATGTATGTATTACAAGGCGGCTATACAATAGCTTTGATTAGGGCCTTTACGGCGGTTCCTGCCCACGCTACTTTTGGTATCATCATGGGATATTTCATGGGAAAAGCCAAATTTTCAAACAACCGTTTCAAATTGAATTTAGCGGGGTTATTTTTCGCCATTCTCTTTCATGGTGCGTATGACTTTTTCTTGTTCATTAACTTTGTTCCCGGTATTGGAATTGGCGCTTTTATCTCATTGTTCTTGGGGATTGTCCTCTCTAGAAAAGCTATTAAAACCCATCAGGAAAATTCCAAATTTAAAGTCTCTAAATAAGAATTACACAGCATTCTTTTTGTTAAATTAGTACTATGAAAAACACCATAGCAGAGCGCATTGCCGACTTCTTAAAACGCTTCCCCCCTTTTGATTTGGTCAAGAAATCAGATCTTTTGGAAATTGCCAAACAAGTAACCATTACCTACTTGGAAAAAGGTAAGGTCATCTATGAAAAAGACAGTCCGTTACACGATCAGTTTTATATCATTCATAAAGGTGCCGTGGTTCTGATAAAGGGCAATTATGGCTCGTCTGAGGTTATTGATAAATTTGATGAAGGCGATGTGTTTGGACTGCGGCCTTTGTTTGCGCTCGAAAATTATGCCATCACCTCTGTAACTGACGAAGAATCTATCCTTTATGGAATTCCTATTGAACTGTTCAAACCTTTAGCGGCTAAAAACAAAAATATTGGCAATTACCTCATTGAGAGTTTTGCTTCTAATACCGAAAACCCCTATACAAAAAAACATCATTTAGAGTTCTTTTCAGAAGGAGCCACCAGTATTGAATCCAATAGCAATCTCTTCGAGCTACAACCCATTAAGTACACCAAGAAAATTGTTACAGCAACCCCTTCTACAAAAATTAAGACCATCGCCAAAATTATGGACGAACATAATATTGGCTCTGTAATCATTGAAGAGGACAACTTACCTATTGGAATGATTACCGATAAAGACCTGCGTAAAAAAGTGGTCACCGGTCTTCATACCATCAACGAAAGTGCGGCCAATATCATGAGCAGTCCCGTGTTGTGTTATCCTAAAAACATTACCATTGCACAAGCTCAAATTTCAATGATGAAACATCAAATTGGGTACTTGTGTATTACAGAAGACGGCACGCCTAATAGCAAGATTATTGGATTGGTTTCAGACCATGATATTGTATTGCTGCAAGGAAACAGCCCTTCCGTTTTAATGAAGGCCATACAGCGTTCCAACAATACCAAAGACCTTAAACGTATTAGGGAAAATATCACCCTATTACTGAAAGGGTATATCATGCAAAACATTCCACTTACCCATACCAGCAAAATCATTTTTGAATTGAACGATGCTACCATAAAACGAATTATTGAGCGTTGTCTGGAAAAAATGAAAGAGGAACCTCCGGTTAAATTTGCTTGGATGTCTTTGGGTAGTCAAGGGCGTAAGGAACAGCTGCTACAGACAGACCAGGACAATGCCCTCATTTTTGAAAATGTAAGTCCTGATCGTTTGGAGGCGACTAGAGCTTATTTTTTAAAATTGGCAAAAAGAGTCAACAAGCGTTTAAATACGGTTGGTTTTGAATTTTGCAATGCCGATATGATGGCCAAAAACCCGAGATGGTGTTTAAGCTTAGACGAATGGAAAGCTCAGTTCACCGAATGGACCACCAATACCGGAAATGATGAAATTTTACTTTCATCCATCTTCTTCGATTTCGATATAAGCTATGGAGACGCCTCGCTTACCAATGCCTTGGCAGAACACACCCTAAAAATCACCAAAAACAATTCTCTTTTTATGTCCAAATTGGGAGCTAATGCTTTGAGAAGTGCCTCTCCCCTAGGTTTCTTTAGACAGTTTTTGGTAGAAAGTGATGGCGAGTATAAAGACTTCTTCGATATTAAAAAACGAGGGCTAATGCCACTTATCGACGCAGGACGACTGCTCACCTTAAATTTTCAAATAAAAACCATCACCAATACAGGCGAACGTTTTGAAAAATTGGCTGAGCTGGTACCTGAAAACAAGGAGCTCTTTTTGGCCTGTTCCTATTCGTTTAAGGCTATCCTTAAATTTAGAACCAAACATGGCCTTATTAATAATGACGACGGTCGTTTCATTAAACTTGAAACACTAACCAAGGAAGAAAAAATGAAATTAAAGCGCTGCTTTAAAACCATTGCCAATGTTCAAGAATATATTAAAATGCGCTTTAACTTAGGCCATCTAATATAGTACTGCTATGATGCGATTCTTCAAAAGAAAAAAGTCTAAAGACGCCCCAAAAGTCCATACCTATTATCCAGACTATTGGCAACGGTACGAGGCTCTTTTTGACAACGAACCTGAGCTAGACCTAAATACCAATCGCTTTGTAGTTTTGGATACCGAAACAACAGGATTTGATTACAATTTGGACAGAGTACTTTGCATTGGTGCCGTTGAAATTGTAAATAGACAAATTAATGTTTCCAATACCTTCGAGACCTATATCCGGCAGGAACACTTTAACGAAAAAACGGTAAAAATTCATGGTATAATTAAACACGAGCGCATTGTGACCTATAGTGAAGATGAGGCCATTCAACAGTTTTTGGAATATGTAGGTAATGCCATTATTGTGGCCCATCATGCCCGTTTTGATTTAACTATGATTAACGAGATGCTCAAACGTAAAGGGTTGCCCGTCCTTAAAAACAAAGTACTAGACACCGTTAACTTATATCGGGCAACTCGCATTAAATCCAACTTTATTCAATACGATAAAGCCTATACTCTGGATGAAATTGCCGAGAATTACATTTTGGATGTTTCCGATAGACATACAGCTGCTGGAGACGCACTTATTACGGCTTTAATCTTCCTAAAAACCACGGCAATTTTGAGCAATAAGAAGCAATTAACCCTAGCAAAAATGTTCAAACTGTAATTTTAAAAATTACAGTTCTGTCAAAAACAACCATTTTATATTCCCTATATTTAGCGCTTAAATAAAAATATATGGGAAATTTTAAAATTTCGGTTAATAATCAGCTGGACTTTGAAGTGGACACAGCTGAAGTTTCACAACTAAATGCTGTTAAAACTTCAGTACATTCTTTCCACATTCTTAAAGATCATAAATCTTATCAAGCTGAAATTACCAAACTAGATTTTAACAACAGAACCTACGAGGTTAAAATCAACAATAATAGTTACAACATACAAATTCAAAGCGCTTTGGACGCCCTCATAAAAAGTATGGGGTTTGCCCTTGGCAACACCAAACATGTCAACGAAATAAAAGCGCCTATGCCAGGGTTAATTCTTGACATTTCGGTAAAAGCTGGAGATACAGTTACTGAAGATTCTCCGTTGTTGATCCTCGAAGCCATGAAAATGGAAAATGTCATTACTTCACCTAGGGATGGTGTTATTAAATCCATTACGGCCGCAAAAGGAGATGCTGTTGAAAAAAATCAATTGTTAATAGAATTTGAATAACTAGAAAAATGCTAAAGAACAGAGAGTCCAGACTCTCATTCTTTCAAAAAAATATATGAAAAAAATACTTGTAGCCAATAGAGGTGAAATTGCTATCAGGGTAATGAAAACCGCAAAAAAAATGGGGATTCAAACTGTGGCAGTCTACTCTACCGTAGACCGTAATGCACCTCATGTGAAATTTGCAGATGAGGCTGTTTTGATAGGAGAAGCCCCTTCCAACCAGTCGTATTTATTAGGAGACAAAATAATTGCTGTAGCTAAAGAATTAAAAGTGGATGCTATCCATCCGGGCTATGGCTTTTTAAGTGAAAATGCCGATTTCGCAGAATTATGTGAAACAAATGGCATTACCTTCATCGGTCCTAAATCTAAGGCCATAAAAATTATGGGGAGTAAACTGGCTGCCAAGGACGCCGTAAAGGAATACAACATCCCAATGGTACCAGGAATCGATGAAGCTATAACTGATGTAGAAAAAGCAAAAGGAATTGCCAAAGAGATTGGCTTTCCTATTTTAATAAAAGCCTCTGCCGGAGGTGGTGGAAAAGGTATGCGCGTTGTAGATTCTGAAAAAGATTTGGAATCCCAAATGATGCGTGCTATTAGTGAAGCCACTTCAGCCTTTGGAGATGGATCTGTATTTATTGAAAAGTACGTTGCTTCACCAAGACATATTGAAATTCAGGTAATGGCAGATACTCACGGCAATGTAATCCATTTATTTGAACGTGAATGTAGCGTACAACGTCGCCATCAAAAGGTTGTTGAGGAAGCGCCTTCTTCGGTATTAACTCCAGACTTAAGAGCTAAAATGGGGGAAGCAGCCGTTAAAGTTGCTAAATCCTGTGACTATGTGGGCGCTGGAACTGTAGAATTCCTATTGGATGAGCAGCACAACTTTTATTTCTTGGAAATGAACACCAGATTGCAGGTGGAACATCCTGTAACGGAATTGATCACAGGAGTAGATTTAGTGGAGCTTCAAATTAAAGTAGCACAGGGAGAAGTACTTCCCATCAAACAGGACGATTTAAGCATTAAAGGTCATGCTTTGGAATTGCGTGTCTATGCCGAAGATCCATTAAACGACTTTTTGCCTAGTGTAGGGCATTTGGATACCTACCAACTTCCCGAAGGTTCAAACATTAGAGTGGACAATGGTTTTGAGGAAGGGATGGACATTCCAATTTATTACGACCCTATGCTTTCAAAATTGATTACTTACGGCACCACCCGTGAAGAAGCAATTGAAACCATGTTGGAAGCAATAAATAATTATCATGTAACAGGAGTGGCCACCACGCTTCCGTTTGGAACTTTTGTTTGCAAGCATGAAGCCTTTAGATCAGGTGAATTTGACACTCATTTTGTCAAAAAGCATTACGATCCCAAAACCTTGGAAGCCGAGTTTCAAGCCGAAGCTGAAATCGCCGCAATGATTGCTCTAAAACAATATTTGGAAGACCAAAAATTATTGAGACTCCCAAACCTTTAAATAACCTATAAAGACTTAAAAACATTCCTTATGGAATCTAAAATAAAGCAACTTAACGAAAAACTCTCTCAAGCCTATTTAGGTGGTGGAGAAAAGCGTATCGCTAAACAACACGACAATAAAAAACTAACAGCCAGAGAACGTATTGACTACCTGTTGGACGAAGGGTCCTTTGAAGAAATTGGAGCATTGGTAACCCATAGAACCAAAGATTTTGGCATGGCAGACCAACAATTTTATGGAGATGGTGTAGTAACAGGTTATGGGACCGTTCACGGTAGACTTGTTTATGTCTTTGCCCAAGACTTTACAGTTTTTGGCGGCTCACTTTCCGAAACACACGCCGAAAAAATATGTAAGATTATGGATTTGGCTGTAAAAGTTGGAGCACCTTTAATTGGCCTTAATGATTCTGGTGGTGCTAGAATTCAGGAAGGAGTTCGTTCTCTTGGTGGCTACGCCGATATTTTTTATCGTAACGTACAGTCTTCAGGAGTCATTCCTCAAATTTCGGCCATTATGGGGCCTTGTGCCGGAGGGGCCGTTTACTCCCCTGCCATGACCGATTTCACATTAATGGTGGAAAATACCAGTTATATGTTTGTAACAGGTCCCAATGTGGTTAAAACGGTTACCAACGAAACGGTTACTTCCGAAGAATTGGGAGGAGCAAGCACACATGCTTCAAAGTCCGGAGTAGCTCATAAAACCTCAGCCAATGACATTGCATGCTTGGAAGACATTAAAAGTTTATTGAGCTACTTGCCTCAAAACAATACCGAAACACCTAAAACAATTCCTTTTGAATTGCAGGATGAAATAAGGGATCAATTGGAAAATATCATTCCCGATAATGCCAACAAACCATATGACATGCATGATGTGATTTCAGGTATTATTGATGAGGATTCCTTTTACGAAATCCACAAGGATCACGCTGAAAATATCCTTGTAGGCTTTGCTAGGCTTGGTGGTAGAAGCATTGGTATTGTAGCCAACCAACCCATGTTCCTAGCAGGGGTTTTGGATGTAAACAGTTCCAAAAAGGCCGCACGATTTGTGCGATTTTGTGACGCCTTCAACATCCCTCTCTTAGTATTAGAAGATGTCCCTGGGTTCCTTCCTGGAACCGATCAGGAATGGAACGGTATCATTGTTCATGGTGCAAAATTACTGTATGCCTTTAGTGAAGCTACCGTACCAAGGGTAACTTTAATCACCAGAAAGGCTTATGGCGGTGCTTATGATGTGATGAACTCCAAACATATTGGTTCTGACATGAATTTTGCATGGCCAAGTGCCGAAATTGCTGTAATGGGAGCGAAAGGCGCAGCAGAAATAATCTTTAGAAAGGAGATTAAGGAAGCGGACAACCCTGAAGCCAAATGGAAAGAAAAGGAAGCCGAGTATGCCGAAAAATTTGCCAATCCATACAGTGCAACAGAACGCGGTTTTATCGATGAGGTTATTCTACCAAAGGACACTCGAAGGAAGCTCATCAAGGCTTTTTCCATGCTACAAGACAAACAAGTGGACGGACCAAAACGCAAACATGGCAACATTCCACTTTAAATAATGATGTAAGAGTATTCGGTTTTTATTGTATCTTTATAATACGTTTTTTAATCCGGTATAATTATGAAAAAAGTGATTTTTGGAATTGCCTGCCTTTTATTAACGGTGTGCTCTTGGGCACAGACACCGGAAGAAATGAAAGCCTGGCAAGATAATATGACGCCAGGTGCACCGCATCAATTCTTGGCTTCTTTTGACGGAAAGTGGGATGCCACAGTAAAAATGTGGATGGATCCTTCGCAACCTGCCAATATTTCAAAAGCTTACACTGTTAACGAAATGATCATGAATGGTCTCTATCAGCGCTCCACACATAAAGGAGAGATGATGGGAGCCCCCTTTATGGGTGAAAGCATCACTGGTTATGATAATGCCAAAAAGAAATTTGTAGCAACTTGGATTGACAACATGGGCAGTGGCATTATGTATTTAGAAGGTGATTACGACCCCTCCAAAAAAATCTTAACCTTGGAAGGATCCATGTTAGATCCAGCAACGGGTAAAGATACTTGGATAAGGGAAGTACTCACATACAATAACGCAGACTCCCACACTTTTGAAATGTTTGTTTTGAAAGACGGGAAACAAATCAAAAACATGGAAATTTTGTATACCCGAAGCAAATAAAACATGAATCGAATCTAAAATAAATACCAAAGGCCTTCATCAAAAAACAAGCAAACTGATGAAGGCCTTTTAATTTTTATATCATGAAAAAACTTAATCAACTAGCGGCTACGGCCATTTGTGGAAATGATATTAGTTCATCTTGTTTATATGTGTCTGCTCTAGCAATTATATATGCAGGCCAATACGCTTGGATTTCTTTATTAATAGTTGCTTTAATTTTATTTCTATTTAGAAAAATTTACGGCGAAGTGGTTGGCGCACTCCCTTTAAATGGTGGTGCCTACAATGCACTTTTAAATACCACTAAAAAGTCGACGGCCTCATTTGCAGCTGCATTAACTGTCTTGTCCTATATGGCCACCGCTGTTATCTCCGCAAGCGAATCCGTAAAATATGCCCATAGCCTTTGGAATTTTATTCCAGTGGTAGAAACCACCATTGCACTCTTGGCCATTTTTATGTTCATTGTTATTATGGGAATTGGAGAATCTTCAAAAGTAGCCATTACTATCTTTATTTTCCACCTCACCTCTCTTACACTGCTGTGCTTGTTTTGTGGTGTCTATCTGTTTCAAAACGGATTGGACGTATTACTTACCAACTTTAAACATCCAATTGAAGGTAGCGTAACTACGGCCCTCTTCTTTGGATTTGCTGCTGCAATGCTTGGCATTAGCGGTTTTGAAAGTTCTGCCAATTATGTGGAAGAACAGGCCGAAGGCGTTTTCCCAAAAACCCTTCGAAACATGTGGATTATTGTTACCATTTTTAACCCATTAATTGCCTTTTTGGCACTTGCCATTATACCAATAGCAACCATACATTCCAATGAAGAAACGCTATTATCCTTTATGGCCAATACTGCGGCAGGCAATTGGTTATTTTACATTATATCCATTGATGCCGTATTGGTTTTAAGTGGTGCTGTGCTAACTTCCTTCGTTGGGGTTGGAGGACTTGTAGAGCGTATGACCTTAGACCGAATTTTACCAGGGTTCCTATTGGCGAAAAACAAACGGGGAAGCTCCTATCTTATCTTCATTACATTTTTTGTGTTGTGTGTTACGGTACTATTAATTACAGAAGGAAACCTTCAAGCTTTAGCGGGAGTTTACACCATCGCTTTTTTAAGTGTGATGATTTTATTTGGATTTGGTAACCTACTCCTTAAAATAAACCGAAAACAACTGCCTAGGCCTGAACGCGTAGGCCCCTTAGCCTTATTTTTTGCAATTGCGGGTGTGGTCATAGGACTTATTGGTAACATAATCCTGAAACCTGAATATTTAGCCATTTTCCTGGAATACCTTATCCCTACTCTTTTGATTGTTGGCTTTATGTTGTTTAGAGTTCAAATTTTGGAAGCCATTTTATACTTTATTAATTATATCACACCTAAGGGAGTCCCTGTTTTCGATAGGATGGATACCAAAATACTGAGGTTTATTAGGAAAATTAACAACCAAGAATTTGTGTTTTTTACAAATCATGATAATGTTGCTACATTAAATAAAGTCTTGCAATACATAGAACGAAATGAACACACAAGACGTCTGAAAATAGTTTCAGTCGTTCCTCCCGGAACAGAAGTAGTCCACAATTTAGTAGAAGATCTACAGGTCCTTGACCGCGCCTATCCAGATGTCTTCATTGAATTTGTAAAAGAAGAAGGCTCCTTTGGCCCGGAGAAGATTAAAGAACTTTCCAAACGATGGAACATTCCGGTAAACTTTATGTTTATTGGTACGCCGGGTGAAAATTTCAAATACAGGGTTCAGGAGTTGGGAGATGTAAGGGTAATCATCTAGGACAGTAGTTTTTTTAAAGTTACATTTGCATATGCAAGAAACTTCCCAAGAACACAGTAAACCAAATATAGAATTTATTGCACTAATGGCCTCTTTGATGGCCATTGTAGCTTTATCCATTGATGCACTGCTACCTGCTCTTCCTGATATCGCTGAAGATTTAAATGTAACCGATCCAACAAAAAACCAACTGCTCATTACCATGATCTTTTTAGGACTGGGGTTTGGACAATTGATTTTTGGACCACTGTCAGATAGTTTTGGAAGGAAACCCATTATTTATACGGGATTTTCGCTTTTTGTAATTGCCAGTATCTTATGTGTCACGACCAATTCATTTGAAATATTGGTATTTGGCCGTATTTTACAGGGAATAGGGCTTTCGGCACCGCGAACCATCAGTATTGCGATGGTAAGGGATACGTATAGCGGAGACCGGATGGCACAGGTTATGTCTTTTGTGGTCATGATTTTTATTTTGGTTCCAGTAATAGCTCCTACAATGGGGCAATTCTTGATTACTTTTTACGATTGGCATTCCATTTTTAACCTTAACCTTATTTATGGTTTATTGGTCTTGTTTTGGTTTTGGAAGCGCCAACCTGAAACACATACTGCAGAAAACAGAAATAAACTCTCCGTAAACCTATTTATTAAAGGCACCAAGGAATTCTTCAAATATAAAGAAGCGGTTGTGTACACCATTGTTTCGGGCCTAATTACGGGGTCGTTTATGGTATACCTGAGTACTTCGCAACAAATTTTTGAAAATCAATATAATTTGGCCGATTTATTCCCCTACATCTTTGCCAGCTTGGCTATTGCCATAGGGTTTTCTACCTTTTTGAACAGTACTTTGGTCATTCGTTTCGGAATGAAACGCATTGCGTTTGTGGCGGCCATAGCCTATTCCATAGTTTCTATACTGTATGTATTTTTGTTTTGGTCTGGAGTAAACCCTCCTTTATCCATCCTTTGGACGTTCTTTGGGTTTCAATTTATTTCTATAGGGTTCCTTTTTGGCAACCTAAGATCTTTGGCCATGCACCCTATAGGGCATATCGCCGGTATTGGAGCAGCCATCAACGGTTTTGCATCCACCATTATGGCCGTTCCTATTGCTAATTACATTGGTAGTTTTGTTATTGACACCGTCCTGCCTTTATTTATAGGATTTTCGGTTTGCGGTATCTTATCCGTTTTGCTCTTTTTGTTGCTCAAAAACAAAGACAGTGCTTAATATTGACACCTCTAAACAATCAATAGAGATTTAATAATATCCATAACAGAGCCAATTATGTATTCCACACCAATGGCTATGACAATAAACCCAATAACACGAGATAACGCATTGATGCCAGAGGCTCCCAAGAATTTCACAATATAATGGGAACTCTTTAAAATGAAATAGATAATAAGTGTTACGGCAACCAAAGCGCCTAAAATAGTACAAATTTGAAAGGAAGCCTGATATTCTTGATTATAGGTAATTAGCAGTGAAATAGTACCAGGCCCTGCCAACATAGGAATGGCCAAAGGTGTTAAAGCTATCGCTTCCCGGGTTTGGATATCCCGTTGCACGCGTTCCCGCTTCATCCCTTTATGTTCCCTAAACTTTCCCGTAAGCAAAGCAAAACCTGAAGAAGCAATAATTAGGCCTCCAGCAATCTTCAAAGCGGTTAAACTGATTCCGAAAAAAGACAAAATATATTTGCCTGCAAAAAACGACAGCAATAAAATGATTAAGGCATCGAGTGCGGTCCAAAAGGCTGTAACGGCCCGTTCCTTTTTGCTGTGTTCCATTGTCAATCCAACAAACACGGGTACTGTACCCAAGGGATTCATTATTGAAAATAAAGCTCCAAAACTCACTAAAAATAACTCCATTGTTTTTTCTGCAAAGTCAATACTTTTTAGCAGATCAAAAGTTACCTTACATTTAAACAATAGTGAGTAAATTGTTAGTTGTTCAGTGGTCTAATCACCTATTTTTTTCTTCGGTTAGACCTACGCTTGGGCTCCTTGATTCTAACATACATCAACTTAAACCTACCATTACCGCTTTCGCGTTTATCTATTTCGAAGTTTTTTATAGAACTTATCAGCGGAGTAAGTTTTTGAAACCCATAATTCCTCGAGTCAAAATTAGGTTGTTTCTTTTGAAGTAAGCTTCCAACATCTCCCAAAAAGGCCCATCCATCATCATCGGCCAAATCGGATATTGTTGAGGCTATGAACTTGATATCCTTTTCCGTGATTTTGTCATACCTACTTTTTGGGGCTGCTGTTTTTTCTTCATTATTATCTTCAGTCTCCTCTCCTTGTGATTTTAAAATTTCTATATAGATAAATTTATCACAAGCCACAATAAAGGGATTTGGGGTTTTCTTTTCTCCCATTCCATAAACCGACATACCGGCTTCCCGCAAACGGGTAGCCAATCGTGTAAAATCACTATCACTGGATACCAAACAAAATCCATTGACCTGACCAGAATATAAAATATCCATGGCATCAATAATCATTGCCGAATCGGTAGCATTTTTGCCAGAGGTATATCCATATTGTTGTATTGGCGTAATGGCATTTTCAAGCAATACGGTCTTCCACTTGGTTAAATGTGGATTGGTCCAATCTCCATAGATTCGTTTTATAGTAGGATTTCCATATTTAGCTATTTCTTCCATCATTTCCTTTACATAGGCAGACGGAATATTGTCTCCATCAATAAGTACGGCAAGTTTTATATCCATAGGTTGTAGTTATTTTCCTTAAAGGTAGCATTATTTTAATGTTTCCAAATTGTCTAGGATATATAAAAGAAAAAGCCGCTTCGATTTTTCGAAACGACTTTCTCACTCACCAACCAATCATTTGTTAAAATTGAAGGTCTGCTACAATATCGAATTCATCATAGATTACCTTATCCTTCAAATCGTCATAGAAACTTGAAGACCCATATCTCACGTTATATTTACTACGGTCAATTTTTAAAGTAGCACTAGCTTTACTACCATATACCGAAATCTCAAACGTTGCAGGATGTGTTTGTCCTTTAATGGTTAAATCTCCTGTTACTTCGTAAGAATTTTTTCCTGAAGGTTTCACAGAATTAAACACCATTTTAGCTGTTGGATAATTGTTTACTCCAAAGAAATCATCAGACTTCAAGTGACCGTCCAATTTGTCTTTGTATTCTCCTGTTAAATCTGTAGTTTCCAAAGAAGTCATATCTATAGTAAACTCTCCTCCTGTAAGAGTTTCTCCATTAAATCTTAATGTACCTGATTTTATAGCTATGGTTCCTTCATGAGATCCTGCCACTTTATACCCTTTCCATACTACTTTACTGTCTGTAGTATTTACGGTTTTTTGTTGGGCTTCCATAGTTGCTGTAAATGTTGCAAATGCAAGGATTGCAATTGTTAATCGTTTCATTTTGTATCTGATTTTTATTGTTAAATAATTACAGTACAAAATTGCAGCAGGACTGCTACAAATAAAATAGCATAGATTACAAAAAGAAGTTAATCTAGATTAACTTTTAGGCATCGGTGGCCAATTGACGCTTGATTTTGCTGAGGAATTCCTTTGTAATACCTAAATAGGAAGCAATCATATATTGAGGGATACGTTGTTCTATTAAGGGATACGTTTCTTTAAAATACAGATAACGTTCTTTAGCTGGCATACTAAAATTACGAATGATCCGCTTTTGGGAAGCTGCTAAACCACGTTCCAAAATCTTTCTAAAAAAGCGTTCCAGTTTGGGTACTGCGGCATACACCTCTTCTATGGTATCTACATGAAACTGGGCAAAAGTAGTATCTTCCAAACACTGTATATTGAATTGGGCCGGCTCTTGACTAATAAAACTTCCGATATCCGAACTCCACCAATCCTCAACACACAACATAATAATGTGTTCTTGCCCTTCATCATCCACATAAAACATACGGGTGCACCCTTTTAAGATAAAGCTACTGTATTTACACACATCTCCTTGTTGCAGGGCATACTGCCCTTTAAGATAGCGACGAATTGTAATATGTTCTGCCAAATATGCTTCCTCTTCAGGAGTTAAGCTCACATGTTTTCCTATATATTCTAACAGCGGTTGAATATCCATAAAATTGTATGAAAAGTAGGCTTCAAAAATAAGGAAAAATACGGAGGTACAGTCTATCACAGCTATGCCTTTACAGAAAAACAGTATTGTTAATTTTTAACAGTTAAGCCCAAGAATTTCCACGCATAGTGGGTATCAGTTATCAACAATTCTCTTTTGTTCCATTTTTATTTCTTAAATTAGAAACACATAGCCCATTTCCTACCCGTTGCCTTACAAAATTAATAGTGAAACATGAAGCCATTTACGATCAAACAGGCCCCTATCCCTATTGATATTTATCAAAAACTGAGAAACCGTTGTGGACTCTCTGACAAAACAGAAGAGGCCTGTAACATTGGTCTTAAAAATTCTTTGTATTCTGTTGTAATTGAATTGGACAGCACCATTATAGGTATGGGGCGCCTTGTGGGGGACGGTGGCTGCTTTTGCCAAGTCGTGGATGTTTGTGTTTTGCCAGAGCATCAGGGCAAAGGATATGGCAAAGCCATCATGAGTAGCATTTCCAAGTATATCAATAAAAATTTACCTTCATCTTGTTCCGTAAGTCTTCTTACCGATAGGGATGCTCCTGCCTTATACAAAAAATTTGGTTTTCAAGACACCCTACCCATTACTAAAGGCATGTACATAAAAACATAGTTTTAGCATCAAAAAAATGTCGTTTCGAAAGTTTTCATGCCTATCAACCGTTAACAACACCATGTCACTTGTAAACTTTTAACTACTAGATATTTTCATTTATAATCTTCAAGAAAGAAGCTGTTTGTTTAAAAAGTGTCGATATCTTTTAACAAAATCAAAAGAATATTCTCACAATTTTTCAATCAAACTTTTATATTTGATATATATGACCCAATCATATTATTAACTAACCAACTTCTTTTTATGAAAACCGACCAAATCAAACTATCTCCTGAATTCAAAACTCAGACTACTAAATCCATAATAGTAATTTGCTTTTTTACAATTACTTATATATTACTTCTAGCCTTGGCTTGTGCATTAACTGCGTTATGTGTATATGCTGGGATCATGCTCATCATTTCAGTGCCTAGGTTCATTACATTGGCCTTGGGTGTAGGATTGGCAAGTTTAGGAATTCTTATTCTTTCCTTTCTTATAAAATTTATATTCAAATCTCATAAAGTCGATCGCTCTCACCTAATTGAAATAACCAAGGAGGAACAACCTACCTTATTCTCCATGATTCAAGAAATTGTAGATGAGGTGGGCACCAATTTCCCTAAAAAGGTTTACATGTCTCATGATGTGAATGCCGCCGTTTTTTACGATTCCAACTTTTGGAGCATGCTGTTTCCTATTAAAAAGAACCTATTAATTGGTATGGGGCTAGTCAATACCGTATCCAAGGAGGAACTAAAAGCTATTTTATCTCATGAATTTGGTCATTTTTCACAACGAACCATGAAAGTTGGCAGTTATGTTTATAATGTAAACCAGGTCATTTTCAATATGCTTTATGATAATGATTCCTATGAAAAAGGCGTTCAAAGTTGGGCTAATATAAGTGGCTACATAGCCATTTTTGCAATTTTGGCCATGAACATTATTAGCGGTATTCAATGGGTTTTAAGAAAACTATACGAAGTTGTCAATAAAAGTTATTTGGCCCTTTCAAGAGAAATGGAATTCCATGCTGATGAAATTGCTGCTAATGTTACGGGTATAGAACCTTTAAAAACATCGCTATTAAGAATGTCTCTAGCAGACCATGCTTTCAATAACGTTCTCTCCTTCTATCAAGAAAAAATATCCGAAAATATTAGTAGTGAGAATATTTATAAAGAGCATTTGTTTATAATGAACTTTTTTGCAAAAGATGCCAGCATCCCAATTGTTGAGGGGCTACCGGATGTTTCCTTAGGGGAGTTAAACAAGTTTAACAAATCAAAATTGGTAATAAAAGACCAATGGGCATCACACCCCAGCACCGAAGAAAGAATAAAAAAATTAGAGGAAACCCGAATCACTACTGAGCGAGCAGAACACATTCCGGCTAACGTCATATTTCATAACATTGAAGCGCTCCAACAACAAATTACTCAATTAATTTTTAAGGATATAGAGTACAAAGAAGAAGTATCCCCTTTGCCATTTGACAAATTTGAATCCCTCTTTTGCAAAGAATTTGTAGACAATTCATTTTCAAAAATATACCAAGGTTATTATGACAATAAAAACCCTTTGTTTTTTGACATAAATAAAATTGATTCCGACGGAAGAGCTGTAAACATAGAAGAACTCTTCTCCCAAGAGATGATCGATTTAGTCTATACTTCTATAGGTTTACAAAACGACATTGAAACCCTAGAACACGTTTCAAATAAAACAGTCAAAATAAAGACCTTCGACTACGACGGTAAAAAATATAAAAGAAAAGAGACTAATGCCCTTTTACGAAAACTTCGTCTTGAATTAGAAGAAATAAACAAGATAATTACAACCAATGACATTGCGGTTTTCAAATTCTTCAAAAGAAATGCTCAAACCGAAAGCCATCTTACAAAGTTGGAAACATTGTACAGGCATTTCTTTGAATTTGATAAAGCCTATGAAGAAAAACTTGACATCTACAATAAACTTTCAACCGAACTACAGTTTTTAAGTGTTACCACCTCTTTTGATCAAATTAGAGCTAATTTTATAAGTATAGCTGGTTTGGAATCAAAGCTAAAACGAGCCATAAAGGAGATGTTACAAGATCCCACCTATGAAAGCTCTATAACACTTGAAATGAGAGAGAATTTTGATTTATACCTTTCCAAAGAATGGAAATATTTTGGCAATGAAAATTATTTTGAAAGCAACTTAGAAATGCTCTTTTCAGCGTTAAACAACTATGTGTATTTATTGTCAAAAGGTTATTTTTTACTTAAAAAGAACCTCTTAGGGTATCAAGTTGAATTATTTGAAACCATGCCAAAAGAACCAGTATTATCGGAAAGATGACCATTTAAACAGAAAGCGTTCCCAACCAATAATGGTGTTCGATTTTAGAATGCTTTAAAAGTGTCAGTTATTATTTCAATTTCCTTAGCTTAGGTAACAGAGGTGCATTTTTATCTTGATAAGGTTCCATATGCTGAATAATTTGATCCAACATATCAATGGCTCGTAATATGTGCGGGCCTTTGTTCAACATGATACATTCTGCTTTTGTTGCGGTAACGGCATCGGTAATTTCGGAACGGCTGGGCAAGCCTTTTTTAGCCAAATTCTCAAGTACCTGTGTGGCCCAAACTATAGGGATATGACAAGCATTGCAAAGAGCCAACATCTCCTTTTGAATATACCCCATGTTTTCCCAACTAGTTTCAATAGCTAAATCACCTCGAGCAATCATCACCCCTACTTTAGGAGCTTTCATGGCTTCCAAAAGAATAGCACTTAGCTGGTTGTAGGCTCCCTGAGTTTCTATTTTATATATAATACCAAGAGTTTCTAAAACCCCTAATTCTTCCAAATAGTGGTGCATTTCCTTAACATCCTCAACGGTGTTGACAAATGAAAAATTTACTATATCGGCATATTGGGCAATAAACTTTAAATTCTCTTTATCGGTATGGGTTAAGCCACGAATATTCAAATTGGAATCCGGAAAATTAATGCCTTTATCCGGTTTTAACTTCGAACCTTTTTCGCTGGCCCTTACAATTTTAATTTCAGCGCCTTCTTTAATTAATTTTGAAACAGTTCCTTTTATTGCACCATCATCAAAATAAACCCTATCACCTTCTTTTATATATGAAAACACCTCTGGCAAGGTACAGGATACCATACAAGGCTCTTTTCCCTTTTTATTTTTTTTGGCCATCATTGGGGTTTTGGACAACAGCAACGTATCGCCTTCCTTTAAAACAATGGCCTTTTCCATTTCACCCGTACGGATTTTTGGTCCGCCTATATCCATAGCTATAATGGTGCGTTTGCCCAACTCGATATCAGCTGCTTTAATATGTTCTATGATATGCAGCCAATCGTTCTGTGAATCATGGGCACAATTAATTCTGGCAATCTTCATACCTTTTTCAATCATCTGCTTGACAAATTCAGGATCATTAGCAGTAAATCCAGGCATGGTAACCATTATACGTTGCTTTCTGTTTCGAGGAGGCTCCCCAAATAAAAGTTCAGTGTTTTTTGCTAGAATCTTGTCGCTTTCTTCAATTGAAACCGTGTATTTCTCTGGCCATTTACTAGGGGCATCCAATAATTTAGACAAATAAAAACGGGTGATTTTTACACTGGCCTCTGTATGGGCTTCTGCCCTTGCCAAACGCGACATCCCTAACACGCCCAAGGCGTATTGCAGATTCCGTAAATCAAAAGATCTTAAAGAAAGATAATTGACTAAATTCAAGGCACTTTTTTGATGATTGGAATGTATCTCCTCCAATCTTTCCAAAAAAGTTTGTCCGTCAAGGTGCATTTTTTCAAGGATTGCATCCAATTCTTGAATCATTGCTTGCAGGTCTTTAGTCCCCATGGCTAATGTTTCTACAAAGTTCTAAAATTAAAAGGTGGCACTAGATGATATCCCTCATATCCAAGGGAATTTTTCAATAAGTTTAAAGATACTCATTTTGATGAGACCACTAACCAATTAAATACAATTCGATCTAAAAATATCATCGACAAAATAAAACCAACTCCCTAACTTACAACTTGTTAAAGAACACCGATTTGAGTATCTTAGTACAAGGTATTGCCTTTACCTACAAATCATTAGGTATAGGGTCTACCATAATTAAAATTAAAACTAAAAATCAATGAAACTTAAGATGCTGTTTTTGTTGTTAACAGGAATTGTATTAACAACATCTTGTAAAGAAACTCCCAAGGCCCCCAAAACAGACACTTCTACCCCTTTAGAAACCTCCAATGCTAAGGTTTATTACAACGGGGATATTATTACCATGGAAGGAGATACACCTGAATATGTGGAAGCTATTGTTGTAAAAGATGGAAAAATTGCCTTTACGGGTAAAAGCGATGAGGCTATGACTGTAGCTGGACCAGGCCATAAAATGATCAACCTTAATGGACATACCTTACTTCCTGGGTTTATGGATGGTCATGGTCATGCTTGGAATGCCGGATTTCAAGCCGTATCTGCCAATTTATTACCGGCACCAGACGGTGAGGGCAAAAGCATCGACGATATCATACGTTTACTCAATGATTGGAAAGCAAACAACACTGACGCCATTTCAAAATATGGTGCTATTGTAGGGTTTGGATATGATGACTCTCAATTAAAGGAAAAAAGGCATCCAACAGCTGATGATTTAGATAAAGTTTCCACGGAAGTACCTGTTTTTATCATTCACCAATCAGGCCATTTAGCCTCTACCAACCATAAAGGTTTGGAAGCAGCAGGTTATACTGAAGGTGTCCAAGATCCAGCGGGAGGTTCTATCCGCAGAGAGGAAGGCACCGATATTCCAAATGGCGTATTGGAAGAAATGGCCAGTTTTATTCCTCTAATAAAGTTCATGTCCACTTTAGACACTAAAGCCAATGAACTTATCGCCAAAGCAGGAATTGACGCTTACCTCAAGTTTGGTTACACCACCGTCCAAGAAGGAAGAGCAACATCAGACAATTGTGAAACTTGGAAAACCTTGGCCAGCAGGAATGAACTCCCTGTAGATGTAGCAGCTTATCCAGATATACAATCTCAAATGGATTATATGTTGGCTAATGGCGCTAGTGACAACTATACTAATCATTACAGAATAGCGGGTGTAAAACTATCCTTGGATGGTTCTCCTCAGGGGAAAACCGCATGGTTAACCCAACCTTATGTGGTACCGCCTACTGGAAAATCTAAGGATTATAAAGGATACCCTGCTATAAAAGAAGATACGGAAGTTACTAGATTTATAGATTCAGCCTACGCCCACAATTGGCAAATTTTAACACACTGCAACGGTGATGCTGCGGGTGACCAATTGATAAAAGCTGTTACAAAAGCTACGGAAACGTATGGAAAAGAAGACAGACGACCTGTAATGATACATTCGCAAACCGTTCGGTTTGACCAATTGGATAAGATGAAAGATTTAGGTATGTACCCCTCCTTTTTTAGTATGCACACCTATTATTGGGGCGATTGGCACCGAGATGAGACCCTAGGAAAAGAACGTGCCTATAAAATATCCCCAACGGCAACAGCCTTGAAAAAAGGCATGATTTTCACCGAGCACCACGATGCCCCTGTGGCTTTACCTAGCAGTATTATGATTTTACATACTACGGTAAATAGAGTGAGCAGATCTGGAGACATTATTGGACCACATGAAAGAGTAAGTCCATACATTGGTTTATGCTCCCTTACCAAATGGGCCGCCCACCAATATTTTGAGGAAAACACTAAAGGCACTTTAAAAGCAGGAAAATTAGCTGACTTGGTAATTTTGGACCAAAACCCTTTAAAAATTGACCCTATGAGCATTAAGGATATCACCGTTCTAGAAACTATTAAAGAAGGGAATACTGTTTATAAGAAGTAATTTTTCCTTGTCATTGTTACAGTAATATACCCTCAACTTTGGTTGGGGGTATTTTACTCAACAAGACTCCTATTTCACTCATTTTAAGTTAAATTATATTTCATAACCATATATCTTTAGAAAAACAACGTATATGAAATCAATTACCTTTTACGCCTTATTACTTTTTTGTGTTTTCACTCTACAAGCTCAAAACATCCAACAAAGATTTATAGAAGTTACTGGAAGTGCTGAAATGTTAATAGACCCTGATGAATTTACCTTTATTATTGGAATCCAAGAATATTGGAAAGAAGAATTTGAACCTAAAAAAGAATTTGAAGATTACCAAACAAAAGTCCCCATGAATGAAATAGAAAGTCAATTAATAAAGGATTTGACAAGCATGGGAATTTCCAAAGAAAATATCAAAGCCACAGAAGTAGGGAATTCTTGGAGACATCGTGGGAAAGAGTTTTTAATAGGTAAGCAGATTGAAATAAAACTAGTAAACTTTAATACAATAAACACCTTAATTTCTCAATTGGACTCCAAAGGAATAGATTACATGCGTATTGGAGAATTGAAAAACAACAACCTCTCAAATTACAGGAGAGAAGTTAAAACAAAAGCTCTATTAGCTGCAAAAGACAAGGCTTCATATCTACTTCAAGCTTTAGACGAAACTCTAGGCAATGTAATTTCTATTACTGAGATAAATTCAGACAACTACTTTTGGCAACCTGCTATGGCTAAAAGTAATGTTATGATGAGCTCTCCAGAAAACAGTCTAGTGGAAAACGAGAAAAAAATAAAATTACGTTATGAGATAAATGTAAGATTTGAAATACAATAATATTCTATATATTTAACCAAACAAATTAACTAACCTAACATTTTTTTCATGAAGAAACTACTTCTTTTAATGGCTTTGGTATTGGCATGTCCTTTCGCAAAGGCCCAAGATTTTTCAAAATTAAATAACTACGAGTTCAAAACCGCTGAAAGCTACCAACCTCAAGAAGACAATGTCCTGCTTTGCGCCAATTATCTATTTAACAATCCTGCTAATCAAAATGAAATGAATAGAAAAATCTCTATACAATTCATTACAAAATGGATGACCGGAACTCCAAATTATGATTTTGTTTTAGATGAAAATGTACTAGAGCTTACCAAAGGTAATGACGCCCTTTTTGGATTATATATGGCTGCTATGACCAAGGTCGTTTTGGAGCACAAAGGAACAACGCTTTCTCCTGACCAAGTATATCAACAAGTAGAAAACATCTTGGTTGACTATTGCGCTAACGAGGAGAACAATATGAAACCCTCCAAAAAAATCAAGAAACTCATTAAAAACGGAAAACGTTAATACTCATTTTAAAACTTATTTTTAAAGGGCGCCTATTGGCGCCTTTATTTTTATCCATATATATTGAATTTCAATTAATATAAATACGGAACATCATAAAACAAACTCGTTCGTTTTCACTATCTTAGATTTAGGCTAATTCAAACATCATAAATACAATGAAAACAAGCTTACGTTTTCTCTTATTCCTCTGCTTCATTCATATTACAGGTACTGCTCAAATCACAAAACAAGCTGTGATTACAAACATGGACGCCAAACAAGACTACTACTCTGGGATAGCCAAACAACTTTGGGAAGAACCGGAATTGAGCTATTTGGAAGAACGCAGTGCAACACTTCTTCAAAACGAACTCAACAAAGCAGGGTTTTCCATTGAAAAAGGAGTCGCTAATATTCCTACTGCTTTTGTGGCTTCTTATGGATCAGGAAGTCCTGTAATTGCCGTTTTAGGAGAGTTTGATGCCCTTCCGGGAATGTCTCAGGAAGCAGTCCCCTATCAACAACCTAGAATTGAAGGGGCCCCAGGGCAAGCTTGTGGACATCATTTATTTGGAGCTGGAGCTCTTGCGGCGGCCATAGCTGTTAAGGACTGGCTGCAAACCACCAATACTTCTGGCACTATTCGTTACTATGGTACTCCTGCGGAGGAAGGTGGCTCCGGAAAAGTGTATATGGTGAGAGCTGGCCTTTTTAATGATGTAGATGCGGTATTGACCTGGCACCCTTGGAATGAAAACAATTCCAACCCTAGCACCAATTTGGCAACCATTTCTGGAAAATTCAGATTTAAAGGAACATCTGCTCATGCTGCCGCTGCCCCCGAAATGGGAAGGTCGGCATTAGATGCCGTGGAAAGTATGAACATGATGGTAAATTTGTTACGCGAACATACCACAGAATCCACGCGCATTCATTATGTAATTACCAAAGGAGGAGATGCTCCCAACATTGTCCCTGCCGAAGCCGAAGTTTATTATGTGGTGCGACATGCCAATAGAGACGAAGTCAAAAATGTTTGGAACAGAATTGTAAAAGCCGCCGAAGGTGCCGCTTTGGGCACAGAAACAACCATGAATTACGAAATTATTGGGGGAACCTATGACAAACTCCCCAATGAGGCCTTAGCCCAAATAATGCATGACAACTTGACCTTGGTTGGAGGCGTCCACTACACACAAAACGAACTGGATTTTGCCAAAGCCATTCAAAAAACACTCTCCAAGCCAGAGCCTTTGGATAAGGCAGAAATCATCCAACCAATGGCCTTTACCTATGGAAAAGCTTCTGCCGATACCGCTGACGTTAGTTGGGCTGTGCCACTAAGCCAAATTAGAACGGCAACCTGGGTACCCGGAACGCCAGCACATAGTTGGCAGGCCGTTGCAGCAGGTGGCAGCAGTATTGGCTTTAAAGGTATGATGGTAGCCGCCAAAACATTGGCATTGTCTGCCATAGATTTATACACTTCTCCAGAATTATTGAAAGACATCCGCACAGAGTTTAACCAAAGGCGCGGAACAGATTATAAATATGAAGCACTATTGGGAAACAGGCAACCAGCCTTAGACTATCGCAAATAGACAGCACCAAGAATCCTCTAAATTAATAAACAGTGAATTACAGCATTTACACCCCCGACGACTTTAAACCAAAATCTTGGAGTGGAGGCACCACTACTGAACTGTGCATTTTTCCCTCTGAAGCTTCCTATAAAGCATTGAATTTTGATTTCAGATTAAGCACAGCTACAGTAGACATTGAAACTTCAAAATTTACCAAACTGCCGGGAATCTCACGTCAATTGATGGTTTTGGAAGGCAATATTACCTTAAAGCATCAAAATCATCATAACGCTACGCTTAATGCAGGAGAGATTGATTGCTTTGATGGTGATTGGACAACTACTTCCAAAGGGACTTGTACAGATTTCAACCTAATGACCTCCAAAGACATCAAAGGAAAACTGTCTGCTCTGGACTTAAAACTCTATAAACGTACAAGTTTTGAAATAGATAAGTCAACATCGTTTTTCGGTTTGTATCTCTATACCGGTTCTTTAAGTATTTTCTTTGAAGACCAGCAGGTGAACTTGCAAAAAGGGCATCTATTTTGTTTTAAAGATCCAATTCCAACATCCTTGTCTTTATTTGCAAATGCGAATTGTCTGGGAGCTATTGTTGACATTAAAAAACATTGAAATGCGATGACTTTCCAATGAACAAATCCCTACAATTTAAATTCAATCAATAGTTTTTATTAATTTCACTGAAGCAATTAAACTCCATATGAAAACCGAAAGAGAAAAAATGATAGCTGGAGAGCCTTATGATGCGCATTGTAAAGAAATGATAGACTTAAGAACCAAAGTCAAGCGCATTCTTCACAAACTAAATGTCACCGAATACTACACCGATAAATTTCAGGAGACCATAAATGAACTTTGTCCTAACTCCGCAAAAGACATTCATCTAGAACCGCCTTTCTATTGTGATTATGGTGAACACATCTTTGCTGGAGAAGGTGTATTTGTGAATTTTGGAGCCGTCATCCTTGATGGCGCCAAAGTAACCATTGGTAGAAAAACCTTGATTGCACCTGGTGTACACATTTACACGGCACAACATCCTCTAAATATTGAAGACCGTCGAGTTTGGGAAGACTGTAAACCCGTAACCATTGGTGAGGAATGTTGGATTGGAGGGCACGCCACCATTTGTCCGGGCGTAACCATTGGAGACCGAAGTGTTATAGGTGCTGGTTCCGTAGTCACTAAAGATATTCCAGCAGATGTTTTGGCGGTTGGCAATCCTGCAAGAGTAATTAGAAATCTGAATGAAGCATAACAATCCGTAACTATTTTGAAATTCATTGTATTCCCTCTAATAGCGTTTCTAATTTCTACTTCCGGTATATTGTGCCAAACAAAGCAAAAAGATGCACCTAGCTCCTATTTGGATGACTTCCATTTTAAGTGGATAACTAAAAAAGATACTTTCCATCTAAAGGCTCAAAGCAAATCCTATGCGCCCATCGAAATCATTATTAGCGACAGACAAACCGAAAAAGAACTGTATTCACTGTTGCTTCAACCTTTTGACAGTGTTGCTATTTTAAAATTAAAAGGAAATGACTTAAACTCGGTAAAACAAAAAATTTCAGACAGTTTGAAAATTGGATACTATTTTGGGCATCCAGACATCATTAAACCCAATTTAAACCATCCCTACACGTTACCTTTCAGTAAAGGTAAAGCTTATGAGGTAAGCCAAGGTTTTAATGGAAAAACATCCCACAACCATATAGCTTCAAGATATGCTATAGACTTCCAACTAAATATTGGAGAACCTGTTTACGCAGCTCGTTCAGGAACTGTAGTAAAAGTAATCGACTGGTTTTCCAAACAAGGAGGCCCTGAATTAAAAAATGCAGCCAACAAGATTATAATCTTGCATGAAGATGGCACTATAGCCAATTACGCCCACCTAGATTATAAGGGATCTTTGGTACAGGAAGGTATGTATGTAGAAGCTGGACAAAAAATAGGCACTTCTGGTTTAACTGGATATACCAATGGTCCTCACTTACATTTTGTTGTTAGGAAGGAACGTGACATAGCCATTCCAATCCAATTTGAAGGATATGAAAACCGTAACCTCAAAAAAGGTAAGCGTTATATAAGAAAACAATAGAAAAGTTCGATTTCTCTTTAAAAGCCTCCACAACTATTTCATGAGTTGAATGTCTGCAATTCGCTCCATGCGATTACGTTCCAAAAAGGCATCGATCGTTTCAAAATGCTCAATCACACGTTGATCCTTAAATTCGAATACTTTTTGTGACAAGCCTTGAAGGAAATCACGATCGTGGGATACTAGAATCATTGTTCCGTCGAAATCTAAAAGAGCCTCTTTCAACACCTCTTTAGATTTTAGGTCCAAGTGATTGGTAGGCTCATCCAGAATCAAAAGGTTCACAGGTTCCAATAACAACTTTACCATTGCCAAACGTGTCTTCTCCCCTCCTGAAAGTACGCCTACTTTTTTATCGATATCGTCTCCAGAGAACATAAAACGTCCCAATATATTCTTGATTTGGGTTCTAATTTCTCCTTGTGCCACTTCATCTACGGTTTGGAAAATGGTCAGTTCATTATCCAATAATGACGCTTGATTTTGGGCAAAGTAGCCCACTTTTACATTATGCCCTAATTGGCAAGTTCCTTCAACCTCAATTTCATTTAAAATAGCCTTGATCATGGTCGACTTTCCTTCTCCATTTCGCCCAACAAAACATACCTTCTCACCTCTTGAAATAGACATGCTGGCATTTCGAAACACCACTTTATCTCCATAGGCCTTAGATACTTCCTGAACCGTTACAGGATAATCCCCTGAACGAGGTGCTGGCGGGAAACGTAATTTTAATGCTGAGGTATCGATTTCATCCACCTCAATAATTTCCAATTTTTCCAACATCCGTTCTCGCGAAGCTACTTGATTGGTTTTGGAAAACGTCCCCTTGAAACGCTCAATAAACGCCATGTTATCGGCAATAAACTTTTGCTGTTCTTGATAGGCCTTCAATTGATGAGCACGGCGTTCTTCACGCAATTGCAAATAATGGGAATAGTTGGCTTTATAATCATAAATGCGGCCCATGGTTACCTCAATGGTCCTGTTGGTAATATTATCAATAAACGCCTTGTCGTGAGAAATTACCAACACCGCATTGGCTTTATTCACTAGGAAATCCTCTAACCAAATCACCGATTCAATATCGATATGGTTGGTAGGCTCATCCAAAAGGATCAAATCCGGTTTTTGAAGCAAGATTTTGGCCAACTCAATACGCATACGCCATCCACCACTAAACTCCTTTGTTTGTCTTTTAAAATCTTCCTGCTTAAACCCCAATCCCTTCAAAGCCTTTTCAACCTCGGCATCATAGTTCACTTCCTCCAAAGCATAGTACTTCTCTCCAAGATCGGCAACTCGTTCAATTATTTTCATGTATGCCTCACTTTCATAATCGGTTCTGGTTTCCAATTCCTTGTTCAGGGCATCCATTTCATCACGCATAGCAAACACATGTTTAAAGGCTTTGGCAGCCTCTTCAAACACCGTGCAATTATCTTCCGTCAACAAATGCTGTGGCAAGTATGCAATCACGGCATCTTTAGGGCTTCTCACATGACCTCTGGTAGCTTTTTGTGCTCCAGCGATAATTTTCATCATGGTAGATTTTCCCGCACCGTTTTTTCCCATTAAGGCAATCTTATCGGTTGGATTAATCACAAAGGAAACATCTTTAAATAAAGTTGTTCCGTTAAATTCTACTGCTAAATTATCTATCGAGATCATGGTTTCATTTTTAAAGGCGCGAAGGTACTAAAAAGGGCAATGCTGTGGAAGATTTTATAAAAAATCACATTCCCTTATAGCATTGCCCAATAAACTTAAAATATGTTGTGTTTTTAAAAGTCCTTAGTTCAAACTAGGAACCTCAAACGTCCCAAAAGGACTCTCTTCTTTCATCAAAGATTCAATCCCCTCAGAGGTTCTTGGGGCTTCCGCTGAAAGGTTTACCGGACCGTTTTGGGTAATTAGAATATCGTCCTCGATTCGCACCGCAATGCCCCACCATTTTTTATCGCAAGGACTACCCTCCTGAATATAGATGCCGGGTTCCACTGTAATCACCATATTAGCTTCCAAATCGCCTCTAAGTCCCGCGTCATGAACATCCAATCCTAAATAATGAGACGTTCCGTGAGGGAAATATTGTCTGCCTTCCTCCAATGATTTTGTGATGCCTAATTTCATAAGTCCTTCGTAAACCACCTCTCGAGCGGCCTTGTCTGGAGCTTTATAGGCACTACCTACTTTGGAAGCTGCAATACCGGCCTCCTGAGCCTTGTATACCAAATCATAAATTGCTTTTTGTTCTTTCGTAAATTTTCCATTGGCAGGAATGGTTCTAGTCACATCGGCTGAATACCCATGATACTCCGCCCCCAAATCCATCAACACCAAATCGTTTCCAACTTTGGTTTTGGAATTCTCAATATAGTGCAGCACACAACCGTTATGCCCGGCGCCTACAATACTCGGGTAGCCCTCATACTCGCTGCCATATCGTTTGTAAATATACTCATGAACTCCCTGAATTTCAGTTTCGGACATTCCAGGGTGCATTGCCTTCATAATTTCTCGTTGCCCCATGGCAGAAATTCGGATGGCTTTGGTCAGCAATACCAATTCTTCTTCTGTTTTAATCTGACGCAACCCTGCCATTAAATTGGACAAGGTTTTAGTATCTGTTTTTACGTTCGTATTTTTTAAGATAGCTTCATCAGGAAGTTCTGGATTTTCACCTGTATGGGAAATGCTGTAATTCGTTTGCCATTGTACTTGGCTTTTAAAGGATTTGATCAAATCAAACAAATCGGCTTTATCTCCTTTGGAATCTCTATAATCATCCTGGAATGGTTTGAATAAAACACTATCAAAACCAGCATAGTCAATTCCTGAATCCAAAAATTCTTTCCCGTTAAGAGCTGTTTCAAATTCCAACTGTTTCTTTGCGCCTTCTACTCCCAAACGATAGCCTGTCCATTGTTCTGCCTTAGCATTACGCTCCTGCACATAAATAATTTCATTATAAGAATTCCCCTCAGCATCCGTTTGCATTTCAGAAAAAATTACCAAAACGGCATGTGGTTCCTTATAGCCTGTCAGATAATAAAAATCCGGATCTTGGTGGTATACGTAATCCACATCATTGGCACGATTTCTAACCGCATTGGCAAAAAATACAGCCACACTGTGTTCTGGCATAGACTCACGCAAAGCCTCTCTTCTTTCTTTGTGGAATTCAGCCGACAAATAATCTTGTGGAACATCTTTTTGAGCCTGTACCGTTATACAAAACAGACTACTTAACACCATAAAAACGAGAGATTTCATATACTATAAATTTGTTAGCGTGTAAAAATAAGAACATTCTTAAATGTACAGCCCAATGCTTTTCTGTTTAACATAGTTTTAAACCCATTTTATGGGATGCCCTTTCTTCAAAACCAGATAAAATTCTCTACTTTTGCGCAACATTCAATATAATTTAGAAATGAAAAATACAGCCTTAACAGCCACTCATGAAGCACTTGGCGCCAAAATGGTTCCGTTTGCAGGATTTAATATGCCCGTACAATATGAGGGTGTTAATATAGAACATGAAACCGTTAGAAAAGCCGTTGGTGTTTTTGATGTAAGCCATATGGGCGAATTCTTGATTGAAGGGCCTCACGCTTTGGAATTGATACAAAAAGTAAGCAGCAACGATGCTTCCAAATTAGCAATCGGAAAGGCACAATACAGTTGCATGCCAAATGACGATGGTGGTATTGTTGACGATTTAATTATCTACCAACTTAAGGAAGAAACCTATCTTTTGGTGGTAAATGCTAGTAACATTGAAAAGGATTGGAACTGGATTTCTTCCAAGAATGATGTTGGTGCAGAGATGCGCAATTTAAGTGACGATTATTCGTTATTGGCTATACAAGGTCCCAAAGCCGTAGAAGCTATGCAATCACTTACAAGCCATGATCTATCCGCAATCAAATTCTACAATTTTGTTGTAGGTGACTTTGCTGGGCTTGACAACATCATCATTTCTGCGACTGGCTATACTGGAAGTGGTGGTTTTGAAATTTACTGCAAAAACGACCAGGCTCAACAAGTTTGGGACAAGGTGTTTGAAGCTGGTGCCGACTATGGTATCAAACCAATTGGTTTGGCTGCTCGCGACACTTTGCGTTTAGAAATGGGATACTGTTTATACGGTAACGATATCAATGACACAACCTCTCCTCTTGAAGCAGGTTTGGGATGGATTACCAAATTCACTAAAGACTTCACCAATAGCGAAGCTTTAAAACAACAAAAAGAAGAAGGTGTACAACGTAAATTGGTTGCCTTTGAACTTGACGAGCGTGGTATTCCAAGACAAGGTTACGATATTGTTGACGCTGAAGGCAATGTGATTGGTCAAGTTACTTCTGGAACCATGTCTCCTTCATTAGGAAAAGGTATTGGATTGGGTTACGTTCCTACTGCCCTTGCTGGAGTAGACAATAAAATCCACATTCAAATTAGAAAAAATGCCATTCCTGCAACGGTGGTTAAATTGCCCTTTTATAAAGGCTAGCAAACTATTGGGAAAAGACGGAAATTAATGCAGGAGGCCACAAATAAACATAGGATTTTAATTTTAGGAGCAAGCGGCTTTTTGGGCAATGCCCTTTATAAAGAGCTTTGCTCCTATTTTAAAACCTTTGGCACCTACCGAATTCCTAAAAAAGACTTTGAAAACAACGCTCATTTTTTTCCTTACAATGTAGAAGAAGATGACGTTATAGAAATCATTGAGGCTGTTAAGCCAACGATTATCATTTCTTCTCTACGCGGCGACTTTCATGCCCAAACTATTGCACATCAGCATATCTCGGATTATTTACTATCCCATAAACAATGTAAACTAATCTTTTTGTCGTCTGCCAATGTGTTTGATGCTTATAGTAAGTTCCCTAGTTACGAACTGGACAAAACCTTTAGCCATAGCATTTATGGGCATTTCAAAATAAAAATTGAGAACATGCTATTACGGCTTCCCAAAAAGCAAGTCGTTATTGCTCGCTTACCAATGGTATTGGGAACACAATGCCCTAGAATCAAAGAGCTTAAGCAACATATTGGAGAAGGTACCGCTGTAGAAGTGTTCCCAAACATTATCATGAACGTTACCACAGATGCTAAAATCACCCAACAACTCCATTACATTATCAACAGGAACAAGTCGGGAGTTTTTCATCTTGGTAGTACAGATTTGGTGCACCACGACGAATTTATTAAAGACATTGTAAAACTGCTCACGGATAATAAAATCAATTTTAAGCAGGTCTATACCACCAATGAAGATCGTTATTTGGCAGTTTTACCTAAATACAACCTTTTGCCAAAGCACCTTCAAATTTCCAGTACTCAAGTTTTAGAAGAACTCAACAAATAAAACAAGGCTTCCTCCAATTATTTTTTTAAATTTAAGGGTAACCAATTTTATATTTTATGAAAGCATTAACCCAAGAAGCCATTGAAAAAAAATTATTGCGTTTCCCTGACTGGGAGTATTACGAAAACGCCATTCATGTTGAATTTGAATTTGACAACTTTAAGGATTGTTTCAGCGCTATGAGCCGAATAGCTTTTGAGTGCGAAGCCTTAAACCACCATCCCAATTGGACAAATGTCTACAATGTTCTTACCATTTCACTGTCTACCCATAGTGCCGATGGTGTAACCGAAAAGGATTTTGAACTAGCACAAGCCATAGAAACCATTGTTGAAGTGCAAGAATAAGAAATTGGCAACCTTATTTTTATAGCATCACTTTTTTGCTAAATTTGCGTTGCAATTTAAAACCACAAGATTTTTCGCATTAGCGAAACACTAATAATATTTATCCTATGGGAAGAGCTTTTGAATTTCGTAAAGCACGTAAAATGAAACGTTGGTCGGCAATGAGTAAGGCCTTTACACGTATTGGTAAAGACATTGTAATGGCCGTAAAAGAAGGTGGACCAGATCCCGATAGTAATGCTCGTCTTAGAGCGGTAATCCAAAATGCCAAGGCAGTAAACATGCCAAAAGACAATGTGGAACGTGCCATTAAACGTGCGTCCGACAAAAGTCTTGGGGACTATAAAGAGGTCCTTTTTGAAGGGTATGCACCTCATGGAATTGCCATTTTGGTAGAAACCGCTACCGACAACAATACCCGTACCGTGGCTAACATTAGAAGTTACTTTAACAAATGTGACGGAAGTTTAGGAACCTCAGGCTCTGTAGTATTTATGTTTGACCATACCTGTAACTTCAGAATTAATGCTGAAGGTTTGGATGCCGAAGAACTAGAACTTGAATTGATCGATTTTGGTGCCGAGGAAGTATTTGTTGACGAGGATGGTATTCTGATCTATGCCCCATTTGAGTCTTTTGGAGCCCTTCAAGCTGAATTGGAGTCCAGAGATATTGAAATCCTATCTTCAGGTTTTGAGCGCATCCCTCAAGTGACCAAAGAGCTTACCCCAGAACAAGCAGCCGATGTAGAAAAGCTTTTGGAAAAAATTGAAGAAGACGACGATGTTCAAAACGTGTACCACACAATGCAAGAACAGACCGAATAATAAAAGATTCTTAAAATTATTACAAAAACCTAAACATATGTTTAGGTTTTTTTATATTCATACGTTACAAAACCCAATCAAACTCGTTATTAATTAAAAAGAACGTATGAGTAAAACGTCTACTCCAAAATTCACTTTAGCATTTTTGCTAATTACAGGGATTCTTTCTATTCAAAACATAACAGCTCAAAATGTATCGGGCAGAGTGCTCACAAAAGAAAATAATCCTATTTCTTTTGCTACCATCCAAATTGGAGAACATCATGGTACAATAAGCAATGAGGAAGGCAACTTTTCCTTAGGAACTACGGGATTCAAACCAAAGGATTCTGTGTATATTTCTTGTTTGGGCTATGAAAAATTAGGGATGGTTGTAGAAGAGTTTACTTCCAAAGATTACTTCTTGAAAGAACAGGTCAATGAGCTTTCTGAGGTATTTTTAACCAATAGAAAACTTAGCGTTGACTCCATCCTGTATTATGTTAATCACAACTTATCCAAAAACTACAAAACAGAACTAGTGGATTATGAAGTTTTCAGTAGAAAAACCGAATTCATACAAGGTAAGGATGTAAATTTTGAAATCGATAAGTCCACGGGGTTTTCAAGAAAGCAATTAAAAGCCTTTAACCAAGATTTCAACCAATTAGAATCCGCACTTTTAAACAATAAATCCAAACAATACACGGATTTTGTAGGCCATTTAAATATACAAGACGAAAAAGCCTCCAAACTTGAGGTAGAAAAGGCCGTACGGCTTTTGGACAAAAACAACAGTCAGTCCTTGGAAGTACTAGCCGATAAAGGAAAAGAAATCATCTCAAAACATTTGGACAAAGACAAGGTATATACTATTAAAACGGGCTTACTCAAAATCTCTGATTCTGTCACCCTTTCCGGCGGAAACGATAAAATGCAGGACACCATCAATTCCATAGGAATTTTAAAGAGTAATGTAAAAAGTCCGTTGGAGCACCATGGCTTCAAAAACAATTCCAACCTTAATTTTGTACTGGAAACCAAATTGTATAAGTATACTTTAGAGGACATTACATTCCTGGGTAACGAAATGGTATACGTTATTTCCTTTATTCCTAGACGCAGCTCGGCCGATTACCAAGGAACTCTATACATTTCCAACGAAACATTTGCGGTTCTAAAAGCCGATTATAATTTTTATAAAGGCCGTGTTGGAGAGAAATTCAACTTAAAACTACTGTTGGGAATTAAGTTTGTAGAACAAAATCACCAAGGCTCTGTTATATACCAGCAAGATGCAGATGGCTTCTATTACCCAAAATATATTTCGGAACAAACCGACAGTTATTTTTACATAAGTCGTCCTTTTAAATTTATTGAAAACGACAACAGACGTAACAAAGTCGCTTTTGAATTTAAGGTAGAAGGAGTGTTCAAGGAACGTTCGGAGGTTTTGATTTTATCCCAAAAACCTATCACTGCCGCTCAGTATGTTGAAACCGTAGAGCGCAAACATGTCGATTACGAAACTCCAAAACAATATGATCCAAGTATCTGGGCAGACTATAATGTGTTGGAGCCGCTCAATGAAATGAAGTCTTTTAAAGTTGAAGAATAGCGTCACAAAGCTGGCTTCAATTTTCAATTAATTATCATATCTTACAGCCCAGAACTAAATTTAATCTGCATATGAAATGTAACTACTATTCTCCGCGACTCCTAACCGTGGTGATGGCTGGTCTTCTTGCCTTTTCCCCAATGAATATGGAGGCACAACGCAAAAACAAAAAAAAGAAGTCCAAAGACAACCAAGAAACGGTTCAAAAACCAAGTAACAACGGAAAGTCCATTAGCGATTTAATTAAAACTTCCAAAGTTAATGAAGGACTCTTTACAGTGTACCAAGATTCCATAACAGGATCCATTAAAATGTTGGTTTCCGAAGAGCAATTGGACAAGGAATTCATCTATTTTTCACAAATCATGGATGGTGTTATGGAGGCTAACAGCTTTAGAGGAGCCTATGGCGATTCAAAGGTCATTAAAATCAAAAAGTATTTTAATAACATTGAGTTCGAAACCCAAAACACTTCTTTCTATTTCGACCCAAATAGTCCTTTGGCCAACGCTAAGGATGCCAATACCAGCAATGGTGTTTTGGCCAGTTTAAAAATTGAAGCTCATGACAGTGACAAGGGCCTATATTTAATTGATGCCGACGACTTATTCCTGAAAGAAACCTTTACACAAATTAAGCCTCCTAGATATCCAGGCCAATCGCCTATGGCTTTTAGCTTAGGGAATCTGGATAAAGGAAAATCAAAAATCCTAAATATCAAAAGTTATCCAAACAATACGGATTTAGCAGTTGAGTATGTGTACTCCAATGCCTCCGTACTTAATGGAGGTTCTGAAGCTATTGCTGATGGTAGAAACGTGAGTATTGAAGTTTACCACAGCTTAATTGAAATGCCTGAAAATGATTATGAAATTCGCTTTGACGATCCAAGGGTTGGATATTTTACAACTCAAGTAGACGATCAAACATCAACAAGCACAACTCCATATAGAGATTTAATTCACCGTTGGAATTTGGTAAAGAAAAATCCAGCTGCCGATTTATCGGAGCCTGTAAAACCAATTACATGGTGGATTGAAAATACCACTCCTTTGGAATGGAGAGAAACTATCATGGAAGGAGTTTTGGCGTGGAACGAAGCTTTTGAAAAAGCAGGATTCCTTAATGCTGTACAAGTTAAATTCCAACCGGACGATGCGGATTGGGATGCAGGAGACATCAATTACAACGTATTGAGATGGGCCTCTTCCAGTGCCCCAAGGTTTGGAGGTTACGGACCTAGCTTTGCCAACCCTAAAACTGGGGAAATTTTAGGTGCCGACATTATGTTGGAATACCTTCACTTTACCAACAGAGTATTTTATGACAAGCTATATGGTAATGCACAGGGCGCTACAAACATGGAAGCCCAACAATTTTCAAAAAACAGTCCAATGTACTGTTCTATGGGCCATGTAGTTCATGAAAACTTAATGTTTGGGAACACCATGTTGCAGGCCTATAATGCCTCTGATATGCAAATGGAACGTATGAAGAAGGAAGCCATGAAAGCTTTGATCATGCATGAGGTAGGTCATACCTTAGGATTGAACCACAACATGAAGGCCAGTCAAATCTATACGCCTGAGCAATTGGCAGACCCCGAATTTACAAAAGGTAAATGCCTTACTGGCTCTGTAATGGATTATGCTCCTATCAATTTAAGTAAGGATCCTGCAAACCAAGGTCAATTTTACGACACAGCTGTAGGTCCATACGATGTTTGGGCTATTCAATTAGGGTACACACCGTTTAAATCAAAAGCAGAGCATGAAATGCTTTTAAACATGTCCACAAGACCAGAACTTGTTTTTGGTAACGATGCCGATGATATGCGTAGTCCTGGAAAAGCCATAGACCCAAGAGTTAATGTGGGAGATATGTCTAGTGATGCCATTCAGTATGCCATCAACACCATTGAACTTTCCAAAGACTTAATGGATAATATCCGTTTGAAATTTTCTACCAAAGGCAATTCATACGACGATTTAAAACGTGCCTACTCCAACTTAATTAGACAAGAATCCAATGCTGCAAATGTCATTTCCAGATACATTGGAGGTGTTTATGTAGACCGAGCTATGATTGGTCAGGAAGGTGCCACTCAACCGTACACTCCAGTAAGTTTAGAAGACCAAAAACGGGCTATGGACGCTCTTAACAAGTATGTATTTGCGCCAGATGCATTCACCGCTCCAAATGAGCTTTACAATTATCTGGCAAGCAGACGAAGAGGTCAAAATTTCTTCAGAGGACCAGAGGATATCAAAATTCATGACCACATCCTTTCCAGTCAGAAAAATGTATTACGCCATTTATTGCATCCTAATACCCTACAAAGAATTACAGATTCCGAAATGTATGGCAACCAATACAAAATGTCTGATTTCATGGTAGATTTGACCAATGCTATTTTTAAGGCGGACATCTATGGAGATGTATCTTCAACCCGTCAAAATTTACAAGTTGAATACACTAAAATGTTAATTGAAATGCTTACTGGTAACCAAAGTGCCAGATTTGACAACAATGCTAAATCCATGGCTCTATACAACCTGAATAGAATTAAGATTATGGCTGCCCCTTATGGAAATATTTCATCGAAAGCACATAAACTTCATTTAAAAACGTTGGTTGAAAATACCTTAAAGGAAATTAAATAAGTATAATAACATCCTATTAAAAAAAGGCTATCCAAATGGATAGCCTTTTTTATGAATATTCAGGAATTTTACCTTTTACTCCCTTAAAAAAAGCCTGCATATATTTAAAATCAGCTTCTTTATCATCCGTAGGGTAAAAGGGCTCTGATATTAAGTTCTGTTTATTCTTAAAATCAAGTGTGAACATAATAATAGGAACATTTGCAGCCTTAGCAATATAATAAAACCCTGTTTTCCACTCCTCGACTTTCTTACGAGTTCCTTCTGGAGCCAAAGCCAACCGGAATTCATCTTTATCTTTAAAAATCCTAGCAATGGCATCTACCTTATTCTCTTTCGTTCCTCTGTTGATTGGAGCTCCTCCAATAGCTTTCATGTACCACCCCAAAGGTCCTACAAACAATTCCTTTTTGGCTATAAAATTAGATTTGATTCCCACCACTTGGCGCAACAAAACGCCAATATAAAAATCATGCCAACTGGTATGGGGTACTGCAATAAGCACTGCCTTTTTAACCGCGTCCTTAGACATGGTAACATTTCCTACCACTTTCCAGCCCAAGATTCGGAAATAAATGAATTTGGCCAGCTTACGCATACTACATCTTTTTATACAAAGCTTTTAACCGTTCCCGAGTAACTGTCTGCTTCCAGTTTTTTCCAACAGCATTTTCCCATAAAGGTTCCAAACTCATGGCTACATCAATCATGATATCGAACTCTGAGTCTTCTAGATTTGCACACAGACCCTTTGGCAGGGTAACATTGTGCAGTTTTTTCATTTTCTTGAACAACTTCACCCCTTCCGGATAAAACTCTTCCAAATGATCAAATACAATACAATTTCCAATCCCATGCTTGGTTCCCAACAAATAGCCTAAACCATAACTCATGGCATGGGCCACTCCCACTTGAGAATATGCTATACTCATTCCACCGTGCCAGGAAGCCATCATCAACTTATCCTGCATATCTTCTTCACTCAAGGAATTTTCTATAAAAATTTCCTTACATAGTTCCAATGCCTTCTCTCCATAACTTTGGCTAAAAGCATTCAAATAAGTCCCATTTAAGGATTCTATACAATGAATATAACAATCCATTCCTGTATAGAACCATTGGTCTGTTGGTACATCCTTTGTAAGTTCTGGATCCAAAATAACCTGATCAAAAGGTGTATGGTCGGAATTGATACCCAACTTTTTATCTGGGCCAGTCAATACCGTAGTGCGTGACACTTCCGCACCAGTACCTGAAATGGTAGGAATCCCTACATGATAGATAGCAGGATTTTTAACCAAATCCCAACCTTGATAATCCTTGGATTCGCCTTCATTGGTAAGCATTATGGCTACGGCTTTGGCCAAATCCAAAATAGTTCCTCCTCCAATTCCTATAATCCCCGAAGGTCTATCTTTATGATCCAAAATAATCTTCTCCACCAATTCATCCACTTGAGATGTTTTGGGCTCTTCATCGGCCGAAATATAAATTAACTTATCGTCGTAGGCCAATGGAATTCTTCCGGTAATCCAAGCATTTCCCTCAAAAACATCATCCACCAAAAAAATGAAAGGCGCTTTTGAATTGATACGCTTAGGCGCCAACATATCTTCTATTTGATTAAAACTACCGCGTCCAAAGACCACTCTGGATACCATTGGATAATTTTTAAAACTCATGTATTTCTTTTATTGTTCAGTTAATACCTGAATAATTTCAGGCAAACTATTTACTGTTTTGTAATTTTTATTTCTTGTTTCTGTTTCCGATACCTGCTCATGTATCCATGTGGTATGAAACGGAACATGTATGGCCTTTGCCTTAAGGTTTACCAAAGGCAAAATATCTGATTTTAAAGAGTTCCCGACCATAAGGAACTCTGATGGTTTGATATCTAAATGGTTCAACAACTTGGAATAATCCCGTTCTTCCTTTTCGCTTACCACCTCAATGTGGTGAAAGTAATTTGAAAGACCCGATTTTTGTAACTTGCGCTCCTGATCCAATAAATCGCCTTTGGTCACCAATATCAAACGGTAATCCTGTGATAATATTTTTAGGGTTTCCTCTACTCCATTCAACAATTCCACCGGTTTGTTGATCATATCCTTACCAATGTTCAAAATTGAGGAAATCGTTGCATTTGAAACCGAATTATTAGATAGTTCCAAAGCCATTTCCACCATGGACAACACAAAACCTTTCACGCCATAGCCATAAAGGGGCAAGTTTTTGATTTCCATTTTGAACAGTTCCTGATCTATCTTATTGGCCGTCTCGTAAGGCGCCAATAATTTAGCCACCTCCAATTCAGCTTCCCGGAAATAAGTTTCGTTCACCCACAATGTATCGTCGGCGTCAAACCCTATAACCTTTATATCTTGATATTCATTCTTCAAACTAGTTCAAAATTAGAATGGCTTACTTCCAAAGTTGTTTGGCACGTTCCAAGTCTTCGGGTGTATCAATTTCAACACCTTCCACATTGGTTTCTACCATTTTTATTTTTTTCCCGTATTCCAAATACCTAATACATTCTATCTTTTCTGTGGCTTCCAAAAATTGCATTGGCAACTCATAAAAATCCAACAAGGCTTGTTTTCTAAACGCATAAATCCCTTTGTGCTTAAAGTATCTTGCTCCCGCCTCCTTATCTCTTGGATACGGAATAGGACTTCTCGAAAAATATAAGGCAAAGTTTTGCTGATCGACAATCACCTTGACTGTGTTGGGGTTGCTAATTTCGTCCCAATCCTTGATTTCCACCATCAGAGATGCCAAATCGATTTCCTTGTGAGGGTCTTCTTTAAACACCTCAATCACCTTTTGAAGACTCTCTCTTTCTGTAAAAGGTTCATCTCCTTGTACATTTACTACAATATCCACATCCAAATTGGCCACTGCCTCGGCAATTCTATCACTGCCCGATTGGTGTTCCCTTTGACTCATAATAGCTTTCCCTCCATTGCTTACAATTTCATCATAAATGATATCGCTATCGGTTACCACATACACATCATCAAACAATTGCGTCGCCACAGTAGCTTCGTAAGTCCTAAGAATTACCGTTTTACCGGCCAGATCTTGCATTAGTTTTGCAGGAAATCTAGAGGCACTGTAACGTGCCGGAATCATGGAAATTATTTTCATATCAGCTGATATATTTCAGTCCAAAAATAAAACTTTTTGGAGGATTTTATAATTAGGACCTCTTAATCTTTTTGTAAAGTCTGAAAAAGACATATAACAAGGTAAGTGTCAAAATGAAAGCAATAACGGGCAGAAAAATTGACATAACCGACATGACTGCAGAAGCCCCCGTTTCTATTGAAGATACAATGGGATTTCCCAATCCAGCTGTAGAAACCGAGGAAGTAGCCCTTGTAGCCGAAGCTCCACTTTTAATGGCTGCCGCCGTTCCGCCACCTGCAATAATGGCTAGAGACCACATGACTACAGGATCTAAATTGGTGGCTGTGACAACCACTACCAAAGTACCTGCAATGCTGGCCAAAGGAATGGCAATAGTATCCAATAAATTGTCTACAAATGGAATATAATATGCTACGATTTCCACTAAAGTTGCTATACCTAAAGTAACCAAAGCTGTGGAACTACCTACCCATAGCCAAGCTTCATTGACTTCCCAAAGACCAAAATGTGTTACCAAACTTAAAGCAAAAAGAGGTAAAAACACCCTAAATCCCACAGAAGCGGACAAACCTATACCTAGACATATACCAAGGATTGCATCCATTGTCATAACATATCATATAAGAACTCGACTAAGTCTAAAAACTAAGCTTCAAAATTTTCGTCTTTAAAACCTATAAGGTACAACTTTTCTTTAGCTCTTGTTACTGCTGTATACAACCATCTCATATAATCCCGATCCATTCCGTTGGGCAAATAAGGTTGTTCAACAAATACCGTGTCCCACTGCCCTCCTTGTGATTTATGACAAGTAATGGCATAGGAAAACTTAACCTGCAAAGCATTAAAAAAACGATTCCCTTTTATTTGTAAAAACTTACGGTAATTAGACGTCTCATTTTCGTAATCCTTCTGAACCTCTTGATACAACCTGTTAGAGTCCTCATAAGTTAACGAAGGGGTTTCAGCTTCAATGGTATCGAGCATCAGCACTGTTTCAAAAGGTTTCATTCGTGGGTAATCTACCATTTTAACTTTCACTTCGGCAAACCTAAATCCATAGAGCTCCTTGATGCTAAAAATCTCCAAAACCTCTATAATATCACCATTGGCAATAAACCCAGCTTCGGTTGTGGGTTTAATCCAAAAATAATTGTTCTTTACAACCATTAAATAATCACCGGCAGACAATTCATTCTCTTTAAATAAAATCCGGTTCCTTATCTGCTGATTATATAAATTGGCGCGTTTATTACTTCGTACAATTATGGTAGTTTCTTCATGTCCCTTGTCACTATAGGCATCATTGATGGCATCCATTATTTCATGGCTATCAATTAATCTAACAATATCATGGAAACCTTTTAAGTTAAACTTAAACCCATCATAAAAATGGTCTTCCAGAATTTCACGAATATTGGTTGCATTCCATAAAATGCCCGATTCCTGACCTTGACGCATTACTTCATCCAACTCAATGCTGGAAACCTTTTTATTGTAATTAAGGTCTAGACGTTGTCCATCCAAGGCTGGACTTAAATCGGATTTGACTGGCGGAAGCTGAGCCTTATCGCCAATTAGAAGCAATTTGCATTGGTGACCAGAATACACATATTGCATTAAATCATCGAGCAGCGAACCGTTGTCCATCAATTTGGATTCTCCAGGAGTATCAGGAATCATGGATGCCTCGTCTACAATAAATATAGTATTGCGGTGTTTGTTAGGCTGAAGCACAAACTTAACGCCTCCTCCCTTTTCTTTTTTAGGAAAGTATATTTTTTTATGAATTGTAAAGGCTTCCTTTCCCGAATAATTGGAAATCACCTTGGCGGCTCTTCCCGTAGGTGCCATTAAAACGGCACTTTTTTTGGCCTCCCAAAGATTAGAAACAATAGTTCCAATAATACTGGTCTTTCCCGTTCCCGCAAACCCCTTCAACAAATACAGAGCATTTGGCGATTTATCAAAAATAAACTCCGATAACTGTATTAAAACAGTATTCTGCTTTACAGTAGGTTCAAAAGGAAACTTTTTCTTGATGAGTTTATAGAAGTCGGCAGCCGTCATTAATCTTTTAAAATTGAATTTTTGGCAAGATACTATATATATAAGAGAGGGCTAAAGCATATCTAAATAAAATTAAACCCCAATAATGTGAAACAAATTTCATATCTTTCTTTTTTAAATGAATTTTATTTGCATTGGTTTTCGTGAATAAAAAAAAGTTGTAGATTTGCGTATCACCTTTAATAAAATAAAAATAACTAACTATGTTAACAATAATTATTGCTGTTGTAATTATTATTCTAGGTACGATAGGAATCGTATGGTTGATTGATAAATTTGTTCCGAAAAAAGTTAAGCCTTTGATCAATATAGCCTTATGGATCCTTATTGGCTTTTTGGCATATTCTACATTTATGTCTGTTTATGGAGAAATCCAATTCAACCAACTTAAAAAGAAGCGCTATGCGGCAGTAATTGAAAAATTGAAAGATATTAGAGATGCCGAATTAGCACACAAAACCGTGACTGGTAAGTTTACTGACAATTTTGACAATTTAGTAAAGTTCATTGATACGGCGCAGTTTACCATTACGCAACGTAGAGATTCTAGTATTGTTGATGAGGAGCTTACAAAACGCTATGGTGGTGTAGAAATGAGAAAAGATATTATCATTATTGACACCTTGGATTTTGTTCCTGTAAAAGACTCTCTTTTTGGGGCAGACACTCGTTATAAAACAATGATGAATGTACCTGTAGGAAAACCAGGAGCTAAATTTGAATTAAAGGCAGGAACTTTAGATGAAATCCCTGTATTTGAAGCCTCTGTTCAAAAAGACGTTATTCTTTTTGACCAAGATCAAAACTTAGTAGCGAAAGAAAACGAAGTGATTTCTGTGGACGACGTAAATGGTCCAGCGCTTAAAGTAGGTTCCATGAACGAAGTAAACACAAATGGAAACTGGCCTAAAAACTATTCAAACGAGTAAAAAATTGCATCAGAACGATATTAAAGAACTGTCCATTCAAATTAGTTTGAGTGGACTTTCTTTTTGTATTTTAAATAGATCCAAAAATACCATTGGGCACATTCAACACGTTCCTTTTGATAAGAAACTAACGCCTTTTGATATTTTGGAACGTATCATTGCAACTTTGGATGAAGGTGCCGTTTACGACCAGACCTTTAGTGAAGTGCTTCTTATTTATCAAAACGAACTGTCTTGTTTGGTTCCAAAACCCTTATTTGATGAAGCCCATTGTGCAGACTATCTAAAATTCAATGCCAAGATACTAACCACCGATTACATCTCATTTGATGACATCCACTTTAACGATTCGGTAAACGTATACGTACCTTTGGTAAATGTCAACAACTTTATGTTTGACAGGTTTGGCTCTTTTGAATACAAACATTCTTCTACCATTTTAATAGAACATATTCTAAAGCACCAACCGCTATCCAACGTTCCCAACATCTATGTAAACGTTAATGAACACAGTTTTGAAATTGTAGTCGTGAAAGATTACAACTTGGTACTTTACAACACGTTTGAATACATAACCAAGGAAGATTTTATTTACTACATCCTGTTTACCATAGAGCAATTGAAAATGGATCCCGAAACCTTAAAGTTAAAATTAATGGGAACCATAGCAGAAGGAGACGACCTCTATCAAATAGTCTATACCTTTATTAGAAATGTTGAGTTTGTCATGCCTCACCATAAATTTAATTTCATTGAAGAACCTAGCGTTGCCCATAACGATTATGTTCTTTTAAACAGTTTTAAGTAATGCGCATTATTTCTGGACAATACAAAGGAAGACGTATAACACCTCCCAAAAAACTCCCCGTGCGGCCAACTACCGATTTGGCTAAGGAAGCCTTGTTCAACATTCTCAACAACCTGTATTACTTTGATGAAATTTCGGTAATTGATCTATTTTCAGGAACTGGAAGTATTAGTTACGAGTTTGCCTCCCGCGGTACCGAGCAAATTACTGCAGTAGACCAAAATTTTGGATGTATCAAATTTATCAATGAAACATCCGAAGCTTTTAACTTGCCAATCTCCACCATAAAAAGTGACGTTTTCAAGTTTTTGGAAAGTACTAGGTCAAAAGCTACAGTCATTTTTGCAGATCCTCCTTATGGTTTTTCCCAAGAACAATTTGAAACCATTCCCAATTTAGTCTTTCAAAATCAGTTGTTGGAAGACGATGGGGTATTAATTGTAGAGCATTCAAAGCATACCGACTTATCAAGTATGGAGCACTTTGCCTACTCCAAAAATTACGGTGGTAGCGTTTTTAGTTTTTTTGAAATAGAAGCAGAAGATCTTTCCGAAGAGGAATAAACTTAAAAATCTCAATTATTTATAAAAAACAAAGCCCATTAAAAATGGGCCTGTTTAAGTAAGTAAATCTATAAGCCGAATTCTGTACTCCGTATGGAGCCCTTATCATTTATCTGAGTCTACTGTTACCAGCACACTTTAGCTGCCTACCCTCCAACATCGAACGTGCCGCCCTCAAACGCTGGTATACATGACATTGCACCGTATAGAGTTTACATGATTTCACTACAGCATTACCTGTACATCCTTTCTGTTGCACTATTCCTAGCCTCACGACTGGTGGCCATTAACCACTATACTGCACTATGGTGTTCGGACTTTCCTAACCAATAAATTGGTTCGATAAGGCGATTTACTTGGATGCAAATTTACAAATAACAATTCCTAATTTCTACCATTTAAAAGGTATTTATTTTATTGCCTTTATTTCAGCAATCTCCTCTACTTCTAAATAAGTTGTTGATAACTCCTTTTAAAATTAGACCTCATAATTCCCTATTTACAATTGAATTTTTAATTTTGTTGTTCTAAGTTTTTTCAATGGAACATTTCATCGTATCAGCCAGAAAATACAGACCTCAAATCTTCAAAGATGTTGTAGGTCAACAGGCTATTACCAATACTTTGCTCAATGCCATTGAAAACAACCATTTGGCTCAAGCCTTACTGTTTACGGGACCTAGAGGAGTTGGAAAGACTACTTGCGCCCGTATTTTGGCAAAAATGATCAATAGTGACGGTAACGAAAGTGAAGATGAAGATTTTGCTTTCAACATTTTTGAGCTGGATGCCGCCTCCAACAACTCGGTAGACGACATTAGAAATCTTACCGATCAAGTTAGGATCCCCCCTCAGGTTGGAAAATACAAAGTTTATATCATTGACGAGGTACACATGCTTTCCCAAGCCGCTTTCAATGCGTTTTTGAAAACCTTGGAAGAGCCACCAAAGCACTGTATCTTTATTTTGGCAACTACAGAAAAACATAAAATCATTCCAACGATTTTATCCCGTTGTCAGATTTTCGACTTTAAACGAATTACGGTTAAAGATGCCAAAGAGCATTTAAAGTATATAGCCGAAGAACAAGGCATCACTGCCGAAGACGATGCCCTGCATATTATTGCCCAAAAGGCAGATGGAGCGATGCGTGATGCACTTTCCATTTTTGACAGGGTAGTAAGTTTTTCTGGAACCAACTTGACGCGTCAAGCTGTTACGGAAAACTTGAATGTTTTGGATTATGAAACGTACTTAACCAGTACCGATTTGATTTTGGATAACAAAATCCCAGATTTGCTCATCCAATTCAATAGTATTTTAAGTAAAGGCTTTGATGGCCATCATTACATTGCAGGTTTAGCATCGCACTTTAGAAACTTGCTAGTCTGTAAAAACCCAAAAACGATAGAACTCTTGGAAGTTGGCGAAGATGCTTCTCAAAGATATTTGGAACAGTCTCAAAAAGCTTCACAAGATTTTCTGTTAAAGGGTATAGAACTTGCGAACGATTGCGACCTGAAGTATAAAACGAGTAAAAATCAACGCCTACTCGTTGAATTATGCCTTATGCAGCTTGCCTCTATCACTTTTGATGGAGAAAAAAAAAATAGCAGACGTTACATAATTCCGCCTTCCTATTTCAAAAATAAAGGGATTACTCCAGTTCCTGTTTCTGTACCGAAAGCTGAAGTTGCTCAAAAAACTGCTGCTACACCTACTAAAACAAGTAACGAAAACCCTAAGCAACCGGTCGCCCAAGAAGCACTTACTGCAGAAGAAATCATCGCCAAAAGGGAAGCCAATAAAGCGAGAACCTCAGGTCTTTCACTAAAAAGTATCCGTGCCAAACGAGAGCATCAAATAAAACAGCAGGAAGTAGTATTGAATCCAGCCGACCTTCCTACAGAGGAATTTACTCCAGAGGAATTTATGGATGCATGGCACGCCTATATAGAAAAACTTCACGCAAAGGGCGAAAAGATTATGGTATCCATCCTTGAGATGAATACACCAAAATTGAACGGAACAACTATTGGATTGGAATTCCCAAATTCCACCTTAAAAGTAGAATTGGAACGCGCTCAAAACCCATTGATGGAATTCCTCAAAAAGAGGTTAAGAAATTTTGACCTAAATTTGAATATCGTAGTCAATGAAGAAATTGTAAAGCAATATGCCTTTACCCCTGAAGATCAATATGAAAAACTAAAGGAAAAAAATCCTAATATTGAAGTCTTAAGGAATATGTTTGGACTTGATATTTAGCACTACCATGAAATATATTTTATTACTTTTTACGCTTTCTGCAATGGTTCTTACCAGTTGCGACGGACGTCAAAGCTCAACGGAATCTTTGCAACAATCTATTTCTGAATTCAATCAAAAACAAACCCCTTTAGAGCTCATCAGTTTTTATCCAAAAGAATATACTGAAGTTGAAACCGACACTATCATGTACAATAACCTTAGAGTAAACATCAAAAATTACAGTTTGATGAACCAAGAAGTAATTCTACACAAAAAAACTATTGGAAATAATAAGGACATTCAATACCATAGAGCATTTGAATCGGAAATTATAGTCTATAATACCAATCAAAAAATTTATACCACCACCATTAACGCACATCAATTCCAAAATAAAGACAAGTCATCTTTTTGGAATAATGCAACTTTAGAGCATGTTTGGGTAAATCAGGAAACTTCTGGCTTAGATTGGGTGAATTTAGAAATTACCTTTATCGATCCCCAAACACATGCCTACAGAGTTTATGAAATGACCATCAACCAAAATGGTAAAGAAAATACAATTTTAAAGGAACAAAATAGTTAAACAGATGTTAGGCTTAAAACTCCCTACAGACCCACGTTGGGTCAATATCGTTGAAAAAAATATTGAAGATATCCTTACAGACCATGCTTTCTGTGAGCAAAAGGCAACCAGCACTGCTATTTCCCTAATAGTAGGATTCCCAGAATATACTGAATTGGTTCAGGAAATGGTAGCCTTGGTAAAAGAAGAAATAAGCCATTTTAAAATGGTCCACGACAAAATATTGGAGCGTGGCTGGACATTAGGTCGTGACCGCAAAGATGACTATGTCATTGCCTTAATGAAATTCTTTCCAAAAGGAGGTAGTAGAACCACTCAACTAGTTAACAGGTTGCTGTATGCAGCTTTAATTGAAGCTAGAAGTTGTGAACGCTTTAGATTACTTTCAGAAGAGTTGGAAGATAAAGAACTTGCGGAATTTTACAGAAAACTTATGGTAAGCGAAGCCAACCACTATACTATGTTTTTAGGCTTTGCCAGACAATATGGAGACCGCACGGAAGTGGACAAAAAGTGGCAAGATTTATTGGATTTTGAGGCCCAAATAATGAAAGATTTGGGCAAAAAAGAAACCATACACGGTTAAATAATGCACAAAAAAAATCCCAATAACAAAACCTACTTTGTCAATTGGGATTATACCATTTTATAAAAAAAACGATTAATAGCCTTAACTAAAACACTCTAAAGTTCACACCAACTTGAATCACATTATTAGTTGCTTCGGGGCTAAGGTCATCATCAAAAACATTTGAAAAACCATAATTATATCGAGCATCGACATACCAGTCTTCGCATACTTTAAATTCAATAATTCCTACTCCAGAAAACACAAAGTTTTTAAAGTAATCTCCTTCTTTATGCACCTTTAAACCTGCTTGAGGTCCAACACCAAGTGCCACCCTTCCATCAAACATAGCGTACTTAAAAAGTACAGGCAAGTTAATGTAGTCGTTAGCAAAATCTTCAACATTTGCTCCTTCAGGCGAAAATTGTAACTCTGGCATAACAGAAAACTTCTCGCTTAAACCAATATCTGCATGAACGCCAAACAAAAATCCGTTTCTATGCGGATTTCTAACAATTGGGGCATCTTTATAATCTAAATTTGAAATGGTTACCCCTGCCCTTACTCCATATTTAACTTCTTGAGAATATCCAAGTGTCGCGCACAACACTACCAATAAACTAGTAAAAATTGTCTTCATAGTTTGAATGATTTGAGTGTTCGAATATAATTGGAAATAACAAATAACTGTTAAATATTAGATATGTAACAAAAAAAATAAGATAAAGTGCTTATTCTTATTCCAAAGAGGAACTAGAAACCGTTTTAAAGTACATACTTTTAATAATTCCATCCGAAAGTCCAATTTTTGGCACATAAATATCCTTGGCACCACTCCATTTCATGGCCGACAAATATATTCGGGTTGCCGGAATAATTACGTCTGCTCTATCCTGGTTAAGATCCAATTCCGTTATCCTTTCTTCATACGAATAGGTCTGCAGCTTATCATAATACGAAGATAAATAAAAGTAGGTCAAAGGTTTCCCCATGGCCTTTCCTGAAATTTTGAAAATTTTATTGATGTTCCCCCCGGAACCAATTAGATCGAGTTTGTCATATTCCCTGGTATGTTCTTTTATCCAAGACTCCAATTCTTGCCAAGTTTCTTTATTGACAATATCATTTAATAATCTAACGGTTCCTATTTTAAAAGACTTGGATTCTACTTTTACTCCAAGGTGGATTACAGAAAATTCAGTACTTCCCCCTCCCACATCCACATATAGGTAGGTTTTGCTTTCGTCAATGTAGCTATGTAAATCTGTAGCTGCAATAATAGCAGCTTCTTCCTCTCCATCAATAATATCGATGTCTATTTGCGCTTGCTCCGAAATTAATTTGGCTACTTTACTACCGTTTTCCGCTTCACGCATGGCCGAGGTGGCACAAGCTTTATAGGCTACCACTTTATGGGATTTCATCAACAACCTAAAAGCTGTCATGGTATCCAACATGCGGCGCTCGTTTTCCTTTGAAATCTTTTGCTTTAGGAACACATCGGCTCCCAAGCGAATGGGCACCCGTACCAATGAATTCTTTTTAAACCTTGTTGGTTTTCCTTTTTGCTCTATAATGTTAGAAATTAGCAACCTCACTGCATTGGAACCAATATCAATAGCCGCATATTTTTTAATTGAAAGCATTTATTCTTGTAATTTTTTTAAATAATAATCATAAGTTGCAAATTGAGCTCTCACCTTAGGCTTGTTATTACGCCTATATTTGTTGTCTTGGAACTCATCCAAAATTCTTGCTTTCACGTTATCATTCCAACAAATATCAAAGATTTCCAAAAGCTCTTCTTTTATGGCATCATCGTAAATAGGACAAGTTACTTCTACTCTGTTTTCGATATTACGAGTCATCCAATCGGCTGAAGAAATGTAAATCTTAGGGTCATTGTCATTACAGAATACATACAGTCGTGTATGCTCCAAAAACTTATCGACAATGCTAATCACTTCAATATTCTCGCTCATGTTGGGAATTCCAGGAACCAAACAACAAAGTCCACGAACAATCATTTGAATTTTCACGCCAGCCCTACTCGCTTCATATAGTTTATCAACCATGGCATAACTTGAAATACTGTTCATTTTCAACTTAATGTAAGCTGGTTTGCCTTCCTTTACATTCTCTATTTCCTTATCAATAAGTTTAAAAAACTTGGACTTGGTATAATGAGGCGAAGTAATAATGTGCTTATATCTGAAAATTTTATAGTTGATTTCAAAGAAGTTAAACACTTTATTAAGGTCCTTTAATATTTTTTGATCGGCCGTAAACAAGGTGAAGTCTGTATAAATCTTTGCTGTGGATTCATTAAAATTACCTGTACTAATAAAGCCATAACGTTTTAGTTTATGATTTTCCTCACGCTCTATCACACACATTTTACTGTGCACCTTCAAACCGGCTACACCAAACAACAAATTAACACCTTCATCCTGCATCTGCTCGGCATAAGCTATGTTAGCAGCTTCATCAAAACGCGCTTGAATTTCGATGGAAACCGTTACCTTTTTTCCATTTTTAGCCGCATTAATCAAGGAACTAGCCACATGCGAAATTTGCGCCAATCTATAAATAGTAATGTTTATAGTTTTTACTGTGGGATCTAAAGCCGCCTCTCTTAAAAACTTTACTACATAAGAAAAGGTATGGTAAGGAGTGTATAATAAATAATCCCTTTTCGAAATATTTTCAAAAATACTACTCTCCAAACTAAGCCCTTTTATAGGCAATGCTTTAATTTTATCATAAAGTAAATCCGTTCTGCCCAAACTAGGGAAATTCATATAATCCCTTCTGTTATGATATCGTCCTCCCGGAATGACACTGTCCTTTGCATCAATTCCCATTTTGTCCAATAGATATTTCAAGGTTTCCTTATCAATTGTTTTATCGTAGACGAACCGAACAGGATCACCAATTTGACGATGTTTAACGCTTTCGGATATCTTATCAATAAAACTTTTACTTAAATCACTATCAAAATCGAGCTCTCCATCCCTAGTGATTTTGATCATGTGCGTAGTAATGCTTTTGTAATCAAAAATATTAAAAATGTCATCTAAACAGTAACGCAACAAATCATCCAAAATAATGATATAATCCTTATTGTCCTGCTTTGGAAGTACTACAAATCGCCGAATGGATTTAGGAATTTCTATGAGGGCAAACTGTTTTTCGTCATTGGCCAAAATCATCTTAACGGCCAAATAGGCCGCACTGTCCTTCAACATTGGTAAGTCAACAGTGTCGTTAAGTATGATGGTTACCAAAGCTGGACTAACATGTTGCAGGTAGTAATTCTTAATAAATTCATGCTGATTGGGATTAATTTGATTTTCATCTATGATGAAGATATCATAGTCCTCTAACTTTTTATGAATGTTATGAAGAATATCCAAACTTTCACTTTGCTGCCTAATAACCACCTGAGTGATTTTCTCCAATAATTCACTAGCCTTTATACCTCCAAGTTCACTTTTCCCCGCTTTTCCAGCCTCATCAATACGTTTTACAGTTGCATAACGAACTTTAAAGAATTCATCTAAGTTATTTGAAAAAATTCCTAAGAACCTTAAACGCTCTATCATAGGCACAGATTCATCAGCGGCTTCCTGCAAAACTCTTGCATTAAATTGAAGCCAACTCAATTCTCTGTTTACATATATATTTTTGTCCTTAACAGTTATATTGGTCATCGTTGATTGTTTACACAAATATATTCTATTTAACTTTGAAAGTCCTTTGAGAATAGGTGATATTTATATTATGTTTTGAAAATTTACCATGCTAAAAAGCTACACCAACAAAAAATTTTAAAGCAAGACATTTGGATTCATCCTCGTTTAAAATTTCATACAACTTTTACTTTAGTTTACTGTTTCAAATCTCGCGGAAAGATCATAACATCGGTGTGTCCTTTGGCTATATATTTCCAATCTTCAGCATAAAAGTCAATTTTAACCAAACCGCAAGTCGGTAAGTTTCCAATGAACTGGTCCCCTAAATCATTGACAATTGTGGTTAAGGCATGATTATGTCCAAAAACCATTATTTTATTTAAGGAATTGTCGTTTATCGAATGTATGAAATTCATGACTTTTTCTCCACCAAAATCATACAAATCCTTCACAATTTCCAACTTGGCTTCAGGCAAATTTAGGTACTTCATCACCCCTTTGCAGGTCGTTAAGGCCCTGTTTGCTGGACTCGAAAACACCTTGTCTGGGTCATAATTATAAGATTTATAGTGGTTTGAAACCAATTTTATATCATTAATTCCCCTACTACTTAGGGGGCGGTCCAAATCGCTGAATCCCCCATCCCATGAGGATTTCGCGTGTCTGACAAATACTATTTCTTTCATTTTTCACTCGATTAAATGCATTTTTTACCGATAAAGTGTTGTTTATCTTCGTTTTAACGATTATTTTAGTGCCTTTAACATTTATTTTTGTTCAAGATTTGATTAATGAGTTGCTTTGTTCTGTAAAATTAATGTAAATGGCCCCAAATCAACAACATATTAATTTATCCATCTATAATGCATTGATTTCCAATGCACTTCCCTCAACACGTTTTAACAATTTTATTTTTAGACATTTAACGCTAAAAAGAGCTGTATTTATATTGTAAGAACAATTGCCTAAACGGGCTATTATATATATTAATTAACATATCAACTTAAATGAGTTTACAAATTTCATCAATCAACCAAAGTAACCCCTTGCACCAAAGTGAAAGGCAATCTAATTCTGAAACAATAAATAAACGAAATATAATTAGTTCTTACTAATTAATCCTATAAACTAAAATTAGGGCTTATGAAAACAAATACACATAGAATTTGGTATAAACATTCCTTGATTCTATTAATGGTACTTATTCAAAGCTTTGCATTTGCTCAGGTGCGAACCCAAAGGACCTTTAAGAGAATCAATTTGGATGCTCCCCTAACAACATTCAATACCTCTAGTACCACTTTGAATGATACCGACAGAGCTTTGAGTGGCTGTTCTGCAAACGACTTTACCCTTAGTAATTTCTATTTGGCCGATGCCAATGGAAATCCTTTGGATAACGACTGTACCCCGGGAACACCTCAAACGGCATACATATATGCATATTTTGATGCAAATACCAATGCTGACAGATATAGTTTATATATGAATTTTGACATTGAGGTCAATGGTGCCTTCACAGAAAACATTGACCAATGTTTATACGATTCTACGCCAATTCCAGTAGGTCAAAACCTTCCAGTATTTGAATTGACCTGGAATTGTGGAGATCAAATAGAATTGGTAAACTTCTATATGGCATGGCAATCCAATGCCAATCAGGCGTGTGGTGAAAACCCATCAAAATGTTACTCCAATCCTCCTGGATTTATTGTAAACGCTCCTTTAATCACCAACTTTACCTACACTCAAAGTTGTGACACCTATTCAGTTGCATTTACAAACATAACCACCGGTGGAAATCTGCAAGGTGGTTACACTTATTCTTGGAATTTTGGGGATGGAGCAACCTCAACGGCTGCCAACCCAACACATACCTATGCTGGATCTGGAACTTATACTGTAACATTAACCGTTAATGATTCAGATGGGGATTCAGATGTGCATACAGATACAGTAATAGTAACTCCTCTTTTAACAGGTCTAACGCTAACTGCTACTAACATTGAATGTACTGGTGGAAACACAGGAACCATTACTCCTAGCGGTGTTAGTGGAGGTACCGCTCCGTATACTTATAGTATTAGTCCACAAGAAGGAAGTTTCCAGTCTGGAATGTTTGTTAATTTACCTTCGGGAACATACACAGTTACTGTTACCGATGCTAATTCATGTTCTATTAGTGAAGACATTACAATTTCAGTTGATGACAATACACCACCTGTAACCAATGCTCCTTCAGATTTACAAGTTGAAGGTTGTACTGCTGCAGATGTTACCAATGACAACTTAACCTCTTTAGCCTATAGCGAAACTCCTCAAACTATTTCTGAGTTGATTTTCTTGGCAGAAGGCGGAACTTTTACAGAAAACAATGTAAACGAAATTACTTATCAAGACAGTGCTTCTGGTACTTGTCCTGTAGTAATTACAAGAACTTTTACTATCACAGATGATTGTGGTCTTTCTAGTTCTGACACGCAAACAATAAACATTCAGGATACCACAGATCCTACAATTGATACTGCAGCTGCCGATACAACGGTTGAATGTGGTAGTGATACAACAACCGCCTTAAATAGCTGGTTGACCTCCAATGGTGGAGCCATTGCTTCAGACAACTGTTCGACCATTAACTGGACAAATAATTACAATGAATTAGATGCTGATTGCGGAAATACAGGTTCTGTAACAGTTATCTTTACAGCAACTGATGACTGTGGCAACTCTGTTACCACAGAAGCTTCATTCATTATTGAAGACACCACTCCTCCAAGCATTGACACTACGGCTTCAAGTCTTACTGTGGAATGTGACGGCAGTGGAAATACTTCAGATTTATCAACTTGGTTAAGCTCTTTTGGTGGAGCCGCTGCCTCTGATACCTGTGGAGGTGTTACCTGGACAAACGATTATAGTGCCTTAAGTGATGATTGCGGCGCTACAGGATCCGCTACAGTAACGTTTACTGCAACCGATGATTGTGGAAATACAGCAACCACCTCTGCAACCTTTACTATCGAAGACACTACGGCCCCGTCCATTGATACTGTGGCTGCTAACCTGACCGTTGAATGCGACGGTTCTGGAAATACTGTAGAATTAAACGACTGGTTGGATACTGCGGGAGGTGCTGCCTCTTCAGACACTTGTGGAAGTGTGACTTGGAGTAACGATTTTACTGCCCTTAGTGATGATTGTGGTGCTACAGGTTCGGCAACGGTAATCTTTACTGCTACTGATGATTGTGGCAATACATCAACTACTTCCGCGACATTTACTATTGAAGACACTGTAGCTCCAGCTATGGATATTGTAGCTGCCGATCAAACGGTACAATGTAATGGTGCAGGAAACACGGACGAACTTGAGTCTTGGCTAAACACACATGCTGGTGCCATGGCTTCTGACGATTGTTCTGATATTACATGGTCTAATAATTTCACGGAACTTACAGATGCTTGTGGAGAAACCGGATTGGCTTTAGTAACCTTTACCGCTACTGATGAATGTGGAAATGCAACCAGCACAACAGCCTTGTTTACAATTTTAGATTTAATAGCACCAACTATTGAAACCCAAGCTTCTGACATTACTGTGGAATGTGACGGAACTGGGAACCTTTCAGAATATACAGATTGGTTAAATGCCAATGGAGGAGCCACTGCTACAGATTCTTGTGGAACCGTTTCTTGGTCTTATGAAGAGGGAGCCTTAAGTGATGACTGTGGGCTTACAGGAACCAGAACAGTAGTATTTACCGCTGAAGATGGTTGTGGTAATTTTGTAACTACAAGTGCTACCTTTACTATTGAAGATACAACTGCTCCAACATTTACAGTACCTGCTTCAGTGACTTTGGAATGTGATCAAGATCCAACAGACTTGGCATTGACTGGTGACGTAACCGATGAAACTGACGGTTGTTCTGCAGATCTTGAAGCAACCTTTACAGATGCAACTGCTCAAGGAGCCTGTGCCAATGAGTCAATCATAACACGTACTTGGACTTTGACTGATGACTGTGGCAACACAACTACTCAAGTTCAAACCATCACTATTCAAGATACTACAGCACCTACATTTACTGTACCTGCTGCCGTAACCATTGAATGTGACCAAGATGAAAACGACTTGGCACTAACTGGAGATGTAACCGATGAAGCGGACAACTGTTCTGCTGATTTGGAAGCAACCTTCACCGATGTAACTGCTCAAGGAGCTTGTGCTAATGAAACTATCATCACACGTACTTGGACTTTGACTGATGACTGTGGAAACACTGCTACAGAAGTTCAGACGATCACCATTCAAGATACTACTGCGCCTACTTTCACAGTACCTGCTAGTATAACCCTTGAATGCGACCAAGATGTTACTGATTTAGCATTAACTGGAGATGTAACTGATGAAGCGGACAATTGTTCTGCCGTTTTAGATGCTACTTATACTGATACAACAACTGAAGGTGCATGTGCAAATGAGTCAACAATCACTCGTACTTGGACTTTGACCGACGATTGTGGTAACTCCACAACGCAAACGCAAACAATCTCTATCCAAGATACTACTCCTCCTATTATTGAAACGGCTCCTTCCGATATCGTTGCTGAGTGTGACGGTTCTGGAAACAACGGAGCTATTGAAAACTGGTTGGATAACAATGGTGGAGCCACTGCTTCAGACAATTGTGGTGAGGTCACTTGGACCAACGATTATAGCGGAGCAAATTCTGATTGTTCTGCCCCAGTAACGGTAACATTTACTGCGACTGACGAATGTGGAAATGCTGTATCTACCTCTGCTTCCTATGCTATTCAAGATACTACTGCTCCAACTATTACCGAAGCTAATGATGTAACTGTCGAATGTGATGGATCGGATATCGATGCTGCTATCCAGGATTGGTTAGATACTTATGGCGGTGCTACTGCTACAGACGATTGTTCTGCAATCGCATGGTCTAACAATTATACTGGCCTAAGTGATGGATGTGGAACTACTGGTTCTGCCGAAGTAATCTTTACGGCAACTGACGGATGTGGAAACGCTAGCTCGACTACAGCCACTTTCACAGTTCAAGATACAACTGCTCCAACATTTACAGTACCTGCTTCAGTGACTTTGGAATGTGATCAAGATCCAACAGACTTGACTTTGACAGGAGACGTAACCGATGAAACTGATGGATGTTCTTCTGATCTTGAAGCAACCTTTACAGATGCAACTGCTCTAGGAGCCTGTGCCAATGAGTCAATCATTACACGTACTTGGACTTTGACGGATGATTGTGGAAATACAACTACTCAAGTTCAAACCATCACTATTCAAGATACTACAGCGCCTACCTTTACTGTACCTGCTGCCGTAACCATTGAATGTGATCAAGATGAAAACGACTTGGCACTAACTGGAGATGTAACCGATGAAGCGGACAACTGTTCTGCCGATTTGGAAGCAACCTTCACCGATGTAACTGCTCAAGGAGCTTGTGCTAATGAAACTATCATCACACGTACTTGGACTTTGACTGATGACTGTGGAAACACTGCTACAGAAGTTCAGACGATCACTATTCAAGATACCACTGCTCCTACATTTACAGTACCTGCAAGTGTAACCCTTGAATGTGATCAAGATGCTACAGATTTGACATTGACAGGAGATGTAACTGATGAAGCAGATAACTGTTCTGCTGATTTGGAAGCTACTTATACGGATGCCACAACTGAAGGTGAATGTGCTAATGAGTCAGTAATAACACGTACTTGGACCTTGGTTGATGCCTGTGGAAACACAACAACGCAAACGCAAACAATCTCTATCCAAGATACTACCGCGCCAGTTATTGAAACCACTCCTTCTGATATCGTTGCTGAATGTGACGGTTCTGGAAACAACGGAGCTATTGAAAACTGGTTGGATAACAATGGTGGAGCCACTGCTTCAGACAATTGTGGTGAGGTAACTTGGACTAACGATTACGATGGAGCGAACTCCGACTGTTCTGCCCCAGTAACCGTAACATTTACGGCAACCGACGAATGTGGAAATGCTGTATCTACCTCTGCTTCCTATGCAATACAGGATACCAATGCACCTGTAATCACTGAAGCGACTGATGTAACCTTGGAGTGTGACGGTAGCGATATTGAAGCTGCTATCCAAGATTGGCTGGATAATTATGGCGGTGCTACTGCTACAGACGATTGTTCTGCAATCGCATGGTCTAACAATTATACTGGCCTAAGTGATGGATGTGGAACTACTGGTTCTGCCGAGGTAATCTTTACGGCAACTGACGGATGTGGAAACTCTAGCTCTACTACAGCCACTTTCACAGTTCAAGATACAACTGCTCCAACATTTACAGTACCTGCTTCAGTGACTTTGGAATGTGATCAAGATCCAACAGACTTGGCTCTGACTGGTGACGTAACCGATGAAACTGACGGATGTTCTGCTGATCTTGAAGCAACCTTTACAGATGCAACTGCTCAAGGAGCTTGTGCTAACGAGTCAATTATTACACGTACTTGGACTTTGACGGATGACTGTGGCAACACTACTACTCAAGTTCAAACCATCACTATTCAGGATACTACAGCACCTACATTTACTGTACCTGCTGCCGTAACCCTTGAATGTGATCAAGATGAAAACGACTTGGCACTAACTGGAGATGTAACCGATGAAGCGGACAACTGTTCTGCCGATTTGGAAGCAACCTTCACCGATGTAACTGCTCAAGGAGCTTGTGCTAATGAAACTATCATCACACGTACTTGGACTTTGACTGACGAGTGTGGCAACACTGCTACAGAAGTACAAACCATCACCATTCAAGATACCACTGCTCCTACATTTACAGTACCTGCAAGTGTAACCCTTGAATGTGATCAAGATGCTACAGATTTGACATTGACAGGAGATGTAACCGATGAAGCGGACAACTGTTCTGCCGATTTAGATGCTACTTATACTGATGCAGCAACTGAAGGTGCATGTGCCAATGAGTCAACAATCACTCGTACTTGGACTTTGACCGACGATTGTGGAAATACAACAACACAAACGCAAACAATCTCTATCCAAGATACTACTGCGCCAAGCATAGAAACAGAAGCCACTAGCTTAACTGTGGAATGTGACGGTACAGGAAACCAAACAGATTTCAATGAGTGGTTAGCTTCTAACGGAGGGGCTTCCGCAACTGATAATTGTAGCGAAGTAATTTGGACTAATAACTTTACTGAATTAAGTGCTGCCTGTGGAAATACAGGAGCTGCTACGGTTACCTTTACAGCTACAGATGCTTGTGGAAACACGGCTACGACCACTGCTACATTCAGTATAGAAGATACTATTGCACCTAACATTACAACTGAAGCTTCAGATATCGTTGCTGAATGTGATGGAAATGGCAATAACGATGCCATCCAGAACTGGTTAGACAGTAATGGTGGTGCTGTTGCCGAAGAATTATGTGGAGAAGTTACTTGGACTAACAATTATAATGGAGCAACCTCCGATTGTTCCGCTCCTGTATCAGTAATCTTTACGGCTACTGACAGTTGTGGAAACACAAGCACTACAACGGCTTCATATGCTATTCAAGACTCAACACCTCCTGTAATTACTGGAGGAGATAACTTGACAGTAGAATGTGATGGTACAGGAAACGACGCTGAACTTCAAGCTTGGTTATCTTCCAATGGAGGTGCCACTGCTACCGATAACTGTTCTTCTATTACATGGTCAAATGACTTTGAATCCTTAACAGAGGCTTGTGGAGCCACTGGTACTGCAGAAGTAACCTTTACAGCCATCGACGGATGTGGAAATGAAAGTACAACAACTGTATCCTTTACTATTGTTGACACTACTGCTCCAACATTTACAGTGCCTGCTTCTGTTACTTTGGAATGCGATCAGGAAATTACAGACCTTACTTTAACAGGTGATGTAACGGATGAAGCAGATAACTGCTCGTCTGAATTGGAAGCTACTTTTACCGATGCCACTGCAGAAGGTGAATGTGTAAACGCTTCTATCATTACAAGAACTTGGACATTGACTGATGACTGTGGAAACACGACTACTCAATTACAAACTATCACAGTTCAAGATACGACTGCACCTACTTTCACTGTACCGGCTTCTGTAACTATTGAATGTGATCAAGATGCTAATGACTTAGTGTTGACTGGTGACGTAACTGATGAAGCAGACAATTGTTCTTCTGAATTGGAAGCCAGCTTTACCGATGCAACTGCAGAAGGAGAATGTGCAAACGCTTCTATCATTACAAGAACTTGGACTTTAACTGACGATTGTGGTAACACAACAACTCAAGTGCAAACTATCACAATTCAAGATACTACGGCGCCTACATTTACTGTACCAGCTGCTGTGACTATAGAATGTGATCAAGATGAAAATGACTTATCATTGACTGGAGATGTAACCGATGAAGTTGACAACTGTTCTACCGAATTGGAAGCTACTTTTACCGACGCTACGGCGGAAGGTGAATGTGCTAATGCCGCTATCATCACACGTACCTGGACTTTAACCGATGATTGTGGAAACACAACCACTCAAGTACAAACCATCACCGTTCAAGATACTACGGCGCCTACATTTACTGTACCTGCTGCCGTAACTATAGAATGTGATCAAGATGAAAATGACTTGGCGTTGACTGGCGATGTAACCGATGAAGCTGACAACTGCTCTACTGAATTGGACGCTACTTTTACCGACGCTACTGTTGAAGGTGAATGTGCCAATGCATCAATCATTACAAGAACTTGGACTTTAACTGATGATTGTGGAAATACCGCTACAGAAGTTCAGACAATCACAATCCAAGATACTACAGCGCCTACATTTACTGTGCCGGCTGCTGTAACTATCGAGTGTGATCAAGATGTAAATGACTTGGTATTGACTGGAGATGTAACTGATGAAGCAGATAACTGTTCTGCTGAATTAGATGCAACCTATACTGACGCTACTGCTGAAGGTGAATGTGCCAATGCATTAATCATTACAAGAACTTGGACTTTAATTGACGATTGTGGTAACACAACGACTCAAACTCAAACTATCACTGTTCAAGATACTACAGCACCAACATTTACAGTGCCTGCTGCCGTGACTATTGAATGTGATCAAGATGCTAATGACCTAGCATTGACTGGAGATGTAACTGATGAAGCAGACAACTGTTCCGCTGAATTGGAGGCAACCTTTACAGATGAAACTACTGAAGGTGAATGTGCCAATGCATCAATCATTACAAGAACCTGGACTTTGATGGACGAGTGTGGAAATACCACTACCCAAGTTCAAACAATCAATATTCAAGATTCTATAGCGCCAACCTTTACAGTACCGGAAAACTTAACTGTAGAGTGCGATATGGATACAAGTGATTTAACATTAACTGGTGATGTAACCGATGAAGCCGACAACTGTTCTACTAATTTGGAAGCAACCTTTACAGATGAAGTTACTGAAGGCGCTTGCGTAGGAGAAAGCACAATCGAAAGAACTTGGACTTTAATCGATGAGTGTGGAAACACAGCAACACAAGTACAAACAATTAGTGTTGTAGATACTACGGCTCCTGAATTAATTGTGGATTTAGATCCATCAATCGATGTGAATTGTTCTGAAGTTCCTGATGCACCGGAATTGAGCTTCGAGGATGCTTGTTCAACTGATATTTCAGTAGTATTCAATGAAACAATCAATCCAGAAGAAGGATCAGAAAATTACAGCATTACGCGTAATTGGACTGTTAGTGATGATTGTGGCAATGAGGCAACTTACTCCCAAGTGGTTAATGTGAACGTTGAAAATGTAATTTCGGGATCCAATACTGCAATTTGTACTGAGGAGGGGCCATTAGATTTGTTTGACTTATTAAGTGGTGATGTTGATGAGAGTGGTATTTGGGAAGTTGTTTCTGGAAACACTACTCTAGATGGAAGCTGGTTCGACACAACGATAGTTGCTGAAGAAGATTTAGGAGATTTCATCTTCACTTACACAATCACTGAAGGTGACTGCCCAAGTGTGACAGAAGTTAATGTAAACGTTCATGACGATTGTATTGTATTCCCTTGTGGAGAAGAAGATGTTGTTATCTCAAAAGCTGTAACTCCAAATGGAGACAGTTACAACGAATTCTTTACAGTAACTGGTGTTGAAGAATGTGGCTTTACTATTGAAGTACAAATATTCAACCGTTGGGGTGCTAAAATTTATGAAAACTTCAACTATGAAAACGATTGGAACGGCTCGTCTTCACGATCATCTGTAGGTGGAGCTAACAAAGTCCCTTCAGGAACATATTACTATATCATTAATTTAAAGAATAGTGGATTAAAGCCTTTCTCAGGTCCAATCTACGTAGGAACTAAATAAATTATAACCTATGAAGTTATTAAAGTTTAACATAATCGCTTTTATACTGTTCAATTGCTGGACGGGAGTTGCACAACAATTACCGCAGTTTACACAGTATATGTACAACACTATCTCTATTAACCCTGCCTACGCTGGTAGTAGAGAGACGTTAAGTATCGTAGGATTGCACCGTAGCCAATGGGTAGGTTTAGATGGGGCCCCAACCACTCAAACCTTATCCATCCACTCCCCTCTTAGAAATGATAAGATAGGATTGGGACTCTCATTCATTAATGATGAGTTGGGGTATGAGAATTTCTCTTATCTGTATGGGGATTTCTCATACAGTATCCATACGGGAGAAAATACAAAATTGGCCTTTGGAGTAAAGGCCGGTTTTACCCACTATAATATTGATATGGCTTTGTTGAATGACCCTAGTATTGCTGAGGATCCCTTCTTCAACGATGTATCCAATAGATGGAGTCCAAACATTGGGGCCGGAATTCTATGGCATTCCACCAGATGGTATATCGGTCTATCTGCACCGAGACTTTTAAACACCGATTACAACAAGGGAACTGTAGGAGGTACCGATTATGTTGCCGTTGAAAGAAACAATTATTACCTGACTGGAGGATATGTGTTCGATTTGGGTGCAAACACCAAATTTAAGCCTGCAGCCTTATTGAAAGTGACTAACGGTGCTCCCCTATCATTCGATTTTACGGCCAACTTCCTATTCTATGAAAAACTATGGTTGGGAGCTGGTTACCGAGTTGACGAAAGAGCTGGAGAGATTAGTGGTATTGCCGATTTCCAAATCTCCAAACAAATCCGAATTGGATATGCCTACGGATATCCCCTTTCAGATCTGAGACCTTACACAAGTGGAACCCACGAGATTCTACTAATGTTCGAATTATTTAAAACGCAACGTGTTAAATCGCCTAGATACTTCTAAAAAAGCCTGTTATGAAATCAAGATTACTTATAATATTAATAGCATTCAGCAGTACGTTTATGGTTGCTCAAAAGCAACAGGTAAAAGTTGCCGATAAGTTCTATAAAAATTACGCTTATACTAAGGCTGAAGAATTTTACAAGGAAGCTGTAAAAAAAGGAGATAGTAGCGCCCACGTATTAACTAGACTTGGTGATTGTTACTACAACAATTCTAAATCTGCCGAATCTGCAGAGTGGTACGGAGAAGCCCTGAGACTTCATGAAGGTGAGCTGGATTCTAAATACATGTTTAGATACTCACAAGCCTTAAGAGGTCAAGGGAACTACGAAGAAGCCATTATATGGTTGGAAAAATATAAAGCTGCCAACCCTGATGATGACCGTATTGCCAATTTGGATTTTGACGATATTGCGATATACGAACAACTATCTTCAACAGATGGTATTTATGTACGAGTAGAATCACTTCCTATTAACACAAAATATGCTGAATTTGGAGCCTTCAGACAGGATAGCATTTTATATTTCTCTTCTGCTAGAGACGGCAAAGACAAAATCTATGACTGGAACGGAGAGCCTTATTTGGATATTTATGAAGTAGTGATCAATGAAGAAAATGGAGTGGAAAATTTCAAAAAAGTGAATAGTATCAACTCAAAGGCCATCAACTCAGAATTCCACGAGGCCAATGTTGCCATTACCAAGGACGGAAAAACAATGTACTTCACTAGAGACAATGTGAACAAAAACAACCGTCTTAAGACTGACAAGGAAGGTACCTCTCACTTAAAAATTTACAAAGCCTCATACAAAGACAGTATTTGGAAGGAGATTAAAGAATTGCCATTTAATGATAAAGTGTATTCTTCTGGACACCCAGCCTTAAGTCCTGATGACAAAACCCTATTTTTTGTATCTGACCGAGAAGGAGGTTATGGGGAAACAGACATTTACAAAGTGGCTATTTTAGGAGATGACAGTTATGGAGACCCTGTAAACCTTGGCCCATCCATCAATAGTGATGGAAAGGAAATGTTTCCTTACGTGGCAAAGGACAATACCCTTTATTTTTCTTCCGATAGCAATATCAATCTTGGATTCTTGGATATTTTTAAATCGGATATCCTCAATGATTCCAGTGCAGAACTTGAAAATTTAGGAGCACCTTTCAACACAGGGTATGATGATTTTGCCTTCTCAATCGATTCTGAAACTGAGAACGGATATTTTTCATCCAACCGTCCTGGTGTTGGCAGTGATGATATTTACAGCTTTACGGCTTGTTCCCAAATGGTGAGAGGTGTTGTTAAGGACAGCCTTACAAAATTGCCTTTGCCGTTGGCTACTGTAAAACTTATTGACGCAGATGGTAAGATTTTGGAGGAAAAAATGACCGATTCTACCGGTACTTATGAATTCAAATTGAAGTGCAAAACGGCTTACACCGTCATGGGTACAAAATTGGACTATAAAGATGAACTGAAACAAATCCTTACCGGAACCGATAGTGATGGTGATTTGCTTGTTGATTTGGAATTGGTACCATTAATCATCGAAAACCAAATTGTCATCAATCCTATCTTCTTTGACTTCGATAAATGGAATATTAGAACCGATGCTCAAGTAGAGCTTGAACATATTGTTGATGTAATGCGTACCCACCCTAACATGGTGATCAAAATTGAATCGCATACGGACAGCCGAGGAAGCGACAAATACAATATGAAGCTATCGGATCGTAGAGCTAAATCTACCCAGGAATATCTATTGTCTCGTGGTATCGCCCCAGAACGTATAGAAAGTGCTATAGGTTATGGAGAAACCCAATTGTTGAATCAATGTTCTAACGGTGTTAAATGTACCGAAGAAGAACACCAACTTAACAGACGTTCTTATTTCTATATTCTTTCGGAATAGAGAGTTTTAAGCTGAAGTAATAAAAAAAGGCAGACCCGTTGGTCTGCCTTTTTTTATTTCAAATAATGAAGCCCTTTCCTATCCTACCCAACTTGTACTGGAAACTCCCTTGTCCTTTGACATATTAAGAGAGCCCCAATTTTAAGTTTAATATATCGATAACAAAAAAGATCGTCATGGCACACATAACGATCTTTTAAGGAATTTAAAGTTAACAGCGGATTTATCTTTTTATGAATATATTGGTATAATACCATTTGCCTTCACTATTCTGCTCTGCAGAAATATCAAAATCTGTAAAATCACCTTCTATATTTTCTCTATGTCCTTCACTATTTAACCATGCATTTACCACTCCTTGTGCAGTACTATAAGCATAAGCCACATTTTCGGTTACTTTAGTGGCAGAAGCATTCTGTATTAAACTTTCTTTTCTTTGGTAAAAGTTATTGTGGTTTACTACATTTTTAGTTACCATATAATCTGTATGCGTATAGGCTACCGATTTAATGACATCTAGATTATTTAAAGGATTAAGTCCCTTTTCTATCCTATGGGCATTGATCAGTTCTAGAATTTCTATTTCAATGGTTTTGGCGGTTGGAGCATTTTCTAAAGTAATGGTATTGATATCCTCTTCAGAAAAGCTATCGGTAGTGCAGGAAAACGACAGCAAAGCCAGCAAAGCCAATAAAGGCCATAGAGTTTTGATAGTCATAAGTAGGTTAAATTTGATTTGGTTTAGTAAAATTAGTAGACTATCAGAAACTAACTGTTAAAGAAATGTTAAAATCGACAAAAAACATGTATTTCGTCGATTTTATGTGTCAATAATCGAAAAAATACTTGGTTTACAGTAAAAAACAAGCCTTATATCGGCAATATATGCTTTTTATCGACACAAGGCTTGATATGTTTATTTTCTATTTTCTAAAGCCTTTTTTAAGGAGCCAAACGTTCCTTAACCCAATTAAACTCTGCATCCAAAACACAGCGAATTCGATCGTGAAGTCTATTGGGTCTCCCTTGCCAAAATTCAATCTCTACCGGCTTTACTATATAACCACCCCAATAGTCCGGCCTAGGAACTTCTTTACCCTCATACTGTGCTTCCAAACGCTTCAACTTTGTTTCCAACTCCTCTCGGTCTTTAACCACCTCACTTTGGTTGGATACCATTGCTCCTAATTGACTTCCCTTGGGGCGCGATTCAAAATAGCCATCGCTTAAATTTTCAGCAATCCTTTCAGCTTTTCCCTTTATGATGATTTGCCGTTCTGCGCCATGCCAAAAAAAAGATAGACATACATTAGGATTTGCGGCAATAGCCCTTCCCTTTTCACTTAAGTAATTCGTGTAAAAAATGAAGCCTTCATAAGTAAATTGTTTCAATAGCACCACTCTACTTTTTGGAAAACCATCCAAACCAATAGTTGATAATGTCATGGCGTTTGCCTCCACATCCGGAAAAAATCGATCTATTTCATGGAACCATTTTTGAAACAATTCCAATGGGTTTTCCGATACATCTTTCAGAAGTAACTCCCCCTTTTCATACGATTTTCTGTAATTACTTAAGTCTGTATTCATTAGAATTTATTCTAGAAGTTTTGATTAATTTTAATTTTCAAAGTGAAAAAATTCCTATAGTTTTACCCCTATATTTCGCTTAAATGAGATTTGAAGACAGTAAATATTTTCACCAATTTAAACATGTAAAAGTAGAATTTTCCTTTGGGAATATATACTTTTTCGACAAATTTATCCTTTCTGAAATCAATGAGGGCGTCCATTTTGATTGGGAGAAAATTGAAGAAGTAATCGCCTTGGCTCAAGATCATTACGGTCCTCATTTTAAAATTGCCTATATCTCCAACAGAGTAAATTCTTATTCTTTAGATCCGCATTCCTGGAGTAGGTTTCAAGATGAATTAGACCATATTGTTGCTAGTGCTATTGTTTACTACTCCTACATCAACTTTATGAACGCCTCTATAGAAAAGTTGTTCTCACCGGCTAGTATGAAGCGTTGCGAAACCTTGGAAGAGGCTTTTGAATGGATTCATAGTTTGAGGGAATTTCAGTACATTAATCAAAACTAAAACTCTTGCCGTCTTCAGCTAATAGCACCTTTTTGAACACTGTCTGAGCTTCCTCTTTAAACGCATTCAAATTATCATACCGTGTGGAATAATGTCCTAAAATAAGTGTTTCCACATTACTTTTCTTGGCTATTGTTGCGGCCTCTATAGCTGTAGAATGTTTGGTTTTAGGAGCTAGGTGTCCATGCTTTTCCAAAAAGGTCGATTCATGATATAATACAGAAACATTTTCAATAATTGGAATTATTTTCTCATTATAAGCAGTATCACTACAAAACGCATAGCTTTTGGGGGCCGCTGGTGGTTTGGTTACACTGGCATTCTTTACCAAATTTCCCTTATTATCAAAAATATCATGGCCTTGCTTTAGCTTTCTGTAATATGCTACATCGATATCTTCATTCAGCACAGCATTCATATCCAATTTCCGCTCTCCTTCCTTTTCCTTAAACAAAAAGCCATTAGTATAAACCCTATGTGTTAAAGGGATGGTATGTACTTCTACTAAATCGTCTTCATAAATTAATTCAGATTCAGTTGAAGTCAATTCATGAAAGATTAAGCGGTAATTGGTCCAGGAATCTGCCAATTTCATTTGCAAAGTAATGACTTCTTTAATTCCTTTTGGCCCGTAAATATGAAGGTCTGTTTCCCTAGTCAACAACCTAAACGTAGAAATCAAACCTACCAAACCAAAAAAATGATCGCCATGCAAATGCGAAATAAAAATATGTTTGATTCGTGCAAACTTCACCCTGTTTTTACGTAATTGCACTTGAGTTCCTTCTCCACAGTCTATCAAAAACATATGGTTTCTAATTTCCAAAACCTGAGCTGTTGGATTGGTGTTGGCTCTTGGTGTTGCACTGTAACAACCGAGTATTGTAAGTTTCAAAATATTGCTAAAATTTATAGATTTCTGAAATGCCTAACCTCTTGTCCAAGGAAATGAAAGGGAACATATGGGTGTTCTCCAAACAATTATTTCCTAAGAATGATTGACATCTGAAATTTCCGAATTTTTTATGGAACCATCAATTTTTCTTATTATTTAAATCTTGCCATCAAAACAAGTGAAATTCCCATTAAGTTATAAAACAAAAAACCAGCAAGTTAATTTGCTGGCTTTATTTCTGTATTGTTATAATCTTACGTCCTAAATTCCTAAGTCACGTTCCATTTCCTCCATTTCAATAATGTCGTAGGCCTCTTTCATAGTTGGCACTACCATAATCTCATCGGGCATTTCATTGAAGTCCACCTTATCCGTTACTAAAACAAATGAATGTTTAGACCCTCTATGCCTGTTGGAGATTTCCAAAAATTCCACCACCTGTTCCAGTGGAATTTTATTTAAACTAGTTAAGTTCACTATAACATTGTCATTCTTGAAGCGCTCATAGAGCACGCCCAATTTCTTTACTAATTCTTGGGGGGTAGCCTTTTCCTGCGTAATGATGGTAATGTTTTCGTCTTTGTCAAAAATCATGATTGTTAGTGTTTAATTTTAGAAGCTAATAAATAAATTACAGCCATCCTAACAGCCACTCCATTTTGAACTTGATCCAAGATAATGGCTTGCTTAGAATCTGCAACATCACTCGTGATTTCTACACCACGGTTAATAGGTCCTGGGTGCATAATGGTAATCTCTTTGTCCAAAGAGTCCAATAATGCCTTGTTAACACCATACTGTTGAGTATATTCTCTAGTAGACGGGAAATAGCTTATGTCCATGCGCTCATTTTGCACCCTTAGCATATTGGCAACATCACACCAATTTAAGGCTTTGCGCAAATTAGTTTCAACCTTTACTCCTAATTTATCGATATATTTTGGAATCAATGTTTTTGGTCCACAAACCATTACATTGGCTCCCTGCAACTGCAATGCAAATATGTTGGAAAGCGCTACACGGCTGTGCAAGATATCTCCAACAATTACTACATTTTTACCTCCAACATCGCCAAGTCGCTCTCTAATGGAATAAGAATCCAACAAAGCCTGAGTAGGATGTTCATGGGCTCCATCTCCGGCATTTACAATGCTGGCATTTACATGCTTCGATAAAAACACGCCTGCCCCTGGGTTGGGATGTCTCATTACAACCATATCAACCTTCATGGACAGAATGTTGTTTACGGTATCAATAAGGGTTTCTCCCTTTTTAACTGAAGACTGCGCCGCAGAGAAGTTAATAACGTCTGCTGAAAGCCTCTTTTCTGCCAGTTCAAAAGACAACTTAGTCCTTGTTGAATTTTCAAAAAACAGGTTAGCAATAGTAATGTCCCTGAGCGAAGGCACCTTTTTTATAGGCCTATTGATAACTTCTTTGAAGTGATCGGCAGTTTCAAAAATCAATTGAATATCTTGAGAGTTTAGATATTTAATTCCCAATAAGTGGTTGACACTTAACTCGCTCATAGATTTTATTGTTTTCCCCATTACACTGGGGCTGATAATTTAAATTCGGTTATTCTTTCAAAAGTTTACTCGGCAACTTCCTTCTCTATTAAATACACAGAGTCTTCCCCTTCATTTTCCTTCCAGTTTACCTTGACTTTTTCTTTATTGATGGCATCTACCTGACGGCCGCTATAGGTTGGCTGAATTGGCAAGTGTCGGCTAAAACGACGATCTATCAGGGTCAATAATTCAATGTCCTTGGGCCTTCCAAAGGACTGTATTGCTGTTAAGGCGGCTCTTATACTTCTACCGGTGTACAGCACATCATCAATAAACACAATATTTTTACCCTCTACCAAAAAGTTGATTTCGGTAGTGTTGGCTTCCAAGGTTTTGTCACCTCTTCTAAAGTCGTCTCTAAAAAAGGTAATGTCTAAAAATCCTAATTGCAGATGCTCTACTTGGTATTCTTCCTGCAACATTTTAGCCAAACGTTGTGCCATAAACTTTCCTCGAGGTTGAATCCCTATAAGGACAGTATCGGTAAAATTATTATGATTTTCAATGAGTTGACAGGCCAATCGATGTAGAATGATATTAACCTCTTTAGCATTAAGTAATACTTTTTGACTCATATTGTTTCCAAAGGTATTTGGATTACAAATTTAAGCTAAAAAATCCTTGTACACAATGTAGATTTTGGATTTAGGCCATAAAAAAAGCCTTCAGATTTCTGAAGGCTTTTTAGGCTTAATGCGGTTTGAATTATTTCTTACCGTCCATTTTATCTTTAAGTGCCTGTAATGCGTCATTAGCATCTCCTAAAGTAGGTTTTGCTTCTGCAGCTTGTGCTTCTGCTTTTTCAGCAGCAGCTCTTACGTTGGCAGCTTCTTCAGCTCTAAAGATAGCAGTGTGAGAGGCTACAACACGCTTGAATTCTTTATTGAACTCAATAATTTTGAATTCAGCTTCTTCACCTTTCTTAAGTTTCTTACCATCTTCTTTTTCTAAGTGACGAGCAGGAACGAATGCTACGATATCCTCATTGAACTCTACAGTAGCCCCTTTATCTACGATTTCAGAGATTTCTGCTTTGTGAGTTGTGTTGATCGCGAACTCAGTTTCGTACTTATCCCAAGGATTGTCTGTTGTTTGTTTGTGACCTAAACTTAGTTTACGTCCTTCAACATCCAATTCCAATACTACAACGTCTAACTTGTCTCCTACGTTACAGAACTCACTTGGGTGCTTGATTTTCTTAGTCCAAGATAAATCAGAGATGTAGATCAATCCGTCAATACCTTCTTCCAATTCTACAAATACACCAAAGTTTGTAAAGTTACGCACGATACCTGTGTGGTGAGAACCTACAGGGTACTTAGAAGTAATGTCTGTCCATGGATCTGGAGTCAATTGCTTGATACCAAGAGACATCTTACGATCTTCTCTATCCAAAGTCAAGATAACTGCTTCGATTTCATCTCCAACAGATACAAAATCTTGAGCAGAACGCAAGTGAGTAGACCAAGACATTTCAGAAACGTGAACCAATCCTTCAACACCGTCAGCTACTTCGATAAATGCACCGTAATCTGCAATTACAACTACTTTACCTTTTACTTTATCTCCTACTTTAACGTCTTCTCCAAGCGCTTCCCAAGGGTGCTTGCTCAACTGCTTCAATCCTAATTGGATTCTTGATTTGTTTTCATCAAAATCAAGGATTACAACGTTAAGTTTTTGGTCTAGTTCCACAATTTCGTTCGGGTGGTTAATTCTTGACCAAGAAAGGTCTGTAATGTGAATTAATCCATCTACACCACCAAGATCAATAAACACACCGTAAGATGTAATGTTTTTAACAACACCTTCCAATACTTGACCTTTTTCTAACTGACCGATGATTTCTTTTTTCTGTTCTTCGATGTCAGCTTCGATAAGTGCTTTGTGAGATACTACTATGTTCTTAAATTCGTGGTTGATCTTAACAACTTTGAATTCCATAGTTTTATTTACATATTGATCGTAATCTCTAATTGGCTTCACGTCGATTTGAGAACCTGGCAAGAATGCTTCGATTCCGAATACGTCAACGATCATACCACCTTTAGTTCTACATTTAACGAAACCGTTAACGATTTCTCCACTTTCGTGAGCAGCGTTAACACGATCCCAAGCTTTGATTACACGAGCTTTACGGTGAGACAACACCAATTGTCCAGTAGCATCTTCACGAACATCGATCAATACTTCTACTTTGTCACCAACTTTAAGGTTAGGGTTGTAACGAAACTCGTTTAAAGAGATTACACCTTCAGACTTAGCGTTGATGTCGATGATAGCGTCACGATCTGTAATGTGAACTACTACACCTTCTACAACTTCATCATCTAAAGTGTCAACGAAATTTTCAGAAACTAATTTTTCAAATTCTTGTAATTGTTGATCGTCAACTTGGTCAATTCCTTCTTCGTAATTGTGCCAGTTGAAATCTTTTAAGAATTTTTCTGGGTTTGCTTGAGCTTCAGATACTGGAGCCTTAACAGTTTTAGCTTCAGTTGCTTCAACTTCTGCTTGTTTTGCGTTTTCAGCCATGTGCTGATAATAATTTGTATTCTGTATATTTGAAAAGTGTCATGCGGAAACACACAGAAGAATTATTGTTTATTTTTTTAAAAGTCCTTTTTTACTTTTCCAATCCGCCAAAAAGGAGTGCAAAAATACAACTATAAAACAAAATAAACAAACAATTCACTCAAAGGATAAACTTCTGATTTTAAATAATTAAAAAGAAGGATTTCTATTAGCTATTTTTTATAGAAATAGCCTTTTGTGCCAGATCTAAAATTTTATCGAACTGCTCTTGCAAGCTCAAGTAAGAATTATCAATTAAGATCGCGTCGTCAGCCTGCACAAGCGGTGAATCTTTTCTAGTAGAGTCCAAATGATCACGTGTTTGCACATTTTGCAACACCGATTCATAATCTACCTCATCCCCACGTTGCACCAACTCGTCATAACGACGTCGGGCTCTTGTTTCGGGAGAAGCTGTCATGAAAATTTTCAATTCAGCATTTGGGAATACCACAGTACCAATATCACGGCCATCCATAACAACCCCCTTATCCTCTCCTATTTTACGCTGCAAAGCCACTTGCTTTTCGCGAACTTCCGGCACCGCAGCAATTTGGCTAACCAAATTGGAGACTTCTAACGTCCTGATATCTTTTTCTACATTTATGCCGTTAAGATACACTTCGGCATACCCTAATTCTGGATTGAATTGAAATGAAATTGAAATATCTTCCAATTGATTTAACAGCCCTTCTTTATTGAAATTTGTTTCATCAATAAAATTATTCCTCATAGCATAAAGCGTCACCGCTCTATACATAGCACCTGAATCCACATAAACATAACCTAAGGCCTTGGCCAATGATTTTGCTACTGTACTTTTACCTGTTGAAGAAAAGCCATCAATGGCTATGGTGATATTCTGCATTATCTCAAATCTATTTGCAACCCAAAAAAATTAGTGTTTGAAGCACTGGTATATCTGGCATGGGTATAACTGAATCTTAATTTATTAAGTTTCAAGCCAACTCCAAAGGATAATCCCGAAAAATTACGCTGATCTTCAATACGCAACTCCTCCGATCGTCTAAAGTTATAGCCTAATCTTAAATTAAACCCTCGATCTGGAAACAGTTCTGCCGCCACAATAGTATGCCGCAATACTTGGTTGAAAAAACCAACCTTTTCTTGAGTTTGGTTGCCTTCCAAATCGGTAGTGGCTCTTGCTGGGTTTGAAACCCCAATGGGCCATTCCTGTAAATTCTCGAACGTTAAATGCCAACGTAATGGGACATTCTCCAATTGTTGCGACAATCCCAAATTCACTTCTAAAGGAAGGTTTTCATTTTGTCCGGCATAGGTTTTCAACTGAGCTCCTGCATTTCTAACCGTTATAGCCGCATTAAATCCTAAATCTTCATCGATATAAATCACCCCTAAATCTACCGCAGCCCCAATAGAGTTGTACTGCTCTAGTTTGGAGGTAATAAACTTTACATTCGCACCAAAATAAAAATCCGAATACCCTATTTGCCTTGCATACCCAAAGGATATTGCTGCTTCGTTTCCAGAAAAAGAACCTGTAGACACTCCATTTTCATCATAGCCATCAAAATCGCCATAATTAATGTAGGTAACTCCCATATGAAAGGTTTGCACCCTGCGGTCCCAAGTGTAAGCATAGGCACCTGTTCCATAACTGATCCCTCCTAAATAACTACTGTAGTTAAGAGCTAACTGATTATCCATTTCATTATTGATAGTTGCAGGGTTATAGATAGCTCCCGTAACATCATAATCGTAGTTGGTAATGACCTTTCCTCCTAAAGCGGCTTGCCTTGGAGAAGACACAAGATTTAGAAATTGATAGGTAGATTCACCGCCTAATTGCGAGTAAATGGTTGATACAGTGAAAAGACAAAAAAAAGTGGTAAACCTCTTTAGCATAGGTGTGCAAAGTAAACAAATCTTACTTAAAACGAATGCATGTTTGATTTATTTTTCTTGCATAAAAAAACCTCAATTTTCATTGAGGTTTTTTTATTGATTTAGACTCTTTTCATTACAAAGTCTTTGCATTATCCACTTTTTGATTGGTAAGTGCCAACTTAAGCACTTCACTCATATCAGTAACATAATGGAACTTAAGACCTTTTAAGTATTCGGCCTTTATTTCTTCAATATCACGTCTGTTTTCTTCACACAGTAAAATTTCTTTGATTCTAGCGCGTTTAGCCGCCAATATCTTTTCCTTGATACCACCAACTGGCAAAACTTTTCCTCTTAAAGTAATCTCCCCAGTCATAGCCAAACTATTCTTCACTTTTCGTTGTGTGAACAACGACACCAATGATGTCAACATCGTCACCCCGGCACTTGGCCCATCCTTAGGCGTGGCTCCTTCCGGCACGTGGATATGCACATTGTATTTATCAAAAACATCTGGATTAATATCAAATTCTTCGGCATGTGCTTTGATGTATTCCATGGCAATAGTAGCCGACTCTTTCATGACCTTACCTAAATTACCAGTAATACTTAAATTCCCTTTTCCTTTAGATAAAATAGATTCTATAAAGAGAATATCTCCCCCTACACTTGTCCAAGCCAAACCGGTTACTACACCGGCAACATTGTTGTTTTCATATTTATCACGCTCCAATCGTGGCGCCCCCAAAACCTTGATAATATCTTCATTGGTCACCTTGACATTATAGGATTCCTCCATGGCGATGTTTTTGGCCGCATGCCTTACCATTTTGGCAATCTGTTTTTCCAATCCTCTCACCCCAGATTCGCGTGTGTACCCTTCTACAATTTTTTCTAATTGCGGCTTAGCTATTTTCAAATCTTTAGTTGAGAGTCCATGTTCCTCTAATTGTTTAGGCAACAAGTGGCGTTTAGCAATCTCCACTTTTTCTTCAATAGTATATCCGCTTACGTTGATAATTTCCATTCTATCCCTCAACGCAGGCTGAATAGTATTAAGGCTATTGGATGTAGCAATAAACATAACTTTGGAAAGGTCATAGCCCATTTCCAAGAAATTGTCGTAGAACTCACTGTTTTGCTCTGGGTCCAACACTTCCAGCATTGCGGAAGATGGATCTCCTTGATGACTATTGGATAATTTATCTATTTCATCCAAAACAAATACGGGATTGGAAGTCCCCGCCTTTTTAAGACTTTGCAGGATTCTACCAGGCATAGCTCCAATATAGGTTTTACGGTGCCCTCTAATTTCGGCTTCGTCACGTAAACCACCTAATGACATTCTTACATACTCTCTACCCAATGCCTCGGCAATAGATTTCCCCAAAGAAGTTTTCCCCACACCCGGAGGTCCGTACAAACACAAAATAGGAGATTTCATATCGTTACGCAGTTTTAACACCGCTAAGTACTCCACAATTCTATCCTTAACATCATCAAGTCCATAATGGTCTCGATCCAAGATTTTTCTAGCACGTTTTAAATCGAAGTTATCCTTGCTATATTCGTTCCATGGTAAATCCAAGAACAAATCCAAGTAGTTACGCTGAATAGAATATTCGGCTACCTGAGGATTCATACGTTGCAATTTGGAAACTTCCTTATTGAAATGCTCCTCTACATCTTCAGTCCAAACCTTATCTCTGGCACGCAATTTCATTTCCTCAATTTCCTCTTCATATGATGTACCACCAAGCTCTTCCTGAATGGTTTTCATTTGCTGATGAAGGAAATACTCGCGTTGCTGTTGGTTCATATCACTTTGAACCTTGGACTGAATATCGTTTTTAAGCTCCAATTTTTGAAACTCGATATTCATATATTTTAGGGTCGCCAAAGCACGCTCCTTCAAATCGTTTATTTCAAGAAGCTTTTGTTTTTCTTCCACAGAAAGATTCATATTGGAAGACACAAAATTCACCAAGAAGGAATTGCTTTCAATGTTTTTGATCGCAAAGCTTGCCTCTGTTGGAATATTTGGACTTTCCTTGATAATTTGAAGCGCTAAATCTTTAATGGACTCAATTATCGCGGAAAATTCAGCATTATTGGGAGCTGGCTTTGCCTCTGATAAATCCTGGATCGTTGCCGTCATGTAAGGCTCCTCACTAACCACTTCGTTAATTTCAAAACGTTTTTTACCTTGAATGATAATGGTCGTATTTCCGTCAGGCATCTTTAATACCTTTAAGATTTTAGCTACAGTCCCCGTTTTGAAAATATCCTTTGCACTAGGATCCTCTACATTTTCATCCTTTTGGGATACCACACCAATTACCTTACCTCCGTTATTGGCATCGTTAATCAACTTAATGGATTTATCACGACCGGCGGTAATAGGAATCACAACACCAGGAAATAATACCGTATTCCTTAGCGGCAATATTGGCAATGATTCCGGTAGGACTTCATTATTGATTTCTGCCTCATCCTCAGGGGTCATTAAAGGAATTAACTCTGAATTTTCATCGAACTCCTGAAATGACAAACTGTCAAGACTTAAAAAATTAGATTTCGCCATAGATATATTTTGGTCATTCTGTCACCTCTTTAGTAACCGAATTTACATTTTACTTACGTTAAACAAAATTAAACACATACTGCAAACCAATGTTTTAGCATGTTTTCATATTATTTTCTGCTATATTTATTCAATAGTTATGCCATTGCTAAAAAAATACAACAGATTTTTTTAGCAAACTGTAACAAATTCCTTTCAACGCCATCTTTATACTAAACAATTGTTTTTTTGACCTTGACCAAGCAAAATATAGAGCAACTATTACAACTCTGCAATAAAGGCAACCAAAAAGCTCAAATGGAAGTCTATAACAGATATTACAGAGCCATGTACAATACTGCCTACAGAATTGTTCAAGACAAATATGAGGCTGAAGATATTATGCAAGAATCCTTTTTGACGGCTTTTACAAAACTGGACAGCTTGAAAGTTTACAGCACATTTGGAGCATGGTTAAAACGAATAACAATTAACAACAGTATCCACAGATACAACAAAAACAGTAAACATAATGATATCCATTTGGATGATGTCCTTTATAAAGTGGAAGACCAAAGTGGCATCACGGAAGATTATGAGTTTACCAACTTAAAAGCCAAACAGGTAATGGACACGATGAAAACCTTGAAGGAAAACTACAAAATATGTCTTACCCTTCATTTAGTTGAAGGCTACGACTATGAAGAAATTTCCGAAATCATGAATATTTCATATGCCAATTGCCGCACCATGATCTCTAGAGCTAAAGATAGCTTAAGACAAAAACTTCAGCTAATTGCTGAGCATTAAACAAAACGATGAAACGAGATAATCTAGACAAACTGTTTGACTCCATAAAGGACGATTTGGATTACGAGATGCCAAACCTTGGCCATCAAGGTCGTTTTTTGGAAAAGCTACAAACACAAAACCAAACTCCCCCTGTTGCCCAACCAAGGATGAAAGGTTCCTATTGGCAAAACGCGCTGGCAATTGCTGCTTCCATAGTTATTGCACTTGGACTATTTACTGTGTTCATGCAGAATCCGGAACCTAAAGATTTGGCCAGCGTGTCTCCAGAATTGTCTAAAACGCAAACATTTTTTACAGCTGCCATTGAGCAAGAACTAGCAACTCTAAAAAATGAACGGTCCCCGGAAACAGAAAAGCTCATTGATGATGCCTTAAAACAAATGGAGGTTCTAGAAAAAAAATATGAAACCTTAAAAATAGATTTAACACAAAGTGGCGATGATAAACGCGTAATCTACGCCATGATTTCAAACTTCCAAAGCAGAATAGATTTACTCAACGATGTTTTGGAGAACATAAAACAAGTAAAACAGTTAAAGCAAGAATACAATGAAAACCAAGTTACCATATAAACTCGTTATTGCCTTTTTATTGATATCGGCAGTGAGCATTGCTGGCAACTCCATGAACTGGAAAGGCAAGCATACCAAGGAAAAAACCATAAAAAAGGAATTTCCTGTAAGTCCAAACGCCCTGTTGAAAATAAATAACAGCTACGGCAACATTAATGTGGTTACCTATAGAGGTAGCACCACTACCATTGAAGTAAACATTAAAACCAACGGCAACGACCTTGATAAAGTAGAAGCTAAACTAGAGGACATTACAGTGGAATTTAATGCCACCTCAAACCTCGTAGAGGCCAAAACCATTTTCAACAAGAACAAATCGAAATCCTGGTGGAATTGGGGAAACAACAATAATGTCAATATGGAGATCAACTACCTAGTGAAATTGCCCATCACTAACAGTGTAGACCTCAATAACGACTATGGCTTTATAAACTTGGATAAACTTGAAGGAAGGGCAATGCTTAAATGTGATTACGGCAAAATTACCACCAAGGAACTCATGGCCGATGGCAATGAAATACGCTTTGATTACACCAAAAACAGTTATTTTGAATACATTAAAAGTGGAAAAATCAATGCCGACTACAGCGCTTTTACCGTAGCTAAATCCAAAGATCTGGACATTGTAGCGGATTACACAAAATCAGTTGTGGAAATTGCCGAAAATGTTAAGTACAATTGCGATTACGGTTCCATGACCATTGACAATATCAACAACGTACAGGGCAATGGAGACTATCTCACCACAAGAATTGGAAAGGTGTACAAAAATGTTTCCATTACTGCAGATTATGGTTCCCTAAAAATTGATGAAATGGCTTCTAATGCAGGAAATATTAATATCAAAACAGATTATGTAGGTATTACCATTGGTTATCAAGCAGGCTACAGTTTCAACTTTGAAATCGATTTGGAATACGCTTCATTAAGAGATGCCAACGAATTTCATTTTACTAAGGAAAGAGAAGAGTCTTCCAGAAATTATTACTTAGGGTATTATGGAGACGCCTCCTCCTCTAACAATATTAAAATTTCATCCGATTACGGAAGTGTCACATTCAAGAAAATATAACACCATGAAAAAATTAGTATTCTGTCTATTCGCAATTTTTGCCATAGGCACCACTCAAGCTCAAAAGAAAGTAAAGGGGAATGGTAGTGTAACCACTATCACCAGAACAACATCAGACTATAATACCATTAGCTGCGCGGGATCATTTGACTATATTTTGGTAAAAGGCACCGAAGGCCAAATAACCTTGGAAGGTGAAGCCAATTTACTCAACTACATTAGCACGGAAGTAAAAAACGACCGATTGATCATTAAAGTTGAAAACTCCGTTAACCTTAGAGGCAGTAAACCAATAAAAATCATCATTCCGTTCGAGGATATTGAAAAAGTTTCCTTTGCAGGTTCTGGAGATCTTTGGAACGAAGACACTATTGTCGCTAACCATTTTGATGTAGAAATGGCTGGCTCAGGAGATTTAAAACTTTCTGTTGAAGCCAATGCTGTTGAAGCTAGTTTGGCTGGATCTGGAGATTTGGTGTTATCCGGCAATACAACCTCACTTGAAGCTAGCGTAGCTGGTTCTGGAGACCTCAATGCCTATAAACTCATTTCAAACAATACGGATGTCTCGGTAGCAGGTTCTGGTGGAGCCAAAGTATATTCTAAGGAAGTCCTTAAAGCTCGTGTAGCCGGTTCTGGTTCCGTCAGCTACAAAGGCAATCCTGTAAAAGAAGACACCAAAGTTTCTGGATCTGGCCGAATTCGAAATAACTAATAATTTACTACATTGCACAAACAAGCAAAAAACCACTCATATGAGTGGTTTTTGTTTTGCATATTTCTTCAACAGCTCTAAGGTGTTTTTCCGTCTAATTTTACCAGAGATTGTTTCTTCAAAATGATCTACAACATAAACCGCTTTCGGTTTTTCATATTTATCAAGAGCCTTAAACGTAGATGGCGTAATGCTGCTATCGTCCTTCTCCACAACCAAAATCACTTTCTCTCCTAGAACTTCATCTTCTTCAGAAGAAATAAAAAAGCGTTGTCCTATGTTGGCATCCAATTTGGCTTCTATTTGCTCTGGAAATAACTTTACTCCTCCAGAATTGATAACATTATCAATGCGCCCAATAACATCAAACTCCTTTTCGGAATAGAGTTTTACAATATCATTGGTTACCATATTTTCAACCATCAAATCAGGGGCATCAATTACCAAACAACCTCTGCCATCTTGCGAAATCTCAATACCGTCCAAAACCTGAAAATGACCTTCATCCTTCAAATGATTCAATGGCTTTACGGCTATGTGACTTAAGGTTTCTGTCATACCGTAAGTTGCATACACTTTTCCTGGCAAATCTTCAATTAAAGGCATGAGCGTAGCAGGAAACGCCGCTCCTCCAACAATTAAGGTTTTTATATGATTTAAGCGCTCTATATTTTCTTTCACCTGCATAGGAATCATGGCACAAAAATCGTATTCCACTTGATCATCATAGGCAGGAAGCCTAGAAGGCGCCACAACATCCAATTCTAAACCTAAAATCAGAGCTCTTACCAACATCATTTTACCTGCAATAAAACTTGTAGGCAGACAATGCAGTGCCCTATCCCCTGGCGATAATTTGAAATAATTCCCCGTTGCCAATGCCGAATGCACCATGGCCTGTTTGCTAACCGAGACTATTTTAGGTGTTCCCGTAGAGCCCGACGTTTGCACTTCTACAGTATCTTTTTCGTCCAGCCAATCGAGCAAAAAATTACCGATGACGCGCTCATAAGTTTCCCCTTCCTTTATCAAACTATAACTCACTTCTTTAAGGTCCTCTTTATCATAACTAGAACCGTTGAGTTTGAATTTTAAATGTATCTTATCGTAAGTTGGAATCATTTTGGTATGGTATTAGATAAGCTAAAATTATACTATTTTTAACTGATTTTAAGTTAAAATTTAAAATTAAAAAAAATATATTTGAAAATTAAGAACGAATCTATGAACAAGACCCTATTACTCCTACTGTTAAGTCCCTTTTTCATATTTGCTCAAGATTTTTCTGACGAAGACTTCATTTACCTTAAACGTCATGAGCACATTAAGATTAAACTGAACGAACACCAGTTTGACATCTCCAATAACATCTCGGAACAGGCAGAATACCTTACTTCCAACAAGCTCTATTTTGCCAATGAATCTATGAGTTTTGACAGTTTTAGGACGATTGAGGACATTGAGGCCTACACCTACATTCCGAGTACCGATAAAAAAATAGCAGTCGACTATATTGAAACCAAAAGAGACTTTGACAATGGTGTGTTTTATAGCGACCAAGAGTCTAAAAGCTTTATTTTCCCTGCAGTCACCAAGGGTGCCATTACCAATTTAAGTTATAAGGAAATTATTAAGGATCCACATTTTCTGGGATTGTTCCGCTTTGGAACTTATGTACCAACCAAGAGCGCACAATTATCCATCGAATTTCCTAAAAATGTCACCATCGGACATATTGAATTCAATACAAATAACATTGATGTAGACTTCCAGAAAAAGGATTCCTCAAATGGTTACACCTATACCTGGACAGTTAATAACATTGAAGGATTTCAAGGAGAAGAAGATAGCGAATCTATGCTCTATTACCTTCCGCATATTATTGTGTATATCAAAAATTACACTGCAGACGGTAAAACATATAATGTATTAAACGATGTATCCGACCTTTATAAATGGTACAATTCTTTAGTAGAACAAATCGATGTTAACGACTTAAAAAAAGTATATGACATTGCCGATAACATCACAAAAGATCTAAAGACAAAACGCGAAAAAGCAGAAGCGATCTTCAATTGGGTTCAGGATAATATTACCTATGTAGCTTTTGAAGACGGATTAGGAGGGTTCATCCCAAGAGGAGCGGCCAGCGTTTGCGATAAACGATATGGTGACTGTAAAGACATGGCCAATTTACTTTATGAGATGCTTAATCACGTGGGGATTGAATCCTATCGCACTTGGATTGGCACAAGAGACCGTCAATATTCCTATCATGATGTTCCTACACCTATGGTAGACAACCACATGATCAACACGGCTATTGTAGAAAATGATACTATTTTTCTAGATGCCACAGACAGTTATGTGCCGTACGGTATGCCCAGTGGTTTCACTCAAACTAAAGAAGCTCTTTTAGGAATTGACAAGGACACTTTTAAAATCATTAAAGTCCCAGTGCAAGATGCTAGCAAAAGTATTTCAAAAGTGACCAGCGAGTTCATTTTGGATGACACCGCGGTAAAAGTTGCCGAAAAAAGAGAAATGACCGGATACGAAAAAGTCGATTTTATTGCTGACTATACCTTCAAAAAAAATGACAAAACCGATGAGGAGTTCTTGAACACCAACTTGGCCTTGGGTAATAACAAAACAAAATACACCAATATCAACAAGGCTAATTTTAATAACAAACAGACCCCACTAGTTCTTCAATACGATCTTAACATAGAAAACTATGCTAAAAATATAGGGAACAAAACCTACATCAATTTAAACATCGATAGAAGCTTATCCAAAAGTGGTATAGACCTTGAAGGCAGAAAATACAGTAAAAAAATCGATTACCACTTCGAGAAACAGTTTACAAGCCACTTAACCATACCAGAAGGCTACAAAGTAAGCTACATTCCAGAAGAATTGAGTTTTGAAAATCCTCATTACGGATATAAAATTACTTATGACGTAGAAGGCAATATTTTAACCCAGCACAAAAGCATCTACGTAAAAACCCTAAGCATCCAAAACGAAGAATTTGAAAGTTGGAACAGCTTCATTAAAAGCCTTATCAAAGCCTACAAGAAAAGTATAATACTAGAAAAACTATAATGATAAAAAAAGCTCTTTTTATACTGCTTCTTGCTACAAGCAGCAGTTTTGCACAGCAATTCAGAACCTATGATTGGGAAAAAAAACCCAAACTACATAAATTAACAGCCGAAGAAACCCAAGAATCTTCCATTGGGATCCTAAAAAAGCATATCGTTGAATATTCGGCTAATATCATGTCTCCAGAACCTAAGCGTTATGAAACCGAACACACCATTACTCGTGTGAACGATGAAAAGGGAATTGCCCGACACAATACCGTTTACATCCCCATGTACGAGGTAAAAAAGGTGGTAGACATTAAAGCCCGTACCATTAGCCCAAAAGGGAAAGTAACAGTCCTTAATCAAGAAAATATCAAAGAAGTTAAGAATGTTGATGAATACGGTGACTTTAAGATTTTTGCTATTGAGGGTGTAGAAAAAGGATCGGAAATTGAAGTTTTATACACCGTTGAAAAAGAATTTGATATGTATGGCGCCGAAACCATCCAGAGCAATTACAAAATCAAAGAAGCCCAATTTACCTTTATTACGGGAAGCTTAAATGCCAACATCAAGGCTTACCGAACCGATGCTAAGTTTGAAGACATTTCGGTTGACGGTAATAATGCAAAATCTCTAGTTATAAAAGACATTCCGGCTATGGTGGAGGAAGAATACTCCACTCCTGATGCCAATAAAATTGCAGTAGTTTACCAATGCTTTCCTAATGGACAGGACATTTCTCAAGAAATGTTCTGGACCAACGTTAGTTACAATGTAGGGACCAAATTCTTCCCTTCAGAAGTATCAGAAAAAGTAAATAAGGACCTTCCGATAATCACCGAAGGAAAAACAGAAATGTCTACATTTGAAAGAGCTTCTCGAGTAGATAATTTTATAAAAAGCAACTTCAACATTGTAAAAAACAACAACGAAGAACTCTCTAACCTAGATTACATTTTAGAAAACCGTTCCGCCAGTAGTTTTGGAATTTTAAAAGCTTATGCCAATTATTTAAAGGCTTTGGATGTTGAATATGAAGTAGTAATCACAGCCAGTAGATTTGAATATAAATTCGATCCTACATTTTTCATTCCAAGTATGCTAAGAGAATTTTTAATCTATTTACCTTCGGAGAAAAAATACATTGCTCCTGACCGTATAGAATATAGAGTTGGGGAGGCTCCTGCCAACCTACTTGGTAATTATGGACTGTATATCAAACGTGATTTGGGGCATTATTTCCAAAAAATTGAACAAACTGACCCCAACTATAGCCAAGTTAATCGCACAACAGATATAACCTTTAGCGAAGATATAGAAAGTGCAATAATAGAAATGCACCAAGAATACACCGGACATTGGTCTGCTACTAATAGAGCTATTTTAAGCCTTTCTACAGAACAAGGTATAAAAGAATTTAAAGAGTATTTAACTAGCTCTGGAGTTGAAGACAAGGAAGAAATCAGTTTTTCAACTGAAAACAATGACCTTAATCAAACCACGTACAACGTACCCTTTATTGTCAACTCTAAAGTATCCTCGGAATCCTTGATTGAAGACGCAGGAGACAGCTATATTTTTCAGGTTGGCCTTATCATAGGAACCCAAAGTGAACTGTATCAAGAAACCGAACGTGTGAACCCTATTGAAATGAGCTATCCAAACCAATACGACTACACCATTACAGTTCATATACCAGAAGGGTACACAGCAGAAGGTTTGAGCAGTTTAAACCTTAACAAAAGTTACAAAAACGAGAAAGGAGAAAAACAGGCAAAGTTTGAATCCAGCTATAAATTGGAGGGTAATAAAATTATTATCACCATACAGGAATTCTATAAAACGGTGGATTATGATTTAAATCGTTACGAGGAGTTTAGAGAAGTTATCAATGCCGCTTCCGACTTTAATAAAGCTGCCATTTTATTAAAGCCTGTGGAATAAATCATTATTATAATACATAAACAAAAAGCGACCATTTTGGTCGCTTTTTTTATTCAAGTATTTTATAGTCTTCGGCAGGAGGCTCTTCCACCGTTCCAAACAATTTCCCTTTCCAATCGGTCCAATTATACTTTTTAGCAAACACAAATAACAGTATTGGAAACAATATAAATACGGGAACAAACACATCCATAAAACCAGCTTCTGTTGGACTGGACATATCCTTTAATATAGAATGCGTTTGGAACGCTGTCCAATCGGCAGTTACCAATAAAGCCGTAAACAAATTATTGGCGGCATGGAAACCCAAAGCCAATTCCATTCCTTCATCCATTAAAGTAAGAATACCCAAAAACAAGCCTGTACCTATATAATAAATCATGATAATGTTACCTAATTGGGTTACTTCAGGATTGGCAATATGCAACCCTCCAAACACTACAGAGGTCATCAATAACGGCTTCCACTTGGATTTTGTAAGCACTCCAATGCCCTGCATTAAATACCCACGAAACAAATACTCTTCAAAACTAGTTTGAAGCGGCACCATTACAATAGCTACAGCACAAAGAATCAAAAACGGCACCAATTTGAAGTTTAGAACATAACCTTCCGGATTCATAAAGTAATCCAACAAGGACAATCCAGATGACACCATTCCCCAAAAAATGAAAGCAAACCAAAAACGCTTCCAATCAATTTTTGACCTACTAGTGGTTAACGAGCGAATGCTTTGATGATGAATGGTCTTTGCCACAAATAAAACACCTGCCAAACCGAAGGCAAAAGATAGCAGCATTAAAAATAAGTTTAAGTTAGGCTCCAACATAGTCATCATGGTTTTCTCATTCATATTGAACATGTCCATCCCTTGGTTGTGAGCTTCCAAAAAAACTGCTCCAGAAAAAGGTATTTGCCCAATAATAACTGCCATTACAATGAGTAAAACACCAATGGCATAGCGCCACCATTCGTGCAAAACTTTATAAGCTTGTGCTATATACATATGTTATAAATTAAAATTCCAGTTTAAAATGTTATTATAATACAAAGCCCCATTCTTGACTTCCAAAGGGCTTTCAAAATTGTTCGTAAACAAACTTCCCGTTCCCAAACCTTGTGGTAGTTGTTGATGTAGAGTATAGGTCCATTGCGCAATGGCATTCAAGCCAACATTACTTTCCAAAGCACTGGTTACCCACCAGCCTATTTGCCGTTCTTCAGCCATTGTAATCCATTCGTCACTTCCACTATATCCTCCTATAAAACTTGGCTTTAAAATGATGAATTGAGGCTTTACTACCTCCAAAAGTTGTGCTCTTTCATCAGTATCAAATACCCCAATCAACTCTTCATCCAATGCGATAGGCAAAGGCGTCTTTTCACACAAGGCTGCCATCTCTTCAAATTGCCCTTGTTTGATAGGTTGCTCTATGGAATGTAAATCCAAATCGGAAAGGCGTTTGAGCTTTTCTAATGCTTCCTGGGGAGAAAAGGCGCCATTGGCATCTACCCTAAGTTCTATATCCTTAGAGCTAAACTCTTTTCTGATAGACTGCAACAAACTAATTTCTGTATCGAAATCTATCGCACCAATTTTCATCTTGATGCAACCAAAACCAGCTTCAATTTTAGCAGCTATCTGTTGCTTCATAAAAGCTCCATCTCCCATCCATATCAAACCATTAATTGGAATAGCCGCTGTACCCGTTGTGAAATTGGTTTCAAACAGCAAAAAAGGTGAGGTGCTTGCCAAAGACCTAAAAGCCATTTCCAACCCAAATTGAATGCTAGGAAATTCTCGATTCTTTTCAAACAAGGCCTCCAAGCCCAATGCTATGTTATTGCAAGTCCATTGTAACTGACGCTCATAATCTGGTCGATCATCGATGCTCAACCCTCTTAAAATACCACACTCTCCCACTCCACGCTTTCCTTCGGATTCTAAGACTATAAACCAAGTCTCTTTAGTTCGTAAAACACCTCTAGAGGTACCACTGGGTTGCTTAAAATTTAAAATGTATTGATGATATGTTGCTTTCATATACTGGCAAAAATACACCTTAATTAAAACTTGTGGTGCATGCTTACCTGAAATTGTGCCTTGCCATTATTGGCCGTTTTTTGGTTCATCCAACCCAATTGAAAACGAATGGATTCATTCAACACATAACCAACACCCAAATAAGTTCGGTTCCTATCAAATAGTTCTACTTCTCTTCCGTCTCCAATATCTGTTTGGCCATTTATAAAGAGTTCGTTATATAATGCCGCATAAAAAACCTTAGGGCTCAATGTTTTTGCAGTGAAAGGAATATTTAGAAACAAATTGTAGCGGTAACGCGTTCTAAAATCCTGATCTTCCACAAAGCGCTGCTCATACCTAAATCGGTGCGTTAAATAAAAACGTCCTCCCACTTTATGGGGCAACAACGCTTCTTGATATATTCTACTTTCTGCACTGGTATCATTTGAATCTCCCAAAGCTCCAGTTGTAACATGAGCATATCCCAATGTAAACAATACATCTGCTTCCTTAGGTTTATAAGTAACCCCTGAGCGTAATAATAACTGCTCTAAATCGCCTATGATATTCCAATTGCGGTATTGTACATCCCCTTGAATCCCAAATTGACTATTTTGAAACTGGTGTTTGTAAAAATACATGTACCAACTCCCAGTTTGATTTGGGTTTTGACTAAACAAAAACTGACTTGTAGATATAAAGCATAGCAAAGCTAAAGCTCGCAAGGAAAAGGTCATAACAATAAAATTTTTAGGGAATATAAAATAAAAAAGACAATTAAAAATCTGTAATTTTAGAATTCAAATATCGCATTAAATGCCAGATTTTCCAAACATCATTCACTTTGCCATTCCAGTATTTATATTGGCCATGGGGCTAGAACTGTACGTTACAACCAAGCAAAATTTAAAAGGGTATCAAACCAAGGATGCCCTGTCTTCTATTGCCATGGGTATTGGCAACGTCCTGCTTGGATTTTTAAGTAAAGGAATTGTATTAATGGCCTTGTTTTACATATACAACCATTTTAGAGTCATGACGATTCCCATAACATGGTGGAGTTTTGTGTTACTGTTTTTTGCAGATGACTTTTCATACTATTGGTTCCACAGGGTTAGTCATGAGTGTCGATTATTTTGGGCTTCGCATGTGGTTCACCATTCCTCTGAGCACTACAACCTGAGCACAGCACTTAGGCAAACTTGGTCTGGAGGTTTCTATTCTTTTGTCTTTTGGTTGTGGTTGCCCCTAATGGGGTTTCACCCTGCTATGATTTTACTGCAAATGTCCATAAGCCTGCTCTATCAATTTTGGATTCACACAGAAACCATCCACAAAATGCCCAATTGGTTTGAAGCCATTATGAACACGCCCTCCCATCACCGAGTACACCATGGCAGTAACCCTTTGTATTTAGACCGAAACCATGCCGGAATACTTATCATTTGGGATAAATTGTTTGGAACGTTTCAACCAGAATTGGAGGATGAAAAAGTGACTTATGGATTGGTAAAGAATATCCATACCTATAACCCGTTTAAAATAGCATTTTTGGAATGGTTTCACATGTTTAAAGACTTCCTTCAAACAAAAATATCTTTGAAGGATAGGTTACGCTACTTAATAAAGCCTCCAGGTTGGCGACACGACGGCAGTGGAAAATTGAGTAATGACTTAAGAGCCGAGTGGCTTAAAAGAAAAACGCTAGACCAAAAATTACCCTAGCGTTTATGCTTTGATACTATAAAAATACTATCTTTTTAAAGCTCAATACTTTCTCCTATATCAAGAAGCATCAAATCCTTATTGGAATCAAAAAACTTGCGCTTGGCCTCTTCATGATCAATTTCTATATAACCAAAAGTATCGTAGTGATAACCTAATACCTTATCGCATTCTACAAAATCACTCGCCATAATGGCATCCTCCACATCCATGGTGAAATTATCCCCTATTGGCAATACAGCCAAATCCAATTTGGTTTTCATCGGAATTAATTTCATATCCATTGTTAAGGCCGTATCCCCTGCTATATAGATATTTTTATGTTCACCTTCAATCACAAATCCTCCTGGTTGACCTCCGTAACTACCATCCGGAAATGAAGATGTATGAATGGCATTCACATATTTAACCACACCAAATTCAAAATCCCATTTACCCCCATGGTTCATGGGGTGCACCTCAATACCTTTTGCCTCATAATGATTGGTTACTTCAAAATTTGAAACAATAATAGCATTGTTCTGCTTAGCAATAACTTCGGCATCCAAAGTATGGTCTTGATGGGCATGGGTCAGCAAAATATAATCGGCTTTGATCGTCTCTATATCAATATGATCTGCCTTAGGATTTCCTGTAATGAAAGGGTCCACAAGAATATGGACATCATTAACTTCTATTTTTAGGCAAGCATGCCCGTAAAATGTAATTTTCATGGAATAATTGGTTATTGAATTGTTGAAACAAAAAAACTCAGATAAATTTAACAATTTATCTGAGTTTCAAAGCCCCAAATTTTATTGCCAACATATAGCATAAATTGTTGACCTACAAAATTATTACTGTAAAGATACAATCAAATTACTGATTTACAACATTTTACAGTTAAAATTTTTATAAAATATGACCTATACCCAACAACAAAGAAAATACAAAGGTTGTTAATGCAAGAGGTTTCAACTGCTTGTCTAAATCTTCTGATGTTTTTGCCCTGTTAACACTAATCAAGTGCTTAACCAATGGAATAAAGGCCACTACAAAAATTAAGTTATATGGCGAATTATAATATAAAATACCAAATAATGCTGCACATAAAATAGCGCCACCAACTAAAACATAGTGGTATATTTTTGCCTTTTGCTTCCCTAATCTCACCGCTATCGTAATTTTATTGGATAAAGTATCGGAATCTATATCCCTCATATTATTCAAATTCAAAACTCCAATACTCAATAGGCCCAAAGCAATTGAAGGCAGCACCAATACATGATCCAAATGTTTAGCGTATAAAAAGTAACTTCCCATTACACTCACCAATCCAAAAAATATAAAGACGAACACATCTCCCAACCCCCTATAGCCATAGGCGGAGTTACCCATGGTATAATTAATTGCAGCATAGACGCAGGCAGCAGCCAACACGATAAACAAAATAGAATACAACAGGTATTCGTGCCCTAAAGCCACATAGATTAAGGACAAGGACAATACTATAACTACCAATATATTTATTTTAATGGCCTCCATCATTTGTGAAGGTGTTATACTGCCACTTTGTATAGCTCTTTGCGGTCCCAAACGGTTTTCATTGTCGGTTCCCTTTACCCCATCACCATAATCATTGGCCAAATTAGAAAGCACCTGAAATCCTACGGTTGTTAGCATGGCTAATACAAAAATGACGGTATCGAAAAGGCCATTATAGGCAGCCAAACAGCTTCCAATAATAATCCCGGATAAAGACAAAGGCAAGGTACGCAAACGAAATGCTGAAATCCAGCTGCTAAGTTTACTCATAAAATAGTACTAGCTAATTAAGGAATCCACTTTTTGTCGAAGTTAGGCTTACGCTTTTCCAAAAAGGCATTTCTACCTTCTTTAGCCTCATCTGTCATATAGGCCAAACGCGTCGCTTCTCCCGCAAATACTTGCTGCCCCACCATGCCGTCGTCGGTAAGGTTCATTGCGAATTTTAGCATTTTGATAGAGGTTGGGGATTTTGCCAATATTTCCTGTGCCCATTCAAAAGCGGTATCTTCCAATTCGGCATGAGGTATCACGGCATTTACCATTCCCATTTCAAAAGCTTCCTGAGCCGAATAATTCCTTCCTAAGAAGAAGATTTCTCTCGCCTTTTTCTGCCCTACCATTTTGGCCAAATAAGCTGAACCATAACCACCATCAAAACTGGTGACATCGGCATCGGTTTGTTTAAAGATGGCATGTTCCTTACTGGCAAGCGTTAAATCGCAAACCACATGCAAACTATGACCGCCACCAACAGCCCATCCGGGCACCACTGCAATCACTGCTTTGGGCATAAAACGAATCAAGCGTTGTACTTCCAAAATATTTAAACGATGGTAGCCATCCTCTCCAACATAGCCTTGATGCCCCCTAGCTTTTTGGTCTCCACCACTACAGAAAGAATACACACCATCCTTAGTCGACGGTCCCTCGGCAGATAATAATACTACGCCAATATTTACATCTTCGTTGGCATCGTAAAAAGCATCGTATAATTCACTTGTGGTCTTTGGCCTAAAGGCATTTCTTACATTCGGCCTATTGAATGCAATACGTGCAACCCCATCACATTTTTTATAGGTGATGTCTTCGTATTCCTTGGCCGTTTTCCAATTTATATTACTCATGATTATTAATTTCAGCGTAAAAATACATATTTACAACTAATATGAATTCATTTTTTTGGTAGGGAAAATCTCCCTTGTTAATTTTGCTTTGGTTGTTAGATTTTGTTAAGAAATGAAAGTATTGGAATCGCCTTTCGCTAAAAACGTGGAAGCCACTTATTGTATTGAGATAGGTGACTTTCATTTTTTCAGCAATTATGTAGTTGCCGAATTTAGGCAAGGCACCAACGTCGCCTTCAAGGATTTCGAGGAAATTTTTGATTTATGCGACGAAATCTTCGGCGACCAACCCTATGGCTTTATTTCCAATCGTATCCATTCATTTTCTGTAGACTTAGTAGATGCTTTGGAACACAGCAGTAAAGTAAGCCATATTAAAGCATATGCGGTTGTTACCTACAACCACAACGCCAAACGAATGTTGGCCATTGAGGAACATTATTTTAGCTTTAAAAGAAAACGTTTCAATGCGCTTACCGATGCTACAGAATGGGTTTTGGGCCAATTACAATTGGCGCCTAAACCAAATAAATTCCATCCTCTTTAATCTCTATCAAGCGCTGCTTGTACAAATTACCAATACCTTTTTTAAAGTTCTTCTTACTCATTTGAAGCACTTCCTTAATAAGTTCAGGGTCTGATTTATCCGTGAGTTCTAAATACCCTCCGTTGTCTTTTAATTCTTTCAGAATAATATCGGCATTGGGCTCTATACTTCTATATCCAATCTGCTCCAATACTATATCCAATTTATTGTCCTTACGAATCTTTTTTACATACCCCTTCAAACGATCACCAACACTTAAATCCTTAAAAATATTGTCCTTAAAAATGAGCCCTAAATGCTTTTTGTTCACTATAACATTCATCCCAATCTCTGAAGGATGAGATACAATTAGGTCTACTTCATCAAAGACTTCTACGGTAAGATTTGTATTGTCCAAAAATCTATTGGTTTTACTGGAAGCCACCAATCTTTCGGTTTCTTCATCTAGATAACAATGCACCAAATACCAACCACCTTCTTTCATTTTAAAGACCTGCTCCTTAAATGGACAGAACAATTCTTTTACCATTCCCCAATCTAAAAAAGCCCCAAATTTCGTCACCGCATTACATCTTAAAAGGGCAAAATCGCCTTTTGTAATGTACGGATGATCTGTAACTGCAACCAAACGCTCTTCGTTATCCAAATAAACAAAGACGTCCAATTCATCTCCAATCTCAAAAGATTCCGGAACATAACGGTTGGGCAATAAAACCTCGTTATCTTCTTTATCAGACAAAAACAAACCAGGCTCGGTTTCTCTTACAATTTCTAAAGTATTGTATTCTCCAATGTGTATCATGCGGCAAAGTTAAGCATTATAGTGAACCCAAAAACAAAAAGCGCTACATCTTTGTAGCGCCTTTCTATTCTTAGAATGAAAGTTTAATAAACGGTTTCCTTACTGAAATGTTTGGTCAATAAATAATAAATTACTACCCTATATTTAGTTCTGTTGGAGCGTCCATAAGTGTCTATCACGGAATTGATAGCCTCATCAAGTTCTGGTGTATCCTCAAGCCCTAGTTTTTTAATCAAAAAGTTATTTTTTACGCGCTCCAATTCAGACTCATCGGAGCTAGATACTGTGGCTGAATCTGCATTGTAAATAGATGGACCGCAGCCAATAGTAATTTTGGTGAGCAAATCCATATCAGGTTCCAAGCCAAACTTATCTTTTAGCTCAGCAGCATACTTAATGATTAATTCTTCGCGCTTGTTCATAGGTTTTATAGTGTTTTAATTTATTAGAAATGGACTTTAAAGATATGCATTTTTTATGCTCAAGTTATACCTTTCCCTTCCTCTATCAACGTATAAACTTAAAATAGTTCAGCAACACTTCATCATTAACTCTACTTGGGGTAAAGATTTCCAATAATTTAGGTTGCTCAGAATTATTATAAAAATCCTCCAAAGCCACAGATAGACCTTCTTCATCATCTGCCGTTTGATACGCCAACCCATACATGGCACATAAATGCTTAGCCGTTAAATGGTGCTTGGTTTCAAAGTACGTATCAAAATTCTCTGTGTTCTTATCTCCCGGAAGAATTCTAAAAATACCACCTCCGTAATTATTGATAACGACTATTCTAAAGGATTTCGGAATATGAGCATTCCACAAAGCATTGCTATCGTAAAAGAAACTCAAATCCCCCGTAACAAAGGTTGTTTGGGCTTGATTTGCGTGTGCAAACCCAATAGCTGTGCTTGTACTCCCATCAATACCACTGGTACCTCTATTACAATATACTGCCACCGTTGGATTTCCTTTAAAAAGTTGCGCATATCTAATGGCCGAGCTATTTCCAATCTGCAAATTTGTATGATCAGGAATGCTCTTTAACAACTTTGAAAACACCTTGAAATCGCAAAACGGAATTTCATTTAAATAGTCGCTATGCTTTTCTCTTCTATGAGTTTTAACCGCCTTCCAAACCTGTTTATAATTACTTTTCTTGATATGGGTTAACTTGGGCAACAAACTTTCAAAAAATTGGTTTGGAGTTACCTTGATGTGTTTTTCCAGACAGAAAAATGTGTCATTGGCCTTCTTCTCATCTACGTGCCAATGCTGTTTTGGTCTATATTTTCTTAAAAATGCCTTTATTTTTTTTGAAACGATCAAACCACCAAACGTCACCAAAATGTCTGGTTGCAAATCCTGAAACTCCTCATCATTTAAAGGCGCAATCATTTTATCGATACTAGGAAAGAACTCTTTATGGTGTAAATTAGAAGTCGTTTCGGTAAACACCAACACACTGTTGTCATTTGCCAGTTCTTCAATCCATTTTGCCTCTAAGGCATTTGGCCCATTTACCCCCACCAAAATCATTTTTTTGGAAGCATTGCTCCAGTCTTCCAAACACAATTTTAAATCTAAAGCGTCTATTTTTTTAGATTTCACTTCTGGTTTGATAACCTTAGCAGACACGCTCAATGTATCGACCACGCCATACAAAGGTTCATCAAAAGGAATATTAATATGAACAGGTCCCTTTTTTGTAAGCGCAATATTAATGGCCTTGTTAATTTCGTGTTCGTTCTCTTCCTGAAGTTCCTGTTTCAATCCTAAAAACCGCTCTAGCTTATGCTCAATGCTTTTTATAATGGCGGGCTCATCATCATCGAAAGGTTTTGCTTTTACATCCAGATCCTGCTTTAAATTGGCCGAATACAAAATGTGATTTTTGAACACATTCTCTTGATTAATGGTCTGTCCGTCTCCAATTCCCACCAAATATTTTGGGCGATCTGCAGACAACACCACTAAAGGAATATCGCTATAAAAAGCTTCGGCCACTGCAGGATAATAATTCAACAAAGCACTTCCGGAAGTACAAACCACCGCCACTGGCTCTTGGTTACTTTGTGCAATTCCCATTGCAAAAAAGGATGCACAACGCTCATCTACGACGCTATAACAGGTGAAAAATTCATCATTTGAAAATCCAATAGTTAAGGGTGCATTACGGCTACCTGGAGAAATAACAATATGTTTTATGTTCTTGGCTTTACACAGCGCTACTACAGTTTGTGCGAGTGGAATCGCGGAATATTTCATGAATAAAGTGTATAGAAATGAGCTGTAAAATTAAGCATTCTAAGAATGATACTAAATTAAAAGACCCCATAATCAATATAGCATTTTAAATTTTTTAAATGTCGGACAAGTTCCTTCTTTCGCATTTATTATTGAATAGAATACAGAACTCTTTTCATGGTTTTGGATTTGTTCACAGTTTCCTCCCATTCCAATTCTGGATTGGAATCTTTGGTAATGCCCCCTCCAACATAAATTAGGGCAGCATCAGACTCTAGTTGCATGCAGCGCAAGTTCACATATAAATCAGATACCGTTTTTACAGTATCATAAGCATTGTTTTCGATATTTCTTCTCCTGGTATTGCGAGTGTTCTTTTCTTTTACATTAAGTTCACCAAGAAAGCCTGTGTAATAAGTACGATTGTAATGCTCCTTTTCGATAATAAATGTTTTTGAAGCCAATTTTGGCAATCCACACACCGCTGGTGTTGGATGCAATCTTTTAATGACCTCTTCCAAATTGCCATTCAAAGTGCCACTGATTTTAGTTTGAATATGAAGTAAACCGCCTGCCCTAACCGTTGCAGGCTTTGTAACTCGCAAATTCTCCATAACACCGTGAAGACTTTCCACAATAAAATCCGTAACGAATTGTTGCTCCTGCTGTTCTTTGACTCCCCAAACGACATCTTCTGAATCTTTGTAAGCCTGTGTTCCAGCCAAAGCCATGGTAGACATTCTATTATTTTCCACTTTCAGTAAGGTTTCTGGCGTTGCCCCAAGCCAAAGTCCTATTTTAGGATGATACCAACAATACGTGAAAGCCGTTGGATATTTTGCTAATAATCTCCGGAACAACTCGATAGGATTAAGAGCGTCTAAATCAACCTTTTCCAGTCTTGAAAGCACAACTTTTTCAAAGGCTCCCTTTTGAATGGCATTCACCCCTTCATTCACCAAATCAACGTGTTGCTTTTTGTTTTTTTCGAAATTGGTAGAAACTGATAGATACTCTCCTTCTTCAAAATCCTTTACATTGTAAGCTTCCAATTCAAAAACTTCTGAATTATGAAAAGGAATCAACACAATTGGATCCTTATCATCAAACGGCGCCATTACAAACCCTTGTTCCGAAAAATCCTTTACAAAATGTAAATCATCATCTTTTTGCACCAAGCCTTTAATGGACTTTTTGTAGGGTTTTCTATAAAGCACAAAAGGACGTTGGGATTTGTAGAAATCCTGAAATGGTGTCAAAAATGCATCTAGATCCATTACTTATTTTTAGGCAGGGAAATGGTGGACAACTTGCACACAGAAATCAAATTATCGTCATCGTCGGTCACACGAATATCCAAGAGCTGGGTGGTTCTTCCTTTATGGATAAAAGTGGCTTTGGCATAAACATTGCCTTCTCGAATTCCTTTCAGGTGATTGGCCGTAATTTCTATACCTCTCACAAAAAACGTTTCGGAATCCACAAAAATATGGGAAGCAAAGCTCCCAACACTTTCCGCCAATGCCGCAGTGGCGCCTCCATGCAACACGCCGTCTGGTTGGTGCACTCTGGAATTAACAGGCATTTTGGCTACCAAAAAATCCTCTCCAAAGTCCACAATTTCAATATTCAAGGTTTCCATCAAGGTGTTTTTACATTGTTCATTGGCGCGTTTCAGAACCTCTTCTTTCGATAATTGCATAGAAATAGTGTAATTTTAAAGTCGATTGTAAAAATACAAAACCAAGACTAATAATGAATTTATCCGAAAAGGAAATCAGCTATACTACCACAAATTCGTACGCTACCCTCAACCAACTTACAGAGCACACCAAAAGCATTTGGTTTGTTTGCCATGGCATGGGCTATTTAAGTCGTTATTTCTTAAGGCATTTTGAGCATTTAAATGCTGAAGAAAACTATATCGTTGCGCCGCAAGCCCAGAGTAAATATTATATTCCCCCCAAACTAAGACATGTGGGCGCCAGTTGGCTCACAAAAGAAAACACGCTTAAGGAAACCGAAAATGTCATGCGGTATTTTGATGCCGTTTGGGAGGCAGAACAATTCCCTTTGGATAAAAAACTGATTGTCTTAGGCTATTCCCAAGGTGTTAGTGTTTCTTTACGCTATTTAGCTAAGCGAAAATTACAATGCCAAGAATTAATTATCCATTCAGGTGGTATCCCAAAAGAATTGACTCCTGAAGATTTTAACTACATGGACCCCGCCACAAAAGTATCTCTTCTATACGGCACCGAAGATGAATACCTAACAAATGAACGTATGGAAACAGAAATTGCCAAAGCAAATTTGTTATTTCCAAAGAACTTAAACATCATTCCTTTTGAAGGCAAGCATGTGGTAAACACCGAACTTATTTCTGAATTTGCATAACAAAAAAGTGGCCATCTTTACAATGACCACTTTTAAAATAAGAATTACGCTATTACTCAATTTTTAACGTTTAGCATTTGAGGAAATAATCTTCTTAATTTCGCTTCCTTTGTTAGATGTTATTCTTACATATAACATTCTGTCTAAGGCATGTGACAAATCAAATTTCACTTCTCCAGTCATATTAGCACTATAATGATCATCTCTATATGATGCTACCACAACACCTCTAATATCCGTGACCTCAATGGTTACATTAGTATCAAAAGCATACTGGTATTTAATATTTACTGCCGTTTTAAATGGCACTGGGTAGATATCAAAAGTATTAGCTGTACGCTGGTTTTTACCTTTAGGCCCCTTAGGTCCTTTAGGCCCTCTAGGATCTTCTACAACAAGCTCCTCTTCGGTACAATCAAGAGTATCATTATTCGGCTCATAAGTATCGCCTTCCACTACCGGAGAACATTTACAAACTACTTCACAAACAACAGCATGGGCAATCACATAAATAGGGCCTTCCACATTTACTGGACCAACGGTATAATTGGACGCATATCCTAAAGTGCCACTAGGGTTAAAATTATACTGACCAGGCGCTACCGTATATTTTTTGCCCTTCCCTTTTTTAGGATATTCTTCGCAACCAATGTATACATGCGCTTCGTTCATTACAAAACCATCAAGCAAATCATAGGTTACCGTTGCTTGCCCATCCACATAATTTACCGTTACAGTTCCCACAGGAGTCCGGTTGGTGATGTCACATTGCGCTGCACCGGCATATAAATCCATCACATATGGCTCACCAGGCTCATTTTCGTTTTCAAAATAATTGGTCCACCCCCAATTGCCAAAATCTGGAATGAAACAGGAATTTGTTTCTGGATCTCTGCCATAGGCCGTTTCACAATTGTCGTATAAATCAAATTCACGTTGTACTTTTAAGGTAACCTCCGTAGTATTACATTGATCTGAAGCGACAAATACATAATCGGCATACTCCACACAATCCACGACTGTTATATTGGTTGGTCCTGCATAAACAAAACCAGAGTCCACACAATTATCGGAATAATAAGCCTCTAACTCTTCTGGGAAATTTTCATTACACTTTAGTTCCACCACCGGTAGTTCAATTTTAGGATCTTCGTAATCTTCTATCCAAGTGAAGGTCACACTCAATTCGTTTGCTGAATTATTACATTCATCCATAAAACTAGCAGTCCATGTTTGCATATAGTCACATCCTCCTGTACATATTGCACCTTCTGTATCTGCTTCAATTTCTATTTCATTCTCTCCATCAGTGACAGTAAACACAGGAGGAATAATTTCTGAAGGGTTACAGCCCAAATCCATGTCAGACACATCTGAAATGATTTTTGGGAATTCATAATCAACTATAGTAACAATAACATGATCACTCACGACACAGCCATTAGGCAAAGTAGCAGTTAATATATAAGTACCCGATTCATCTACAACAACAGATATTATAGAAGCATCTCCCACTATATGTCCATCATTTGTTGTCCACTGAAGAATAACATCTTCATACGGTACTTCACCTTCCAATATAATTTCGGGAGACACTTGACATGTTATCAACACATTTGCTCCGGCATCAATCACTGGTGGCTCACCCGACACATCCCAAGTACAAGTTATTGAGTTCCAAAGGGCAGTTTCATAACATTCAATATTCGGCATAAGAGGTTTTGTTCCTACCACATCCCACATACAGGTTTCACTATTGAATGTTGCCGTTTCATAGCAAGCAATTTCTGGCATGGCTGGCATGTCTCCGCTTACGTCCCATTCACAAGAATCTGTGTTAAAGGTTGCTGTTTCATAACAGGCCGTTGCTGGCTCGGTAGGCATGTCTCCGCTTACGTCCCATTCACAAGAATCCGTATTAAAGGTTGCTGTTTCATAGCAAGCAATTTCTGGCTCGGCTGGCATGTCTCCGCTTACGTCCCATTCACAAGAATCCGTATTAAAGGTTGCTGTTTCATAGCAGGCCGTTACTGGCTCGGTCGGCATGTCTCCGCTTACGTCCCATTTACAGGAATCCGTGTTAAAGGTTGCTGTTTCATAACAGGCCGTTTCTGGCTCCGTTGGCATGTCTCCGCTTACGTCCCATTCACAAGAATCCGTGTTAAAGGTTGCTGTTTCATAACAGGCCGTTGCTGGCTCGGTCGGCATGTCGCCCGTTACGTCCCATTCACAGGTTTCAGTATTAAAAGTCGCTGTTTCATAGCAGGCCGTTACTGGCTCGGTCGGCATGTCTCCGCTTACGTCCCATTTACAGGAATCCGTGTTAAAGGTTGCTGTTTCATAACAGGCTGTTACTGGCTCGGTAGGCATGTCGCCCGTTACGTCCCATTGACAAGAATCCGTATTGAAGGTTGCCGTTTCATAGCAAGCAATTTCTGGCTCGGCTGGCATGTCTCCGCTTACGTCCCATTCACAAGAATCCGTGTTAAAGGTTGCTGTTTCATAACAGGCCGTTTCTGGCTCCGTTGGCATGTCTCCGCTTACGTCCCATTCACAAGAATCTGTGTTAAAGGTTGCTGTTTCATAACAGGCCGTTGCTGGCTCGGTAGGCATGTCGCCCGTTACGTCCCATTGACAAGAATCCGTATTGAAGGTTGCCGTTTCATAGCAAGCAATTTCTGGCTCGGCTGGCATGTCTCCGCTTACGTCCCATTCACAAGAATCCGTATTAAAGGTTGCTGTTTCATAGCAGGCCGTTACTGGCTCGGTCGGCATGTCTCCGCTTACGTCCCATTTACAGGAATCCGTGTTAAAGGTTGCTGTTTCATAACAGGCTGTTACTGGCTCGGTAGGCATGTCGCCCGTTACGTCCCATTCACAAGAATCCGTGTTAAAGGTTGCTGTTTCATAACAGGCCGTTGCTGGCTCGGTAGGCATGTCGCCCGTTACGTCCCATTGACAAGAATCCGTATTAAAGGTTGCTGTTTCATAACAGGCCGTTTCTGGCTCCGTTGGCATGTCTCCGCTTACGTCCCATTCACAAGAATCCGTATTGAAGGTTGCCGTTTCATAACAGGCCGTTGCTGGCTCGGTAGGCATGTCGCCCGTTACGTCCCATTCACAAGAATCCGTGTTAAAGGTTGCTGTTTCATAACAGGCCGTTGCTGGCTCCGTTGGCATGTCTCCGCTTACGTCCCATTCACAAGAATCCGTGTTAAAGGTTGCTGTTTCATAACAGGCCGTTGCTGGCTCGGTAGGCATGTCGCCCGTTACGTCCCATTGACAAGAATCCGTATTGAAGGTTGCCGTTTCATAACAGGCCGTTGCTGGCTCGGTAGGCATGTCGCCCGTTACGTCCCATTCACAAGAATCCGTGTTAAAGGTTGCTGTTTCATAACAGGCCGTTTCTGGCTCTGGCACTTGAATTACTTCAATAAAAAAGATACAAAAGTCACTACAACCATTTGTTTCAGTAAAGGAGTAAGTGATTTCATAAATTCCAGGTGTCACTTCAGATGGATCAAAAACACCTTCAACAACTCCATTACCGCTATAGGTACCATTTTCTGGAGTTCCTCCACTAAGTTCAAAAGGATTACCTCCACTACACAAAACAATATTTTCTGGACAACTTACCTGTGGTTGCGTCGTATCTAATGCTATCTCCACTGTATCTGAGGCTGTACACCCATTTTCACCTGTTACTGTTAGAGTATAAATTCCTGGAGCATTAAAAATAGAAATACTAGGGTTCTGTTCAGAAGACGAAAATCCATCCGGGCCACTCCATTCATAGCTTACATTAGGTGTGTTACTTGATCCTTCCAAGTTTCCTTCAAAAACCTCACAGGTCAGCAGCTTATCTGGCCCCGCATTAACATCTGGCGTTGAATTCCCTAACACTACCTCTACTATATCTGTAGCAGTACAACCATTTTCATCGGTCACCGTTAAGGAATAAGTCCCAGGGGCATTCAAGAAAAGAGAAACCGTAGGGGCGGCTTCAGTGGACATAAAGCCATCTGGACCACTCCATTCATAACTTACATTTGGTGTACTACTTGATCCATCCAATGTCACCTCTAATACACTACAAGTAAGAACCTTATCAAGACCTGCATTTACATCTGGTAGAGGATTGATAGAAATTACTAATTCCTGAATAGTGTAACAATCCTCAGAAACCTGACTTCTCACAAAAAAGGAAGTGCCCTCAAAAGGACTTACTTCTGTATCGGTCAATGCATTTGTATTATTTTGGGCATCCTCCAAGGTTTCATGAAAACTCACTACTGCCCCTTGGTCGGTTGTCACAAGATTTTCCAAATCTACACTTGACTGCCCCTCTGCACAAACAGAACCGGAAGTAACTTCCAAATTTGGTTCGACACAACAATCTGGAGCATCATCCCGAATAATCACTACACAACTATCAGAATTTCCATTGTTAGGATCTCCTGGATAAGGATCTGGATGACTACAACTTTCACTAACATCTATAGATGTAGGGGGACTAGAACTATTTGTTTCAAAAATTTCAATTGCATAGCTAGTACCTACATCATAGGTCAAAGAAATTACTCCAGAAGTAATATTAGTATCTCCCGAATTGGTTAAACAAACAAAATTGGAAAGGCCATTTTCATTATTTGAATTCGCATCATACCCTACATACTCGCCATTAATTCCCTCGATAGGCACATTAATAGTAAAAGTCCCATCATCATTACAAATTTCTTCTGGAACTCCATTAAACAATGAGCACGTTAAAAAATCGGCATCGCCACAACCAAATCTTGCTTTAAAATTATTTATTTCAACATCTCCATCGGCATCTTGATCCCAAACTGCCAAATAAAAATTGGAAGCCAGCAAAAAATCAGCACCATTTATAGGAATAGTGTTCCATGTACTAGAGCTCTCAACGCCACATGCTACTTTTTTTAGATCACCACAATCTCCACTTAAATTCTGTCCATTGTCACCTTGATGTGTACCCGTTTCATGTACTTCAGACAAATACAAAGCCCATGCTATTGTATCACCTGAGTTATCGTTTATTTGAATTTGAAAACTACCGGCTTCCGGTCTCACATCAAAGTTCAACCAAATTATAGGCTGACCGTCCGTTGGATTTGACGCACTCACTTGAAGTCCTGAACTAGGATCAATACAGGCATCACCTTCCACATCTATTTCAAATTCAGCTGAATCATAAACCGAGCCTAACAAAGGAACAATTCCAGATTGCGTTTCGGCCGCACTTCCACATTTTACAATTCCTTTGGGCTGAAAACTTTGGGATGGACTATCATCAATAGTACCATCTCCATTCCAAGCAGCTCCATCTTCCCATCTAAAAGCTCCTTCACAGGGTGTTTGAGCCATAGCATTAAAGCTTCCCAAAAACAAAAAAGCCAATAGCAACAGCAGTTGTTTATTGACTAACCTTTCAAATAATTTACGCCAAAACAGAGAATTGTTAGGACATGAAATGATAGCATAGTTTTTCATAATGGTTGATTTTTAGTTAAAACCAAACATTAAGCAGATTTCCCTCAGAAGTAAATTTAGGTTGATATGCTATTAATCAACACTATAATCGAAAAAATATTTGCTATTAATTGCGTAAAGGAAATTTTACGTAAGACTAAAGTAAAAAAAATATTGCCCGAAAAATAAAACTTCTACCAATTGAAAAATAAAAAGGTAAACGCATTTAAAAAGTAAGAATAAACTTTCCAAATAATCATATTTGACTACTTATGATATGAAAATTCTTAATTATTAAGTTAAAATTGAAAGAAATGCCATTCATACATACAGTTATTAAATGTGTACTTCCATAGGATACTCTTTTTCTCCAAAATTGAAATAACAGTTTAAATAACGTTCCATTTCAACTCTATTAAATTTGCTAAAATCACAAAAAATATTGCTTAAACTAACAAAGCCAAAATAAGTTTAATAATATGTAAGATATTTCGTTAAAATTAAAGAATGTTTATATATTTGAGAGAAATAAAAGCAACTTAAGTATTATTAACAAACACATTAATTTAATTATTTATGAATGTAAAATTACCCAACCTCTTTTTAGGTACCTTTTTAGGAGCCTCATTAATGTTAAATGCTCAAGAATATGAGCCCTTAATAGTAGATTCTGGATTTACAGCGGATATTGTCGCAAATGGTGCAACTACAGCCATGGCTTCAACCACAGATGATGTCGACGGTGTCGACTGGTGTTTTATGAGTACCGACTTTAACCCTACCGGTACCGCAAACTTTGATTTTGCCCTTCCTGCCGATGGACTATTTAATTCTGAAGCAACGCCTGATATCAGCTTTCAATTAGCCGATTTTGCCTCCAATAATTCTTTAAGATTGGTGAGTCAAGGTAATAGTGGGACACTAACATTTACAAATGACGTACAGGCCTCCAAATTATTTGTGGTAGGAACCACAGGAAGTGGAAGTGGGCAATTTACAACGATTATCACCTTTACAGATGCGTCAATCCAAATTTTTAACGGTTCTCTGATGCCCGATTGGTACAGTAGCAATGAACAACCTATTGCTCTATCTGATTTTGGCCGAGTAAACAGAAGCGATGACGAAATCGAAACTGATCCTACAAATGGAAACCCAAGACTTTATCAAGTTCAATTGGATATTCTTCCAGAAAACTATGGAAAAACCATTGAAAGTATTGAAATAGAGAAAACAACTTCTTCTCCAGGTATCATAAATATCATGGCTATTTCAGCTGAGCTAGCACCCTCATGTTTACCTGTTACTAACCTAGAAGCTTCTGCCACAGCTAATACCGCAGAAATCTCTTGGGATTCACCAACAACAGCCCCTGCTAATGGATTGGATTACTACTTAACTACAGATAGTACTGCTCCAGACGAAACGACAGAGCCAACCGCTAATTTGGCTGCTACCGAAACATCTGTATCTCTTGCTGACTTAACTACAGGAACTACCTATTATTTCTGGATCCGTACCAACTGTGGAGTTGACGACTTAGGAGCTTGGGAATTGATAAGTTTTACTCCTGGCCAAGTAAGTGCCACCTATACAGAAGGAGATTTACCTACGGAATATGATACACCTTCTGCAAGCTCTGTTAGCAGTTGCCCAGGTTTATTAACAATTAGTGTGCCTGAAGGCTATCAAATTGCTAACGTAGACGTTTCTTATAGCATGACTGCCAATGATGCTGGATGGATTAGTGACCAAGCATCCCTTTTAGCTTGCAACACAACAGGACAGGCCGAGTCTTCTTTATCTGGAGGATCAGGATTTGGCGGCACCTATAATTACAGCCGTACCGGTTTGGACATCGCTGACGGAGCCACGGGAGATGTGGAATTCGCTCTTCATGCTTGGAAAACTTACACTACTGGCGATGATGGATGTACTACGGTAGACAACAAAGTAGACAACAATACCTGGACCATTACTGTAACCTATGAAGCTACGTTATCCAATCCAAATTATGAATTGGAGCAATTGTCTGTGTATCCAAATCCTGCAAACAATCTTGTAACTGTAAAAGCTGGTGAACAAATTACAGACATCACGATACTTAACTTGTTAGGACAAGTTGTATTAAATCATAAAGGAAACAGCTTATCTGAAGAAGTAAACATTTCCAACTTAGCGCAAGGTAACTACATCCTAAAAACTTCTACCGCTACAGGTAAACAAGCCACCACAAAATTAATCAAGCAATAAGCTTAAATAATTCCATAAAAAAAGGGAAACTAAATGTTTCCCTTTTTTTATTCAAACATCTTTCATCGCGTCAATCTTCTTACAATATCCTTTACAGGAAGAATCTTCGTTGTGTATTCTATACTAGGTCCAGCTACCCACACTGTTTTATACGTAGCTTTAAGCGCCGCATTCTCTGTGGCTTTCATACCTAAATAAAAACGCAGCATTTTCACCCACTTTTTTAGTTTTTTGTTTTTATTCATCACCCCCTCCAACCACGTCGTTTTTGTGCCTATTTTTTTTACATATGGTGTATTGATGACGGTACAAGGTGTTCCCGATATTCTTTCAGTCATCACGATGTCGTCCTTTCCATAATCGATACATGCTTGCTTATATTCATTAGTGACATTAGCTTCTTTGGAAGCAATAAACGGACTCCCTACCGAAACTCCCGCAGCGCCATATTGCAACATGTCATCCACATGTTGTTTCATTCCAACACCCCCAGCAGAAATCACAGGAATATTACAATGCGTCTTGATTTCCTTGATGAGCTGCTCTGGCGACATCCCACCTCGATGACCTCCTGCTTGATTGTTGACGGCAATCACAGCGTCTGCTCCAAGCTCAGTTACTTTTTTGGCATAAGCAAGATCAGTGACATCGCAAAAAACTTTAATATTGTGTTTATGCGCTTCGCGAATCGTTTCTTCGGGACTTCCCAAAGAGGTAATAATAAAATCACAACCTTCTTCACATAACAATTTTAATTGCTCTTTGTATTTGACATTGGATTTGTTGACAATTAAATTAAACCCAAAGGCGCCACCTAAAGGCTTGGCCGCCTTAAGTTCTCTTATAGCTGCCTGTAGTTCGGGAAGGGTTCTATAATTTAACGCAGGAATACACCCTGCAATCCCTTCCTTCATAGCTTCCTTTACCATGTCTGTATTGGACACCAAAAACATGGGTGCCATGATAATGGGATATTTAATATCGAGAATTTCTGTAAGTTGTGAGGTCATATAGTTTGCTTATACAACAAATATAAGCATTTTACTATGCGTGCATAACAAAAATATGTCTAATCTAAAAATCGATAGTAACCGCATTTCAAGTAGGCTCCCTCTGGAAAGTTAACAGGATGATCGCTGTCATGCTGAGTTTTTAAGATCAATTCAAAGGTTCTCCCTGAACTATTTAATACTTGTTTGTTGATATCAAAAAAGGCCTGAGCAACCACCCTTGAAGAACAAGAAGCCAACACCAACAACCCTTTTTTAGCAGTTAACTGCGCACCCAATGTTGCCAATTGTGCGTATTTCTTTTTTGCCAAATCCACTTCAGAAGCCTGTTTGGCAAAACTAGGCGGATCAATAACCACCACGTCAAATGTCTCTCCTTGCTTGATTAGGTTTTCCAGTTCTTTGAATGCATCACCTGCGATGGTGTTATGTACACCGGAATACGCATTTAATTTTCCATTGGCCACCGCCACCTCCAACGCCTGTTTACTAATATCCAAACTAGTTACTGCAGTAGCTCCATTATACAACGCATGTACCGAAAATCCTCCTGCATACGAAAACACATCCAAAACAGTTTTCCCATCACTCCATTCCCCCACCTGTTTTCTATTGGCGCGATGATCTAAAAAATAGCCTGTTTTATGCCCTTTAATCACGTTAGCAGAGAAATTCACGCCGTGTTCCACAAATTCCACAACCGCACTCTCCAATACTCCATACACAACTGCCCCATCAACTAACTTTTGATTAGGCTTATTTTGAAGACTTCTACTCAAACGAATCACTACGGTTTCAGCATTGGACAACTCCCGCATCATGGGTAAAATAGTTTCCAAATACGGAAGCCAAATTTCGGAATACAGTTTCACCACCAAAACATGGGCATATACATCGGCAATCAACCCCGGAAACCCATCATTTTCACCAAAAATAAGACGGTAACTATTGGTGTTGGTCTGCAATAATTCCTGACGTTGTGCAAAGGCTTCCTGAATTTTCTGATGAAAAAAGTCGGTATTTATGACGGCTTGCTCTGCCCCACTATGCAACATTTTAATGCGGATTGGAGAGGCTGCATCATACAACCCCAAGCCCACTACCTTATTTTTGTTTTTACTAAAAATAATGGCCAAATCACCAGATTTTGCATCCTCATTGATTTTGACAATACTGTTTGAAAACACCCAAGGATGGCCTTTGACTACAAACTGCTCGCCTTTGGCATTTAATTTTACCGCCAAACGCTTGGGCTGATAATTGGACTTTATAGTTTCAGAAAATAACATAGCTGTGTATTAAGGTTTCAAAATTATAGGTTTTAATTGGATTAAAGCCAATAAAAAAACGCAACCAGAAATGGTTGCGTTTTTTGTTTTTTCGTTTTTTTTTATTACTCCTCTCTAACAAAAGTTTGAAAAGTAGTCATTGTTTGAGTAACTTCATAACCTTGTTGGTTTTGAGTATCTGAAATATCACTTTTCAATTTCATCATTGTTTCTGTCATTTCTAGTATCACAAACTCTTGTATTAACTCATCACTAGTCATTGTAATTACATCTCCTTCCATTTCCCAAGTTCCTTCTAAATATTGTGAAATCATACCAAAATCTTGAGTTTCACTCTCTCCCTGACTTGTTGCGGTTACCTCAAGCCCAAAAGCACCATCGGCAATTACTTCATTAGGAGTTTCAGTGAACGTCCAAACGTAATCTATGTCGTAAGCTTCCCCTACAACATCAGAGGATACTGATTGCCCCATATATTCATAGGATGTTTCCCCTTCATAGTTATACTCTACCATGGACCAAGACCCTGCAAGTTCTCCGGTAATAACAGCAGGATTATCATTACCATCATCACTAGAACACGACACAAATAGCAATGTAACGAATGCAAACAATAGATTAAGTTTTTTCATAATTTTTTTTGAATAATTATAATTGGTTAATAAAATTGAAGATCAAACTTAACAATAATAAAATGTTAAAATAAAACTTTTTCCTACTTTTTTTAACAACAAAACCAATAAATAAGCACATAAACCCTTAAATCAAATATTTACAGTTCACTTTTTCACAACCTTTTTAACCAATTTAAAAAAAACATCTATTTCATAAGCTATCTTGCCAAAAAGCAAAAAACGCAACCATTTCTGGTTGCGTTTTCATTGCTTGAAATTCCTTCTTTCGAAGGAATTTGTTATTTCACTTCTTCGAAGTCTACGTCTTCAACATCGTTGCTTTCGCCTGCATCGCTACCTGCGTTTCCTTCAGGTTGTGCTCCAGCCCCGTTTTGTTGTGCTTCCGCTTGTGCTTTGTACATTTCTTCGCTAGCTACTTTCCATGCTTCGTTAATTTTCTCCAAAGCAGGATCAATTACCGCGATATCCTTGGTTTCGTAAGCTTTCTTCAACTCTTCCAAAGCATCTTCGATTGGCTTTTTCTTATCATCAGATAATTTATCACCAAACTCCTTCAACTGACTTTCGGTTTGGAAAATCATGGCATCGGCACTGTTCAACTTATCCGCAGTCTCCTTAGCTTTAGCATCTGCTTCGGCGTTTGCTTCAGCTTCTTGCTTCATCTTTTGGATTTCTTCTTCTGTCAATCCTGAAGAAGCTTCAATACGGATATCTTGAGATTTACCTGTCGCTTTATCTGTTGCGGATACTTTAATGATACCGTTGGCATCAATATCAAAGGTTACTTCAATTTGTGGTGTTCCTCTTTTTGCTGGTGGAATACCGTCTAAGTGGAAACGACCAATTGTTTTATTGTCTGCTGCCATTGGACGCTCTCCTTGCAACACGTGGATTTCAACCGATGGTTGGTTATCCGCTGCCGTAGAGAACACCTGTGACTTTTTGGTAGGAATAGTTGTATTGGCCTCGATAAGCTTGGTCATTACATTACCCATAGTTTCAATACCTAAAGACAACGGCGTCACATCCAATAACAATACATCCTTAACATCTCCTGTTAATACACCACCTTGAATAGCGGCACCAACAGCTACTACCTCATCTGGGTTTACACCTTTACTTGGTTTTTTACCGAAGAATTTCTCAACCGCATCCTGAACTGCAGGAATACGTGTAGATCCACCTACCAAGATAATTTCATCGATATCACTCTTAGACAAACCAGCCGCTTTCAATGCAGACTCACATGGTGCAATGGTACGTTTTACCAAATCGTCGATTAATTGCTCAAATTTAGCTTTCGTCAAGGTACGTACCAAGTGCTTTGGTCCACTAGCAGTTGCAGTAACATAAGGTAAGTTGATTTCTGTTTGCGCAGAAGATGACAACTCAATCTTAGCTTTTTCTGCAGCTTCTTTTAAACGTTGTAATGCCATAGGATCTTTACGAAGGTCCATGTTTTCTTCAGCATTAAACTCTTCTGCCAACCAGTTGATGATTTTCTCATCTACGTCGTCACCACCTAAGTGCGTATCTCCATCGGTAGACAATACTTCAAATACACCGTCTCCCAATTCCAAGATAGAAACGTCATGTGTACCTCCACCAAAGTCGAATACGACGATTTTTTGATCGTGACCTTTTTTATCCAATCCATAAGCCAAGGCAGCTGCCGTAGGCTCGTTAATAATTCTTTCTACCTTTAAACCTGCAATCTCACCAGCTTCTTTAGTAGCTTGACGCTGAGAGTCGTTAAAATAGGCAGGTACTGTAATTACGGCACGGCTTACATCTTGTCCTAAGTAATCTTCAGCAGTTTTCTTCATTTTTTGAAGAATCATAGCCGAAAGTTCTTGAGGTGTGTACAAACGTCCGTCGATATCCACACGTGGAGTATCGTTATCTCCTTTTACTACTTTATATGGTACGCGTTCTGCTTCTTTTTTAGATTCAGAATATTTATTCCCCATAAAACGTTTAATAGAATAAACCGTTTTAGTTGGGTTGGTTACTGCTTGTCTTTTGGCTGGGTCACCTACTTTAATTTCGCCTCCTTCAACAAAAGCAATAACCGATGGCGTAGTACGCTTACCTTCTGCGTTTGGGATTACAACAGGCTCGCTACCTTCCATTACAGAAACGCAAGAGTTTGTTGTACCTAAATCGATTCCAATAATTTTACTCATAATACTAATTTCTTTATTTGTTGCGTTGAATGTTCAGTTTTAAATTCAGGAGGTATATGTCAATGATTATGCCATGACAAAAAATATGACACGATGTCACATTCTTATTTAAAGCCTTTTGCAACCCCTTGAAAAGAAAGGCAATCACTTTGTCTAAACTCTTTTTATTTTAATAGTAATAGCCCATCCATTCTTTTAAATTCTGTAACTTTAGTGTTTTAAACATCAGTTTTACACAAAAAAAGAATTATTATGAAAAAACTTTTTGCACTTTTAATGTTTGCCTCCCTGCTATTTACAGCTTGTGAAGGTGACCAAGGTCCTCCTGGCCCTCCTGGACAACCAGGCAGTATCTTTGTGGCTAGTGCCTTTGAAATAGAAGTCGATTTTACTTCTGGTAATGGCTATCAAATTTTAGAGCCTTATGGCTTTCAGGTCTACCCTTCGGATGTGGTATTAGTTTACATTTCTTGGGAATTTGATGGTCAAGATATTTGGCGCCCTCTACCACAAACAGCTGAATTTGTTGAAGGTTCCTTGGTATACAACTTTGATTTCACTCAAGATGATGTACGATTATTTTTGGACGGAACCATAAACCCAGACATCCTTGGACCAGAGTGGACCCAAGACCAATATTTCAGAGTGGTTGTAGTCCCTGCCGACAATATTGATGGTGTAGACCTTAATAATTTAGATGCCGTTATGGAGGCTGGAGGCATTTCTACTTTTGAACAAAAGTAACTTCACCCTAGTGTAAATCACTAAAATTAAAACACTTAAAATAAACGTTGATGCCTCTAGAGCATTAACGTTTATTTTGCACTTTTATACCCCTTATCTTCTTCAACAAACTGTATATTTGCGCTCAATTATATCGTTTTCGTAAATGGAGTGCATTAGTGTATTTGACATGTTAAAAATTGGTGTGGGACCATCTAGTTCCCATACACTTGGGCCTTGGAGGGCTGCAGAACGTTGGATTGCAGAATTAAAAAACAACAATAAATTTGATAAGGTTGAAAAAGTTAAAGTTGACCTTTACGGTTCTTTGTCATTAACCGGTAAAGGGCATGCCACAGATTACGCCGTGCTTTTAGGTTTAAGTGGTGCCGACCCAGAACGCATTCCAACCGAAGATATTGATGTTATCATCTCCAACATCAAAAATTCCAAAGCACTTTGTTTCAATAACGAAAAAATGATTCCTTTTGAGGTTTCCGAAGGAATTGTGTTCAATCGAAAATTTCTGCCATTCCATGCCAACGGTCTTACTTTTACAGCAACCATAAATGGCAGAAACTATAAATCTACCTACTACTCTATTGGCGGTGGATTTGTTGTTCAGGAAGAACGCAAAGTATCCAAAGCCAATAAAATCATCTTTTACTGCACGTTTCCCTACCCTATCGAGACAGGCACCCAATTATTGGATTTCTGCAAACAATTGGAATTGCCCATTTCAGGAGTTGTTTTGGAAAACGAAAAATCCATACGAGAAGAAGCTGCCATCGATTTTGAATTAAAACGTGTTTGGGACACCATGTTGGAATGCATGTACCTAGGTTGCCACACCGAAGGAAACCTGCCAGGTGGCCTTAATGTGAGAAGGCGTGCCTACGACACCCATCAAAAACTTAAAGGAGATCTCCCTTACAATACACCGGAGGAATGGTTAGAGACCATTCGCCATACCGAGGTGAAATTCAGACAGATCTTTAAATGGGTAAGTTGTTTTGCTTTGGCGGTAAATGAAGTAAACGCCTCCTTGGGACGTGTAGTTACAGCTCCTACCAATGGTAGTGCCGGGGTAATTCCTGCCGTATTGATGTACTACATGGTGATTGAAAACCACAAAGCCAATTTTGAACATATAAAACAATTCCTTTTGGTGGCAGGAGAAATTGGTAGCATCTTTAAAAAAGGCGCTACGATCTCTGCTGCAATGGGTGGATGCCAAGCCGAAATAGGTGTATCCTCTGCCATGGCCGCTGGTGCCCTTTGCGAGCTTTTGGGAGGTACTCCCGAACAGGTATTGGTAGCTGCAGAAATTGCCATGGAACACCATTTGGGACTTACTTGCGACCCAATTGCCGGATTGGTACAGGTGCCTTGTATCGAGCGTAACTCTATGGGAGCCATTAAAGCCATTAATGCCGCTGAATTGGCCCTGGACACAGACCCCAACAATGTAAAAGTGCCATTGGATAAAGTAGTCAACACCATGTGGGAAACTGCAAAGGACATGAATTCCAAGTACAAAGAAACTTCAGAAGGAGGTTTGGCCGTAGGAGTTAACCTAACCGACTGTTAACAAAGTTTTAGCGTTTCAACACAAAGGAATAATAGCTTTAATAGCATAATTTCTTATTTAAACTCATTATTTTTGCATCTCCTAAATGTAAAACACGATGTCTGTAGCTAAAAAAGAATACAAACGAATTACGGTTAAGTCCTTGGTAGAAATGAAGCAAAACGGAGAGAAAATCTCTATGCTTACTTCCTACGACTATACTATGGCGAAAATTGTTGATGAAGCTGGAATAGATGTTATTCTTGTTGGAGATTCTGCCAGTAATGTTATGGCTGGTCACGAAACAACACTTCCCATCACTTTAGACCAAATGATCTATCATGCCTCTTCTGTAATAAGGGCGGTTCAACGTGCTTTGGTTGTAGTGGATTTACCTTTTGGTAGCTATCAGAGTGATCCTAAGGAAGCCCTTAGATCTGCCATTAGAATCATGAAAGAAAGTGGCGGACATGCCGTAAAACTTGAAGGTGGTAAAGAAATCAAAGAGAGTATCAAACGTATTCTTCACGCCGGTATTCCTGTTATGGGGCATTTAGGATTGACGCCACAATCTATTTACAAATTCGGAACGTATACCGTAAGAGCTAAAGAAGAGCAAGAAGCCAAAAAGCTTAAGGAAGACGCCTTAATGTTGGAAAAAGCTGGTTGTTTCGCCATTGTTTTAGAAAAAATCCCTGCTCAACTGGCCAAAGAGGTTGCTGAAAGCGTTTCCATTCCTGTTATTGGTATTGGAGCCGGAAATGGTGTAGACGGACAGGTTTTGGTATTACACGACATGTTGGGAATGACCCATGAGTTTAATCCAAGATTTTTGCGTCGCTACATGAATCTTTATGAAGACATGACCTCGGCCATCTCACAATACGTAGACGATGTGAAGACCCTGGATTTCCCTAACGACAACGAACAATACTAAGGTTCTAATTTACCAATATCAGTCTAGTGGGCACAAAAACCATATCCACGCCAGAAAATCTTCAAGTTTTATATGAAGACAACCACATTATTGTGGTCAACAAGCGCGCTGGTGATTTGGTACAAGGAGACAAAACCGGGGATTCGCCGCTTAGCGATATTGTTAAGGCGTATTTAAAAGACAAATACAACAAACCCGGAAACGTATACCTTGGCGTAGTACACCGTTTAGACAGACCCACTACAGGCATTGTGCTGTTCGCAAAAACCAGCAAGGCACTTCCAAGACTCAACAAATTGTTTTCAGAAAAAAGCGCCTCCAAAACCTATTGGGCATTGGTTAAAAACCAACCTCCCAAAATGGAAGACACGCTTATCCATTGGTTAAAAAAGAATCCGAAAAACAATAAATCCTCCGCATTCCACAAGGAAACCAACGGTAGCAAAAGAGCCGTATTGCACTACAGCCTTCTCAAGCAATTGAACAATTATTTTCTGCTGGAAATTGAATTGGAAACAGGCCGCCACCATCAAATTAGATCTCAATTATCTAGTATTGGATGCCCAATAAAAGGGGATTTAAAATATGGTTTTGACCGAAGCAACCCTGATGGCAGCATTCATTTACATGCTAGAAAACTGGAATTCACACACCCTGTGTCAAAAGAAGCGATAAGCATTTCCGCTCCACTTCCCAATGATCCACTTTGGGATGCTTGTCTAGATTAACGATTCAAATTCCATGGTTTCAAACGAAATCTTATGGTATTACCTGTAGTTTTCTGAGCCAATGAATTGATAGAAGCTTCCGTAAGCTGCAACACCCTTGGATAGCCTCCCGTTGTTTGACAATCCCGCATCAATACGATTAACTGGCCAGAAGGTGTCAATTGCACCGTTCCAGGGAGCACAGGAGCGGTTATAATGGCGTTTAAACTATTTTGAAGGGTTTCATTCAACTGATAGGCCATACGGCTGTTATGGTTCGAAATTGTAAATGTTTTTGAAAACAAGATGGTTTGTTGCTCTTTGGAGAGCTCATTGAACTCTGGCCCTTCAAAAACCTCCAAAGTCTCCGAAACAACATAGGAGTCATCAAACCTAACAACTGCATGCCTTTCTAAAGAATGTTTCTTCATTTCCACAAGCTTCAACTCATCTCCCTTTTCAAGTCTACTTTGTAGCGTCACTGGCCAATACATACTCCGACTTCCCAATACGGATTCTGTTTGAACACCTCCCAAAACCGCCAAATAGCACCTCATCCCCTTTTGCAATCGTCCAAAAGTCAATCGATCTCCTTTAAAAACGTTAATAGCCATATTGTTTTTAACAGCTGCTCCGTTAACCTTGGGGCTCATTTCAGCTCCAACAATACAAATACTCGTCGCCTCTGTAAATTCCAATTCTGGACCTACCATGGTAATCTCCAAAACAGCCGCATGTTCCGGATTCCCTAAAAGTACATTCGCAAACTTTGCAGATTGCATATCCATAACACCAGACATAGGTACTCCAAAACTAGCTTGCCCAAACCTGCCCAAATCTTGAACCGAAGTATACAATCCTGACTTTAGAACCTTAATCATAACCGCTTTCTAAATTTAGGCTGACACACTCCAAGATCCACATCCCTTTTTATCTTTTCGTACTCCTGAATGTCTATTGGAACAAACTGAACTTGATCCCCCGCTTTTACAAAACAGGGCGGCGATTGCTGCGGATTAAAAAATTCTAAGGGAGAATTTCCAATAATATTCCACCCTCCCGGACTTTCATTTGGGTAAATTCCGGTTTGATGGCCACCTATGGCCAGCGCTCCTTTTTCGACCTTCATTCTCGGTTTGGATTTTCGTGGAAACTGAAGCTGATGATCCAATCCTCCCAAGTATAAAAATCCGGGTAAAAACCCGATAAAATAAACCGTGTAAAATGGTTGGGAATGCAGTTGGATTACTTCTTGTTTTGTCAACTTTTTTTCTTCTGAAATTTCGTTCAAATCTAAACCAAATTTAGTATCATAGCAGACTGGAATTTCCCAAACCAAAGATTCCAAATTTACATCATCAACTTGCGATTCACTCAATGATTTCAACTTCCAGATTTCACCATTGAAATCATCAATAGTTGAATCATAAATAACTAATAATGAATTATATGATTGGATTACCTCAACAACAACTTTAGAAAGATTTTTCTGAATAATATTTTTAAACAAAAGTACATCTTTTAACACATCTTCATCAATACGAGAAGGCCATTCCACTAAAATAGAACGTTCATTGAAAGGTAAAAACTTCAACTGAAAACCCTTCATAACATCATAAAATTTTCACATTATTCACTTTTAATTTGGCAGTCAATTCTTGAAGTATTTGTACTGCTTTTGGATGGTCGCCGTGAACACAAAACGTATCGGCTTTTAAATCCATTTCAAAACCAGAAACAGTCCTTACTTTTTGCGTTAAAATCATGTTGTAGACATGATCAAAAACAGCTTCTGTAGTTTCAATAATAGCCTCAGGTTCCTTTCTGGACACCAAGGTCAAATCATCATTGTAATTCCTATCGGCAAAAGCCTCATAAGTCACCTTAATATTTTCCTTTGAGGCCAAATCGGCAATCACCGACTTATAGGGCACATATAGAGCAACCGGCATCGCAATGCTTTTAACCACCTCAATAATTACCTGAGCTGTTTTTACATCAACAGCTACTTTATTGTACAAGGCACCATGAGGTTTGATATGGTGCAACGGTACATTTTCTTGATACAGAACCGCTGTTAAACTCCTTACCTGTTTTTTAAGGGAGGTATATAAATCTGCGCAGGAAATCTTTATGGGTTCACGACCAAAATTCTCTTTGTCCGGATATGAAGGATGTGCCCCCACCTTTACTTTATACAATTTGGCCAACTTCACCACAGCCCGCATACTCTCCTCATCTCCAGCATGCCCACCACAGGCTATGTTACATGACGAAATATAAGGCATCAACTGCGCTTCGTTGCCTAAACCCTCACCTACATCCGCATTAATATCTACAACAAAACGACTCATTATACCACTTGTAAAACTTTCAATATACTTTTCAACCCTAAAAGAATGGTCACAACTAAGATAATCATTCCCATACTATTTTGAAACATGGAATTCTTGTAAGTCCCCAACAAAGTCGCTCTATTCATAGCCCATAGTAAAAACCCAGCGATTAACGGCAACAACAATCCGTTTGAAAATTGAGCAAAACGAATGATTTCTATTAAATTAAAACCTCCCATCGAAACTAAAACTCCAACTAACAAAACAACACTCCAAACTACTTTAAATCGAATCGATTTTAAATTGGAAGGCCACCCAAAACACCCACAGGCCACATAAGCTGCTGCCAAAGGCGCCGTAATAGCACTAGTGATTCCTGCTGCAAATAGGCCTACGGAAATGACATATTTTGAAAAGGATCCAAACAAGGGCTCCAAGCTTTTTGCTAAATCGCTTGCATTAGTCACCTCCAAGCCGTTTACGGCCGATGCTGCAATAATTACACACATAGAAACCATTCCTCCTAACACCACAGCAATACCCGTGTCTATTCTCGCGAATTTTAAGCTCTCTTTATCTTTCCATTTCTCTTTCGCCAATGAGGCGTGCAAAAACAAATTATAAGGCACCACAGTGGTCCCTATAAGCCCCACAATGGTCATCAAACTTCCTTCAGGGCTCTTAAGCATGATAATCCCTTTTATGATGTCCACTATATTGGGACGAGTCACAACTGCAACAGCCAAAAACGACACACTCATAAGAATGACCATTGCCAAAAGAACTTTCTCCAACAACTTATAACTTCCCTGAAACAACAACAAAAAGGCTAAAATTCCAACGAGGATTACATGGAGATTAATAGAAAATCCTAAAAACTGAAGATTTATTTTTCCAAACACAGCCTCCAATCCCAACACAGCACCACTAATATTTCCGGCTTCATAAGCCGTATTGCCGACAACAATCGCGGATAACACCAAAAGCACTAAAAATCGTTTAGCCAATTTGTTCTTTATCTCACTCTGCAACACATCTGCCAATCCCTTTTGCGTCACAATACCTAGACGAGCTGCCATTTCCTGCAATACTATGGTAGCCACAATAGAAAAAACCATAGCCCACAACAAATCCAGACCAAACTGAACCCCTGCAATGGTACATACGGTTACTGTTCCAGGCCCAATAAAGGCAGCTGCTACCAAAGGCCCTGGGCCAATGTTCTTAAGCCACTTACTCATGAACAGAATTCAATGCATAAATAGCAAAACTTCCCAACCAGTGCCCACCTTCATAACTATCCCCAACAATAGAGGGCAACGAATGATTGATATGTTTATAGGCGATGTTCTGTAAATATTGATATTCTGGAATGCCTTCTGATATTTTCATCAAACTCCAAGCTCTTGAAAAATTCACGCCATCCAAGTGCACCAATTTTCCATCAGAACGGTCGGACACCTTACCTACCTCTAAAGCAAAATTAGACGCTACTAGTTGCGGTAAAAAGTCAGCCAACCATGGTTTAAAGGTTTCTTTTGGCAAAATTCGCTTCATTAAAGCAGCCTCTTCCAAACAAGGCGACAAAAAATCAAAACCTCCCGGTTCCCATGATAAAGGGCACCCTTGATCATTCATATAAAAATCCTTGGCTCTACCCTCAATCATCTCTTTCAAAGCTATATGCCCCACACTTAAAGCATAATCATAGGCAAAGGATAAGCCAAAGGCAGTGTTTGGGTGCTCTCCTACCCTAATGGGATAGTTCAATTTGGGAAGAAACTCCAAATATTTTGTCACGATTAAATCTGTCAATGGCTGTAGATTACTCTCTAACTCTTTGGCAACTGGATCATCCCAAGTATGAAGCTCCTCTGCTAATTTCAACAACCACGCCCAACCATAAGTCCGTTCATAAGTCTTGTTATGTTCGCCATAAAAATAAGCGACTTCTTGAGCAATGTTCTCTTTAGAAATATGCCCCAGTAGCTTTCCTTTTATCTCTGAAGCACCTTCCAACTCAGGAACCCTCTTCAACAAACTCACCAAACTCCAATGCCCATGTACCGCCGAATGCCAATCGAAACAGCCATAAAATGCGGGATGCAATGCCTTTGGGGATTGCAAATCCTCCTCACTTCCAATCACCTGATTTAATTTATTGGGATATTCGGTGTCCATACAATGCAAGGGCATTTGGGATAGCCTTCTGGCTTCTTCAAGATTTAGCACAGGTGCTTTTTCTGTTTTTTCTCGGGCTATTTCTTTAGCTACTTGCTTATTTTCACCTGACGGATTCTTGCAGGAGAACACCACAGCAAGCGCCATTACAACATAATATTGTTTCATTTACTAATAGTTATTTTAAAATTTAGGCCAATCACCCTAACCAACCTTCCCTATCCAAACTTCTGTATTGAATAGCCTCACTAATATGAGCTCCCTGAACCTCAGCACTGCCTTCCAAATCGGCGATTGTTCTTGCCACTTTCAAAATACGGTCATAGGCCCGCGCAGACAGGTTCAAGCGTTCCATAGCCGTTTTTAACAACTGCTTGGAAGCCTCATCCAATACACAATAGTTTCTGATTTGTTTGGTATTCATTTGCGCATTGTAATGCACATTATCATATTCCTTAAAGCGTGTCGATTGCATTTCCCTAGCCTTGGTTACGCGCCTTCTAATATCTACGGAAGCCTCTCCCTTTCTGTCATCGGAGAGTTTTTCAAAAGGCACTGGGGTTACTTCAATATGGATATCAATTCTATCTAACAAAGGCCCTGAGACCTTACTCAAATACCGCTGCATTTCTGCGGGAGAAGAGGTCACAGGTGCACTAGGATCATTAAAATACCCACTAGGACTGGGATTCATACTGGCCACCAACATAAAACTGCTGGGATAGGTCACGGTAAACTTTGCCCTAGAAATGGTCACTTCCCGATCTTCCAAGGGCTGCCGCATCACTTCCAATACCTCTCTTTTAAACTCTGGAAGTTCATCCAAGAATAATACTCCGTTATGCGACAATGAAATTTCACCTGGTTGCGGATAACTCCCACCGCCTACAAGCGCAACATTTGATATGGTATGATGCGGGCTTCTAAACGGCCGTTGTGACATCAACCCTGTGTGTTCTTTCACCCGCCCCACTACCGAGTGTATTTTTGTGGTTTCCAAGGCCTCACTTAAGGTCATAGGCGGCAAAATACTAGGCAAACGCTTTGCCAACATGGTCTTTCCTGCTCCGGGAGGCCCAATTAAAATAATGTTATGCCCACCTGCCGCCGCAATTTCCATACAGCGCTTGATACCTTCCTGCCCTTTGACATCCGCAAAATCGAATTCAGGAAACTCTAGGTTTTTATAAAACTTTTCACGCGTATTGATAATGGTTTGCTCTAAAGGTTCCTCCTTATCAAAAAAGTTAATGACCTGCGTGATGTTATCCACTCCAAACACTTCCAAGTCATTTACAATGGCTGCTTCCTTAGCATTCTGACTCGGTAAAATAAAACCTTTAAAGCCTTCCTCTCTAGCTTTCACTGCAATGGGCAATGCCCCTTTTATAGGCTGCAAGGTACCATCCAAAGACAATTCTCCCATAATCAAATATGATTCCAGAGCTTCGGCTTTAATCTGACTTGAAGCTGCCAAAATGCCAATGGCCAAAGTCAAATCATAGGCAGAGCCTTCCTTTCGCAAATCTGCCGGAGACATGTTAATGATGATCTTTTTCCCTGGAATTTTATAGCCGTTATTCTGAAGCGCTGCTGCAATTCTAAAATTACTTTCCTTTATGGCGTTATCGGGCAATCCCACAAGGTGATACCCTATGCCGTTGTCCACATTAACTTCCACCGTAACCGTAGTAGCCTCAACTCCGAACACAGCACTTCCATAGACCTTTTTTAGCATCGTTGATTGGTTTTGCTTAAAAATAGGAAAATTTGGGAAATAATAATATTGTTTGAAAATTCACTATTATTACATGACAAAGCATTTATTACATGAGTACCACAAAACGCATTGGTTTCTTCCTTGGCCCGATTCTGTTTATTCTTATTCGCTTATTTTTCCATTCTGAAGGTCTTTCCACTGAAGCCAACGGTGTATTGGCATCCACCGCATGGATAGCCGTTTGGTGGATTACCGAAGCCATCCCCATTGCAGCCACCGCGCTTTTACCGATAGTTTTGTTTCCGCTTTGCGGCAGTTTGGACATAGGATCCACCACAGCATCCTTCGGCCATAAATATGTTTTTCTTTACTTGGGAGGTTTTATTATTGCCATTGCTATTGAAAAATGGAACCTCCATAAACGCATCGCCCTAAACATCATCAATCTTATTGGCTCCAACATTCATAAAATCATTTTGGGGTTTATGGTCGCCACCGCCTTTCTGTCTATGTGGATTTCCAATACAGCCACTTCTGTCATGATGCTCCCCATTGGTATGGCCATCATCAACCAGTTAAAGGACAATCCCAAAACCTTGAAAAATGAAAACGAGCTCTTTGGAAAAGCTTTAATGCTCGCCATTGCCTACAGCGCTTCCATTGGAGGCATCGCCACTTTGATTGGAACTCCTCCCAATTTGGTGTTAGCAGGCATTGTGAAGAGCACCTACAATTATGAAATTACCTTTCTACAGTGGTTTCTGTTTGGATTTCCCATTTCTGTTTTAATGCTTTTTATCTGTTGGAAATATCTAACCCAAGTAGCTTTTAAATTTCACCAAAAGGAATTTCCAGGAGGCAAAGAAGAAATCGAAAAACTTCTAAAATCACTAGGAAGCATTAGTTATGAAGAAAAATGGGTGACTGCAATTTTTGCGACTACAGCATTTTGCTGGATCACCAGATCCTTTTTACTTCAAAACCTACTGCCAGGGCTAGACGACACCATTATTGCTATCCTTTTTGCACTGGTATTATTCTTTATCCCCTCCAAAACCAAATGCGAACAATTGATTTCTTGGGAAGACACACAAAAACTCCCTTGGGGCATTATTCTTTTGTTTGGTGGCGGTATGGCTCTTGCCAAAGGCTTTGAAAGCAGCGGACTTGCTCTTTGGATCGGCAATCAAATGACCTCGCTAACAGGCATTGCAACCTTTCTTATAATATTACTTCTGATTGCGGCTGTTAATTTCTTAACTGAAATCACTTCCAACCTAGCCACAACCGCCATGTTGCTTCCCGTATTGGCCCCTATGGCCTTAACGGTAGACATGCATCCTTTTATCTTGATGGTTAGCGCAGCCGTAGCGGCATCTTGTGCCTTTATGCTTCCGGTTGCAACACCTCCTAACGCAGTTGTTTTCGGGTCTGGTTATTTAAGAATTCCCGACATGGTAAGTAAAGGGGTTGTAATGAATTTGGTATCCATTCTCATCATCACACTGTTTGTCTATTTTGTGCTTCCTGAGCTTTGGGATATCAACCTCTTAGGCTTTCCTGAAAGTTTAAGGCTTAATCCAATCCCTGAATAAACTCTAAAGTCCGTTTTTCATTATAATAAAACCCATTTCTCAAACAGAAGCCTACATGACCTCCATGCTTGGGCATCTCCAAATAAATATTAGGATTTTCCTTGGCATCTTTTACAGGGTAACATTCCGGTGATAAAAACGAATCATTCAGTGCATTGATGATTAAAGTCGGAACTTTAATACCTTTTAAGAATTGTAAACTACTGCATTGTTCATAATAATCCACCGCATCCTTAAAACCATGTGCTCTTGAAGTATAAACGTCATCAAAATCACTTAATGTTTTAATGGACTGTAATACAGCATCATTCAACTCTTCCGAATATCTTAGCTGTTTCACCTTTAATTTATTGAGCAAATGTCTTTTGAATCGATCGTGAAAAAGAACATTTTTAAAGGTATGTAATTCCTCGGCCGACCCTTGAAGATAACAAGGCACAGACACCGCAACTCCAGCCTTAATTTCAGGGACCAATTCTTCTCGTTCGCCCAAATACTTAAGCACTATGTTTCCACCAAGACTCACGCCATGGAAAAATATCTGTGAATAGGATTTGGTTTTCAAAATATGCTGAATGATCTCATCCAAATCATTGGTCGCTCCAGAATGATAGGAATAGAATTTTAAGTTATCCTCCCCACTACAACCTCTGAAATTCACACAAACGGCGTCAATAGTATTGGCATTGCATAATTTGGCAACACCTGTCATATAAGGGCGTTGTGCATTCCCTTCCAGACCATGTAAAACAATTATGAGTTTGTCAGTTTTGGTTTCGGCGTAGCTCCAATCCAAATCCAAAAAATCGCCATCGGACAAAGTAATGCGTTCACGTTCCTGCTCCACGCCTTTCACTTTACGAATCAATCCGGAATAAACCGTAGAGACAAATCCGTTTTTTAATAACACAGGTGGTTTATAGTCCGAATGAAGAATAGGCATAGTACATTATTTATGGGAGACAAAACTAAGAATGAAATACCTATTTAAAAACAGTTTACAGTTCTAAATCCACAAATTTGAAGGCATTGCCATCAAAAAGCCCTTTGTCACTCAGTTTGAGTGACGGAATTACCAACAATGCCATAAAGGATAGGGTCATAAAAGGTGCATGCAAAATACTGCCCAATTGTTTTGCTTTTTGACTTAACTCGGCATAAGCTTTCCCTACTGACACCCCATCTTGATCACTCATGATTCCAGCCACAGGAAGCGGCACCACCTGCTCTTCCTTATCAGAGACAACGCAAATCCCACCTTTATTGGCTATGATTAGGTTAACAGCCTTACAAAGTGCAGCATCATCCACTCCCACGGCAATGATATTATGAGAATCATGACCTACAGAACTAGCAATCGCCCCTTCTTTCAAGCCAAAATTCTTTATAAATGCCAAAGCTGGTTTCTGGTTTTCATAGCGATTCACCACGGTCATTTTCAAGATATCCTTTTCAGTATTGGATACCAATTCACCATTAACCGCCAAGGCCTCTTCTATTAGTGGGTTAGTTACCAATTCGCCATCCAAGGCTTCAATGACCCTAATTTGTTTTGCTAAAGATGGTATTTTGAAATCAGAAATTTGTTTGGGCTCTGCCTCAAAGTTGTTAGGAGTTTTAAAAGTAATTGGCTCAATGAGGCTCTTTCCATCAAAAACCAATTCACCTCCAATATAGGTTTGCAGTGTTTTAAAATTCAGCAAATCTTCCACCACGATGCAGTCCGCTATATCTCCCTCTTGAAGCAATCCTACCTCAAGGCTATAATGCTTCACAGGATTCACGCAAGCTATTTGCAACACGTTAAACACATCATGACCTTTGGCAATGGCTCTAGCGCAAAGCTGGTTAATGTGACCAACAATTAAATCGTCTGGATGTTTGTCATCACTACAAAACATCATGTTGTGACAATGGTCAGGCAACAATTCTATCAAGGCTTCAAAATTCTTAGCGGCACTACCTTCCCGAATCAACACTTTCATGCCTTTCTGCAGTTTCTCCAAACCTTCTTCATACGTAAAGCACTCATGATCGGTAGTAATTCCTGCATTTATATAGGTAGACAAATCGTCTCCTCGCAATCCGGGCGCATGTCCATCGACAGGTTTGTTATAATGTTTGGCCAAAGCAATTTTCTTAAGAACCCCTTCATCTTGAAATAACACCCCGGGGTAATTCATCATTTCGGCCAGATATTTTATCTCAGGATTTTCCAAAAGTGTTTTAATCCCTTCGGAATCGATGACCGCTCCCGCCGATTCAAAATTAGTTGCCGGTACACAGGATGGAGCCCCAAAATTGAACTTAAAGGGCGTTTGTTTACCGTTTTCAATCATGAATTCCACACCTTCCACTCCTAAAACATTGGCAATTTCGTGAGGATCGGACACCGTAGCCACCGTACCATGACACACTGCCAATCGGGCAAATTCACTGGGCACCAACATGGAACTTTCAATATGGATATGGGCATCTACAAAACCCGGAAGAATGAAATGTTCAATGCCATGTTCCTTTTCTTCAATAGAGAAAATCTTTCCATCCCGTATGGTGACTTCCCCTTTAAAAATCCTTCTATTTGGAATATCTACGATTTGTCCCTGTAATACCATAGTCTATTTTAATTCTATTTTAATGATATGATGCGTATGGTCACAAACTTTAAAACGACCATCGGGACGTTTTCCTATCACCCAAATGATATAATCACCCGAGCAAAGCACCAACGCATTTTCCTTTTCCAATAAGGACATTTTTTCGTCCTTAAAGTATTTGCTCAATTTCTTCTTCCCTTTCATTCCCGATGGATGAAAATAGTCACCTTCTTTCCAATGCCGAATAGTCAATGGGTATTTGAGCTTTTTCTTGTCCACAAAAATTACATTGGGTCCTTGATTGGACACCTCAGCAGCCTCACTAAAACACAAATTTCCAAGAGGTGTTTTTATTTTATCATCACATTCAGACACAAGAATAAGCGTTTCCTGTTTGTCCTCAATTTCACTCAACAACAGAAACTCCCGATCTTTAATCAAACGATGGGTCTCAGAAAAGAGTTGCTTTCCTGACTGGGCATCCAAAAGATCTTCCACATCATTCCACTCGGTGAAATTGTAGGCTTTTAGAAGTTCATACAAATAGGCTTTGGGATTGCTCAATGCTTTTATTTTGGAGATATCGTATTTCACATCATATTCGGAGATTTCTTTAATCACGGAATCTTCCACTTCTTCCACACGATCTTCAATAATTGATTTAGACGCTTTTAAAAACCCAATAGTTTTCTCAAAATTCTGCAACAATTTTGGATTGATTTCCTTCAACAAAGGAATCACATCATGGCGCAATTTATTTCGCAGGTATTTTGTAGACGCATTACTACTATCCTCTCGCCAAGTTAACTGATGTTCCTCTGCATATTCTACCAAACTGTTTCTTGAAAAGGGCAACAATGGCCTTACAAACAAACCATTCACTTCAGGAATTCCGGTTAAACCATCGAGTCCTGTCCCTCTAGTTAAATTGATTAAAAATGTTTCCAAATTATCATCGGCGTGGTGAGCTGTGAGGACATAATCAAAATGAAGTTGCTTAGCCAATTCGTCAAACCAATCGTAGCGCAGCTGCCTTGCTGCCAATTGAATGGACAATTTATGCTCTGCCGCATAAGCTTCCGTTTGGAAACTCTCCAAAAATAAATCTAAGCTTAAATCTTTAGCCAATTGAAATACGAAATCAGCATCGCCATCACTCTCTGTTCCACGTAAATTAAAATTGCAATGCGCCAAGGAGACATCCAACCCCAGTTGATGACACAAATGAGTCAACACCACACTATCTACCCCACCAGAAATGGCAATAAGCAATTTACTTTCAAAAAATCCTGGGAATTGCTGTTCAATATGCGCCTTAAAGGTGTCGAGTGTCATAAAAAGGTGGTTAAAAATGAATGTTTAATTCAAATATAACCAAGTTGTAGGTTTTTCCTCCTCAGGAACACTAAGAAACTTTAGTTTTCCAGAACTTCACGCATGGCTTTAGCCTTGACCAAACACTCTTCATATTCATTCAACGGATTGCTTTTAGCGGTGATTGCCCCGCCAACCGAATAGGACACATATCGCTTTTCCGCATTGTACAGAATACTCCTTATCACCACATTAAAATCGAAATCACCTTGCGGAGAAAAATAGCCAACGGCACCAGAATACAGGCCTCGCTTGGTATCTTCCAACGCTTCTATGATTTGCATAGCTGAAATTTTTGGAGCCCCTGTCATGCTGCCCATAGGAAATGTAGTGGCAATGACATCTACAGGATTGGTAGACGCTGCAATTTGAGACGTAACAGTAGACACCATTTGGTGCACCTGCGGATAGGTATAGACTTCACACAATTCTTCTACAACCACGCTTCCTTTGGTGGCAGTATGCGCTAAATCGTTCCGCACCAAATCCACAATCATGATATTTTCACTGCGCTCCTTTTCGTCCTTAGATAATTGTTCTTTCAACAATAGGTCTTCCTCAGGGTTTTGGGACCGTTTTGCCGTTCCCTTGATAGGTTGTGACGTAATCTTCAAACCTTCCTTTTTGATATAACGCTCTGGAGAAGCCGACATTAAATACTTGTCGTTAAGCCTTAAAAAAGTAGCAAAAGGGGGCTTTGAAATGGCATCCAGTTTTAAATAGGTTTCCAACGGATGAATTTCTGTGTCTTCGGCATAAAACTCTTGACAAAAGTTGGCTTCATAAATATCCCCACGATGAATATGGTCCAAAACCGCATTTACTTTTTCAAAATATTCATCCTTATGCATACGAAGTTTCACCTTTACATTATTGGGAGAACTTGCATGTGTTTCAGAAGCCACATCCAATGCTTCAATATCCTTTAAATCTTCCTCCATTTCATCATCCACAGCTCCCAAATACTGCACTTCAACTTCATCATTTTTAATCAGGAACAGTTTCTTAGGTTGAAAGAAAAACAAATCTGGAAACTCGAGTCCGTCAAAATTCTTGGACTCCAAACGTTCTACGGCATTTTTAAGGTCGTAAGTTAAATAACCAAATAGCCAATCTTTTGTGATGGATTGGTATTCTTTCAACTTCTCAAAGGCATTGTAATAATCTGTTTGGATACAGGTAAAGGCATCCACCGCCAAAACGGCATTGTAGCTTGAATATTGATTATGATAATCGTTGGAATCCAGCCAGACTACTTCGTTAAACTGCTGTGCCCAAAACAATAATTTTTGTTTATATTGCTCTACGTTTGGGATGCGAAACTTATGTGTAGTTCTCAAAATATATGGAATGCGTTTTGAATGCGCCAAATTTATTAAGAAACTGCCAAATACGATAACATTGCTCCCATTACTTAGCCAAATTCAACCCTACTATTAACACTTATGAAAATTATTTTCACAAACCGTTCATTTACAAAGCTATTAACACTACTTTTTCTACTTACAGCAAACTTGACCAAAGCAGGATTATCTGATAACGATTGGTACACCTATACTGATGAAGCCACCGGATTCTCTCTTGAACTGCCAGAAGCTCCCAATTACTCTGATGATTACGACGCTTTTGTAATGCACAGCTACAACGGCCCAAACTCCAACAGAATCTATTCATTCTTTTCGCTGGATTTTAGGGGCATGAACAAGGACAGCGCTCCTAATGATATTATGGACAGCTTCATTACCAATATTGTGAACAATTTAAATGGAGAGCTGTTGGATAAGAAACGCCAAAAGTATGGGGATGGCTTAAGATATAAAATTACGGTAAAGCTCAATTCCAAAAAATTGATGAATGCACAATTCACTTTACAAAACGATATTTTGTACTACCAATCCGTAGAGGACGACGCTAATGAAATTGACGACACTAGGACCGCTCATTTTTTTGAATCGGTAGCCATAGCTGCTCCAAAACCGAAAAAAGAAATTCCTTGGATTGATTACAAAAATACTGAAGGTGCCTTTTCCCTGAAACTTCCTGGTGAACCAATAGATCTTTCCAAGGCGCACCCCAACCCAATTGATGAAGATGGAGAACCTTATTACTTGTACATGTACAACGTCCAGGATCTTAAAAAAGGGGACAATTATCTATTTCGCTACAACGACCAACCAATGGGCTATTACATGGAGGACCCAATTGGAGCATTTGAATCTATAAAAGATAATTTTGCTGGTAAAGCCTCATTAATTGGAGAAGGAAAAACCATTTATCTTGATGGGTATGAAGGTCGAGAATATGAACTTTTAATCCAAGATCAATACCATTCCATCTGCAGAATTTACATTAGAGGAAATAGAACATACCTCCTGCTGCAACAAAAATTAAATCCAACAGAGAAAGCCTCTACAGACAATCAGTTCTTTTCGAGTTTTAAATTTGAAGCTCCTAATGAAGAGGATTTAGAAACTTTAAGTCCAAAAAACACCAACTTTGAGATACAGTTTCCCGAAGACAATATCCTAACCATAGATAGCTTGGGGTACGAAAGTGTTTATTTAAGAAACTCACACGATTATTTTGCCCTAAACAAACTTTCTGGGGACGTTTACCAGTTTGGTTATAGCGATCTTAGAGACTATTTCAAGATAAAAAGTCGTAAGGAGTTTTTTGAAACTAATGTAAACTCCCTATTATCGTGGAACGATTCAATTTTAAGTCAAAAGGACATCACCATCAACAACAAGGAGGCTTTGGAATTCTATATTCAAAACAAACACACTAAAGTCACCACCAGACACCAAATTTGGTTAGAAAATAAGCGTTTGTTCCTACTAACAGGCTACTTAAGCAAGGAAGCCATGAACAGTGAGCTTACCAATACCATATTCTCATCTTATAAAGAAATGTCCAAGGAGCCTGATTTTGATTTGTTTTCATCAAAAACAGACCTACTTTTAAAGGACCTAAAAGCAACTGATTCTATTACATTCCAAAAAGCGATAGGAGCCTTCGATTACTATATTTTTGAAGCTGAGGATTTACCTAAACTCTACAATGCCATAGAAGACACCTATGCCTCTGCTGAAAACAAGCAGAAAGTGAGTCATGAAATTCTGGACGAACTCAGTATTACCAACGACAGTACCACTTTGGCTTTCTTAAAAACATTGTATTTAAAACCCAGCACCAACGACACTATTAAAGCGCATATTCTAAGCACCCTTGTAGAGCTACCAAACAGTGACAAGTTTAAAGTTTTTAATAACTTATTGGCTACTGCTCCTCCATCCAACCCTGAAAATTACAGCTACGGCGTAACATCTCCGTATAGAGATTCATTGTCCTTTGCTATAGAAAACTACAAGCTTCTTTTAAGCCTTAACCATAATAAGTCCTATCGTGATGATATTTTGGAAATTTTTAATAGCATCGTACAAAAACACCCTGAGCACAAGAGCTTGGTTTCCGAAAATTTAGACACACTTTTAGAACATACTAACAGTGATTTGGAAACCTATTTTGAAATGAAAGAAAGCGATGACTACAACTACAAAACAACTTCTTTAATGTATAGTTACTTGTCATTGTTCAATACAATTCCACACAAAACCCCTTCAACCGATGCCTTTACAAAAGCACTAATTAATGTTGAAGACAACGATTGGCTCAGTTTACGAGCATTGACCGCCAGAATACATTGTGGGTTTAAAGTCGATAGTGACGATACGGAACAAAAACTGGACAGCCTCTTCTCTAGATATGAAATGATGGAAGTATACCATAAAACAAACCAATTTGAGAAGGTTCCTAAAAAATATACCAAACCCGAAGCCTTTGCCCAACTGGTCCTTTATAACTATTTAGGTGAAGAGGAGACCTACCCAGACAACTTGGATGTATTAGGAAAAATATCAAAAGATGATGAGGTTTTTTATGCTATAGCCTACTCTTATGAAGATGAAGAAGATGACGATGAATATATTGGTTTGGTAGGCCCCGTGACCCCTATTTCTAAAGACAAACCTTTTAAAAAGTATAAATCTTATACTGGTTATGAAACTTTAGAAAAGGACTGGAAAAGTCAAGCACTTGATTTAATTCCTGATTTATTGCAATACGGCTATTAAAAAACAATAGAATGCTACACCTTAAAAACGAACTATTACGCCTAAGCGTCAATCCCACAGGAGCGGAACTTTCAGCCATTACCTCTGTAAATCACCAAACAGAATTTATGTGGAATGGCAACCCTGATGTATGGAATGGCATTGCACCTGTACTATTTCCAATTGTTGGCGGCCTGAAAAACAATACTTTTCTTCATCATGGAAAAACTTATCAATTACCCAGACATGGGTTTGTAAGGCGTAATACTTCTGTCGAAGTTCATGAAATTACTCAAGACAAATTGACCTTCAAATTGGCTTCAGGTCAAGAACTATTAAAATCATATCCTTTTCAATTTGAGTTTTACACTTCCTTTCAATTAAAAGAAAACACGATTATTGTGTCCCATAACGTAAAAAACACCGATCATCAAGACATGTATTTTTCATTAGGAGCACATCCCGCCTTTAAATGCCCCGTATATCCAAATGAAACTTACAGTGATTACCATTTAGAATTTGAGTTTGAAGAACACAGCAAAACCCATTTACTGGATCCTGAATCTGGCCTTTTGAACAACCAAACCGAATTGGTACTCAACAATACCAGCAAACTACCTCTAAACTATCACCTTTTTGATAAGGATGCTTTAATTTTTAAAGACCTAAAATCTAAAAAAGTTACTTTAACCAGTAAAAATAAAGGACCTCTATTAAGTGTTTCTTACCAAGACTTTCCCTATTTAGGCATATGGGCCAAACCTAATGCTGATTATGTTTGCATTGAACCATGGCTAGGCGTTGCTGATAACGTCAATTCAAATCAACTACTGAAAGATAAAGAAGCTATTATAAAATTGGCTCCAAATAAAAGCTTTGAAGCACACTACACCATAACCGTGGAAAATTCCCTTTTAGTTTAAGTTGATTTAATGTGGTAGATTTGCAACAAAATATAAACTGTGACTTTTCAAGACCTTAATTTAAATACCCCGCTTTACAATGCCCTTGAAGATTTGGGTTTTAGCACCCCAACGCCTATTCAAGAACAAGCTTTTAATGTCGTAGCTTCAGGTAAAGACGTTGTAGGTATCGCACAAACGGGAACGGGTAAAACATTTGCCTATATGCTTCCTATCCTGAGAAATCTAAAGTTTTCTACTCAAGACAATCCTAGAGTCTTAGTATTGGTTCCTACTAGAGAACTTGTGGTACAGGTGGTTGAAGAAATAGAAAAACTAGCCAAATATATCAATGTTCGCGTATTAGGAGTTTATGGAGGCACCAACATCAATACACAAAAACGAGCTGTTGCTGAAGGTCTTGACATTTTGGTTGCCACACCAGGGCGTCTTTACGATTTGGGCGTAAGCAGGGTGTTACAATTAAAATCGATTCAGAAACTTGTAATTGATGAAGTTGATGTGATGCTAGACCTTGGCTTTAGACATCAATTGATGAATATTTTCGATATTCTTCCGGAACGCCGGCAAAACATCATGTTTTCTGCAACTATGACAGAGGACGTAGACCAATTGATTTCCCAATTTTTTATTGCTCCCAAACGTGTTACGGTTGCTGTTTCGGGAACTCCATTGGAAAACATCATCCAAGAACGTTATGAAGTCAAAAACTTCTACACAAAAGTAAATTTACTTCGTGAGTTATTGAGTGACAAGGATACCTATAATAAAGTCATCATTTTTGTGGCTTTCAAAAAAATGGCCGATCGTTTATTTGATCAATTGGAGGAAGAATTTAACGATGAATGTTGTGTAATCCATTCCAACAAAACCCAAAACTACAGATTGCGCAGTATAGCTCAGTTTCAAGCTGGAGACAACCGCATTTTGATTGCTACCGATGTTATGGCTCGAGGATTGGATATTGACAATGTCTCCCACGTGATCAATTTTGACACTCCTCACTACCCTGAAAACTACATGCACCGCATAGGAAGGACTGGTAGGGCTGAGAAAAAAGGACACGCTTTAGTCTTCTCAACACAGGCAGAGTTAGAATATATTTCAGAAATTGAAGCCTATATGGACATGGAAATACCATTGCTTCCTTTCCCTGAATCTGTGGCTATTTCCGAGGAACTTATTGAAGAAGAACGCCCACAAATAAAAGAACACCACAATCCAACAAAACGATCGCAGGAAGATGTTCCCGGACCAGCATTCCACGAAAAATCTGAAAAGAATAAAAAGAAAAACTTGGGAGGCTCTTACCGAAGGGAAATAGCTAAGAAATATAAAAAGCCTAAAACTAGAGGAGATAAAAATTTCAACAGACGAAAAAAAAGGAAATAATATTATGAAAGCAAAACTCACCATCGCCCTTTTCACTTTAGCATTCCTTATTCAACCTTTAAATGCCGCTCTTAAATGGGGCCAAACAGGCCACAGAACTATAGGGGCCATTGCCGACCAATATCTTACTGGAAAGGCTAAGCGTAATATAAAAAAGATCCTCAATCACGAATCTCTAGCGTTTACCTCAACCTTTGCCGACGAAATAAAATCGGACAATCGTTATAATGAATTTTACACCTGGCACTTTGTGAATATGGATTTTGATGAAAGCTATGAAAGTTCCACAAAAAATCCTGAAGGCGATTTGATAGTTGGTATAGAGCGCTGCAAAGCTATTATCACTGATGACAATGCTTCTATGGCAGACAAAGCTTTCTACTTAAAAATGTTGGTACACTTAATTGGTGACCTTCACCAACCCTTACATGTTGGCCGTCTTGAAGACCGGGGAGGAAATGATATTAAGGTGCAATGGCAATTTCGTGACACCAATTTACACAGTGTTTGGGACAGTAAAATGATTGACGCATTTAACATGAGTTATTCCGAATTGGCCGATAATACCGCCTATATATCCAAGGAGCAGGTAAAAGCCATACAGGAAGGCTCTCTTTTGGACTGGGTTCAAGAATCGCAACAATTGGCAAAAACAGTATATGCCTCGGTCGAGGAAGGTGACAATCTAAGAAACAGATATTCTTACGAGCATTTTGGAACGGTTCGCTCTCAATTGCAAAAAGGAGGTATTCGTTTAGCAAAAGTTTTAAACGATCTGTTTTAAAAATCCCGGCAATAAAAAAATTATCCACAAAAAAGCAATAGTTAAATTAACTGTTGCTTTTTTTTATCCTATGCCGACGCAAGAAGAGACCTTCTCCATTTTACAAAACCAATAAAAGAAAATACGGTATAAATTAAAGTTAGCCCTAAATAATAATTAAGATCCTTATTAAAATACAGGAACAATGTAAGACTATTAATTACAATCCAAAACCCCCAAGCACTGAGTACTTTTTTCGCCTCCAAATAACTGGCAATAAAACTAAAAATGGTTGTAAAAGCATCTAAATATGGACTGACAGCGTCTGTATAAACATCAAAGCACTTCCCTAAAATTACAGACAGGCTCACTCCTATTACTACCAAACCTATATTTTGAATAATAGTATTATTGCTCACTTTTAATTGATTGGTCTTAGTATTATTTTTTGTCCACATCCACAGACCATAAAAGCCGATTATGACATAATACACATACAGAATTGCCTCGGAATAAAGTTTAATCCTATAAAATAGGAAAATACTCAACAAAGAACCTGCAATGCCAAAATACCAACAAAATCGATTCTCCTTTATCAAAAGAATCAAATAAACGAGTCCAAATATTACAGCCGTAACTTCAAGTGCTAGTTCCATTAAAAGAGGTTTAGATAGTCGCTATAATAATCCTTTGCATTGTAATGCTTTCCTAAAAATGTAAAAGATGCATCTGGTTTGGGAATAGAAAAGAATGCCATAGAAAAACGCTCTTCGTCCAATTGTTTTGGCAGATCCACCTGATGTTTTAAAGCTGTCACTGAACCTTGACTTAGCATTTCCAATCCATAACCTGCAAAACCAAACATGGTTTGTTTTGTTCCTAAGGTTATGGTTTCAGTTTGATTATTTAAATAAGATAAGCCTTCCTTTAAACCACACGGAAACACCGAAAACAAAGATACATCCACATGATTGGATAAACGAGTCTCATTAAACCCAACAACATTGCAATCGCTTGGTTTTGGGTAATAATTACAGGATACCATGTGGCCAAAATTTTCCTCATAAACAGTTTTCAACTCTGAATTCCCCAAATGGTCTAGACATTCCAATTCAAAAGCTTGGACCTGTTGTTTTAATCTTGGAAAATCCTCCTTTATAAACAGTTGAAATTCCTTTGGAAACTTTTCTGCATCCGTGAATTCAGAAAGCACAAAAGAATGCAGCATATCTGTACTATACTGATTCAAACTATCCTCTTGCCCTATAAAAGAATACCCATCAAAAGCTTTGATGAATTCAGATTGAAGGAACTGCTTTCTATATGGTAACGGTTGACCAACAAACTCTTTAAAGGCAATGCGGATAGTATCATTAGGCACTGAGTCGGTATAAGAATCAATAATCTGAGGTAGTTTTGAGGAAGAAAATTTTAAATTCATAGACAAATAAAAAGCGGTGCATCATTAAAATACACCGCTCATTAAAATTGGTAAACACTTAAAATATGCTTAATGTGTAATTACACATGTAAAGCTCTATCTCCTGTTGCAGCCAAAGCCGCTTCTTTAATAGCTTCTGTAAAGGTCGGGTGAGCGTGGGACATACGCGAAACATCCTCAGCAGACGCTCTGTATTCCATAGCGACTACCGCTTCCGCGATCATATCGGCTGCACGGGCTCCTAACATATGTACTCCAAGAATTTCATCAGTTTGCTTATCGGCAAGTACCTTTACAAATCCATCCAAATCCATACTAGCTCTACTTCTACCCAAAGCACGCATTGGGAATTGCCCAACTTTATAGGCTACACCAGCTTCTTTCAATTGCTCTTCAGATTTTCCTACAGCCGCAACCTCTGGCCATGTATACACAACCCCTGGAATTAAATTATAATCGATATGCGGCTTTTGTCCGGCCAAAGTTTCAGCAACAAATACGCCTTCTTCCTCAGCTTTATGGGCCAACATCGCTCCTTTTACAACATCTCCAATAGCGTAAATGTTGGAAGCCGAAGTTTGTAAATGGTCATTGACTTCAACTTGTCCTCTATCGTTCAACTTCACACCAGCAGCTTCAGCATTTAAACCATCGGTATAAGGACGACGTCCAACAGACACCAAACAATAATCTCCTCTAAACTCTACTTCTTCTCCTTTTTTATTGTCAGCTTTAACCACTACTTCATCACCAACACGCTCCACAGATTTTACTTTGTGAGAGGTATTGATTTTGAATTTTTGCTTCTTTAATACCTTGTTCAATTCTTTAGACAAACCACCATCCATAGTTGGGATGATACGGTCCATATACTCAACAACGCTTACTTCAGCTCCTAAACGCTTGTACACTTGACCAAGCTCTAAACCTATTACACCACCACCAATAACGATAAGGTGCTTTGGAATTTCTTTCAATTTTAGGGCTTCCGTAGAAGTAATGATTCGCTCTTTATCTATTTCAATAAATGGCAAACTTGAAGGTTTGGAACCTGTAGCGATAATCGTATTCTTAGCTTCTATCTCAATAGTTTCCTTACCTGTAATCGTTATATGAGTAGCATCTTTAAACGCTCCTAAACCTTCGTAAACATCGATGTTGTTTTTCTTCATCAAGAAATCGATACCACCAGTAGTTTGGTCTACCACTGCCTGTTTACGGGCAATCATTTTTTCCAAGTTTACTTTGATGTCTCCTGGAATTTCAATTCCGTGCTCTTCAAAATGCTTTACGGCATCTTCGTAGTGGTGAGAAGAATCTAAAAGGGCTTTACTTGGAATACATCCTACGTTAAGACAAGTTCCTCCAAGTGTTGAATATTTTTCTATGATTGCTGTTTTCATTCCCAATTGGGCGCAGCGAATGGCCGCCACATACCCTCCAGGACCAGAGCCTATAACGGCTACATCGTATGAATTCATAAGGTTTTGTTTATTCGATTTTGTTAAAACGATTACAAAAGTACAAATGTTTTAGGTCACAACCATGAAAAAACAATCTCTTATCCAGTAGATTTCTCAATTATCCGTTTCTATTTAACATTAAAGCTTTTACGATGGAAATCCAAGCATATCGCCCATGCCCACGGTAAACAACCAACTCCCATAAATGGCATGCTCTATTGATACCAAAGTGGTAGATTTTGTCTTTAAAAAAGTAAGGGCAAACAATAAGCCTCCCAAAAAGGTCATGATGAGTACCAATGTATTCTTAAACATTAAATGCGCCATTGAAAACACAAGTGCATTTAAGATTATAGATATCCACTTACTTTTCATTAAATTTTGATACCTATTAAAGTACAGCGTCCTATAAATAAGTTCTTGTGGATAGACAGAAAAAGCGCATACATAAACAAAATCAACACCCACATTTTGGGTTTGGAAAGTAAAACGCAGAACAAATTTCCCTTATCCGTAAAATACACAAAGGAGGTAGTGAGGATTGCTATGATGAGAAATTTGGCAAAAGTAAGTTTCCAAAATGTTTTCCAATTGATGGTTGGGGACAATTGAAACCTTACGTCTTCCACTTTCAGTAAAAGGTAGATTACATACAAAAACCCCACACTTCCTAGAAATAGTTTAATCACCGGAGGGTATTCCAAAGCAAAACTTACCGGCAAAATCACAAAAATGATTAAAAATTCAAGCCACCTGTAAGTTTTGGATTCCATGTTACACTGTAATAGCCGTAGTATGCTTTACTTCATTGATTACAAACATACTGTGTGTACTTCCAATATGATTAATGGAAGTGAGTTTGTTTACCATAAATTTCCGAAAATCTTCCATATCTCGCACCATAACTTTCAATAAATAATCATAATCGCCACTTATATGATAGCATTCTACGACTTCCTTTAAATTGGCAACTTCCTCTTCAAACTTTACCACATAATCATGTGAATGCTGAATGAGCTTGATATGGCAAAAGGCCACAAACCCTCTATCCACCGATTCCTTATTCAAAAGCGCCACATATTTTTGGATGACCCCTTCCCGCTCCAATTTCTTGATGCGTTCATAAACTGCAGTCACGGACAGGTTCAATTTATTGGAAAGTTCTTTATTGGTCTGCTTGCTGTCTGCCTGCAGTAATTTGAGGAGTTTTAAATCTGTTTTGTCCAAAGTCATGGTTGAAAAAATTTCTAAAGGAAAAGCGAATCTATCTATTTCAGTGTAAATTTAACCATAAAAACCAAGTATTACAGTTTTATTTTCCCAATAATCGAAATACTATTGACAATTATTCTATAATTTATCAATTTTGAAGAGTAAACAAAAAATTTAACCATGGAATTTAAACCCGCAAACAAAATACAAGACTTACAATATTTTGGAGAATTTGGAGGTGTCAACCCATCCATTTCAGACTCTTCAACTTACACCTTTTTATCTGCAAAAACCATGTTCGACACTTTCGAAGGGAATGCAGATGGATGCTACCTTTATTCACGTCACTCTTCTCCTTCCAACCTATATTTAGGAGAAGCATTAGCAGCAATGGAAGGTACGGAAACAGCAAACGTATCCGCCTCTGGAATGGGTGCCATTACCCCAGTATTGATGCAATTGTGTGGCGCAGGAGAACATATCGTTTCCAGTAGAACCATCTACGGAGGAACGTATGCCTTCTTGAAGAATTTTATGCCACGTTTTAATGTATCCACGTCTTTTGTAGACATTACTAAATTAGATGTCGTTGAAGCGGCCATTACCGAAAACACCAAAGTACTTTACTGCGAAACCGTAAGCAACCCACTTTTGGAAGTAGCCGATATTAAAGGGTTATCCGAAATTGCAAAACGCCACAATTTGACGTTGGTGGTAGACAATACATTTTCCCCATTGTCCATTAGCCCAGTAAAATTGGGAGCTGATGTGGTAATCCACAGTCTTACAAAATTCATTAATGGTTCCAGTGATACCGTTGGAGGTGTAGTATGTGGTAGCCAAGAGTTTATCGATGCGCTTCGTAATGTAAACGATGGTGCTTCTATGTTATTAGGACCTACTATGGATAGTCTTAGAGCGTCTTCAGTGTTGAAAAACTTGAGAACGCTTCACATTCGTATGATGCAACACAGCCATAACGCCACTTATTTGGCTAAAAAATTTGAAGCTGATGGCTTGAAAACTGTATACCCTGGATTGGCATCACATCCATCCCACAATTTGTTCAAAAGCATGATGAACGAAAAATACGGTTTTGGTGGTATGTTGACTATTGATGTAGGCTCTTTAGACAAAGCCAACGAATTAATGGAACTTATGCAAGAGCGAAACTTAGGATATTTGGCCGTAAGTTTAGGGTTCTACAAAACACTTTTCAGTGCGCCGGGAAGCTCTACATCTTCTGAAATTCCAGAAGATGAACAAGCCGAAATGGGACTTACCGATGGCCTGATCCGTTTTTCTATTGGTTTGGACGCCGATATTGAGCGTACCTACGAAATGATGAGAGCCTGTATGGAAGAACTTAATATTCTGAGCAAAGTATCTGAAATGGAAGTTTAGAATTTTATTCTGTTTTTATAACAAAACGCCTTTCTATTTTCATTGAAAGGCGTTTTGCATTAAATTCCCTTTATTCTTTTAAAAAACAGTTCAAAATCTTCTCTACCTGGGGCTTCCTCCTGAAACGGTTTAATTTCCCATCGGCTCCCTTGTTGCTCCAAATAAAAACTAAAAATAGAAGAATTTGGATCGTCTGGATTCAACATAGGATACCGCAAATCATTATACCGAATTTCTTTTTTTTCCTTGACCAAATTGAAATACCCATCACTAAACCAAGATAATTTTTGCATATCAGGATGGGATACCTCAATAAAATCATGATCTTTTGAAACAGACATTACTCGTTTAACTTGCGCATCTGTATCCAGCAACGAATAATACCCGATATAATAATTGTTATCCGCCTCGGCAATACCGTACCACAATATGTTATTTAAAATTGTTGGCTGAGTTCTAAATCTTGAAAAGGATATATTGGCTTCCTTAAAAGATCTTTCAAAAACACTATTTATATATAATTTATTAATCAAGGTAAATAACATGTACAATGAACTAATTCCCATGCCCAACTTTGTCCAAAATAATCGTTTTGAATTTGAGCGCTTAAACCGCATGACCAACACCATGCTGCCCAAAAAAGGCAAGGTATAAGCAAAATCCACCACGGAGATGTTATTAAAGGCTACCCTATAATTTGAAAATGGCGTGAATAATTGGGTTCCATAAGGCGTAAAACAATCTAATATTGGGTGGGTAAAAAGCGACAATCCAAACAACCAAAACCAATCGCTTATAGCAGTAGTATCCTTCCGCTGTCCTGTGTTATACAGTTTGTAGGCCAACCATCCAAAAGCAAACGTCCCTATAAAACAGAACAAAAATGAATGCATGAATCCACGGTGGAACATCATAATATCAATTTCATTGGAATACAAAAGCCTGCCAACATACACATCCAAATCTGGAATGGTACCACCTATGGCTCCGAATAACAAAGCCTTGTTTCCTATTTTTTTACCTAGTGCCAGTTCTCCACAGGCAGCACCTAAAACAATTTGGGTTAATGAATCCATAAAATTTCTTGCAACTAAAGACAAATGTACACAACTGTTTCTATTTGCAGAATACCTTTCAAAATCGTAACATTACATCTCCAATACTAAACGCAAGCCATCCATGCAAAGCCAGGAAATAAAACCCACCCAACCACAAGACGAGCATATTGTTGAGAATAGAGAATTAAGCATTTGGGAAGCCTTGATTCCTGTATTGGCATTGGTGTTAATGCTAGGCTATAATGTTATTGAGGCCTTTGGAGATGACGCCCTAAGCGGAAGCAATCAGTTTATCCTACTTTTAGGAGCAGCTGTAGCCGCCATTGTTGGATACTTCAATAAGGTATCTTTTAACCAAATGATGGAAGAAGTAGCCGAAAACATCAAATCTACTTCAGGGGCAATTCTAATTTTACTTTTAGTAGGTTCTTTGGCGGGAACATGGCTCATTAGCGGTATCATTCCGTCTATGATTTATTACGGACTTCAAATTTTAAGTCCGTCAATTTTTCTACCAGCCTGTGTCATCATTTGTGCTATTATATCGGTAGCTACGGGAAGTAGCTGGACCACCTCTGCAACCGTGGGGATTGCACTTATAGGGATTGGCAATGCTTTGGGCATTAATCCAGGAATGACAGCAGGCGCCGTAATTTCAGGTGCCTATTTTGGTGATAAAATGTCTCCTTTAAGTGATACTACCAATTTGGCTCCAGCTATGGCAGGAGGCGAATTGTTTTCTCATATTAAATATATGATGTATACCACAATACCTACCTTGATCATTACTTTAGTACTGTTTATCATTATTAGCCTGTCTCTTGATGTAAAAGGTGATGCGGATACTTCGGAAATGTTGAATGCTATAGGTAGTGCCTTTCATATTTCGCCTTGGCTATTTTTGGTGCCTGCATTGGTCATCTTTATGATTGTAAAAAAGACGCCTCCCTTACCTGCACTTTTGGCTGGAACCTTACTGGGCGGTGTGTTTGCCCTAATTTTTCAACCAGAAATTGTCAAACAAATAACTGGTGCTTCAGAGCTAACTTTCCTCTCAGCCTACAAAGGTATTATGACTGCTATTACAGTAGATACTTCGGTAACCACTTCTAGTGCCGAATTAAATGATTTATTCTCCTCGGGAGGTATGTACGGTATGTTGGGCACTATTTGGCTAATTCTTTGCGCCATGGTTTTTGGAGGTGTGATGGATGCCATTGGCGCCTTGTCCAGAATCAGTAAGGCCGTATTGAATTTGTTTGACTCTGTCTTCGGTCTTTTTGCTAGTACCGTTATTAGTTGTATCGGATTGAATGCCCTTGCCAGTGATCAATATTTGGCTTTGGTAATTCCTGGAAGAATGTATAAAAAGGCGTTTGAAGATAAAGGATTGGCACCAGAAAACCTTAGCCGCACCCTTGAAGATTCAGGGACAGTAACTTCGGTGTTAGTTCCTTGGAATACTTGTGGCGCCTACCAAAGCGGCGTGTTGGGTGTGGACACTTTATCGTATGCCGGCTATGCCTTCTTTAATTACCTGAGCCCGTTTACAACCTTATTTTATGCGGCCTTTAAAATTAAGATAAAGCAAATTTCCAAGGCTCATTTTTAACAAATAACAAAAAACTATACTTTCATTTTACCTCCATTGAATAAAACTATTATTTAATAAATTTTTAAAATCATGCAACCCCAATAAACCTGCATGAAGTAGTATATTTGCACCTAGAAAATTACTAACAATTTAAATATACTATTATGGCATTTGTAGGAAAAAAATTTCCAAATTTAAACGTAGACGCAATGAACGAAATGGGTGACACCTATAAAATCAACGTTCTTGAAGAAGCGGTAAACAACAAGAAAAAAGTAGTTTTATTTTGGTACCCAAAAGACTTTACTTTTGTATGCCCTACTGAGTTGCACGCATTCCAAGCTGCTTTAGCTGAATTTGAAAAGCGCAACACAATCGTAATCGGAGCATCTTGCGACACTCCAGAAGTACACTTTGCATGGTTGAACACTGCAAAAGACAACGGAGGAATTGAAGGTGTAACTTACCCAATCTTGGCCGATTCTAACAGAAACTTAGCTTCTACCTTAGGAATCTTAGATATCACCAACGAAACTTACAACGAAGAAACTGGTGTTGTAACTGTAGAAGGTGACAACGTAACTTACAGAGCTACTTACATCATCGATGAAGAAGGAACTGTACAACACGAGAGCATCAACAACATGCCATTAGGAAGAAACGTTGGAGAATACCTTCGTTTAATCGATGCCTTGACTCACGTTCAAGAAAAAGGGGAAGTTTGTCCAGCAAACTGGGAAGAAGGTAAAGACGCTATGAACGCCAACAGAGATGGTGTTGCTAGCTACTTGGCTTCTCACTAATAAGCGTTACAACAAATTAAAATCCAAGCTGGCCAAACTTTTTGGCTTGCTTGGATCCTACTCACAATCATAAACTTTTCATTATGGTACAAGAATTAAATCAAGATAACCTACAGGACATCATCAACTCCAACGATACTGTTGTGGTGCAATTTTCAGCAACTTGGTGCGGAAACTGCAGAATCATGAAACCAAAATTCAAAAAATTGGCTTCAGAAAACGAAAGCACTGCTTTTGTAGTAGCGGATGCCGAAAAATTTCCTGAATCTAGAAAGTTGGCCAATGTGGATAACCTTCCAACATTTGCAACCTTTAAAAATGGAGCATTTGTAAACCAAGTGCAGACCAACAAATTTGAGGTTTTGAAGGACCTAGTATCGGAAGTTGTTTAAACCATTATTGGAAAAAATCTATAAGCAATGAAATTACCGGTAATAAAACATTTGACTGAATTTATTGAGGAAAACGACGAAGATTTCGTAATTGAAACCATCGAGACCCTTGAGGCGCTTACAGAGGTTCCATCGCTTAAAGATGAAGAACTTGACGTTATTGGCGAGTTGATCTCCAACATGTATGGAGCCGTTGAAGTCCATAAATTGATTAAGGAAGGTACCCCTAAAAAGGAAGCTCTTAATGGCTTTATGAAACGTGTAATGGGATCTATTGACAAATAATTTGGTTAAAAAAAGCATATAAAAAGCCTTTGAAAACTTATTTCAAGGGCTTTTTTGTACCCATACACCTGCAATTGGAGTTACTATCTCAATTTTTTTCACTTCCCTTACCCCAATTTTTCGTATCTTAAGTACATTAAATATTGGTACAATGAGCGAAGACAATTACATAAAAATTTTCTCTGGCAACTTTATTATGGTACAGCTCATGATAAGCAAGCTTGAAGATGTAGGCATTGAACCTATCATCAAAGATGAATCGGAATCTGGTAGATTGGCCGGTTTTGGATCGTCCATACAGGGATTCCAGGAACTTTACGTCCATAAGGACGAATTGGACAAGGCAGTTCACATTGTAGAATCTGTAAGATCTGAAATGGAAGCATAAAAAAAGCCTGAGATAATCTCAGGCTTTTTTTATGTGTTCAAATTAAAAGATTAGGCTTCTATAGCGTACATCTTTTCTCTTTGTTCCTTAATTTTCTTATCGCTCATGTACTCATCAAAGGTTAAATATCTATCGATAATTCCGTTTGGCGTTAGCTCAATCACTCGGTTTGCAACCGTTTGGGCAAACTCGTGGTCATGAGTAGTGAACAATACAGTTCCTTTAAAGTTTTTAAGTGAATTGTTGAAAGCGGTGATACTTTCCAAATCCAAGTGGTTTGTTGGCTCATCAAGCATCAATACGTTAGCTCTCATCATCATCATTCTACTTAGCATACAACGTACCTTCTCTCCTCCAGACAATACGTCTGCCGTCTTCAGCGCTTCTTCTCCACTAAAGATCATCTTTCCAAGGAATCCTCTAATGTAAACCTCTTCTCTCTCCTCTTCGGTAGTAGCCCATTGACGTAACCAATCTACCAAAGTCAATTTATTCTCAAAATACTCACTGTTATCTAAAGGCAAATAAGACTGAGAAGTCGTTACTCCCCATGAGTAGCTTCCAGAATCAGCTTCCATCTTACCATTGATAATTTGATAGAATGCTGTAGTCGCTCGAGAGTCTTTGGAATATACTACAACCTTATCACCCTTTGCTAAATTGATGTCAACATTTTGGAACAACAAATCACCATCCAATGTAGCAGAAAGATTTTCAATGTTGAGAATTTGATCTCCCGCTTCTCTATCGCGCTCAAAAATAATAGCGGGATAACGTCTGCTAGAAGGCTTGATCTCGGAAATATTCAACTTGTCAATCATTTTCTTTCTACTGGTTGCCTGTTTAGATTTGGCAACGTTGGCAGAAAAACGACGAATAAACTCTTCCAATTCCTTTTTCTTTTCTTCTGCTTTCTTGTTTTGTTGTGCCCGTTGTCTTGCCGCTAACTGCGAAGACTCATACCAGAAGGTATAGTTTCCTGAATAATGCGTAATCTTTCCAAAATCGATATCAGAAATATGCGTACAAACCGCATCCAAAAAGTGACGGTCGTGAGATACCACAATGACACAGTTGTTATAATCTGCCAAGAAATTTTCCAACCAAGAAATAGTTTCATAATCCAGGTCGTTGGTAGGCTCATCCATAATCAGTACATCTGGATTTCCAAAAAGGGCCTGCGCCAAAAGCACACGTACCTTTTGCTTACCATCCAAATCCTTCATCAACATATAGTGCAAATCTTCCTTGATCCCTAAGTTTGAAAGCATGGCAGCGGCATCACTATCGGCATTCCAACCATTCATTTCTTCAAACTGTACCTGAAGCTCCCCTATCTTTTCAGCATTCTCATCGGTATAATCAGCATACAAAGCATCAATTTGAGTTTTAAGCTCGTGTAAGGGCTTATTTCCCATAATGATAGTTTCCAAAACCGTATGTTCGTCATACAAGTTATGGTTTTGCTCCAACACACTCATACGTTTTCCAGGTTCCAAATGCACATGTCCTGAAGTAGGATCCATTTTACCCGATAAAATCTTTAAAAACGTAGACTTTCCTGCTCCGTTTGCTCCAATAATACCGTAACAGTTCCCTTGGGCAAAAGTTGTGTTCACCTCATCGAAGAGAACTCGTTTACCAAACTGAACTGAAAGATTAGAAACTGATAGCATAATAATTTGTTTTAATTTTTTGCAAAAGTAGACAAATGAATCCACAAGATGAAACATCTATTCTATTTTTGACAGCACAAATCCGTTGAAAGCTTAGTACTACATAACTTTTAACAACGCCTTAACAAGAGGTATAGATTTGTTAGTCTATTTTTGTTTATAACCGAAAGCAACCTACATTAAGTAATCTCTATGAAGTTTTACATCATACCCCTTATAGTATCAGTGTTTGTGACGGGATGTATGGATACCAAGTATACTCCCGAAGACCACGCTTATTTTGGGGGTGAAATTATCAATCCCAAAAAAAATTACGTAACACTTCATTTAGCAGAAAACCAAGTAGATACCCTTTACCTTGACGAAGAAAACCGATTTTTTAAGAAGATAGACCATATTAAATCTGGTTTATATGCTTTTTTACATGGCGGTGAATACCAATTGGTGCTTTTGGAACCTCAAGACAGCATCATGTTAAGGTTAAACACCTTAGATTTTGATGAGTCCTTGGTATTTACAGGAATTGGCTCCAAAAAGAACAACTACCTAATTAAATCCTTTTTACAGGATGAAAGTGAGGATAAAAAGAAAACCACCCTCTTTAAGATGCCACCCGAAGAGTTTGAAGATTATTTAAGCTCAAAAAAAGAGGAAAAAATGGCACACCTCAATCTCTTTTTGGAAAAATACCCTTCTACCAATTTTTTCAAATCCATAGCCGAAGCCAACATTAATTACAACAATTATTACTACAGGGAGGTATACCCGTTTGGTTATTATGGTGACAGCAGATTAGTCCACTTTAAAGATTTACCCGAACACTTCTACGATTTTAGAAAAGACATTAACTATAATTTTGAAGCATTAAGAGAATATGCCACCTACAATCGGTTTTTAATTGCTCACTTCAACAACCTTGCCCTTGACGAATATTACAAAAATACAGACCAGCATTTATACTTCGATAGACACTCCTTAAAGTATAACCTCAAAAAGTTAGATTTAATCGATAGCCTTGTAAATGTTGATGCCATCAAGAATAATTTACTAAAAGTAAACATAAGAGAATGCGTCTATATGAGTGATGACATTCAGGAGACCAACCAATTATTGGATTCCTATTTGGCTAAAACCACAAGCAACATAGACAAAAGAGACATTAATAATCTTGTGGCTAGACTAAACAGACTTAAGCCAGGAGAACCAATCCCTGATATTACTTTGGTCAATTTTGAGGATGAAAAAGAAAATTTAAAATCCTTAATAAACGAACCAACTGTCATTTACTTTTGGTCGTCAAACTTTGACCTAAACCACAAAAATCTTTATTACCGAACCAAAAAGCTCAAGGATAAATATCCTGACCTTAATATTATTGCCATTAACATTAATGATGAAAATAAAGTCTATTGGAAAAACACATTGAAACGCAGTAAACTTTCTGCTCAAAATGAGTACCGCTTTGAAGATTTGGGTGAAGGAATGAAAACATTAGTCATTAACTCTGTTTACACCGTGTTTTTAGTTGATGCCTCAGGTAAAATTATCTCTTCCAAAAACAGCCTTTACAGTAAAGAATTTGAGAATAACTTTGAAAAACTAATCGCTCAGAAATAAAAGCCATTATTTTTCAATTTATCATATAAAAAAAGCTCCTAATTGTTAGGAGCTTTTTTTATATGAGGGAAAAGAATTTTTAGTTTCCTTTTTTATAGTCTGCCAAAAACTTCTCAAGTCCTATATCTGTTAATGGGTGGTTTAACAAGCCTGTAATAGCACTCAATGGCCCAGTCATTACATCTGCACCAAGTTTAGCACAGTCAATCACGTGCATTGTGTGACGTACAGAAGCCGCAAGAATTTCTGTTTCGTAACCGTAGTTGTCAAAAATTTGACGGATTTCAGCAATAAGGTTCAATCCATCTGTAGAAATATCGTCTAAACGACCAATAAATGGAGAAACATAAGTTGCTCCCGCTTTAGCCGCCAATAACGCTTGCCCTGGAGAAAACACCAAAGTTACATTGGTTTTAATTCCTTTATCACTGAAATATTTACAAGCCTTAACACCGTCTTTAATCATTGGTAATTTAATCACGATTTGGTCGTGTAACTCAGCTAAAGCCTCACCCTCTCTTACCATTCCTTCAAAATCTGTAGAAATTACCTCGGCACTTACATCACCATCTACAATATTACAGATATCTACATAGTGCTTCATAATGTTATCAACCCCTGTAATACCTTCTTTGGCCATTAATGAAGGGTTGGTTGTTACACCATCCAAAATACCTAATTCCTGTGCCTCTCTAATTTGATCTAAATTAGCTGTGTCTATAAAAAATTTCATGTTTATTGTTTATTTAAAGTTGATTATTAAATCTCCAGCAAAATTACAATTTATAATGATTAAGCAGTAGTTTTTCGTAAACTTTATCAGGCAAAATTCGCTTTAAAACAATGGAAAACTTCTGCATAAACTCTCCTACTTTATAATGGATTTTAGGATTTGGAGTTTCTATGATTTTATGAATGGCTTTTGCCATAAGCATAGGGTCCTTTCCTTCATCTACATGGGCATCCATCAATTTTAAGGTATTTCCATAAGGTTCCTTGTATGGAGACTCCTGCAATACAGGCGCATGAAACCTTCCCGCTGCAATATTTGTAGCAAAATCTCCAGGAGCCACATTGGTCATTTTAATGTTAAAACCTTTAAGTTCCATCCTGAAAGCCTCCGTCACCAGTTCCAAAGCCCCTTTGCTGGCACTGTAAATACCTCGGTAAGGCAATCCCATATAGCCCGCAATGGAAGTTACGTTAACTATCATCCCAGTATTTTGGTTACGCATGTGTGGCAATACAGCCTTGATAACATTTATTGGACCAAAAAAATTAGTTTCGAAATTACGCTTGATTTCCACATCCGGAATTTCTTCAATAGGGCCAGTTATTCCTGCCCCGGCATTGTTAATGAGCACATCTATTTTCCCTGACCTCTCCACCACAAAGGCTACTGCCTTGGCAATTGTATCAGGCTTGGAAACATCCAAGGCTATTAATTGAAACTTGCTATTGGTATATTTATCAGGATTTCTGCTGGTACCGTATACCTTATACCCTTTTGTAGTTAAAAACTCTCCTATGGATTTACCGATTCCGGAAGATCCTCCGGTAATGAGTACAACTTTAGACATTATGATATTATAAACTTAGGGCGTAAAAATAAGAATGTATTTGGGAAGAGCATAAAACAAAAAGGATTTGTTACAAAAGTGCAACAAATCCATATATTTTTAATTCCCCTTTTCACCAAAAAGGTTCAGTTTATGCCATAAAAAAAGGCAAGCTACCTACATCACACCGCTACGACCGCGTACCTTTGCTGCGTTCCCGCCCTGGAGGATTCAGCAGGAGCTGGTTGTGTAGGACTTGCCGCTGCAAAGATACAATCTTTTAATAGTTCTGCAATGATTTTTTAAACTGAATTTTATTAGATAAATTGCCTTAAAAACATATTGAAATGACAGCCACATATAAACTTCTATCAATCACCATTTTAGCTTTTGTTTTATGGTCTTGCGGCAGCAATAATGAAACCAAAAAAAATATTTTTTCTATTGAAACAAGCGCCAAAAAGAACATAATTACCCTTGGAGAGACCTTAAAACTGTCATTAAAAAACCCAAAAAACGTCGAAGTGACCTCGGTTAGTTATAAGCTGGCCGACCAAACAATCCCCAATGAAATTAAATTGGAAGATGTAAAACTAGGCGTTCAACAAATAACCGCTACAATCACCACTAAAGAAGGTACCGATGAAGTTTCAACTCGCATCACCATTTTGAACAACCAAAAACCAAAACTATATACCTTTAATATCATTAACGAATATCCTCACGATATTACCTCCTACACGCAAGGACTAGAATTTCACGACGGCTATCTTTATGAAAGTACAGGGCAATACAACGAATCTAAATTACTTAAAGTAGATTATAAAACAGGAGACGTATTACAAAAGACCGATTTGGAAAGGCAGTATTTTGGAGAGGGAATGACCATTTTAAATGACAAGATCTACCAGTTAACTTGGAGAGAAAACACCGGATTTGTTTACCAATTGGAGTCTTTTGAAAAGATTAGCTCCTTCACTTACGGTCAAAGCAAAGAAGGTTGGGGACTTTGTAATGACAATAACGTAATTTATAAAAGTGATGGAACCGAGAACATATGGATTTTAGATCCTAACACCCTTCAGGAAAAAGACCATATTCAGGTTTACCGAGATAAGGGAAAAGTAATCAACCTGAATGAATTGGAATGGATTGACGGTAAAATATATGCCAACAACTATCAATTTAATGGTGTAACCATTATCAACCCTAAAAATGGCGCTGTAGAAGGAGTTATTGACTTCTCCCCGCTTCACAACAAAGTAAAACAACATCCTGGCCTAGACGTACTGAATGGTCTTGCTTACAATCCTGAGACAAATACCCTTTTTGTAACTGGTAAACGTTGGAACAAATTGTTTGAAGTTGAAATTATTGAAAAGTAAGCAATAAAGGCTACTTTTGCGCCCAAACAAATTGAGCCATGAAAACCTTTGAAACCATAATTACCGTAACAGAAGATGATCTGGACCAGCTAAACCACGTCAACAATGTGAGGTACGTACAATGGGTTCAAGATGTTGCGTCCCAACATTGGGACGCTGGGGCTACCCAAGCCATAAAAGACCAGTATTTTTGGGTGTTGGTAAAACATACCATAGAATACAAGCAACCTGCCTTTCTAGGAGAATCCATTAGGCTAAAAACCTATATCGCCAAATCCGAAGGTGTCATCTCTACTAGGATTGTAGAAATCTATAACAATACAACCTCCAAGCTACTTGTAACCTCAAAAGCCAATTGGTGTTTAATTTCAAAAAATACCAATCGGCCTTGCAGAATTACTGAAGAAATAGAACATCTCTTTACTTAAACAAAGGTTAAAACCGCTGTTAAATTTTCTTAAGAAAGAGGATTCTTACTTTACTATTGTCTTATTTTGATTGTAAGCCAACCAATCAAAATATGTTTAGAATCCTTTGTTTTGTTTGTATTCTTGCCTCCCAACTTGCCGCTTCCCAATCCTTGAAAGGCAAAGTATATGATGCCGAAACCACTGTAAAAGGAGGCAAAATCATCAACATCAACAAAAATAAATTTACTTATACCGATGACAATGGCAACTTCAATGTAGAAGCCGCTCCAGGCGACACTTTAACATTCCACTCCTTATTTCATGAAAGCCAGCAACTGGTTTTAAAACCAATTCACTTTAAAGAAACCCTAGTCATTGAATTAAAAAAAGTTACTCATACCTTAGATGAAATCATCATAATTGATGAAAGGGAAAAGGTTTTTGACTCTACAAAATTCCAATCTACCTTTCTAAAGCAGTTGGCAACTGATAGGAAGAACAATCCCTTTTTATACAGTAACCAATATAACACTTCAATGGATTTCATTGCCATAGGAAAACTTTTTGGAAAACTATTTAAAAGCAAAAAAGACATCCCAGTCATCCAGTATGCATTATATGAGGATTTTTACAGACTATTTTCCACGAGTTCCTATTTCAATGACAACTTTATAAAGAAAGAACTACATATTCCATTGGAACACAAATACCTATTCTTTGAATACTTAGAAGCCCAAAACATTTCGAAATCCCTACTGAAAAGCAACAATGATTTTCTCCTTTTGGATGCCCTTTTAAAGCATGGCGATAGCTTCTCCAAACTATTGCAGGAAAACAAACCTTAACTTAAAAGGCAACAACTCTAAAATACTTCCGTTGATACTACGCATTCGTGTAAAAAATCATACTTTTATCGCTCAAAAGCACCACAGCATTTTATTATCTATGAAGAAACTAGGCTACTTTATTTTTGCACTATCAATTTTAATGACCTGGAGTTCCTGTCGAAACGATTTTGATTTCGAACCAAGTACGGGACAATTACAATTTTCCAAAGACACCGTGTACCTTGATACCGTATTCACAAATATTGGTTCAAGCACCTACAACCTTAAAGTATACAACAGAAGTTCTAATGATATTGTCATCCCTACGCTACGTTTAGGACAAGGAGAAAGCTCCAATTACCGCTTGAATGTTGACGGCCTTTCCGGAAAGGAGTTTCAAGATATAGAATTATTGGCAAAGGACAGTATGTACATTTTTATAGAAACAACTGTAGACATAGAAACCTTTGCTGCTACCAACTCCCAATTTTTATACACCGATGCCATAGAATTTGACAGCGGCAACAATTTTCAAAAAGTAGAATTGGTAACCCTAATACAAGATGCGGTATTTATCTATCCTAGTAAAGATGAAACTACCGGAATTGTGGAAACCCTCACGTTTGATGTGGATGGTGATGGCATTGATGACGAAACGAATCTTCAAGGGCGTTTTTTAACCGATGAAGAATTGACATTTACCAACGAGAAACCCTATGTTATTTACGGCTACGCGGGAGTCAACAGTGGCAAAACACTGACTGTAGAAGCTGGTGCGCGCATACATTTTCACGCCAATTCAGGCCTGCTAGTAACCAATAACGCGTCTTTACAAGTAAATGGTGCTTTTAGCAATGACCAAGAGCTTTTGGAAAACGAAGTTATTTTTCAAGGGGACCGTCTTGAACCTTTATACGAGGATGTTCCTGGGCAATGGGGAACCATTTGGTTATACAACGGAAGTACCAATAACTCCATTAATTACGCCACCATAAAAAATGCAACCATCGGTATTTTAAGTGAAGGAAACCAATACGAAGAAAGCAATAAACTGAATCTTACAAATACCCAAATTTACAACTCTAGTAACTTTGGTGTTTTGGGTCGTGCTACTTCTATTGGAGCCCAAAATGTAGTTATCAATAATTCTGGGCAATCATCTTTTGCAGGCACCTATGGCGGAAAATACAATTTTACGCACTGTACCTTGGCCAATTATTGGGGCAACAGCTTTAGGCAATTTCCATCCGTACTTATCAATAATTATGAGGTGGATGAAGAACAGAATATCTACACCAATGACCTTGATGAGGCCAACTTCAACAATTGCATTATCTATGGTAATGACAACCCTGAATTTCTTTTGGATCAAGAAGAAAGTGGCGAAGTCTTCAATTTCAAATTTACCAACTGTCTGTTAAGATTTCAAGATAACACCAACTTCTTTTCTGGAGACAATTATGATTTTGACAATACGCTTCTGTATGAGAACAATATCTTTAATGAATCGCCCGATTTTAGAGCACCTTTTGAAAACGATTTAATAATAGGGGAAGATTCTGCAGCCAACAATCAAGGGAATGCTTTTTATGCCAACCAAGTACCAACAGACCTCTTGAACAACAACAGAACTAGTTCCCCCGATTTAGGCGCATATCAACATATTACATTTGAAGAAAATTAAGATTAGTTAGTAAAACACATATTTAGGTAATCAAAATTTAACTAATTTTATAACACAACTATTAATCAGGGTTTTGTTATGACTTATTTTATTTTTGAAATAGCCTGTATCTGTGCAGGTCTTATGCTAGCGGTAACAACTTTAGACCGTTTGGACGGAAAAAGTAATTTTTTTGTAAATATTGCCGCCAAATTACAGCCATTAAGCCCTATTATTGGAATACTAACCTTAGCCATAGGTATTATATTCATAATTAAATTTAACTGTATCATTTTCGCTCTTGTAGGGATAGCCTGCGGAATATTGTTACTCCCCCAACAGCTTTCAAAAGTTCCAGGGATAGGCGATTCACTTTTCAAACTATCTCAAAAAATAAACCCCTATAAAGTACTCATCGGGGATGTTGCACTTATTCTAGGGGTTTTAAGCTTATTTAATATGAATCCCTTCTGCTAACAGATCATTTTAATTCAATCTTTTTGGTAACAGATCCTAATTCGTTAGAAATATTAAAATAATAAAGTCCTTTGGCAATATTGGATAAATCAACCCTATTATTAGAATTGTCAAGTTCCTGTTCGTATACATGTTGCCCTAAAGTATTGTAGACTGATAAATGTGAGGCCAATTCTAGACCAGAAATTACCACCAATCCCGAGGAAGGATTTGGATAAATACTAATCAGGCCAAATGCGGCCTCATCAATCCCAAGAGTACTTCCCTCCACAACTTCCAAAGTTTGATTAGGAGCAACATTATTATAAATATCTACAGTACCACTTAGCCATGTCACCTTAACATAATCGATGGTTGTGGACTCTCCTACTCCGAAAAGCTCAGTGTTGGAATTTTGGCTTAAATACCCTTCCCCTAAAGCAACATAACGATACTGTACTTTTCCTCCGGCAGAAACCTCCAATTTTGAACCAATACCATCTTTGTTAGAACTAACACCTTCCAATTTTACCTTAAGATAATTATTAGAAGTATCGGTTTGATTTTCCCATAAAAACGGCAGCGAATTATCATTAATAACTACCATATCTGGCAATCCATCATTGTTAAAGTCACCTAGGGCATTCCCATAACTCACTTGAATATCGTCATCAAAACCGGCGGTTTCAGGAATCAAACATGTGTCGTTTCCTTGGTTGTGGTAAAAGGCAGAAGGAAGCAGCATAGCAGGCTGAGTATCTGTAAAAGCACCACTAACATAAATGTCGTTAAACGTATCCAAATCGGCATCCAAAAATAGGGCTCCCCAACCAAAACTATTGAAAACAGTTCCTGTCATACCAGCAATATTGGTAAAGGTTTCATCACCATTGTTACTTAAAAGTGCATTCCCTTCAGGATCGGCAAAAGGACTATCGGTATTGGTTATATAGATATCCACCCAACCATCATTATCAAAGTCTTCCACTGTGGCAGACATAGCATCCATTGCTAAATCGGCGCCACTGCTTACACTAATGTCTGTAAATGTGCCATCGCCATTGTTTTTCAAAAAATAGTTATCATAATAAGTACGATCATTATTGATATAAATATCTTGCCAACCGTCATTATTGAAATCGCAAAAAACTGCATTTAAACACAACACAGCTTCCAAATCCGCAACCCCAGAAGCTACAGTAACATTGGTAAATGTACCATCTCCTTCGTTGTGATACAGTTGATTGTAAATTTCGGAAGTGAAGTCGTACTTGCATATCATGACATCCAAAAATCCATCGTTGTCATAATCTCCCCAAGCACAACCTGTAGACAAAGGCGTATTCCCATCTATTCCTGATGTTTCCGTAACATCAACAAAGGTCATATCTCCTTGATTCTGATAAAGTCTGTTGAAACCAATATTACTGGTCACAAAAAAATCTTTATCGCCATCATTGTCATAATCTACCCAAATAGGATGCTTGGTATTGTAATTGGGATCGACCATATCAAAAGTCACCTGCGAAAAAGTTCCTTCATTATTTTGAAAAAACAACACGGGAGTATCTGTAGCCGAACTGAAGGTTATATCATCCCAACCGTCACCATTAAAATCGCAGAACGAAACGCCGCCTCCTTCTGAAAGAAGATCGATCGTCACATCAATTCCCTTGGCCAGTGCCACATTATCAAATTGCAATTGAGCCTTTAGTTTAGGGGACACCAAAAACAAACCAATTGCACTAACGAACGCTATTAATCTTGTTACCATAGAGTATTTGTTTAGTTAAACAAAGCTCTATCCTTCATCATGTTGTTCACTTTTACAGCGACTTCTTCCAGCACAGTTTCGTTTTCATAATTTGTAATAACCTCGTCTATCAAGGTTACGATAGATTCCATATCAGCTTCTTTTAAACCTCTTGTGGTTATAGCCGCTGCCCCTATTCTAATTCCTGAAGTAACAAAAGGAGACTTATCATCAAAAGGCACCATATTCTTGTTTACAGTAATATCAGCTTTTACCAAAGCTTCCTCTGCCTCTTTTCCTGTTATGTTCTTATTGCGAAGATCGATCAACATCATGTGGTTATCAGTCCCTCCGGAAATGATATTATAGCCTTTAGCCACAAAAGCCTCAGCCATAGCTGCAGCGTTCTTCTTCACCTGCAATACATAATGCATAAAATCATCGGTAAGTGCTTCACCAAAAGCAATAGCCTTAGCGGCAATGATATGTTCTAATGGTCCTCCTTGGTTTCCTGGGAATACCGCAGAATCCAATAATGAAGACATTTTTCTAAGATTTCCATTTTTCAACTTTAATCCAAATGGATTGTCAAAATCTTCTCCCATTAAAATCATCCCTCCTCTAGGTCCTCTAAGAGTTTTGTGCGTTGTAGTCGTTACAATATGACAGTGAGGAATTGGGTCATTCAAAATTCCTTTGGCTATCAAACCTGCTGGGTGAGAAATATCGGCCATTAAAATAGCTCCCACGCTATCAGCAATTTCACGGAACCTTTTAAAGTCCATATCACGGGAATAAGCAGAAGCTCCCGCTATAATAAGTTTAGGCTGCTCTTTAGTGGCAACCTCTTGAATTTTATCATAGTTCAAAACGCCAGTTTCTTGATCTACTCCATAAAACACAGGATTGTACAATTTTCCTGAGAAATTCACTGGAGACCCGTGTGTTAAGTGTCCACCATGAGATAAATCGAAACCTAATATTTTGTCTCCAGGCTTCAAACAAGCTGCAAAAACCGCAGTGTTAGCTTGACTTCCTGAATGTGGCTGTACGTTTGCGTAGGCAGCTCCAAACAATGTTTTGGCACGATCTATGGCTATTTGTTCTATTTGATCAACCACTTCGCACCCTCCGTAATAACGTTTTCCTGGGTATCCTTCGGCATATTTATTGGTCAATACAGAACCTGCAGCTTCCATTACTTGTTCGCTTACAAAATTCTCGGAAGCAATTAACTCCAAACCTTCCAATTGTCTTTCTCTTTCGTCTTCTATGAGCTCAAAAATTTGTTGATCACGTAGCATAAAAATTAGTTTAGTTAAAAATTTATCAAAAATAATAAATCCAATGAGTATTGAAGTTCAAAAAACAGATATTTACCTTCTTGGTCTTTATTTTTTATTAACCCTTAGAAATCAACCTACTTTTTCAGCATTTTTTTCAATTAGAACGAAAAAATTATGTAGGTTTGACTAGAATTTATTAAACCATTAATCTCTAATACTTTTATGCCTTTATCAGCAAATAATCCAGATAGAACATCATGGCTGCACGTAGGAAAGAACTCTGATTTTCCAATTCAAAACATACCTTTTGGGGTGTTTCTTACACGTGACGACATCATTACTATAGGAACCCGAATTGGAGATACTGCCATAGACTTGGGTGCACTGCATCAATTAGGCTATTTTGACGGCATTCCGTTAACCGACGATATATTCCTTCAAGATACCCTTAACGACTTTATTGCCGACGGAAGAAAAACATGGCGTGCCGTACGTAACCGTATTGCTCAAATCTTTGACAGTAATAACACCACTTTAAAAAACAATAAACAACATAAAGAAATTGTCCTGTTTCGTTTAGACGAAATTGAAATGCAATTGCCTGTTGAAATTGGGGACTATACCGATTTTTATTCAAGCCTTGAACATGCCACCAACGTTGGAACCATGTTTAGAGGCGCCGATAATGCACTGATGCCTAACTGGCTGCACATACCTGTTGGTTACCATGGAAGAAGTTCTTCTATCATCCCTTCAGGAATCCCGGTCCACAGACCACAAGGACAAACCCTTCCGGCAGGAAGTGAAACCCCTGTATTTGGACCATCCAAATTGGTAGATTTTGAACTGGAAATGGCTTTCATTACTACCGATGCCAATGACCTTGGAGAACCTATTCCAATCGAGGAAGCAGAAGAATACATCTTTGGATTGGTATTGTTGAACGACTGGTCTGCCCGCGATATTCAAAAATGGGAATATGTACCACTAGGACCATTCTTGGCAAAAAACTTCGCCTCTTCCATTTCACCTTGGATTGTGACGTTGGATGCCTTGGAACCGTACCGCGTACAAGGTCCAAAACCAGAAAAACCTCAGTTACCATATTTACAATACAAAGGTAAAAAGAGCTACGACATCAACTTAGAAGTATCTCTTAAGCCCAAATCGGCAAAAGAAACTATTGTGAGCAAATCCAACTTTAAATATATGTATTGGAACATGGCTCAGCAATTGGCTCACCACACCATTAACGGTTGTCCTGTAAACTCTGGAGACCTTATGGGAAGTGGAACCATTTCTGGACCAACCGAAGATTCCTTTGGATCTATGCTGGAATTGACTTGGCGAGGAGAACGCCCATTAACAATGAAGGACGGTTCCGAGCGTAAATTTATCAATGATTATGACACTGTAATCATGAGAGGTTATTGCGAAAAGGACGGTACCCGAATTGGATTTGGAGAAGTATCTACTCAATTACTTCCGGTTTTTGAACCTAAAAAGAAAAAGTAATACAATTTACACATATACATCATACAACCCTCAATAGTGATATTGAGGGTGTTTTTTTTGGCATTAAATTTGAATCTAGACATAAACACACCTAAAACAAATGCTTATGAAACGAAGTTTACTCTTATCAGTTATCCTTTCTTTGGTATTAAGCTGCAGTAGCAAAAAACAAGTTGAGAGAGCCATTAATACTGGCAATTACAACCAAGCCATCACGGAAGCTCTAAGAAAATTGGAAACCAATAAAACTTCCAAACGCAAACAGGATTACGCCATGATGCTGCAAGACGCATTTCACAAGGCACAAGAACGTGATCTAACAACAATTAAACACCTCAAAAAAGATAACAATCCGGAATTGTATACAGAAATCTATGAACTCTATAGTTACCTCAACAAAAGGCAGGAAGCCATTAAACCAATTTTACCATTGGTCGTAGAAGGTAAGACCATCACTTTCAAGTTTCAGGATTACAGCAATGCCATTTCCGAATGGAAAAACAAAACCGCTGATTATTTATATGAAAAAGGTCTAGCGCTTTTAGAGTCCAACTTTAAAACGGATATCAGGGAAGCCCATAACGTATTCTCATACGTGGAGCGCATCTATCCAAATTATGAAGACACCCGGGAATTACTTTTGGAAGCTCATGAAAGAGGTATGGAACATGTGATTGTACATATTAAAAATTACACCAATCAGGTCATCCCTCGGCAATTGGAACAAGATTTATTGAATTTTGACACTTATGGTCTAAATCAGTTTTGGTTATCATATCACTCCAACAGAATATCAGGACTGCAATACGATTATGGCATGGAACTACAGTTACAGCGCATCAATATTTCTCCGGAACAAATTAAGGAACGTCAAATTCCTAGAGAGCAGGAAATAGTGGATGGCTGGCAGTACCAGTTGGATCAAAACGGGAATGTGATGAAGGACAGTCTCGGCAACGACATTAAAGTAGACAAAATAATCAATGTGAAAGCCAACCTTTATGAATTCCAGCAATTCAAATCATCACAAATTCTTGGAAATGCTGTGTTTTCAGACCTTAAAACACAACAAACGATAAGTACACTTCCTATAGATAGTGGATTTATCTTTGAGCATTTTTACGCAACCTATGAAGGAGACAAACGAGCTTTGACTAGAGAAGACTTAAACTTAATGCGCAACCGTGCTATTCCATTCCCCAGCAACGAACAAATGGTATTTGACACGGGTGAAGATTTAAAACTAAAACTGAAGGATATTTTAGCCTCATTCAAAATAGACAATCAAACTACAGCCCCTCGTTATTAGGGGCTTTTTTTTTAGAATACTAAACGTAATCATTTAAATTAAGTTCCAAAATAGCACTATGACTAGCATGTGCTACCACTACTCCATTTTTAATAACAAGAAGCTGTGGCGATTGATGCATCACCTGGAACATACTTGAAATGGCATTAGATACCTCTCGATAGTTCAATAAATCCAAAAAATTCAAATCGAAGTCTTCTTCCGGAAAACCATAAGCTCCTTCAAATTGACGTAATACCATTCTGCTCACTCCACATCTTGTAGAATGCTTAAAAATTAATTGTGGCTTAGTTTGAGAGGCCTCCTTAAGCTCGTTTAACTGCTCAACCGTAGTCAAGGCGCACCATGACACTTTTCCCAACTCTTCACTTTCTTCAATGACCTTATCGCCACCAAACAATTTCTTTATAAATCCCATGTATTTCTCTTTTAGAAATGTAAATCTAATTTATTTTTTGTTCAACAGTTATAAATTAACGTTAATCAAATAGCTAACACATAAAAACAACTTGATTATCAATTATTTAACATCAAATTCCCACTGTAAAAACAATACTTTTTTGTAACTTACAGTACAAACCAAGACCTATCCTACACCTCGCTAAAAACCGACAAAACGTCACGGTTTTTCCGTTAAAATAACGACATTTTGTCACACGTGTTTAAGTGGTAAGCTTTTTGACTTTAGCTTTCTAAAATCAAAAGAAAATCAAACTATGAACTTAAATAATTATACAATAAAATCACAAGAAGCCATACAGCAAGCACAGCAGCTCGCCCAAGGTTTTGGTCATCAACAAATTGAAAATGAGCACATCTTTAAAGCCATTTCTGAAGTTGACGAGAATGTATTGCCATTCATTCTTAAAAAATTAAATGTAAATACCATGGTCCTGCAACAGGCCTTGGACAAGCAATTGGAAAGCTTTCCAAAAGTTTCGGGAGGCGATATCATGCTTTCCAGAGAAGCAGGCAAAACGCTTAACGAAGCATCCATTATTGCTAAAAAAATGAAGGATGACTTTGTCTCCATTGAACATTTAATCTTGGCTGTTTTTAAATCCAACAGCAAAATAGCCCAAATGCTCAAGGACCAAGGCGTCACTGAAAAAGCATTATCGGCAGGTATTAGCGAATTGCGAAAAGGCGACCGTGTAACCTCTCAAAGTCAAGAGGACACCTACAATGCCCTCAACAAATACTCTAAAAATCTTAATCAGTTAGCCAAAGACGGAAAACTGGATCCCGTTATTGGTCGCGATGAAGAAATACGTAGAATTCTTCAAATTTTATCCAGACGCACCAAAAACAATCCAATCTTAGTGGGAGAGCCGGGCACAGGTAAAACTGCCATTGCAGAAGGTCTTGCCCACCGCATTGTAGATGGTGACGTCCCCGAAAATTTGGTTGATAAACAGATTTTCGCCTTAGACATGGGCGCCCTTATTGCAGGCGCCAAATACAAAGGTGAATTTGAAGAGCGCTTAAAAGCAGTCATCAAAGAAGTTACCGAAAGTGATGGAGACATTGTTCTCTTTATAGACGAAATACACACTCTTGTAGGGGCCGGAGGCGGTCAAGGCGCGATGGATGCTGCCAATATTTTGAAACCTGCCTTGGCCAGAGGAGAATTGCGTGCCATAGGCGCCACTACGCTTGACGAATACCAAAAGTATTTTGAAAAGGATAAAGCCCTAGAAAGACGTTTCCAAAAAGTTATGGTAGATGAACCGGATACCGAAAGCGCTATTTCTATATTAAGAGGAATCAAGGAAAAATACGAAACCCATCACAAGGTCCGTATCAAAGATGAAGCAATAATTGGTGCCGTAGAATTATCTGAACGCTATATTACCAACAGATTCCTTCCAGACAAGGCTATTGACTTAATGGACGAAGCTGCTTCCAAATTGCGTATGGAAATCAATTCAAAACCCGAGGAATTGGATGTTTTAGATCGAAAAATCATGCAATTGGAAATTGAAATTGAAGCCATTAAACGCGAAAAGGACGAGGCTAAATTGAAATCTCTGCGATCAGACTTGGCCAATTTAAAAGAAGAACGCAACGAAATCAATGCTAAGTGGAAAAGCGAAAAGGATGTTGTTGACAACATTCAAGCCACTAAACTTGAAATTGAAAACTATAAATTGGATGCCGAACGGGCAGAACGCGATGGTGATTACGGTAAAGTTGCCGAAATCCGCTACGGAAAAATAAAAGAAAGTCAAGAACGTCTGGAAAAACTTCAAAAGGAGCTTCATGAAAATCAAAATGAAAACTCCCTGATTAAAGAAGAAGTTACTTATGACGACATCGCAGAAGTAGTGGCAAAATGGACAGGAATTCCTGTTACCAAAATGTTGCAAAGCGAACGTGAAAAATTGTTGAAATTGGAAGACCAACTGCATAAACGTGTAGTAGGCCAAGACGAAGCCATTACGGCGGTAAGTGATGCCGTGCGAAGAAGCCGGGCAGGACTGCAAAACCCTAAAAAGCCTATTGGAACCTTTTTATTTCTTGGAACCACTGGTGTAGGTAAAACCGAATTGGCAAAGGCTTTGGCCGAATACCTGTTTGACGACGAAAACGCCATGACCAGAATAGACATGAGCGAATACCAAGAACGTCATGCCGTGAGCCGATTAGTGGGTGCGCCTCCAGGATATGTAGGTTACGACGAAGGTGGACAATTAACCGAAGCCGTAAGACGCAAACCTTATTCAGTTGTGTTATTGGATGAAATTGAAAAAGCACACCCAGACACTTTCAATATTCTTTTGCAAGTACTGGACGAAGGGCACCTTACAGACAATAAAGGTCGTTTGGCTGATTTTAAAAACACTATAATCATCATGACCTCAAATATGGGAAGTCAGATTATACAGGAACGTTTTGATGCCACCAAAGATATAGATTCCGCTATGGAAAGCGCAAAAATTGACGTGTTAGCCTTACTGAAACAAACGGTAAGACCTGAATTTTTAAACAGAATTGACGAAACCATCATGTTTACGCCTTTATCCAAGGAAAACATATTGGAAATCGTAGAGCTACAATTAAAAGGACTCACAAAAATGCTAGGCCAACAAGGTATTACTTTTGATGCTACAAAAGAAGCTACGGAATACCTTGCAGAAAAAGGATACAATCCAGAATATGGCGCTAGACCCGTGAAAAGAGTTATTCAAAAAGAAGTTCTCAATGAATTAAGTAAAGAAATTCTTTCTGGAAAAGTCACCACAGACAGTGTAGTCCTTCTAGATGCATTCGATGATAAACTAGTCTTCAGAAACCAAGCCAATATGGTTACTGAAGAACTTTAACGAAAACTTCAGTGGTTAACCGCCATTGGAGTTTAAATGTCCGCTAGGACGTTTCATAATAATTTGGTTGATTGGTGTTAAGGCAACGCGACCCTTTAATTAGGTTAGCGTTGCTTTTTTTATCAAAAACAAAAGCCTTATTAACTTTAAAAAAGAGTTCTATGGGAAGGTTTCATTACTACAACTTGCCTAGTGCAGAAATTTTGGTGTTTGATGATTTTTTAATTAACCAAATTAAAGAAGGCGCTGACATACATCCCAAGCACAATGATAAATTAAGCACCATTGTTCACAACCACTATACAGGCAAACACTTTGTATATGTATCGAACAGGGTTTACTCCTACTCAGTAGATCCACTAACTTATGTTGAAACAGAAAAAATCCACAATCTCTTAGGAATTGCCATTGTCCCCGCCACCAGAATTATGAGAAAAAATGCCGAATATGAGCGTAATTTCTTTGATAAACCCTACAAGATTTTTAATACCTTGACCGAGGCAATTACATGGGTCCATCACATCCTAAAAGATTTCCAACAAAAACAATAATCCCAATCTACTCTAATATTAAATGAAAATGTCATTAACATCTTTTTCCCGAACCATTATAAACATAGCAATAGTTCTTATTTCAACAATCACAATTGCACAGGAAACCAACAAATCCTTGCTTTGGAAAATATCCGGAAACGGCCTTGAGCAGCCATCCTATATTTTTGGGACCATCCACATTACCTGCGATGCCACATTGGACAAAACCGTAAAAACCGCCCTAGACAACACATCGCTATTGGTACTAGAAATTGATATGGATCACCCAGAGCTGCAATCAAAAATGATGCAGGAGATGTATATGAAAAACGGAAAAACCATAAAGGATTTCGTTTCAAAAGAAGATTACCAATTACTTTCAAGCTTCATCAAGACCCAAACCGGCATGCCACTTGAGGTTTTAGGCAACATCAAGCCATTCTTTTTAAGTGCCATGCTATACCCAAAACTTCTGCAGTGTCCTATTCAATCCTTTGAAAATAAATTAATGGCTGTAACAAAAGAGCAAAATGAAAATGTGGAAGGATTGGAAACAATAGAACAGCAAATGAAACTCTTTGATGACATTCCTTATAAAGACCAAATAGAGGAGCTATTAAAATCGGCTAAAGATAGCATGGCCAAGGACAAGGCCAATATCACGGAGATGATGAATCTATATGAAAACAAGGATTTAGAAGGCCTTCACAACCTGCTACTAAAAGACAATTCTACCCTAACCTATAAATACCAAGACCAAATGCTTAACGAACGAAACAAATCTTGGATTTCAAAAATAAGTAGCTATTCCAAAGCGCAACCTACCTTTTTTGGAGTTGGTGCCGGACACCTTTCTGGTGAAAATGGTGTCATTTCACTTTTAAGGAAACAAGGCTATCTAGTAGAAGCAGTACTACCGTAATCATACTCAAACACATACTAAACAATTCTTCTTACAAACATGTTAAATTTTGTGAAATTTTTCGTTCAAATACAATAAAGTTTAAGTTTTCACTTTATTTAATTAAGATTAATTTATTAATTTTGAACCGCTATTAATTCCCCCAATTACATAGACGTTATTGACTCGTAACCAACTCTAAATTAAAAATTTACAGAAGTTACACTACATCAATATTAAACCTACTAAAACATGAATATTAGTAAATACATAGACCACACACTTTTAAAACCCACAACTTCAGAAAGAGACATTATAGACCTATGTAACGAAGCTAAAAACCATCATTTTTACTCCGTTTGCGTAAATAGTTGTTACGTCCCATTAGCACACCAACTGTTAGAAAAAACAGAGGTAAAAGTTTGTTCTGTTGTAGGATTTCCTCTAGGAGCAATGTCTACCGAAGCGAAAGTTTGTGAAGCTAAAGCTGCCGTAAACCAAGGAGCCAACGAAATAGATATGGTAATAAACATTGGCTTTTTAAAAAGCAAAAATTACGTAGCCGTTTACAAAGACATTAGTGATATAAAACAAGCTATTGGACGCATTCCTCTGAAAGTGATTATTGAAATTAGCGAACTATCTAAAAACGAAATCATTAAAGCTTGTGAAATTTGTATGGATGCCAAGGCAGACTTTATCAAAACCGCTACAGGCTTCTCCAACAGTGGCGCTACATTAACAGCTGTAAAAATCATTAAGAAAACGGTTCGTAACAACGCCAAGATTAAAGCCTCTGGTGGCATTAAAGATTATGAAACAGCTCAAAAGTATATCGATATAGGTGTAGACAGAATTGGAACATCGGCTGGTGTTGCCATTGTTACAGACAAAGCTTTGAAAGTCGAAGACTAACAAACAATAAAACTTATTGAATCAAAACATTAGATTAGGGCTTCGGCCCTAATTTGTTTTATATTTGGATATAATCCATACTATCCATCATGAAACCGTTCAGCCTTTTACTGCTTATACTTTTGTCTTTTCACGCTTTTCCTCAAAAATCGAGCAACAATACAACAACTTACTTTTTAATTCGGCATGCGGAAAAGGACAGAACAGATCCTTCCAATCCCAACCCTCACCTTTCTGCAATTGGCCAAAAAAGAGCTACACAATGGGACAGTGTCTTTAGTAATGTTCCTTTGGACAGAATTTTCTCAACAAACTACTATAGAACTAAGGAAACTGTGGCGCCTATTGCCAAAAGATTCAACATCGAGATTGAACTATATGACCCAAACAACCTAGACATAAAAACCTTCCAAAATGATACAAAAGGCCAAACTGTGCTTATTGTTGGTCATAGCAATACAACCCCTGCTATTGCAAACGCATTCATTTCCCAAGACAAATATATTATGATGGAAGACGACAACAACAGCTTCCTGTATATTGTTGTAATATCCGAAGAAACTATTACCGATTATATACTCACCATAGACTGACAGCTAATCTAAAACTGCAATAAAATTCTCAAAAGGTATTTAGCATAAATTATAAAAAACGTAGTTTTGTGCTATGCAAAAAACGGTCAACATAAAAAACAAAAGAGCCAAGTTTGAATACGAAATCCTTGACACTTATACTGCTGGAATTGTTTTAACAGGTACTGAAATAAAATCCATAAGAGATAGTAAGGCCTCTATTGCCGAGAGTTTTTGCGAATTTAACGACCGTGGCGAACTGTTTGTCATCAACATGACTATTCAGGAATACGTTTACGGTAACTACTACAACCACAAGCCAAAGGCCGAACGCAAACTACTACTCAACAAAAGGGAGCTTAAAAAACTTCAAAAGGATGTAAACGTTAAAGGTCTTACCATTGTGCCGCTTCGTGTGTTCATCAACGAAAAAGGGTACGCCAAAATGGATATTGCTTTGGCAAAAGGGAAAAAACTTTACGATAAAAGAGACACTATTAAAGACCGCGACAACAAGCGTAATTTGGATCGCATCAAGAAAATTTACAAGTAATTTCTTGAATGGTTATAACAGCACTTTTCAAAATGTTTATAACCAGCAGTTCCAATACTGCCCTCATACAGCAAATTTCTTGCGCCATCAACCAACACTTATATGAAACAAAAACTAGTCTTACTTTTTAGTTTTTTGCAGACGTTTTATGCCTTGGCTCAAATTCAAGGTACTGTAAAAGACAGTAATAATACCCCTTTAGCCTTTGTTAATATTTATATTGAAAACACCTACACAGGCACTACCAGTAACGATAATGGCGTTTATGAACTGAACGTCTCCGCTCCCAAAACCTACACAATTACGTTTAAATATCTGGGGTATAAAACCCTCAAAAAAACAGTAACCATTGAAAACTTTCCATATCAATTGAATGTTGTTTTGGAGGAAGAAGAAATATCCCTTCAGGAAGTCGTTGTAAAAACCAACGAAAATCCAGCCAACAAAATCATGAGGGCTACCATAGACAAACGAAAAGAGAACCTTGAACTCATCAAAGCCTTCAAAGCTCATTACTATTCCAGGGGATTACTGAAAATCAAGAATGCTCCAAAAGCCATTTTAGGTCAGGAATTGGGAGATTTGGGAGGCGGTTTGGACTCTACTAGAAGCGGAATCATTTACCTTTCGGAAACTGTTTCAAAAATTGACTACCTCTACCCCAACAAACTCAAGGAAACTATTATTGCCTCAAAGGTTAGTGGCGACGACAACGGCTTTAGCTTTAATACGGCCATGGATGCCAATTTCAACTTTTACAACAACACCATTGATTTAGAAAATCCTCTCATTTCCCCAATTGCAGAATATGCCTTTAACTATTACCACTACACCCTGGAAGGGATTTTCTATGACGATTTTGGAAACCTTATCAATAAAATTAAGGTCACCCCAAAACGTAAAAACGACCGGGTGTTTGAAGGACATATGTATATTGTGGAAGACCAATGGACCATTTACGCTCTTGAATTAACGACTACCGGCCAACAGGCACAAATCCCTGGAGCCGACACCATCACTCTTAAGCAAAATTTCTCCTACTCCCAACAGGATGAGGTTTGGGCCTTGATGTCGCAAAACATCGATTTTTCCTTTGGCATGTTTGGTATCAATGGAGAAGGCCATTACACTTCTGTCTATAGCGAATACAATTTCAATCCAGAATTTTCAAAACGTAATTTTGGAAAAGAAATACTGTCTTTTAAAGAAGAAGCCAACAAAAAGGACTCTTTGTATTGGGAAATCAATAGACCTGTTCCCCTAACCGAGGAAGAAATTCTGGATTATTTGAAAAAAGACAGTATTCAAACAATCAAAAAGTCTAAAACCTATTTAGACTCCACAGACAGGGTATCCAACAAGTTTAAATTTTCCGATATCTTTTCTGGTTATACATTTTCCAATTCCTATGAAAAATGGAGTTTAGGCGTTTCCTCTCCCTTTTCAGCCCTTAATTTTAATACGGTTCAAGGTTTTAATAGCTCTGTTGGTATTCACTACACAAAAAACATTGATGAATTCAAACGCTATTTCTTCACAAAAGCAACCCTTAATTACGGCTTAGGGGACCAAAGATTGCGAGGCGTCTTTTCAGCTCATTATAAATTCAATAATATTAGCAGACCATATCTAATGGTTTCGGGAGGTGTAACCACGCAACAATTTAATGGAACAGAGCCAATTTCAAAATTAATAAACAGTATTAGTTCTCTGTTCTTTGAAGACAATTACATGAAACTTTACGATAAAAGTTTTGCTGAAATAAGCTTTTCAAAGGAACTTTTTAATGGCTTCAAATTGTACAGCAACATCAGCTACGAATGCAGGAAACCACTTTTAAACACCACAGATACTACCTTTATCAACGAAAGTGACGATACCTACACTAGTAATAACCCGCTGGATGAAACAGCCTATGGCATTGCACCGTTCAATACGCACAACATTTTCAAATTTAGCCTAAGTGCAACCTTCAATTTTGGTCAGGAATACTTTAGTTATCCTGACAGCAAATACACTGTCATAGAAACCAAATACCCAACCTTGGCCATAGGTTACGAAAAAGGATTTGGAGCCTCTATTAACGCTTACAATTTTGACCAACTTAAACTGCGCATTTTCCAAAATGTGAAGCTTGGTAACAAAGGGGATTTTGATTACAATCTTAGGGCCGGAACTTTTTTCAATGCCGAGGATATTGCGTTTATGGATTACCAGCATTTCAATGGCAACCAAACCCATGTTAGCGCTTCCGGAAGTTACACCAATGTCTTCAACAATTTGCCATACTATTCCTTAAGTACAAACGACAATTATTTGGAATTACATGCCGAACACAACTTTAATGGATACATTTTGGGTAAAATTCCATTGCTGAATAAATTAAATTACAACTTGATTGTTGGTGCCCATGCTCTTTCCTCTAAAACCTATAAACCTTACCAAGAATATTCAATTGGAATAGACAACATAGGCTGGGGAAAATTCAGATTCTTAAGACTTGATTATGTGCGCTCTTACCAACACGGATTTCAAAGTGACGCCTTTATTTTTGGGTTGAAACTCTTTAATTGATTAATTTTAGCAAATTTTTTTAGTGAACCGCATGAAAACTTTCGCCCTTACATCCTTACTTTTTTTAGCCACTATTTGTAACATCAATGCTCAGGAAGCCGAAGAAGCTCCGGTGAGCTACCTAGGGAAAACCATTACTTTAGACTCTACCATTACCTCCCTTTATGGAGCCATTTCAGGAGAAAAAGGAGTTGAACGCGATTGGAAACTTTTTAAATACCTTTTTAAAAACGAGGCAAAGTTGATCCCGGCCTATAAAGATGGCGTAAAAGGTATTTACGATACCAATTACCTTTCGGTGGAAGATTACATCAATACCACCAATGATTGGATTATTGCCAACGGTTACATCAAAAAGGAAATTCACAGAGTTACCCAATCTTATGGAAATATAACCCACGCTTTTATCACATTTGAAGCTTTCAGAAGTGAGCAAGACGAAACCCCATTCCTTAGAGGAATAGACAGCATTGAATTGCTTTTTGACGGGCAACGTTGGTGGGTTGTAAATCTGTATTGGACTTTGGAAACGGAAGGAACTCCTATTCCTGAAGACTATTTACCGAAGCCTTAATTTCTATCTTCCAACAACGGCACAAATCGGAATTCTCCAAACTCGTGCTGTTCAAACTCCTTTGGCCCCTTTCTAATGAAGAGGGTCATAGTTTGCACATCCACTCCCACAGGGATTACCAAACGACCACCAATTTTTAATTGGCTCAACAAAGGTTTAGGCACAAACGGAGCACCTGCCGTTACAATGATACCGTCAAAAGGCGCTTCTTCAGGCATCCCTTTATAGCCGTCTCCAAAGATCAACTTTTTAGGACGATAGCCCAATTTTGGCAAAAACTTACTGGTGATTCTGAACAATTCCTGTTGACGTTCAATACTGAACACTTTAGCACCCATCAAACACAAAACAGCCGTTTGATAACCACTTCCGGTACCAATTTCCAATATTTGATCTCCCGGTTTGATATTTAAAAGTTCGGTTTGAAATGCCACGGTATAAGGTTGGGAAATGGTTTGGTCTGCCGCAATTGGAAACGCCTTATCTTGATATGCGTGATCCAAAAAACTAGAATCCATAAACAAATGCCTTGGGATGGTACCAATAGCTTTTAAAACCTTTTCATTGGTAATTCCTTTAGCCCTAACAACTTCTACAAGTTGCTGTCTCATTCCTTGATGTTTAAACGTGTCTTTCAATGTTGGTAAGCTTTTCAAGACAAAATTACTTCAAACATTTTAAAGGCGAAAATTAAAATTAACCGTTTTATCAACTCCCTTTAAAAGGTCATTTTATTCCAATTTTCAGTCCCCAAATAATGAAAAATACTTAGTTTTGTTAAAAACTCGAAAACATGTTGAAAGCAGGAGTTCTTGGTGCTGGTCATCTTGGAAAAATTCACTTAAGATTACTCAATCAATCCGATAAATATGAGCTTGTTGGGTTCTACGACCCTAATGAAGCCAATGCCCAAAAAGTTGTAGAGGAATTTGGGTATACCTACTTTAAAGATATCGACGAACTTATAGATGCTGTGGATATGGTAGATATTGTAACACCTACCCTATCGCATTATGAATGTGCTAAAAAGGCCATTGCCAAAGGAAAGCACATCTTTATAGAAAAACCTATTACAAATACCATCGAGGAAGCAGAACATATCAGGGAGCTTTTGGCCCAAAATGGACTTCGCGGACAAGTAGGTCATGTTGAGCGTTTCAACCCAGCATTTATTGCCGTTAAGGAAAGTGTACACAACCCTATGTTTATAGAAACCCACCGTTTGGCGGAATTCAACCCTAGAGGAACCGATGTTCCTGTGGTTTTGGATTTGATGATCCACGACATCGACGTTATTCTAAGCGTGGTAAAATCCAAAATAAAAAATGTTTCAGCCAGTGGGGTTTCCGTCATTAGCGACACTCCAGATATTGCTAATGCCCGAATAGAGTTTGAAAATGGCTGCGTAGCCAACCTAACAGCTAGCAGAATTTCATTGAAAAACATGCGTAAAACGCGTTTCTTCCAACGCGACGCCTACATTTCTGTAGACTTTTTGGAGAAAAAATGTGAAGTGGTAAAAATGAAAGATGCTCCAGAACTCCCTGGAGATTTTGATATGATTCTACAAAATGCCGAAGGTGTGAAAAAACAGATTTATTTTGACAATCCGGATATCACCGCCAACAATGCCATTTTAGATGAGTTGGAATCATTTGCGCATGCCATTAACACAGACACCGCACCAATAGTAACCCTACTTGATGGTACGGAGGCGCTTCGTGTGGCCCATATGATTATTGATCAGTTTTAAGCTGATTATTACAATTACAACCGACCACAATTATTGCAAAACGTACTTTGCGATACCAAAATTAGCAACAATTTAATAATACACCCTTGAATAAAGGGACTACAAATTTTATACAAATGAAAAATATAGCAGTTATTGGAGCCGGGACCATGGGAAATGGAATTGCACATACCTTTGCACAAAAAGGCTTCAATGTTCATCTTATCGATATTAGTGAAGCATCTCTTGAAAGAGGCTTGAGTACCATTGCAAAGAATTTGGACAGAATGGTTGCCAAAGAAAAAATCACTGAAGTCGACAAACAAGAAACACTAAATAACATCACCACCTTTACCTCTATTGCTGAAGGCGTAAAAACTTCGGATTTGGTAGTTGAGGCTGCAACAGAAAACGTTGATCTTAAGCTAAAAATATTTGAGCAATTAGACGAAGCTTGTGATGAAAACACCATTCTGGCCACTAACACGTCTTCTATCTCGATTACTCAAATTGCTGCCGCTACATCGCGCCCAACAAAGGTTATTGGAATGCACTTTATGAACCCTGTGCCAATTATGAAATTGGTAGAGATCATTCGTGGGTACAACACTAGCGACGAGGTGACTAATACCATTATGGGATTGTCTAAAGCTTTGGATAAAGTTCCTGTTGAAGTGAACGATTACCCAGGTTTTGTGGCCAACCGTATTTTAATGCCAATGCTTAACGAATCCATTGAAACACTTTACAACGGTGTTGCTGGAGTAGCTGAAATTGACACGGTGATGAAATTAGGAATGGCACATCCAATGGGACCATTGCAATTGGCTGACTTTATTGGTTTGGACGTTTGCCTGTCTATCCTAAATGTAATGTACGAAGGGTTCAAAAACCCAAAATATGCGCCTTGCCCTTTATTAGTAAACATGGTACGTGCAGGAAAACTGGGAGTAAAATCTGGTGAAGGTTTTTACGATTACTCAAGCAGCAAAAAAGCTGAAGTGGTCGCTTCACAATTTTTAAAATAACAATACCATACCGATGTAATAAAAAGGTTACATCGGTATTTTCTTATTAGCTATTTATGCTATTAAGACCAATCCAAGCTTGGTATTTTTCCAGACTCCTTTCTATCCAACCAAGGAGTAAATAAAATCAAGCTCCATTAAACTCTTGAAAGAAATGGATATTGAACATAATCTTCAGCATATAAAATCTCAATTACCAGAACATGTCACTCTGGTCGCGGTTTCCAAAACCAAACCGGTTAGCGCCATATTGGAAGCCTACAATAGTGGTCAGCGTATTTTCGGTGAAAACAAAATACAGGAAATGGCTGAAAAATATGAGCAACTTCCAAAGGATATTGAGTGGCATATGATTGGGCATGTACAACGTAATAAAGTAAAGTACATGGCACATTTTGTTGATCTTATCCATGGTGTTGACAACCTCAAATTATTGCGGGAAATCAATAAACAAGCTGAAAAACACGATAGAGTTATAAAGTGTTTGCTTCAAATTAAAATTGCTGAGGAAGATTCAAAATTTGGAATGCCTCCAGAAGATGCTCTAAAGCTATTACAGGATGAGGCTTTTAAGGAGTTAAAACATATTGCCATTGTTGGCGTTATGGGTATGGCCACATTTACCAATGATGAAGCTCAAATAAAAACTGAATTTTCCTGTTTAAAAACTACTTTTGACAAACTCAATGCTTTTCAGCCTATGGAAATTATATCTATGGGGATGAGTGGCGACTACCCGCTTGCCATTGAGTGTGGCAGTACGATGGTTAGAGTTGGAAGCAGCATTTTTGGCGAACGAAATTATTTATAATTTTTTACAGAAGAAGATACCGTTATTTACGCAATACTAGACATAGAAACTACTGGAGGTAAATACAACGAGGAAGGCATTACCGAAATAGCCATTTATAAATATGATGGCCATAAAGTAGTTGACCAATTTGTTAGCCTAGTCAATCCAGAACGTGAAATACAGCCCTTTGTGGTCAACCTTACGGGCATCAACAATAAAATGCTCCGCAATGCACCTAAATTTTACGAAGTTGCCAAACGGATTGTTGAAATCACGGAAGACTGCATTATTGTAGCCCATAATGCCCAATTTGATTACCGTATTTTAAAAACCGAATTTAAGCGCTTGGGATTTGGTTACAAACGAAAAACACTGTGCACCGTTGAATTGTCCAAAAAATTAATTCCAGGACAGGACTCCTACAGTTTAGGGAAATTGGCCCGATCCTTAGGAATCCCTGTAAGTGACAGACACCGTGCCGCAGGCGATGCCATGGCAACAGTAAAACTTTTCAAAATGATCTTGAATAAAGATCTAGATAAGTACATCATACAGGATGCTTTAAAGTCTGACCAAAAGCAAATCAATCCCAATTTAAAGCGTATTATAGATGAATTGCCCAATGCAACAGGCGTTTATTATTTGCATAACGACGATGGCGAAATCATTTACATAGGGAAAAGCAACAACATTAAAAATAGAGTAAGCCAGCACTTTACGGGTACAACTTCTAAGTCAAAAAAATTACAATTGCAAACTGTTGTCGTCACCTATGAAGAAACCGGTAGCGAACTAGTTGCCCTATTAAAGGAAAGTGCAGAAATTAAACGTAACAAACCTCTCTTCAATAGAGCTTTAAGACGCAATAACTTTACTTTTGCCTTATACTCTTACAAAGATGATGCTGGCTACATCAACTTAAAAATTGACAAAACTGACGGACGTAAGCACCCCATCACAACTTTCACAACAAAACACAGTGCCAAACAGTTTCTTTTTAAAACGGTAGAAGAATTTCAATTGTGTCAAAAACTAACAGGGCTCTACCCTACTTCCAAGAACTGTTTTAACTATACTATTAAAGAATGTTTTGGAGCCTGCATTAATGAAGAACCGCAGGAGGCTTACAACTCAAGAGTTACAGCGTTTATTGAAAAAAATAGTTATCGAGATAAGGATATGCTTATCATTGACAAAGGGCGAGAAATAGATGAGCGCAGTGTCGTGAGCATTAAAAATGGGGCTTTTGTTGGTTTGGGCTATTACAATTTAAACCATCAAATAACCAAACCCGAAATTTTGGAGGCTATCATTACACCTATGGAAAACAATAGGGACTCCCAACATATCATTCAAAATTACTTAAGGAAACATACAAAATTAAAACTAATAACCTTAACCAAACCATAACCAATGAAACAACCAACCTTAACCATTCTTTCAATTTTATTCTCATTATGCCTATTTTCTCAATCCCCTTTTAACTCCTCCGACCTAAACGTCACCAAAGGAGATTTGGAAACCAAAATCTACCCTCAAGACACCACAGCAAATGCCTTGATGATTTATGAACACGGAAAGAGCTTTGTTAACAAAAGCACATACCTGTTAAACACCGAAATCACCAAGAAGCTAAAAATCCTGAACAAGGAAGGATTTGACAAGGCAACCATTACCATTCCTCTTTACAACAATAAATCAAAAAAGGAGGATGTCAAAAACATCCAAGCTACCGTATATAATATCGAGAATGGTAAAGTTACTAAGGTAAAACTAAAAAAAAGTGGCATTTTTAATGAAACCTATAGTGAAAACACAACCTTGGTAAAGTTTACTTTTCCAAACATTAAAGAAGGCTCTGTAATAACCTATAGCTATACCATTACGTCTCCTTTTATGTTTAATTATAAATCTTGGGAGTTTCAAGGGGATATCCCGAAACTTTACAGCGAATACGAAACTAGTATTCCTGGTAATTGGCAATACAACATCAAACTTGTTGGTACTCAAAAATTAGTAAAAAACGATTCCCATATAGAGTCCAACTGTTTAAGCGGACCTGGAGGCGCATATTCTGGTTGCGCTATAAGTACCTATGCTATGGAAAATATCCCGGCCTTTGTTGAAGAAGATTATATGACAACCAAAGAAAACTATCTTGCCAGAATAGATTATGAACTTAAAACATTTCAAGGTTTCGATGGTGTCATCAATAATTATACAAAATCATGGAAAACAGTTGATCACGAGTTAAAAACCGATAAGGATATTGGCCGACAATTTCTTAAGAATACTGGCCTAGACGATGAAATGGCCTCCTTATTAGCTAATGTAAATTCTCCCCTAGACAAAGCACAACTCATCTACAAATACGTTCAAGACAATTATCGATGGAATGGTGAATATCATCTGTTCAAAGACGTATCCGTTAAAGATTTGACCAAAGAAAAAACCGGTTCGGTTTCCGAAATCAACATTCTGCTTCACAATCTTCTAAATGAACAGGGAGTTGAAGCCAAACCAGTTTTATTGTCTACCAGAAATAATGGATTTGCCACCAAATTATATCCTGTACTGTCTGAATTTAATTATTTAATTGTACAAGTTAATATTGGCAGCGAACGTTTTTTGTTAGACGCTACAGATGACTTTTTGGATTTTGGAGAGGTTCCTTTTAAGTGTTTAAACAAAGATGGCCGCCTTATAGATTTCAAAAAAGGTAGTGAATGGATTGAAATTGCTCCCAGAAAAAACTCCATTATAGTGCAAAGTCTAAATTTACAATTAGACACCGACAATGTATTATCTGGAAACATCAACCTAAGATCAACAGGTTATCATGCTATTAGCGATAAAAAGAAGTTCTACAGTAATAAAGAGGACTATTTTGATAGTTATTTCAGAACATTTGAAGACATCGAAATTTTAAACCATGAGGTAGAAACCAAAAACAAATCGGATTACGAATTTTTAGAAAATTTAGAAATTTCCTATCCGCTAAGTCAAACCGGAGACAAACTATATATCGATCCGTTTTTGATAAAGTTCTTCTCTCAAAACCCGTTTAAATTACAGGAGCGTAACTACCCTATAGACTTTGGTTTCAAGGATTCCTTTTTATACAAACTACAAATAAATGTTTCTGACGACCTTAATATTGTAGAAATTCCAAAAGATTTTAAGGTTTCACTTCCCAATAATACCGGTTCGCTCATATTCAGTTCAAAGAAAGAAGACAACAACATTCTTTTGTATCTAAAATTTGATTTTAAAGAATCTTTGTACGGGCCAGAATATTATAAAAGCCTAAAAATATTTTTTGGAAAAATTGTCGACATACAGCATAACTCACTGATTGTATTGGAGAAAAAATCCTAAATCTTTTAGTACATTTGAAATAATGAGCAACCAAAAATCAAATAAAAACTGGAAAACTCAGCTTCATGAAATCATTTATGAAGCTGATACTCCCGCAGGTAAATTATTTGATATCATTCTGTTTTTTGCCATTCTGGCGAGTATTGTTTTGGTAATGCTGGAAAGCGTTAAAAGCATTGATAACCGCTATCATTCATTTTTAAACATCTCAGAATGGATCATTACCATTCTATTTTCAATCGAATATATTGCCAGAATTATTTCGGTAAAAAAGCCCATTAGATACATTACCAGTTTTTATGGTATTATTGATTTGCTATCTACCATTCCTAAATACCTATCTCTAATTTTTGCTGGTACGCACGCTCTAGTTGCTCTAAGGGCCTTGCGTTTACTTAGAGTATTCCGTGTTTTAAAATTAGCCCGATTTCTAGGGGCTTCCAACAATTTGGTAAATGCACTAAAGGCAAGCAAAGCAAAAATTTCAGTATTTCTATTTGCCGTACTTATTATTGCTGTTATTTTGGGAACCATAATGTATTTGGTTGAAGGAGAAGACAACGGGTTTACCAATATTCCTAAGAGTGTATATTGGTGTATTGTTACCCTTACCACTGTAGGTTTTGGAGATATTGCTCCACAAACACCGCTAGGCCAATTTATAGCCTCACTAGTCATGATTTTAGGTTACGGCATCATTGCCGTTCCAACAGGCATAGTGTCCGCAGAATATGCCAGCCAAACAAAACCTGCCAATAAACTAGCCAAGGACGACACGGTCCATGTTAACACCCAAAATTGTTCCAATTGTCTAGCAGAAAAACATCAGGATGATGCTAAATTTTGTTTTAAATGTGGAAGCGAATTACATTATGACTAAATACCTTATCTCGATAGTAGGGCCTACCGCTATTGGTAAAACAGCTCTAAGCATACAACTTGCCCAATACTTTAATACTGAAATAATTTCTGCTGATTCCAGACAGTTTTTTAAGGAAATGCAAATAGGCACCGCAGCACCAACTCCTGAAGAATTGGCCGCTGCTCCTCATCATTTCATTCATCATAAATCCATTGAAACCGACTATAACGTTGGTGCTTTTGAAAGAGATGCCATAGAACAATTAGAGAAATTATTCAAAAAGCATGATGTTGTGGTTATGGTTGGCGGTTCTGGTCTTTATGTCGATGCCGTGACAAAAGGACTAGACGACTTTCCTGATCTTGATCCTAAAATTAGAGAAACTCTAAACAATACTTTGGAAACAGAAGGACTACTTGCACTCCAAACTCAATTGAAACAATTAGACCCTCAATCCTTTCAAAGTATTGCTATTGACAATCCACACCGTGTAATCAGGGCCCTAGAAGTTTCTATTGGAACAGGTAAACCGTATGCTTCCTTTTTAAATCAAAAAAAGAATAAACGTCCTTTTAAAACCATTTCAATTGGTTTAACCGCAGACCGTGAAATTGTTTATGACCGAATTAATAGGCGTGTTGATATTATGATGGAAAACGGACTTCTTGAAGAAGCAAAAAAGCTTTTACCTAAACAGCATTTAAACGCACTAAATACTGTAGGCTATAAAGAGTTATTTAAATACTTCAATGGCAATTGGACTTTAGATTTTGCTGTTTCTGAAATAAAAAAGAACTCTAGACGCTTTGCCAAAAGGCAATTTACATGGTTCAAAAAAAATGAAAACATTCTTTGGTTTGACTACACAACTCCTTTAGAAACCATAGTAAATGACATTTCAAAACTAATTGAAAAACAATAAATTAAAATAAACTTAAGATTGTAGCTGTAATCAGTTTTTTAGCCCTACCTTTGGCCCTTTATTAATTTAATTTATATTATGAGTAAAGGTACAGTAAAGTTCTTCAACGACTCAAAAGGATTTGGATTTATCGTTGAAGAAGGGACCAACAAAGAACATTTTGTACACATTTCTGGTTTAGAAGATGAGATTCGCGAAGGAGATGAAGTAGAATTTGATCTAACCGAAGGAAAAAAAGGATTGAACGCAGTAAACGTAAGAGTTATCTAATATTCACCCCTATTTTAAGTAAAAAAGCCTATCAAAATATTGATAGGCTTTTTTTATTATTGTAAGAGGAGAGCATTAAGCGCTTTGGTTAACTACCAATCTAAATCCTTCTCCATGTATATTTAAAATCTCAACGTTTTCATCTGGTTTTAAATATTTACGAAGCTTCGCAATGTAAACATCCATACTACGAGACGTAAAATAGTTATCATCTCTCCAAATTTTTGTCAGAGCCAATTCTCTAGGCATCAAATCGTTTTCATGAAGTGCCAACATACGCAACAATTCATTTTCTTTAGGAGACAATTTGATAGGTTCTCCCCCGTCAAATCGTAAAAACCTTAATTTGGAGTTTAAATCGAATCTACCTATTTTAAACTCAAACTGTTTGCTATCTGTAACTGTTTCAGTAGCCTTGCGCTGCATGATAGCTTTTATTTTCATGAGCAGGACCTCACTATCAAAAGGTTTGTTTAAATAGTCATCTGCCCCTACTTTATATCCTTTTAGCACATCTTCCTTCATAGCCTTGGCGGTAAGGAAAATGATAGGTACTTCACTATTTTTTTCTCTAATTTCTTTAGCCAACGTAAACCCATCTTTGTAAGGCATCATGACATCTAGGATACACAAATCAAAATCATCTTTTTTGAATTTTTCAAAACCTTCCATCCCGTTTTTGGCATGAACAACATCGTAATCGTTCATTGTCAAATAATCCTTTAATACCGTTCCAAAATTGGGGTCGTCCTCGACAAGGAGAATTTTTTTATTTTGTTCTTCCATAATTTATGATATTAATGGCAGCTTAATAGTAAATACACTACCTTTTCCTTTTTCACTTTCTACTGATATATGACCGTGATGGTCTTCTACTATTCTTTTTACGTAGGCCAAACCTAAACCATGACCTTTAACGTTATGTACATTACCAGAGTGTTCTCTATAGAATTTCTCAAATATTTTTCGTTGAACCTGTTTGGACATTCCATTACCTTGATCTGCTATCTTTAATAAAATATTGTTCCCAATATTCTCTGTATACACATCTATTTTTGGTTCGTCATCCGAATATTTTATGGCATTATCCAAAATGTTAACAATAACATTTGTAAAATGACTTTCGTTGGCCAAAATTGAAGATTTGGAAGCATTTAAATGTGTTTTTACATATCCCTTTCGGTCTTCAACAATTAACTCAACGTGGGTAATAGCATCTTCTATTAAGTCGTGCAGCTTTACTCTGTCCTTACTTATGTTCAATTCATTTTTCTCAAGTTTCGATATTCTCAATACATTTTCAACTTGAGCATGCATGCGTTTATTTTCATCCTTGATCATTTTCAGATAACGCTTCACCTTATCCTGGTCTTCAATAATCTTCGGGTTTTTAATGGCGTCCAAAGCAAGATTGATGGTGGCTATTGGCGTTTTAAACTCATGCGTCATATTATTGATAAAATCTGTCTTAATCTGCGATATTTTACGCTGCTTTATCAATTGATAAATGGCATTTGAATAGGCTATAATAATGATTAAAGTAAATACAACCGAAAGCACAATTGCCTTTATAATGGTAGAGAACAAAAATTTTCTTCGTTCTGGAAAATCCACATATAAACGATAATCACTTTGCTTATTGTTATCCAAAAAAACAGAAACTCCATAAGTTGAAGAATTATTCAGCTCAAAGTTTTCCGACTGTACTTTAGTCGCTAAATCTTTATCATAAATGGCAAATTCAAAATCAATATCAATACCATCTTCCTTTAATTGATATTGCAACAAATCTGAAACTTCCTCTGGAGAAACCCTCTTATAAATTGGAAAATTCTTATAATAGTCCCGATAGGTTGTTTCAAACAATTTTTTTTCAACTTCCGGAAGCTCTAAATATTCACGATATGTACGCTCGGGGTTTATGTTAAGATCCCCCTCATTATTTAAAGCAGTATTACTATAGATTTTTGTTTCCCGCTCATTAAACAAACGACTAATGCTGATACTATCCACTCCTATATCAAAGAACACTGATGGTACTTTGAAGCTTTCCTCTAAAATGGTGTTACGGTAAATAATTGTTTCATCCCTTTGGTCATCTTGAGTTTTTATCAAAATTTCCCTAATGGCACTTGTGTCACGATTAACCCCGCGTTTCTCAAGCTCATAAACCTTTCGAGCATATCTATCAAACTCTTTGTCTTCCAAAGATTTTGACACCCAGCTTAAAGCATGTTTAACGTTAAGTTCAAAACGGTTTTCTTCATTTTGCAGGGAATTCTTAATAAAATAAGCCTGCACTAAAATTATACCAATGAGTGATACACTCATTAAGATCACCAATAAGACGAATAGCTTTCTGCCCATCGTTCAAATTTAACATTTTAACATTTATTAGATATCCCCTTTAACCTTACATTAACAAAAATGTTAAAATAAGGGTTAATTTCCTACAGAACGAAGGGTCTCATGAAGTTTTAACACCTGATTATGAGTAGCTTCCAACTTATCATTAACAATTATGTAGTCCGCTAATTTAAGTTTCTCATCATCACTTAGTTGGTTATCCATAATGGCCTGTATTTTTTCCCGGGATGTTTGATCTCGCTTTAAGAGGCGTTCTATCCTTTGATTAATACCGGCAATCACCAAAATTATGGCATCATATTCCTTTTCCATATGGTGTTCAAAAATAATAGCTGCTTCTTTTATGACATAAGGTGAAGCTTGTTGAGCGAGCCAGTCTTTGAAATGTTTGGCAACTTCTGGATGCACAATAGCATTCATAGCTTCCAGCAAAGCCTTGTTGTTAAAAATAGCATCAGCAATGAAAGGTTTATTGAGTTCTCCGTTAACATAGGCCTGCTCTCCAAAAAGCACCTTTAATTTTCGTTGAAGTTCTGGAGATGTCGCCATAATCCGTTTTGCTTCCAAGTCTGCTGTGTACACAGGAACCCCCAAACTTCTAAACATATTGGCCACTGTACTTTTACCACTTCCTATACCTCCGGTAACTCCTATAACCTTCATAAAACAACTTATTATCTAACTTATTGATATTCAAAGGATAAATTTATCATTTTACAACGATAAACTCAACTTTATTTTGCTTGATTCTTGTACTTTTTGCAGCTTCAGGTACTGAAGTTAATTTTGGAGTCATTGCCTTTTTATCTGTTTGAGCTATTTCCTCATAGTTACAAACTACTTTAAAATCTGATGGTTTGATTTCATTAAATCTATTTAACGGAACGTAATACAATACAGTTACCACCTTTGGAAAGTAATTAATAGTTAAATTTTTAGGTGTATTGACCAAAGTCACCGGTACCTCAACTGCTCCCTCTGTAAACTTCACCACTTCTGAAGTAACAGTTACTTTTTGAGATGAAAGCTTTATATTTCCATCGACTTTTGGAAGCTTTAAAGCAATAGACTGAGAAAAACTAGCATTAACATCCTTTAATGACAATGGCTCTGTAGATATTTCTTCAATAGTACTAACTATATTCTCGGCACCTATAACCGTAACAGAATCCGGTTTTATTTCTACCTTATCCAAAACATCATATCCTATCAAATAGGAGATATTAGCTTGTAACTTAATAGGGACCTTTTTGGTTTCTAAGGTTTCAAAACGAAAATTTAAGGTATCAGGAGTGATGGAAAGCATTTCCACTCTCGATCCTACCAAGGATTTTATTTTGTGTGCTGATTTGTTTGCCACCCAAGAATAATGCTCATTATTATAATACAAATCCGAGTCATAATCAATTTTAACAGGCTGCTTAAAAAAAATCAAAGGCACTAAATTGAATCCATTAGCAGACAAGACCACATTAATTTTCTGTTTCTCCTTTTGGAGTAACACCTTATTCTCTGGCACATTTTCAAAAGAAACATTTAAGGCAACAGTTTCTGTATATTTTCCTGACAGTTTACTGATAATCAAAAAAAGAAATGAAAGCATAAGAAAAAAACCAAAGACATTTAGCTTTTTATTTCTTATCGATTCTAATAGTTTTGATCTTAATTTATTCAGCATGTTTAAAAAATAAATGAGGAAACGCCACTTCGGGAGTTTTTCCCTGTAGCCTCAACGCTATTGTGGATTTAAAAAATCCGTAACCGTATCCAAAAAACTGAACCGCTATGGCGTATACAGATTTCAGTGCCACTTCCAGACTCTTTGTTTCAAAAAGAGCCAAGAGAAATGCTATGAAAAAATACGCTAGATAAGCCAAAATTCCAAAGCTATGTCCAAAAAGCCATAAAATAATTGCTCCAACAAGGCCCAACATAAACAGTGTAGGAAACCAATAGGTCAATTTTGCAGTCTTTGGATGCCATAAATTTAAAATTGGCCTTACCAACCCAAACTTATGCACCTGTGTGTAAAATTTAGACCATGAAATCCTTCTTTTATGGAACACATAAGCCTCCTCTATCAATTCGGTTTCAAAGCCTAAATTGGTCAACCTAATGGACAGGTCTGGATCTTCCCCGGGATGTATCACTCCAAAACCACCAGATGCTTGAAAAGCCTTCTTGGAAATCCCCATATTGAAGCTTCTAGGTTGAAACTTCCCTACTTGTTTCTTCCCTCCTCTAATTCCTCCGGTTGAAATAAAAGAAGTCATAGCAAAATTGATTGCCTTTTGAAGAGGTGTAAAGGACATATGCGCTGTATCAGGCCCGCCGAAGCAATCCACATAACGTTCTTCCAAATAGGCAGAAACTTCGTTTAAATAATGAGAGGGCAAAACACAATCCGAATCCAAAATGATAAAATAATTCCCTTTTGCTTGTTTCATTCCATAATTACGAGAGTCTCCTGGTCCCGAGTTTGCCTTGAAGAAGTAATTAATATCTAAAGAATCGGAATAATCCGCTACGACCTTTTTACAATCTATAGAAGAACCATCTTCAACAATCACAATTTCAAATGGACTGTTGTATTCTAACTTGGAAAAACTTTCCAACAACTCGGCAACCTCATCTGGCCTATTGTATACAGGTATAACGAATGAAAAAGACAGTGTATTCATACACTACAAATGTAATTAAAGAAAATAGAATAACTATCCTATGGCTGCCTTTTACGGTCCATAATTACCCATTATTTAAATAGAATATTAAGCTAATAACGATACTAAAACAATAAAAATCAGTATACCTTCACATATTACAAGACAAAAGCTTTTTACCATAAAAAAACCTTAGCCCACAATAGGCTAAGGTTTTTTATTTACTAAAGAAATGGTTGCAATTACTTTTTAAGAATTCTAAATGTTTCCACTTTATCCAAAATTGATGCTTGAACAAAATAGGCTCCAGAATGCAAATTGGATAAATCAATTTGGCTATTCATTTCATTGGGAGACAACTTTAAAACCTGTTGTCCTAAAGAATTAAAAACTAACACATCATTAATAACGGAAGGAGATTTGATGTTTAGTACATCTTCTACGGGATTAGGAAAATAGCTAAATTCTACCACAGGAGTCTCCACATCCTCTAGACCTAAAGTAAACTGTCCTACAGATACATTGTCTATGTACCATGAATCTCCATCATTTTGAATTCTCACGAATGCAATATAAATTACTTCTCCATCATACTCACTTAAATCGACAATCTTTTCTTCATAAACCTGAGCATCATCGTTCAATTCATTCTCATCCCAAGTTATAAGAGTATCAAAATCTGCTGGAGCTGTTTGAGAACCGGTAGAAATTCGAATTTGATATACAGTTCCATAATCATCATCAAATTCTTGACGTGTATAAAATCTCAGCTCCGCATTTGTTGCATTGGTCAAGTCTATTTGACTGGTAACCATCCAGTCTTCTGTATCGGCTACTGCAGCTTCATACATTATGTGAGCTGAATTGCTTCCTTCATAGGGATTACTTTGGTTGACAACCCAGTCTTCAACACCTAGTGCAGAACCAAATATGGCCCATCCCTCCGGAGGAAATCCATCTTCAAACCCTTCAAAAAAGCCTTCAAAAACTTGGGCTTTAGCATGAAAGTTAAATAACAGGGAAAAGATTGCACCCCATAAAAAAGTAGTTTTTTTCATAACATTAAATTTAATTGATTAAGCATAGTAAAATTACCTATAAAAACCTCAACCTCAATATGTTAAATAATTTTATCGTTTAAATTCTAATTATATCGACAAAAGCACCTATAAAAAACCACACGTTTTATATCACCCTAATAATCAGACTTATAAAAAGCAAAAAAGCGGCTTAAACAAGCCGCTTTTATCCAATTGATTAATTACTCTTAATGTTTAACAACCTTTATAGTCTCAACTATATTATCAATTGTAACTTGTACAAAGTACGCCCCAATACTCAATTGAGACATATCAATAGTACTTTCTATTTTTGCAGGATTCACCCTCAATACTTCTTGACCAACCATATTAAAAACTGACACGTTTTGGATTGTCGAAACTGACTTAATGTTCAAAACATTTTCTACTGGGTTTGGATAATATGAAAAACTACTTTCTTCAAAATGATCAACAATAGATAAAGTTGGGCTAAGGGTTGCCGTATCAGGACTGCTTACATCTATAGTAAAAGGACCTTCTGAGCCATCACTTGAACCACCGTAATACCCAATATTCACATAATACTGAACGCCTGCATCTCCCGTAAAAGAAACAGACTCTCCATCTCCAGAATATCCTGAATCACTACTAGTAACACATGTGAAATCTCCACAAGTTCCAGAGTAAACAGCCAATTCTAAATCCCAACCAGTTACTTCCGAAATATCAACTTCAATAGTACCACTCTCATCAACCATAAAAGTATACCAAACGCCATCATTCATGCCATACGAACAACTTCCAATAAAGCCATCATTATTGGTAGCTCCAATAGCATCTTGGCTAAAATTATATGGTAACTCAGATACTAATGTTGCGGAAGAACAAGCATCATTTTCTGGAGGACATGAATAATTAAAGCTATCTACTTCAAAGTCACAGTCCGTATTGGAGTGAACAGCTGAAATAGTAACTTCGGTACCATTTGAATAAGGACCAAAGTTATACAATGGTTGAGACTCAGATATCGTTTGCTCCTGATTCCCATCTGACAACGAAGTCAAATCTCCAAATTCGGTCACCAATACGTCAATATAGAACTGATCATTATCGCAATCGGGAACAACTGCCGCCGTCGTTTCAGCAGCCATACACATAACGCTTCCCAAACAAATATCGAAAGTATTATACTGTACACTTGAAGACCATCCATAAACTCTCACATAATAAAGTGTACCAACTTCCAATCCTTCTAACATTAAAGTATTTGGATCACTGTCGTCAATGATTGTCAATGCTTCACATCCATTGGTTGCATCATAAACGGCCATCCCCATATCTGTACTTGTACTTGTTCCTCCTCCAAGATTAACAACATTGCTAATTACAATTTGATGTATACTGGAAATGGCTTCAAATGAAAACCACACATCTGTATTGGGAGTCCCTGTAACATCATCTTCTTGAGAGGATGCCGTTGCGCCTAATGTGGTTGCACTTGTAACCTCTGTACATTCCAAATCCATATTAGCTATCAAAGAAATCGGAGCGGTGCAATCATCATTTGACGGAGGACAGTCATAAATGAAACTATCCACTTCAAAATCACAATATTCATCGGTATGAATGGCATCAATATCAACTTCAGAACCACTTATATAAGGACCAAAAATATATGTACCAGAACCAGTTACATCAATCGTTGTGGTTCCATCCGACAAATGCAAAATATCACCTTGATCAGTCACTTCAACTTCAATAGAAAACTCTCCATTATCACAATCTGCCACAATTGCCCCAGAAGCCTCTCCTTCCAAACAAGGCAAGGTTCCCACACAAATATCAAAGTTATTATATTGAACAGTGCCATACCATCCATAAACTCTCACGTAATAAGTAGTTCCTACGTCGAGGCCTTCCAAAATTAAAGTATTAGGATCGCTATCATCAACAAATACTAGAGCCTCGCATCCTGCTGTAGCATCATACACGGCCATTCCCATATCTGTACTGGTACTAGTCCCTCCTCCCTGATTCTCTACATTACTAATTTCAATTTCATGAGCTGGATAAGTTGCTACAAATGAAAACCAAACATCGGTATTAGGAGTTCCTGTTACCTCTCCCTCCTGGACAGATTCAGTAGCTCCTAATGTAGTCCCACTTGTTATTACGGTACATTCTAAATCTTCATTTACCGTCAAAGCAATCGCACCAGAACAATCATCATTTTCAGGAGCTACAGGAAGCGTGGAAAATGTATAAGGGCCTACCCAACCACTAGTACCATCAGACTCACAATCGGCCTGCACATAAAAATCATATTCGGTAAACGGTGTTAAATCGCTTTTGGTAAATCCGTTGGCAACACCTATATCAGTTGGTGTTCCAGTTGCTGTTTCTCCTTCCAAAACCACTTCTACATTATATAAAGAAGCTGTTCCAGATTCCTCCCAAGACAGTACTGCACTAGATGTAGTAATATTTGAAGCTGTTAAGCCTAAAGGTAATAAACAGCTCGGAGCATCTGGCACCGTAATCATTAAAGAAACTTCCAATTCAAGTTCGGGAGTATCTGGTTCCCAGTCAGAACTCACATCGTTATTGGAACCATCATCTGGACTATTTCCACCATTATCATTAAGTACTTCTCCATACGCTGTAATTGATATTAAAGTACCGTCCCAACTATCTGCAAACTTATCATAGCAGTTTACATAGTATACTCCAGGGGAAAGCTCAATATCTTCATTTATCAATCCTGCTCCGTTGGAATAAGTTCCATCTCCTTGGCCCCAAACCTGAGTGCCTGCACCATTTATTTCGGTAGTAATGTTTACCCATTTCTCTGAGGTATAAGAACCTCCTGATGTCGTTATGTTAATGACACTTTGAGCATTGCATAAAGAGAAAAAAGTTAAAAAGACCGTTAAAAACAGTAGTGTAGTTTTCTTCATAAAAGTTGTTTTTTAAGTGGTTGTTATGTTATTTATTCGCAAATTATTGCTTTAAAAATTTACCTACAACCACTAAAACACTTAATCGCTTAAACACCGAATACTTGGATAAAGTGTTAAATAAATTACACAATAAAACTAAATGTTATATAATTAACAATTTTAAAACTTCCCTTAATAGTATTAAACCACAAAAAAAGAGCCCAAATGGCTCTTTTTTTTTGAAAGTATTTATTTTTTAAATTACTCCTTTATAATTCTTACAATTTCAGAACTATCACCAATACTCACTTTTACAAAATAAGCACCTGTTTGCAATTGCGTCATGTCTATATCCGTTGAGGACGCATTTGGCATGAAATTCATCACTTCTTGCCCCAGCATATTGATAACCACAATACTTTCAATACTACTTTGTGAGCGAATCGATAATTTATCATTTACTGGATTAGGGAAATAAGTGAAGCTATTTGATGTTTCTTCAAAATCATTAACACTCAAACTTTCTGTTGACCATATTTTCAATTCAAATGTTGGGTTGGAAGGAACTGAAGAGCTATAAGCAAATACCCTTACATAGTAAGTTTCTCCAACTATTAGCCCTGTTGCTTGAATTTCTGGATCACTTCCGGTATCCTTACATGCTATATGTACTAACGAACCACATGTTCCCTCAAGTAACTCAACAACCCCATCAAACGCATCATCTAAAGTAATGTTCATATCTGTAGTCAATGCTTCAAAAGAATACCATACATCATCATTTGGGGTTCCAGTCCAACCATCACATGTTGGAGCCTCAACACCAGAATCTGTAGCTCCCAATATAGTTCCAGCTACTGGTGTGGCACTATCTGCATCTAGAACATCTGTTTCTTGAACCATAGTAATAGCCCCATCACACTCATCATTGTCTGGAGGACAATTGAAAACAAAAGTTCCCAATTCAACATTACAATCACTATCATCTCCATGAAGAAGCGTCAAAGTTTTACTGTCCCCATTTGCAAAGGGACCAATTTGCATTTCTCCAAGATCAGAAACTCCCCATGTCAAAACACCATCCGTAATTGCCGGAGAACCATCTCCCATATCAGTTACATCTATGACAATGAAAAATTGGTTATACTGACAATCTTCCTCTACAGAAACCGTAGCTTCAGCTGGCATACATGCCAATTGTGTTAAGGAAAAATCATAAGTAGTACTTTGGGGAGTCGCCCAAGTTGAAATAACAATATAATAGGTCGTTCCAGCTGTAAGCTCCACTTCAACAATTCTATCGGCTGTAGAAGAACTCCCTTCAAATCCAATACAGTTAGGAGAAGTCCCCGGACATCCGTCCAAAATATGTATCCCGGAATATGATGACCCTATGTTTGTTAAACTTGCAATATATATACCATCCTCACTAGGTGTAAATGTATATACTACATCATCCCCGTTCATATAATACGAGCTACAACTACTATCCCCATTCTCATAATCATCCATATAATTAGCGGTATCATCACTTGTGGTGTAAGGCAAAGAAGAAATTTCAATAGCTGTTTCACATATTTGACCAGGAACTGGACACGCATAACTATAATCACCAACAACAAAATCGCAGTCTTCAACTTCATGAACAGCAGAAATAGTAACTTCTGTTCCACTTGGATATGGACCGAAATTATACAAAGGCTGTCCTTCAGAAACCGTTTGTGTTTGAGTTCCATCAGTCAAATCAATTAAATCTCCAAAGGACGTTACTACCACATCCACATAAAATTGGTCACTATCACAATCTGGAACTGCTGCGGCCGCGACTTCTGCAGGAACACATGTAAGTTCTAGTATCTCTACCGTATAATCATGAGCTTCGCCATAACCAGAAGTGTTACAAGGTATTGGTTGTGATGAATATCGATTTCCAACTCGCATTCTATAAGTACCAGGCATTACAGACTCTGGAATAGTAATGGTACCATTGGTAACCGCATTTGCTCCAGAACCAGTACTTGCATCAATTGCCACTAATTCAATGGATCCTTCAGAATCATCAAACTCATAGTCTTGATTAAAATCAATCCAAATTCTCACTTTTTGACTTGAAAAGCCATGGCTTACATTATAATCATAGGAAGAATTATTAAAAAGGGAAATGGTCATATCTGAAAAATCACCATAAGCTCCATCCGAACATCCAGTATCTAAATGACTAAACTCTACTGCAGGTATTTCAAAATCATTAATTTGGTCCCCACTTGCACAACCACTAGAGAATACAGGTTCACAATAACAAAGCGTTTCACTTGTCGTAAGCATTGTTTCAGTGCATCCTTCCGATTCACCAACAGAGTTATAGGCTACAATCGTTACATAATATGTTGTATTGACCATTGGCTCAGAAATGCCATATGAAGTACTCCCTGCATTATCAACTGAATCAGCAATATCTGTTCCACCTGAAGTGGTTCCCACGGTTACATAGTAACCATCGGCATTAGCAATTTCAGACCATGTAATATCAAAATCATAATTCCCACAATCATTCATTTCTGTTGTATCAGAAGGACATTCTGGCAAAATCGTTGTTGTAAAACTTTCCTCTGCACAATCTGCGGCATTACCAAATGAATTATAAGGTACAATAGAAACATAATAAGTAGTCCCTGCAGACAAAGCTACATCATAAGTTAATTCATTCCCTACATCAACAGCATCCAAAACATCATTCCCTCCTGAAGTTGTTCCAACGGTAAGCCAATACCCTTCAACACCTCCTGTTGCTGCACTCCAAGTTAAACCGTTAAGTATGTTGGCATCAGTTTCTCCATCCGTTGGAGATGTAAGCATTGCATTACAGTTAGGAGGAGAAGTTACTTCTTGGTTAGCACTAAAATTATCCACATAAAAATAATAATCTCCAGCAACCCAAGTATTACTGATTCGTAATTTTATACCTGATCCATCTGGCAATGAAGCCCCAGGAATTACACCACTCATCGTAGCACAAACATTGCTAACCACATGATTATCATCATTGATTGTTAAGGCCGTGGTCCAAGTATCACCATCATCCAAGGAATATTGAAACTCAGCGGATCCCCAACCTGCAGGAGTTGGATCTACCGGGTTAGACCAGTTATAATTGACTATTTTATAATCAAATGAAAAGCTTAAATCTGTTTCATTTGATATGCCAGGATAATTGGGTGTAGTGATATTCCCAGTTGATGACCAACTGTAAAGATTGTCTCTTTCTGAGTTTCCTTCACAAGCCTGGGTCGATGAGTTGGTATAGGTGTCTACCCAACCGTCCGGTGTCCCAGAGTCAAAATTTTCATTAATTTCTATTTGTGCCATTCCTGCCTTGCAGAATATACCAAATAAAAAAATTGATAGCATCGTAGTTTTTCTCATAAATTGTTTAGTTTTTAGTTTTTAGAATTGTAATACAGCTAAAAGTATCAATATATTTTATCCTAAACTAGCAGCAATAATACTTAATCGACACATTACCAATATCTAACGATAAAACTCAGAATATTAGCATTTTTCTTACATTTTATAAAATTTTTAACAAGAAAAAACAACACATACACAACAAAAAACTACAAAAAACTACAATCAACTAATTAACTTAAATTTTGCAAACAAAAAAAAGGACGCTTAATAGCGCCCTTTTACTCAATATATATTTTTCTTATTGTTCCTTCACGAAAGCTTCCATGACTTCGGCACTTACTCCCATATTACTAAAACCTCCATCGTTGTATAAGTTTTGCAAGGTAACACGACGTGTTAAATCACTAAACATAGCCACAGTATAATTAGCACAATCTAAAGCAGTGGCATTTCCTAATGGCGACATTTTATCGGCATAGGCGATAAACCCGTCAAATCCTTTTACTCCTTGTCCTGCCGTAGTAGGTGTTGGAGATTGTGAAATAGTGTTTACTCTAACCTTTTTGTCTTTTCCAAAGAAATATCCAAAGCTTCTCGCAATACTTTCCAAATAGGCTTTGTTATCGGCCATATCATTATAATCTGGGAACACACGCTGTGCCGCCATATACGAAAGAGCTACAATACTTCCCCACTCACTCATAGCATCATTTTTATAAAGAACTTGCATCACTTTATGAAAAGATACTGCAGATACATCCCATCCTTTATGAGTAAAATCGTAGTTTTGATTTGTATAGTGGTTGCCTTTACGTACGTTTACCGACATACCAATTGAGTGTAACACGAAATCAATTTTGCCTCCTAAGATCTCCATTGACTTGGCTACAAGATTCTCAAGATCCTCCAAATTAGTAGCATCAGCAGGGATAATTTCAGATCCTGTTTTATCAGCCAACTCTTTAATTTGTCCCATGCGCATTGCAATAGGTGCATTGGTCAACACAAAGGTCCCTCCTTCTTCGTGAACACGCTCTGCGGTTTTCCAAGCAATTGAATTCTCATCCAATGCTCCAAAAATAATCCCTCGTTTTCCTTTTAATAAATTATATGACATGGTATTTATTATTTAGTCAATTGTTGTTTTTGGTTTTGTGGGCAAAGATACTATTAAAATGAGAATTTCCTCTAATTCAATAATTGTTTTGCATGCTCCAATGCTGAATTGGATACATCTATGCCTCCTAACATTTGTGCGATCTCCACAATACGCTCCTCATGGGTCAATCGTTTTAATTGTGTTTGGGTAACCTCATCAATATCGGTTTTAAACACCTTATAATGTGCATCCCCTTTTGCCGCTACTTGAGGTAAATGTGTAATGGTAAACACCTGCATGGTCTTACTCATTTCTTGCATAAGCACTCCCATTTTATCCGATATTTCTCCAGAAACCCCTGTATCTATCTCATCAAACATAATGGTTGGTAATTGTTGGTATTTACTCAAAATAGACTTAATCGCCAACATAATTCGTGAAAGCTCTCCTCCAGACGCCGCTTTTTTAAGTTCGTTAAATTGCCCTCCTTTGTTTGCAGAGAACAAAAACTCCAAATCATCCTTACCGTTATTATAAAACTGTTTAGACAATTCAAGTCCTATTTGGAATCTTGCATTTGGCATTCCTAAAACAGACAATAGCTTTTCCAATTGTTTCTGAAGTTCTGGAATTGCTGTATTTCTGCTTTTGTGAATCTTAAGAGCAAGTTCATTTAAATCCTTTTCGATAGCTTTCTGTTCTTGCTCCTTTTTAGAAATCACCTCATCCAAATTTTGGGTGATATTCACTTTTTCCTTCAATTCATCCCTTATGGCAATCAACTCCCCTACATTTTCAGCAACGTGCTTTTGCATCAAGTTATGAATCAACTGCAACTTGGTATTCACCACGCCCAATCTTTCTGGATCTGCCTCCAACTGATCTTGTAAACGCTCTATTTCAACAAAAACATCATCCAATTCAATTACCGTGCTATTGACTCTTTCAAACAACGATTCATAACTTTTGGAATAAGAAGACAACTTAGACAATTGGTTTTTAATTTCTGTCAAACTTGGAATTACCCCAACAGTTTCATCAATCAACAAACCATGCGAACTTCCTAAACGCTCACTGATTTCCTCAATATTGTTAAGTGTTTCGTATTCTTCTTCCAAAGCCTCCATTTCACCATCAATCAAATTGGCCTTTTCCAATTCTTCCAACAAAAATAAATTGTAGTCCAACTCTTTGGCTGCCTCATTTTTTTGTTGGTTTAAATCATTCAACTCACGTTGCACACCTTTATAAGCTTTCAGCTTCTTGCCATACTCAAGAATCACCTCTTGATTTTTGGCCAAAGCATCTATGACCTGAAATTGAAATGAATCATCCGTTAACTGAAGCGTTTGGTGCTGTGAATGGATATCCAATAGATACACCCCTAAAGTCTGAAGGTTCCCAAGAGTTACTGGGGTATCATTGATAAATGCCCTAGATTTCCCAGAAGGCAAAATTTCCCTTCTAATTATAGTTTGAGGTTCGTAATCTAAATCCTCCGATTTAAAAAGGGCTTTCAAATTATAATTGGTGATATCGAAAGTAGCCTCGATTACACATTTTTTGGATTCATCTTTAATGCTGCCCAAATCGGCTCTTTTTCCCAAAATCAACGAAAGCCCTCCTAAAAGGATGGACTTTCCTGCACCAGTTTCACCGGTAATTATAGATAAGCCGTTATTGAATGTCACATTCAGTTCATCAATCAGGGCATAGTTTTTTATTGAAAGATTTGTAAGCAAACGGAAATGTTTAAAATTAAACTATCAACTGAAATCGGATATGATCACAAAGGATCAATAACTTATGTTACGCCATTTTGAGGCGTAGGTTGGTGCAATTCTATTAAGAGAAGATACCACGTTGGTGATATTCACATTTGGTCCATCACTAAAGATTTCTTCAATCTCATCAGACTTTGCATCGAAAAACACACGCATCAAGAAAGAATTGGGTCTTTTGTTATGTAGCTTTTCCAAAGTCCCAATGGCAGTAGCAATCTCCTGCTTTCCTTTTTTAGGATTTTCATGCATCACATCCAAACCATTTCTGTGGTAGTTATACATCACTTCCCTGAACTGTTCAAAAGTTGGAGACATTAAGTTATCGATCAACACAAAACGGGATTGCGTACCATCTTCAAGTTTCCATCCCTTAAAGTTTTCCTGTTGTGAATAGTTTAAAATGGTTTGTGCCTGTTTAAAATACTCATCACCTCCATTAAGTTCAAATGTATCGGCATCCATCCCCAAAATCATGTAGATATGATAAGTTAATACCGAAACTAAGTTGGATTCGTATTGATTTGGATTGAATACTAAATTTTGGAATTCCAAATACTGAAACGTAAAGTTTCTATCGTTAAAATTGTAAACCGGCGTACTATAGGTTGAATTGAATACAGGTCTTGAAGATTGTACTTGTATGGAAGCCTGAAACACATCGGTATCATAATCTGCTATGGTGATGATCATGCTACAGTTAATGCGTTCCTGAGGTTTAAAGTCCTTGTTGGTCCAAGTAGTATTGTTGACAAACTCTGTTAATTGTCGCTCCAAAGTTCTAAACACCTGAACGTTTTCATTCCCAGTTTTTTGCGCATTAACCACTAAATTACAGTTAAGTTCCTGGGCATAACCAGATACAAAAAAGGCAACAAAAGAAATTACAAAAAAGACTCTATGCATTGAGTTGTTTAATTATTAGGTTCATTAAATCGCCTGCCACTTCGGCCTTCGATTTCAAGTCTTGACTCAAGACTTCGTTTGTATTGGTAATAAAAGTAACTTTATTTGTGGAAACCCCAAAACCTGCACCTTCATCATTCAGGGAATTTAGTACTATGACATCTAAATTCTTGGATTCCAACTTGCCTTTGGCATGTTCCAACTCGTTGTGAGTTTCCAAAGCAAAACCTACCAAGAATTGATTCTTTTTGATTTTCCCTAAAGATGCCAAAATATCTTGAGTACGTTCCAACTCTATACTAAACGTATCGGCCTTCTTTTTTATTTTTTTATCGGCCACATATTTGGGACGATAATCGGCCACTGCAGCAGACAAAATTGCAATGTCCACCGCTTTGAAATAGTTGTGAACTTCAGTGTACATCTCAGCCGCACTGAAAATTTTGATAAGTTTTATAAATTGGTTGTTGACTGTTTCGTGCGTTGGCCCTGTAATTAAAATCACCTCAGCCCCTAAATTGGCCGCCGCTTTAGCAATTTCAAACCCCATTTTTCCACTGGAATGGTTACCAATGAATCTAACAGGATCAATAGCCTCATAGGTAGGTCCTGCGGTAATAAGCATCTTTTTCCCCTTCAAAGGCAAACCTTCCAAAATATCCCTTTCAATTAAATCTACAATATCTTCTGGCTCTGCCATGCGCCCCTCTCCTACCAAACCACTTGCAAGTTCTCCGCTAGTAGCAGGAATCATAATGTTTCCAAAACTATTCAACAAGTCGAAAGAGCGTCTTGTAGTGGGATGTTTGTACATGTCCAAATCCATTGCCGGCGCAAAATAAACAGGACACTTGGCAGACAGATAGGTTGCCATGAGTAAATTGTCGCAAACCCCGTTGGCCATTTTGGCCATGGTATTGGCCGTAGCTGGAGCAATAAGCATGAAATCTGCCCAAAGCCCTAATTCTACGTGATTATTCCAAACAGCATCCTCCTCATCATGGGTAAATGATGAATATACGGGATTTTTTGATAAAGTTGAAAGAGTTAAAGGTGTAATGAAGTCTTTAGAAGCAGGCGTCATGACGACCTTTACGTCTGCGCCTGCTTTTATAAATAACCTTACTAGGTTAGCCGTTTTGTAAGCGGCAATACCAGCAGTAATGCCTAAAAGTACCTTTTTGCCACTTAATATCGACATTATTTTATTTATTCCTGAGTTTCTTCCTCAGTGTTTCTGTAGTAGATTTTATCATCATTCCACTCTTGAACTGCTAAAGCATGTGGCTTTGGCAATTTTTCGTAAAACTTAGAAACCTCTATCTGCTCTTTGTTTTCAAAGATTTCCTCCAAACTGTCATTGTAAGTAGCAAACTCCTCTAGTTTATCTACTAACTCTCTACGAATATCAGTGTTAATTTGCTCTGCTCTTTTAGCAATTACAGAAATTGCTTCATAGATGTTTCCTGTTGGAGCATCTATTTCATTTCTGTCATAGGTAACTGTACTGACAGGAGCATTGGTTTTCTTTAAATCCATCGTATTTATAAATTAACTTTTTGTTTCAAATTTATTTAATTCCAACTGCAATTCTTCATTCATTCTATTGGCATCCTCTGCAAATTTAGAATCTGCATAATACTTGATAAAAGAATTATAGTATCCTTGCGCCGTAATAAGTCGGGCTTCTTTTTTATACTCTACACTGTTTACTGCTAAACGATGAGCAGAATCCAATCGATAAAACATCGCTTCTTCCCTAAAAGTACTACCAGGATACTCCAATAAAAAGTTATCAAACGACTTTATGGCCGCCTCATAATCGGAAGCATCGTAGTATGCAATTTGGTTATACTGCTTTGCTATTTCAAAGGCTTTCCTTTCTAGCTTATAATCCAACTCTTTTACCATAGTATTAACTTCTGGTAAGTATTCTGAATCTGGGTATTTACTTAAAAAGAGTTGTAGCTTATCCAGAGCCACAACGGTTTCCTTTTGTTCTTTACTGTAAACTGGCGACAACATATAGTAGCTCTTTCCAGACAGGAAAGAAGCCTCCTCTGCCTTTTCGCTCCTAGGGTATGATGTTTCAAACCGTTCAAATTGGTAACCAGACAAATGGTAATCCCCCATTTCGTAGTATGTTTTAGCATACATATAGGTTAGCTTTTCAGCCTGTGGCTTCCCTCGATATTGAGGAATAATCTGTGCAAATAAACGGTTGGCTTTACCATACTTTCCTTGCTCATAAAGCTCGGTTCCTACACGAAACTTTTCAGCAACATCTTCGGATTTCAATGCTTTTTGAAATTCACTACAAGAAGTTAGCGAAAGTACCAGTAAAAATGTATAAAAAATGTTCTTCATAAAATGTAAACAGAATGCAAAAGTAATTATTTATAACGTATTATAAAAACAAAAGTTATATACGAAAATAACAGTTGCAAACTCTTTCACTATGTCTTTAAGTTAACTTTAACGTTTGGACAAATTAGTCCAAATTCCCGATAAAACTCTTAATTTTTTGTTTTAAACCTTCTGTTGCAGGTACTAACGGCAAACGTACAGTATCAGCAGCCAGATTTAAAGCCTCATAGACCGCCTTGATACCTGCCGGGTTGTTTTCTTCAAAAATGAACCCAACAATATCCATAAGCTTAAAGTGAATATCGTAAGCCTCTTTAGCCTTGCCTTCCAAACCTAATTTAATCATTTTAGAAAACTGCTTTGGCAATCCTTGTCCAATCACCGAAATCACGCCTGCTCCACCAGCCAAAACAACTCCTAGAGCCAAGTCGTCATCACCAGAAATAATCAAGAAATCTTCAGGCTTGTCTTTTAACAATCTAAAATATTGCCCCATATTGTTACCAGCTTCTTTAACAGCTACAATATTTTTGAAATCCTTAGCCAAACGCAAGGTAGTTTCTGGCAACATATTGGACGCTGTTCTTCCCGGAACGTTGTACAAAATAATGTCTACCGGACAAGCTTCAGAAATTGCCTTAAAGTGTTGGTAAATTCCTTCTTGGGTTGGCTTACTATAGTATGGAGACACTGATAGAATAGCGTCTATTTGTGATAAATCGGTAGACTTAATTTCTTCAATAACATTAGCCGTATTGTTTCCTCCAATTCCTAAAACTAAAGGTACTCTTCCGTTGTTAGCCTCTACAATTGTAGCTACGATGGCTTTTTTCTCTTCCTTGGTGATAGTCACGCTTTCTCCAGTTGTACCGCTTATTACCAAATAATCGGTCCCATTCTCCACATTGTAATTTACAATGTTTTTCAACGCTTCGTGATCTACGGACAAATCTTCATTAAATGGCGTAATCAAAGCCACTCCTGTCCCAAAAAATTTTGTCATTATAATTTATTTAGTACTGTTAGATATTTATGTAATTCTCTTTTGAAAAGGGAAAACTCTTTTGGGTGAACATCGAGGATTAGATCGTATAACCTGTCGTCGATCCCTGAAAGTCCCACTTTAAATCTTGACTTAGATTGTGCCGTGATAATATTAAGCTCCATACGGTCTTCCTTATAATAGCTTATCAACGCATCAAAATCCTTATCAACAAATGCTTTAAGGTCGCTATTCTTTATGGCTCCCTTCCATCCAAAATCCTTAGGTGTTACGTTAACGCCCCACAGGGTCTCTGGAGCCAACTTTTCGTCGGCAACAAAAACAATGATTGCAATTCTGTTTCGCTTCACTCCCAAATCTTCCAAAAATCTTTGAAAGTTCTCGAAATCAGAAAATTCATTTAAATTCAAAATCACTCCAACCGAATCAATCTTTTTATTGCCAACCTCTATATTCCTAGAATTTAACAATTTATTGATGTAATTTTGGTATGATTTTTCTTTAAATGCCTTTAAAATCATTTATCTTTATAATTTTTGCAAATGTAGTAAAAGTCACTACATGTTTTGTTAACTTTTCTCAAGAATCTAAATGAATCCAAAACATCTTTTTTTTGCTTCAATTCTGCTTACTTTCTTCTCTTGCCACCAAAGTCAACACCTGTACAAAATAGAAGGGAAACAGATTGCTATAACCGACAGTTTATCCTCCAATTCAGAAATTGACAGCTTTATAGCCCCATACAGGGAACACCTCAACAAAAGCCTGGACAGCGTGCTCTGCTATTCTGAAGACACCTATACCAAAGACGACACTAATTTTAACACGGCTATTGGCAATTTTATGGCGGACGCCATATACGAACAGTCAAACCCTATTTTTAAAAAACGAACAGGAAAAGATATTGATTTTGTGATGTTGAATCATGGCAGCATCCGTTCCATCCTGTCCAAGGGAAACATAACCATTAGAACCGCCTACGAACTCATGCCTTTTGAAAACACCATTGTTGTGGCCGAGTTAAATGGGGCGCAAATAAAAAAACTTTTGAATTATTTAACCCTGAGTAGCAAAGCTCATCCCATTTCCAAATTAAAAGTATCTGTAGATAAAGATTTCAACATCCTCTCCGCCACTATTAAAGACCAACCCATTGATTTCAATAAAACCTATTATGTGCTAACCAACAATTATCTATATAATGGTGGGGACCACATGGATTTTTTCAAACCTAATGATTCGGTGTACACCTTAGACTATAAAGTTAGAAATGCCCTTTTAGATTATTTCATAAAAAAAGACACCATTAGGTCTACCATTGATGATCGGTATATCCAAGTAGAATAACTTGCCCCATTAAGTGTTTACTTATAAACCTCAAGACTATGAAAAGAAGAGATTTTTTACAACAAACAGCAGCTACAACAACATTGGTTGGCCTGGGAAGCTTGGGATTTCAATCGTTTAGTGAAGCTAACAAAAAAATTACCATTCTGCACACCAATGATGTTCACAGCCATATTGATCCTTTTGGCCCAGACGACGGAATGAACCCCAATAAAGGTGGTGTCGCTAGAAGAGCTAGCCTAATAGAGTCCATTAAAAAAGAAAATCCACATACCTTACTCTTAGATGCAGGAGACATATTTCAAGGAACCCCTTATTTCAACTATTATGGAGGCGAATTGGAATTCAAATTAATGAGTATGCTGCAATATGATGCTGCAACCCTAGGCAACCATGATTTTGATAATGGCATCGACGGATTGTTTGCTCAATTACCACATGCCAAGTTTGATTTTTTATCGGCCAATTACGACTTTAAAAACACCATAATGGATACTCATACAAAACCCTACAAGGTGTTTGTTAAAGACGGTATTAAAATTGGCATTTTTGGATTGGGAATAGAACTAGATGGTCTTGTAGATAAGGATCTATACAAAGAGACTGTGTACTTAGACCCTATTGAGACCTCTCAAGAAATGACCAAAATTCTTAAGCAAAATGAACATTGTGATCTCATCATTTGTCTTTCGCATTTAGGATACCATTACGGAAAAAGTCCAAAAATAAGTGACCTTGAATTAGCTAAAGCCACAAAAGACATCGATTTAATCATTGGAGGCCATACACACACCTTCTTAAAAAAACCAACCGTCACCAAAAACGTTGAAGGAAAAAATATGCTGATCAATCAAGTTGGTTGCTACGGTATCAATTTAGGAAGAATAGACTTCTATTTTGACACTTTTAACAACAAATCGGCCGACGGCACTTCCATTATTGTATAACCTATGCTGTAGCATGTTCAGAGGAAGCCGATGACAGCTCTCCTCTATTAACAGTTTCCCGAACGGCCTTTCTATGGTGGTTACGCACATAGGCAACAAAAATTGACAAACCAGCTAAATGGAGCGCCACCGAAATCACCTCAAACAACCAAAAATATACATATAATTCACATATGTACTGGAGTACATCACCAAAGGCAAAACAAGCTATCGCCAATAAAAACAGGATGGACTGCTTACTTTCCCTGGTTAGATACAGCGCAAAGGATAAAAACACAAGAAACACAAGAATCAATGCCCTACCCACATAGAGCCACAGATTAACATCATTTAGAAAACTATCTTTTACTGCGCCGTAAAGCACGTATAACAAATAAGCATTGATTATAAAAATCAGGGACAGGTAAACCGAAATAATTCCTTCAAACTTAACTTTTCGAAGTTGACCAATCAATAAACCAAACAACAAAAGATAGCTACCCAAATAAGCCACTTCGGACAGTTGATTTGTGAATTCATTTTTATGAAATACCATAAAAACATCTCCTAAAAACGAGCACAAGAAAATTGTAAGAAAGATGTTGGCCATATATTTCATTCTTGCAAAATACAAGGTCAACAAAAGCGGAAGTACCACAATTTTTGCTATCCTGTCCAACATAAGATCATTCTTGACAATTGCCAGAACCTGCAGGGCAAACAAGGTACAAAAGACAATAATCAAGGATTTATTGGACATTATTTTATGCCAAAATTCCATAACTAGATTTTATAAGTAGGTCATACAAATATATGCGTTTTGTCAGTATTTTTTTGCATTTTATCGATTTTGAGAAATTTTCAATAAAACGACAAAAACTCTAAGAAAATAACAAACACTAAAACAAAACCTTTGTTTTAAGACAACATATAAACCTTTAAAACCGTAGGAAATTAGGGCAATTACAGGAAATATTATCCATTAAGAATTTACAAGCTGAAAGCTTTCTCCATATGTTAACCGCGACTGTAAATAAAAAAACACAAAGGCCAACACAAAAAAGACAGAACAAATAACATTTAGAATAGTTACCTCGGAAACATAGAAGTACGCCAATTGTAAAACTTCATAAAAAACAATACAAATAGAGCCTATTAAAAAATTCATTGCTTTTTTATCATCTCTATATAGGTATTGAAGCAATGCCAAAGACAACAACAGCATCAACACAGCATTATACACAAACTCCAATACAAATGGATACACGCCTAATTCTTCTTTGGTAGTATTTGTAACCACTACAACACAAAAACAATCCAGAACAAATAATACAAATGCATGGAATGGGAGTTTAACGACTACCTTTTTAACGTTGAGCGATGTAAGCAATTGGGCAATCAAAAACATATAGGATAAAATATACATAGCATTGCCTATGTAATAATAGTAGTCTCGTTCATTTTCCTCTAAATAATATTCCCATGTAAAAAAGTTAATAATATCGGAAAGGGTATAGGTTATTAAAAATAAAAAGAAAAAGAGCCCTCTATTCTTAACACTTACTGCATATAGCACAGTAAGAAACAATAGCAATATTGCCCTAAAGCCCATAGCATAATATTCGTATTCCAGAAGTTGTAGACCTAAAAAGCCCAAACTAAAAACCGTTAATATTGCAATTAATAAATTTCTCTTCAGCATAACCATTCGTGATTGGTTCCGGCCAAATATAAGATAAAAAATTGCAATTCAACGCAATAAAACGCATTTAATCGATAAAAAAAATACATTTTGTAGGATTTCACATAATCATTTGCAGAAATTCGGCTTCCGTAATAATTTCTAAATTCAATTGTTCAGCTTTTGTTCGCTTACTAGGGCCCATTTTATCCCCTGCAACAAGATAGCTGGTTTTGGAAGATATTGAAGATGAGACCTTTCCGCCGTTATCTTCTATTAACTTTTTAAGCTCATTCCTGGAAACCGTTTCAAAGACCCCAGATACCACAAAAGTCAGATTTTTCAATTTATCTGTCTGTTCGGCTAATTTTTCAGCAGAAATTTCCAATTGCAAACCAAATTCCCTTAACCGTTCAACGATGTTTATATTGGTTTCATCATTAAAAAATGCCAAAACACTTTCGGCAATTTTCACACCTATTTCATCCACATTAACCAAATCTTCCAATGATGCCAATCTCAAATTATCGATAGATTTATAATGCTTGGCCAATTTTTTAGCTACCGTTTCACCAACATAACGAATCCCCAAAGCGTACAATACTCTTTCAAAAGGAATCTGTTTAGAAGCCTCAATACCTTTCAGTAAATTATCAGCACTCTTTTCAGCCATTCTTTCCAAAGGGAGAATTTGCTCCTTGGTAAGCGCATACAAATCTGAATAATTATTAATCAAGCCCTCATTGACCAACAAAGCAACAGTTTCGCCTCCCATACCTTCAATGTCCATAGCCTTTCGGGAAATAAAATGCTGAATACGACCAATAATTTGAGGATTACACCCATTGTAATTGGGGCAATAATGCTGGGCTTCTCCTTCCTGCCTTACCAATTCAGTATCACATTCTGGACAGCGGGTAATATATTTTGTAGGCTGTGAGTCTATTGGGCGTTTGCTTAAATCCACCGCAATAATCTTTGGTATGATCTCCCCTCCTTTTTCTACGAACACTTCATCTCCTTCTCTGATATCCAATTTTTCGATTTGATCGGCATTGTGCAAAGAAGCTCTTTTCACTATTGTACCTGCCAATTCTACCGGATCTAGGTTGGCCACCGGAGTTATCGCTCCTGTACGTCCTACTTGGTAAGTAATATGGTTTAATCTGGTTGAAACCTGTTCAGCCTTGAACTTATAAGCCATTGCCCATCGAGGAGCTTTGGCGGTATATCCCAATTCCTCTTGCTGGTACAAATCATTCACTTTTATTACCACCCCATCTGTTTCGTACGGCAAATCAAAACGATTAACGTCCCAATAAGCTATAAACTCCAAAACCTCATCTATGGAATTAGCCATTCGGGCCGTATTTGGCACTTTAAAGCCCCACGCCCGTGCCCTTTCTAAACACTCAAACTGTGTATCTATTTTTAAATTGGAGGAGGTAATATTATACAAAAGACACTCCAGTGGCCGCTTGGCAACCTCAGCACTATCTTGCAATTTCAAACTTCCTGAAGCCGTATTCCTTGGATTTCTATAAGGCTCTTCCCCTATCTCAATACGTTCTTCGTTCATTTTATCAAACCCTTCAAATGGCAAAACTATTTCTCCTCTAATATCAAATTTGGGAGGATAATCTCCTGTTAATTGCAAAGGAACAGACTTAATCGTTTTTATATTGGTTGTAACATTATCACCCTGAAAACCATCTCCTCTGGTAACAGCTTTAATTAATTTACCATCCTCATAAGTCAAGCTTATGGAAGCGCCATCGTATTTGAGCTCGCAAGTATAGGTTATTGTACCATCTACCATTTTTTTGATTCGAGCTTCCCAATCCAATAAATCTTCTTTGGAATAGGAATTATCCAAAGAGTACATTCTGTGCTCATGGACAACCGTCTCAAAATTCTTGGTAATCTCTCCGCCAACCCTCAAAGATGGCGAACTGCTATCATAATACTCTGGATGCTTTGCCTCCAATTCCTGAAGTTCCTTCAACTTCATGTCGAAATCATAATCACTTATAATTGGAGTGTCCAATACATAATAGTTGTAATTATGTTTTCTGAGTTCTTCCCTTAAGGCAATAATACGTTGTTGAATATCCATTTGAAATTTATGAATGAGTGAGGTTTTACTATAAATTTTAGGGTTCCAAGATACTAAATTGCACTTGACGGAATACTTGCCACAAAAGTTTTATTCTAACAAAAGCATTCATAAAACAAGTCCCTTAAAACCAAGATCTTTTATCTTTTGAAAAGGAAATTAAAATTGAATATAATCTATGGGGTTACATTAAGTTCTATCGGCTTTTAACCATTGAGGCACTTCTTGAGGCTTAAACCGCTTCATTTTATCCAACAACCCATCCACATTATCTTCTACAATTAACAACTCTAAGTTTGAAATTTTAAGCAAACCTTTAGCTACCATGGTCTCAAACATTTTAATTAGATCATCATAAAAACCGTTGGAATTAAGCAAGCCAATGGGCTTTTGATGCAAGCCCAATTGTGCCCATGTGATAATTTCAAAAAGCTCTTCAAAAGTTCCAAAACCACCAGGTAGAGCAATAAAGCCATCCGACAACTCATGCATCTTCAACTTTCGCTCATGCATCGTGTCTGTGGTAATCAGTTCATGTAATCCCAAATGCACTACTTCCTTTAGTTTTAAAAATTCAGGGATAACCCCTATCACCTTTCCATTGTGCTCCAAAACAGCCTCCGCCACCTTCCCCATAATTCCAATCTTTGCTGCTCCATACACCAAGGCCATTCCTTCTTTCGCCATTACCGTCCCCAGATATTGCGCATCATGGATTACCTTTAAGTCATTGCCCTCGCTGCTTCCACAAAACACAGCTATTGATTTTAATGTTTTCATAACTTTTTTCCTTTAAGCATTCTGTCATTTCCAAACATATCCTGACGCAGTTCTACCTCCTTGAAATCATTGGCCAGCAACAACTCCTCCATTTCCTTCCCTAGATATTGATTAATTTCAAAAAACAACAGACCACTGTTTTTCAAATACTTATTAGCAAATTTAGTAATAACTTTATAAAATCGAAGAGGATCATGGTCAGGAACAAATAAAGCTAGTTCGGGCTCATACTCCAGTACATTTGGCTTCATCTCTTCCTTTTCCAACTCTCGCACATAAGGCGGATTGGATACAATAACATCAAAATTGAGATTCAAAAACCCAGATTCCAGAATCTCATAGTTAAGAATATCTCCCTTTATGAATTTTACCTCTACTTTATTCCGTTCTGCATTTTCTTCAGCAACTTTAAGAGCCTCCCCACTGACATCCAACGCATAAATTTCAGCATTTGGCAAGCAATTCCCCAAGCTAATAGGAATGCACCCCGAACCAGTCCCTATATCCAAAATACGCAGTGGTTCTGTCCTAGATTTACACATATCTACAATCCACTGCACCAATTCCTCAGTTTCTGGCCTGGGAATTAAAGTAAACTCTGACACCTGGAAAAGCAAACCAAAAAACTCCGTTTCCCCCAATATATGCTGAATAGGTTCTTGACTTTTCAATCTAGCTAGAGCCTCTTCCATTTTTATAGCCCCCAATTCATCAACCTCATAATTAGGATTCATAACCAAAGTAATGGGCTTTAGGTTAAAATAATATTCTATTAAAAACCTAAAAAAACTATCAACCTCTTCAACTCCATAAATAGGGTCTAACAATTGGTGAAACCGACTCTTTAAATTCTTTAATATCATAAGTTTTTTATCATCCATACATTACAGGAATAATGCCCTGTATTTCCCAATGGACCTTCCAAAGGTTCAAATCCTGCTTTTGCATATAGCTTTGTAGCAGCTTTCATATATGGCAATGTTTCCAAATAGCATTTTTCAAACCCAAATTCCTTTGCTTTGTTCAAACATGTCGCCATCATATCACTTCCCAACCCCGTTCCTCTAGCCTCTGGAAGAAAATACATTTTCTGTAACTCACAAATTCCTTCTTCTCCTTCCAAAGGAGCAATCCCTGCCCCTCCAATCACTTTGCCAAGATCATCCAACACATAGTAAATGGTCTTGGAAGCGCCATAAGTTTCAGTCATACAATCCAATGCGCTATCCGCATAAGCAGTACCTACTTTTGGAACTCCAAATTCAATTAATACAGCACGTATCATTTTGGCTACTTGAGCATCGTCTTCCCTCTTAATTTCTCTAATGACAATATTATTTTTGCTCACTTTAAATTGGTATTTTTGCCTCATCAAATTTGGGATGAAGATACACGAAAAATACATAAAACGCTGTATAGATATTGCCAAAAATGGCTTAGGCTACACAAGGCCAAACCCCATGGTTGGCTGCGTTATTGTTCATGACAACATAATCATTGGAGAAGGTTTTACAAGTCCTTACGGAGGAAATCATGCAGAGGTTAACGCCATTGAATCCGTACAGAACAAAAAACTCCTTAAAGAAGCTACGCTTTATGTAACACTTGAACCTTGCAGTCATTATGGAAAAACTCCTCCTTGCAGCGATTTAATTGTTAAATCAAAGATCCCGAATGTAGTTATTGGCACTGTTGACACCCACAGTAAAGTTGCCGGAAAAGGCATTGAAAAGTTAAAAGCTTCCGGTTGCAAAGTGACCGTTGGAGTTTTGGAACACGCTTGCAAAGAACACCACAAGCGCTTCTTTACGTTCCACAACAAACAAAGACCTTATATCATCCTTAAATGGGCACAGACCATCGATGGTTTTTTGGCCCCGGAAATACAGGACAAGCAAGAACCCGTATGGATAACCAATAATTTTTCCAGGCAGATTGTCCATAAATGGAGAACTGAAGAACACGCTATTTTGGTAGGCACCAATACAGTCATCAAAGACAATCCCAAATTAACCGTTAGAGACTGGAAAGGTCAAAACCCCATAAGAATTGTCCTTGATAAGGAAGGTAAGCTAGCAAAGGATTTAGCTATATTCAACACAGAATCCCAAACCATTGTTATTTCCTCTTCAAAAAATGAAAATGCAATAAATTCAAAAACAACCAGTACCCAATTTATAGATTGGGAAAACAAAAAGCACATTGCCAAACAAATCTGCGAGCTTCTTCACAAACAAGATATTCAATCCATAATTATTGAAGGCGGCGCAAAAACACTTCAAAGCTTTATAGGAGCAGGGCTCTGGGACGAGGCAAGAATTTTCACTGGTAGCGTTAGGTTTGGAAAAGGCCTTAAAGCACCCCAATTTTACGGCAATTTGGTTTGGGAGCAACAGATTTTGGAAGATAGCTTAAAAATATACCGCAATGATTAAAACCCTTATATTCGACTTTGGAGACGTCTTTATTAACCTAGATAAAGAAGGTGCTCTAGAGGCTACCAAAACAATGTTAAACCTTCAGGAATTTCCCGAAGAAATGATTTCCATTAATTGCCTGTATGAGCAAGGCCTTATTTCTACAACTGAATTTATGGATTTCTACCTTGAAAACTTTGAAAACCTAACCGAGGACTCTATAAAAACTACCTGGAATTATATTTTAAAAGATTTCCCTAATCATAAATTGGAATTTTTAAAACAATTGGCAAAGGAAGGAAATTACAAGTTGATTTTGTTAAGCAACACCAACGAACTTCATATAGATTGGGTAAAAGAAAACATTCCTTTCTTTGAAGATTTTAAAAATCAATTCGACCGGTTTTATCTTTCTCATGAAATCCAATTGCGAAAACCCAATACAAACATCTATGAATTTGTATTGAGGGAAAATAATCTGAAGGCAGAAGAATGTCTTTTTGTAGACGACTTAAAAGAAAATACAGATTCGGCAAATTCATTAGGAATCCACGTGTGGAATATCAACCCAAAAACGGAGGATGTCTGCACACTTTTTTCTACGCATAAAAACCTGTTTTAATGTACCTTTTACTGAGCATTCTGTCCTCAACACTTATTGTTGTCATTTTTAAGCTCATAAAAAAGAGCAAAGCTGATACTTTGCAAGCAATCGTTACCAACTATTTTACGGCATGTTCAATAGGTTTGCTTACCTACAGCAATCCCATAGACGTCCCTGATGTTATAAATTCAAAATGGTTTTTAGGAGCTATAAGTTTAGGAACTTTGTTTATCAGCATATTCTACATTATGGCCATTACCACACAAAGAAATGGTATTTCTGTAGCTGCCGTCGCATCAAAAATGAGTGTCGTAATCCCCGTAATATTTGGCATATTTGCATACAATGAAAGTACCGATATTCAAAAAGTATCAGGTATCGTTTTGGCACTAGTAGCAGTTTATTTGGCTTCTGTAAAAAACAGGGAAAAACTCAATTTAACATCGAATTTAACCCTACCTTTTCTCCTGTTCTTAGGTTCAGGAATTATTGACACCTCCATAAAATATTTAGAAACCACCTATGTTGGCGAACAAGGCATTCCATTGTTTTCAGCAACTATATTTTTTAGCGCTGCCACGATTGGCTCCTTAATACTTATTTACAAAAGGATGAAAAGTGAACTATGCTTCAGTTTTAAAAGTGTTTTTTGGGGAATCCTATTGGGTACAGCCAATTTCGCCTCCATTTATTTCCTACTGAAAGCCCTAAACAATGAGTTTTATGAAAGTTCAACTCTTTTCACTTTGAACAATGTAGGTATTGTAATGCTATCTACGCTCACGGGACTGGCATTATTTAAAGAGCACCTTTCCTACAAAAATTGGACGGGCATAGCCCTAGCCATTGTTTCAATCCTATTAATAACCCTAGCATAATGAGCACAAAAGATACTTACAAAACTATCGCCAAAGCCTCCGAAGAAGTGTTGTTTAAGGAAAAGAACAGTAAATTTTTTGGTTACGCCTTCCCTATTACGACTGAAGATGAAGCAAAAACACATATTGAATCCCTAAAAAAACAACACCATTCCGCACGCCATTGGTGCTATGCCTACCAAATTGGCACCAAAGAACCAAACATTAGCTTTAGAGCGAATGACGACGGGGAACCAAGCAACAGTGCCGGCATGCCCATTTATGGCCAAATACAATCCTTCGAGGTCACCAACATTTTAATAGTCGTGGTTCGCTACTTTGGAGGAGTCAAACTAGGTGTAGGAGGCTTGATTACCGCCTACAAAACTGCTGCCCAAATGGCATTGGAAGCTTCCAGAATAATCACCAAAACCATCAACTTAGAATTCTTGATCCATTTCGATTATGTAAACATGAACAAAGTCATGCGAATCATCAAGGAAAAGGACCTAAAAATCGTTAATCAAAAGCTGGAAATGGATTGCGAAATCACCATTTCGGTTCGCTTAAAAAACGCCGAAGAAATTTTCAAAATTTTCGATTCTTTGTACGAAATCGACATCAAAAATTTGAACGATTAATTTTGCAGTTGGTCTAAAATATATTTAGGACATCGCGTCGGGCGATTGCGTTCCATATCGATAAATGCCAAGACCGTTTTTCCAGTTGTTAACAATTCATTTTTTGAATTAAAAATCTCATAATCAAATTCAATTGATGCCGAAGGAATTTTCGCTAAAGTTGTAACCACCCGAATCTCATCATCATAACACGCTGACTTTTTGAATTTTACATTCAACGACACCACCGGAAGCATGATGCCACTCTCCTCCATTTGCCTGTAACTCACTCCAAATTTTCGGAGCCATTCCGTTCTACCCATTTCAAAATACTGCGCGTAATTTCCGTGATAGACAACGCCCATTTGATCGGTCTCTCCATATCGAATTCTAAATTGTATTTCATCTGATTTTAAAGCGTTACCCATCCTTTTTTAATTTTTTTTTTGTACTTTCAAAGAAATTTAAACATGGTAAAAAAATTCTAAAAATTCAACCCTTAATCCGTTTTTTTTTTAAGAATTTTGTTCACATATTTGTCATGTAAAAATTTGATCCAAGAGAAACTCTATTTTCTCTTTTTTTTACTAAAACTAAACTAACTAAACGACAAATAATCTTAGAGAATGGATGTAACTGCGCAATCAGTTTGGAATAATTGCCTGTCTTTTATTAAGGATAACATACAACCCCAAGCTTATAAAACTTGGTTCGAACCCATACAAGCGGTAAAACTTTCAGACAAAGCGTTAAGCATTCAAGTTCCCAGTAAATTTTTCTACGAATGGCTTGAGGAGCACTACGTAAAAATCCTTAAAGTAGCCCTTACCAAAGAGCTTGGTGACAGTGCCAAATTGGTATATGTAATCAAGATGGAAAACACCTACGGTAACAAGCAACCATTTACTGAAAAAATACCAAGTTCAAACCGTACAGCGGTAAAATCTCAGGATGTTGATATCCCATTTAACAACAAGAATCCAGAGCTTAAAAATCCATTTGTAATTCCAGGGATTAGAAATATCAAAATTGAGTCTCAACTCAACCCTAATTACAATTTTGAAAACTTTTTGGAAGGCGACTCTAACCGTTTGGCAAGAAATGCAGGTTTAGCTGTTGCTAGTAAGCCGGGAGGAACATCTTTCAATCCGCTTTTGATTTTTGGAGGCGTTGGTTTAGGGAAAACCCATTTGGCACACGCCATTGGTATTGACATTAAAGACAAATATCCAGAGAAAACAGTTTTATATATTTCTGCTGAAAAATTTACACAGCAGTACATTGATTCCGTAAAAAAGAACAATCGAAACGATTTCATTCATTTCTACCAAATCATTGATGTGCTCATCATTGACGATGTTCAGTTTTTATCTGGAAAATCAGGAACACAGGACGTATTTTTCCATATTTTCAACCACTTGCACCAAAATGGCAAACAGGTAATCCTAACTAGTGACAAGGCTCCTGTAGACATGCAAGATATCGAGCAACGTTTGTTGTCCCGCTTTAAGTGGGGATTATCTGCTGAATTACAGACCCCTGACTTTGAAACCCGTGTATCAATTTTAAGAAATAAATTGTATCGCGATGGTGTTGAAATTCCTGAGGAAATCATAGAATACATCGCTAAACATATCAAAACCAATGTTAGGGAATTGGAAGGCGCCATTATTTCATTAATTGCACAGTCTTCCTTCAACAAAAAGGAAGTTACCATTAACCTAGCCAAAGATATTGTTGAGAAGTTTGTCAAAAACACCAAGCGCGAAGTTTCTATTGACTACATCCAAAAAGTCGTTTCAGATTATTTTCAAATGGACGTAAGCACCTTACAGTCTAAAACCAGAAAAAGACACATTGTACAAGCAAGACAATTGGCTATGTTCTTTGCAAAAAAGTATACCAAAGCCTCACTAGCCAGTATTGGTTCACAAATTGGAAAACGCGACCACGCAACGGTTTTGCATGCCTGTAAAACTGTAGATAATCTAACAGCTACCGACAAGCAATTCAGAAAGTACGTAGAAGATCTTTCCAAGAAATTATCCGTTTAAAAAATGGCCATGACTAGGATTTTGATGGTTTGTTTGGGCAACATTTGCCGGTCGCCTTTGGCACATGGTATTTTGGAATCCAAACTCCCTAATGATCTTTTCTATGTAGATTCTGCAGGAACCTCTAACTATCATATTGGTGAGCGTCCAGACAGAAGGTCTATAGCTGTGGCCAAAACATACGGCATTGATATTTCCCATCAAACAGGGAGACAATTTAGTCTAAATGATTTTGATGCTTTTGATATTATTTATGCCATGGATCAATCGAATTATGACAACATCGTTAGATTGGCACGCAGTAGTGAAGACATTGCCAAGGTTCGAAAAATATTGGATGTCGATTCTGGATTATTAAACAAAAATGTCCCCGATCCTTACTACGGTGACCGGAGTGATTTTGAGCATGTATTTTCTTTGTTGGATTCTGTTTGTCTTAAAATTGCTGAACAACTTACCTCCTAGTTAACCTCTCTATTTTATCTCATTTTCGTATTTTGTTGCCTATAAGCACTATAACACCACAAAATGAGAATCATTCTATCTACTTTAATTGGCTTATGTTTTCAAATTAGCCTTTCACAAGAATTCGACATTGAAGTTTTTGCCACCAGTTTAGACAATCCCGTTAACATTAAACACGCTGGGGACGATAGACTTTTTGTTGTTGAACAAGCAGGTACTATTCAAATTGTAAACGCCGATGGCACCTTAAATCCCAACCCTTTTTTAGACATTACCTCTATTGTTTATGATGGAGCTAGCGAACAAGGCCTTTTGGGCATAGCCTTTCACCCCAACTACGAGACCAATGGATATTTTTATGTAAATTATATCAATAACAGCCAAGATACCGTAATTTCTAGATTTGAAAGAAGCGATACAGATACCGCCGACCCAGATTCCGAATTAATTCTTTTAACCATCTCACAACCTTACAACAACCATAACGGAGGCGATTTGGCCTTTGACACAGATGGCTATTTATACATTGCTACAGGGGATGGAGGAAACTTTGGCGATCCTCAAAATAGAGCTCAGAACCTTAACACACTTTTAGGGAAAATACTGAGAATAGATGTTGACAATCCTGATGGAACAAACAACTACGGAATCCCAACAGGCAACCCCTTTGTATCTAATACAAATGCTTTGGATGAAATATGGTCCTATGGCTTAAGAAATCCCTGGAAATTTTCCTTCGACAAAGATACTGGAGATCTATGGATTGCCGATGTAGGCCAAAATTTATATGAAGAAATCAATATGGTAACCCCTGAAGAATCTGCCAATGGCCTAAACTACGGCTGGCGCTGCTACGAAGGCAATACAGCGTATAATTCTACTAATTGCCCAGATGACAGCAATTTCACCTTCCCTATTGGAGTTTATGCCCATAGCGGAAATGGCGGCCCTACCAAATGTTCCATTACAGGAGGGTACAGATACCGTGGGATAGAGAATTCAAGTTTAACGGGACTCTACTTTTTTGCAGACTTTTGTAGCAACGAAATTGGGTTTCTACAAGCTAATGGCTCTGATTGGACTCTGACCTTTTCATCTCCTTATCTCAACAATGAGTGGAGTTGTTTTGGAGAAGATGTTAATGGTGAATTGTATATAGCGGGCCTAACTTCTGGAACCATTTACAAAATCACAGAAAACAGTTTAAGTACTTCAGATCAACAAATCAATAACATTAAATTGTACACTAATCCAGAAAACCAAACGATAACCTTAGAATTAAACAGTAATAACTCCATAAATCAACTAAATCTTTATGACATCCAAGGCAAATTCTTGAAATCAATTACTAATTTTGAGAGCTCAAAAGTCACCATATCTTCCGAAGGTTTATCTTCTGGAGTCTATTTATTAGAATTGCAAAAACATGATGGCTCTCGGTTTATAAAAAAACTAATTATTGATTAACCATGGAACACAACACCGGTAAATTATATCTCATCCCAACCCTTTTGGGTGACAATCCCCCCTTGGAAGTTCTTCCAATTTCAATAAAAAAAGTAATAGAACTTGTAGATTCTTATATTGTAGAAAATGAAAAATCGGCCAGACATTTCATCAAACGTGTTAGCCCAAAAAAATCGCAACCAAAGTTACACTTGCAAGTACTAAACAAATATACTGAGAGCATTGAAATCATTAATTTTTTAGAGCCCTGCAAACAGGGCAAAAATATGGGCCTACTTTCTGAGGCTGGATGCCCAGGGGTTGCTGATCCTGGTGCCGAAATCGTTAAATTAGCCCATCAAAACAACATTCAGGTAGTGCCATTAGTAGGACCTTCTTCCATAATTTTAGCCATGATGAGCTCTGGAATGAATGGTCAAAGCTTTGCCTTTAATGGCTACCTACCCATTGACAAACAAGAACGAAAAAGTGCTTTGAAAAAATTTGAACGCCGTTCGCAAGAAGAAAATCAAAGTCAAATTTTCATTGAAACTCCTTATAGGAACAATAAGCTACTGGAAGACTTGTGCCAAGTGCTGCATCCTCAAACAAAAATTTGTGTGGCTTGCGACCTTACACTTCCCTCAGAATACATTAAAACTATGCCCGCTAAACATTGGAAAACAACAAAGATTGACTTCCATAAACGGCCGTCAATCTTTATCATTCACAAGGATTAGGGTGTACCCTAATTGTATAACCTATAAAATGGCTTTAGCTCTTTTGTTAGCTACGATATTTGAGGTGTCGTAGCCTGAAAATCGCTTCATGTAATATTTTACAGAAGTTCCGTAAGCATCCTTAAAATTATGCACACCGGAGCTCCTAAGGAATTTTTTTACGCTTCCTGGTCCTGCAAGATGAGCCGCAGCCAAAATACCAGACTCTGTAACATTAATACCGTTCACTGTGGTTCCCACAAAGCGCTGAATGTCTTTACGTAAAATCCATTTATTGCGTTCGGCATTGGCCAGAAAAGCCTTCTCTTGCAATTCTGGGTTGTACAAAAACTGATTGGGATTGTAAATTCCTATCAATTTTAATGTTTCTGCACCAAATTGGTACTTTCCTAGGTAGCCAAGAGTGTTCACTGTAAAATAATTTCCTCTGGATTCTTTAAAAGCAATTGCTTCCTTGAATCCTATATAAGTTTTTCCTATATTTGGGAAATACACTTCCTCTGTAAAAGGAGTTATGGGGTCTTCAGTCTCATTGGCCAAAAATGCCAAGTCTTCTGAAACTGTAAAATCGAGTTCTAACCCTTCGGTTGAATAGTCGCCCATATCAACCACTTCTTGGTTAGAAGAAAGCGCCAAATAAATTAGCGCGAAAATTGTAAGAGGGATTACAAAAAAATTAGTTTTCTTTTTTATCATAATAGCTAATTTAAAAAGCCCTTATCTCCCTAAAAATCGGGCTTTAAATTTCAGCGTGCAAAGATATAACAATTTTTTAAACCCTGAAAATTAATCGGTTAAGTACGTTAAAAATAGATTCCGTGGAGCTTTATGTAATTTTCATCGGTGAACTCCACTGTAGGAAAAGGTATCTTAATAAGGTTAAAAACGTCAAAAATTGTTCTTAAAAAGTGTGAGTTTGTGTTAATTTTAGTTAAATCTACATCAAGGCTAAAAAAGTATTGCCGGTATCTGTTTTTTTCAACTATTTCTCCTGTATTTTCATTTTCGCTGCCATATAGCATTCCTTCCGCCCCATACCCAAATGCTACATTCAACCACTTAGGAATTTTAGTCTCCTTAAAAAAAGAATGTAAATTAATGCTCAGCCAATAAGTTTGTCCATTATAATCTTTCAGCACTTCCTCCAAAATTCCTTTACCAAGTGTTCCCGGACGCAAAGAGGCATACCGTGTTTGATGAAAGGAGTACTTTAAGGTCATTCGCTGTTCTTTCCAAAGCAGTTCTTGACCAATATACAGTCCTGTTCCTGTTGCATTGGCCATTACATCTCCCAAAGAAAATCCCCACTCTTCTGAAAATCCATCAAAAACCTCAACTGCTGTCAAAAAGGCAAAACCTAAAGTTCCTCCATACAACAATTGATCTTTGTTACTCACACCACTCCACTGCAACACATTTGCTCCCAACCTCCCCATTTGGTAAGACGTATAAACATGCCCCAGCTTATCCATTTGCAACCATTCTTGGTTGTCATTTAAGGTATGGAATTTTGATCGAGGATAATCGGCGTACCAAAGTTGATCCAAACCAACCAACGCCATGGTTGCCAGTGAAGCCTCGGAAATAACCACTGCATTTCTCCTTTTTATATTGAGAGTGTCACTTGGCTTAAGAAACTGATTTACCCCTGTTTGGGAATAGCTAGCCGTAACCGCAAAACAAAACAATATTATTTTAGTGAGACATCGGTTCACTCCTATCGTCTTATTCCTTGGGACGACAAATAGCTTTGGTATTCCCTAGCATTAATATTATGCTGCCTCAACGTTTTTGCAAATTTATGGAACCCCAAGCGCTTGGCGTCGGCCGCAAAATACAGGTAATTGTGTTTTTCGTAATTCAACACGGCATCAATAGCCGAAATATCTGGCATTGTAATAAGCCCTGGAGGGAGTCCAGCATATTTATAGGTGTTATACGGCGATTCAATTTCTTTATGAACATTTAAAACACGCTTTATCACGGTTCCTTGATATTCTGGCAATTGGTAAGCGGCATATTTTAAAGTGGGATCTGCCTGCAAAGGCATACCAATTTTAATCCTATTCATGTACACACCTGCAATTCTAGGTTGCTCACTGGCTTGTTTGGATTCTTCATGAACAATGGAAGCTAAGGTCATTACCTCTTCCTGGCTTAAACCTATCTTTTTGGCTTTGGCCTTTCGATCATCGTTCCAAAAACGATGGTACTCCCTGGCCATACGCTCACAAAATTGTTCTGCAGGAGTATTCCAAAAGAACTCATAACTGTTGGGAATATACATCCCCAAAGCGCTTTTTTCTGAAAATCCAGTCTTCTGTAAAAACGCTTTAGAAGTCATTTCACGTAATAAAGACAAACTATCAGCTTCAATTTGCACTGCAACTCTTCCCGCTAATTTGGCTAAAGATTCTTGATTGTTAAAAGACAACCTTATAGGAATATTATTACTTCTAATGGAATTGATAATATCGTTGTTGCTCATTCCTTTTTTAATAATATACTTCCCTGCCTTGATATTGGTTGTGTATTGCTTTCTATTGGCAAGAGCATCAAATTTGTCTATATCCAACAACAAAGGTTCCAATTGTTCTCTAACTTCTTGGTACGTGGCTCCGGAAGGAATATACACATAAGCCTGCTCATTATTGAAGCTTGTATTTGGCTTAAACATAGCCCCATAAATATAATATGCAATAAAAGCAGCAATGGCCAAACCTAAAAGGGCAATGGCCAACAGTATTTTTTTAAAGTACATTTAACTTGATATACGTTGAAATAAATATTCGTTTTTATAGGAACCGTCTACTAAGTTCCAATCTTTCTTAAGTCCCACCTTTCGGAAGCCATTGCTCTCAAACAATTTAATACTGGCCTCATTTTCTTCTGAAATATTGCAATACAATTGATGCAGGTTCAAGTATTTATCGCAATACCCTATTAGCAGCTTAAGAGCTTCATTTCCATATCCAATGCCGCGATGAACGACATCTTTAATCAAAATTCCGATACCGGCTCTTTTGTTCTTGAAATCAAAATCAAAAAGATCAATCAAGCCAATTATGGTATCACTATTGTTACAAATTGCCAATCGCAATTGTTTAACTTCAAAAATGTCTCGGTGGGCATTTTCCAAATACAGTTTGATGGCATATTTTGAATATGGAGTAATGGTGTTGCTAATTTCCCAAACCAACTCATCATTTTCAATGGCATGGACAAATTCTAGATCTTCCGGCTCCAATGCCCTTAAATAGATATGTTCCCCCTTGAGCGTTAGCATTCAACTTCTCCTTTAAACACAAATGTTGCGGGACCGATAAGCCAAACATTTTTGTAATGGCCGTTTACTACTTCAAAAGATACTTGCAATTGTCCTCCTTGAACTTGTAAAGCAATTGTTTCTTTATCAGTTTCGCCTGTGTTGTGCATAGCAATAGCTACAGCAGTAACACCTGTTCCGCAAGATAAGGTTTCATCTTCCACTCCTCTTTCATAAGTTCTCACAGCGAAAAAGCCGTCTTCAATTTTATTCACAAAATTGATGTTGCTTCCTGCTTTTCCATACAAATCACTATAACGGATTTTAGCGCCTTCAGTTTTAACATCCATGTCGTCCAAATTACCTTTGAATTCTACATGGTGAGGTGATCCCGTATTTAAAAACACATGCGAATCATGTTTCTCAACCAAATCTACATCCTGCATCTGTAGGTGCACAATATTATTGTCTACCGTGGCATGGTGCAATCCATCCACCGCCTCAAACGTAGCCTTGTCTTCAATAACTCCCAAATGTTTTGCAAATGCCACCAGGCATCTACCTCCATTACCGCACATAGAGCTTTCGTTTCCATCGGCATTGTAATACACCATTTTAAAGTCATATTCTGGGTGGTTTTCCAACAAAATCAAACCATCGGCTCCAATGCCAAAACGTCTGTCGCACAAAAAAGCTACTTGTTTGGTATCATTTTTGTCGAAAATTTGTTGACGATTATCAATCATCACAAAATCGTTCCCTGTTCCTTGATATTTATAAAAAGTAAGTTTCATATTGGGGACAAATATAGGAATAATCGACGGTAAATCCCGTTGTTAAATAGGCGTTAAAACCAACGTTAAAAAGCGTTAAATAGAAATTAGCCATTCAATAAAAAAGTAATTTTAAACGTTAAATTATTCAATATAGTAACCTTAAAATCCTAATAAACTATGAAAAAAATACTGTCTTTAGTTTTAGTTTCCGTATTAGGTGGAGTCATTACACTGTCTGCCTATAAATTGTATTTCGATCAAAACACTACCATCCAATCTACTACCCCGGTTGGCGAATCCACATATTTCCCGACCGTCCACAACGTTTCCAATATTGCCAATACTGTGAATGCCCCCAACTTTGTATCGGCAGCAGAAAAGACGGTCCATTCTGTGGTACACGTAAAGAATACGGCTATCATAACAGGACAAAACAGTTTTGAAGATTTCTTCTTTGGAAGACAATCGCAAAGAGCCCAAATTGGTACAGGAAGTGGCGTAATTATTTCTCCAGACGGCTACATAATAACCAATAACCATGTAATCAATGGAGCCAGAGAGATATCCATAACATTAAATGACAATAAAATTTACGATGCCCAACTTATTGGCTCTGATGAAAAAACCGATATTGCTCTATTGAAAATTGATGCAGATGAAGAATTGCCATACATTTCCTTTGGGGATTCTGACGAAGCAAAAATTGGCGAGTGGGTATTAGCGGTGGGAAATCCATTTAACTTAACCTCCACTGTAACAGCCGGGATCATAAGTGCCAAAGCTAGAGATTTATCTGGCAGAAATATGCAATCTTTCATACAAACAGATGCAGCCGTAAACCCAGGCAACTCTGGAGGGGCCTTGGTAAATGCCAATGGCGACCTTATTGGAATCAATACTGCTATTTCGTCCCAAACCGGGTCTTATATTGGATATTCGTTTGCCGTACCTAGTAATATAGCTAGGAAAGTGGTCGAAGATATTATGGAGTTTGGAGATGTACAAACCGGTATTCTTGGGGTAACGGGAATGTCATTGAATAGTGAATCGGCCGAACATTTTGGCGTGGATACCTCTGAAGGTTTCTACGTGAATGGCATCGAAGAAGATACTGGAGCCGATATGGCAGGCATAAAAGAAGGTGATGTAATCAAAAAATTGGATGATATCAAAATATCAAAGTTTGCCGACCTTAAGGGTTACTTAACAACCAAACGTCCAAATGACGTGGTAAATGTAACTTTGCTTAGAGATGGCGATACCAAAGTACTCCCAGTAACTTTAATGAAAAATTCTAATTTAACACTTCCTATCGTTGGACAGGTAAAAAATGCTAAAGCTTCCGACCTAAAAAAATACGGTACCAATAACGGCATTAAAATTTCTGCATTAGATAATACCTATGCCAGATATTGGAAAAAGAATGGCATTGAAGAAGGCAGTATTATAACGGCCATAAACGATGTTAAAGTGAGAAACATTGATGAAGCTAAAAAAATTATTACCGAAAATTCAAGTGGCGACCCTTTAAAGTTTGAAATAATCAACAAAAACGGTCAAAAGGAAAATTTTTACTGGAGGTAAGTTAAATTTCTTAAAAAGATAGCAATCCCCATATATGGCTTTAGGCTATGTATGGGGATTTTTATTTGTTAAAAAGCGTTACGAAAACGTTTGAAATAATGTACTTTTGCCAAAAATTTAATTTCAACAACACACTAAACATTAAAAAAATGAGTCTTAACGGTACTTATGAAAAGGAATTAGCTTTTCAGGCAGATAGACGTCGCGCCACTGTAGAGTTTATTAAAATTGTCAGTGACCTTTGGTATGACAAGTCTATAGAGCTTGTTTTGTTCAGAAACCAACTTATCGACAAAAACGTAAGTGAAATTTTGAACTTGCACGAATACGCTGGAGAGTTTGTTCAAAAGCCAATTTCCATTTTTGATTCGGTAGAAATTGCCCAAGCGATTAAAACCTTGGACCTACCTCCGGCTAAATTGGACATTGGAAAGCTAACCTATGAATTTCATTTAGAAGACCAAAAATATAGCAATGCTACCGATTTTGTTGCCAATAAATTAAAGGACGCTTACAGTAACGACTCCATTAAGCCGAAAGATGTTGTACTATATGGTTTTGGAAGAATTGGACGTTTGGTTGCAAGAGAGTTAATGTCTAAAACTGGAAAAGGAAGCCAATTGCGTCTAAGAGCCATTGTAACCCGTGGCGCTATTGACGAGACTGTTTTGGAAAAAAGAGCCTCTCTTTTGCGTAATGATTCTGTTCATGGAGATTTCTCAGGAACCGTCTCTACAGACATTAAAAATAATGCTTTAATCATTAACGGTACTACCGTAAATATTATCTCCGCCAATGCCCCTGAAGAGATTGATTATACTGCTTATGGTATTAAAAACGCCTTGATTATTGACAATACAGGAGCGTTTAGAGATAAAGATGCCCTTAGTAGACATTTAAAATCAAAAGGAGCTGATAAGGTATTGTTAACAGCTCCTGGCAAAGGAATCCCGAACATTGTACATGGTGTAAACCACTTGGACAACGACCCTGATAAAACAAAGATTTTTTCTGCCGCTTCTTGTACAACCAATGCTATTACGCCCGTATTAAAGGCCGTTGAAGATACTTATGGAGTGGTAAGCGGGCACTTGGAAACTATCCATGCCTATACCAATGATCAAAACTTGGTAGACAACTTCCACAAAAAGTACCGTCGTGGGCGCGCTGCAGGTTTAAACATGGTAATTACCGAAACCGGAGCAGGAAGTGCTGTTGCTAAAGCATTACCAGCTTTGGAAGGCAAATTGACTTCTAACGCCATCCGTGTACCTGTGCCTAATGGTTCTTTGGCTATTTTAAATTTAAATTTAGAAAAAGAAACCTCTGTAGAAAGCATGAACACCATCATGAAAAAATATGCTTTGGAAGGAGACTTGGTAGAACAGATTAAATATGAAATGAGCGATGAGTTGGTATCCAGCGATATTGTTGGAAGCTCGGCACCTTCTATATATGACAGTAAAGCTACTATTGTAAGACCTGACGGCAAAAACGCAGTGCTTTATATTTGGTATGATAACGAATATGGTTACAGCCATCAAGTTATCAGATTGGCCAAGTACATTGCCAAAGTTAGGCGCTACACATACTATTAGTAGATAAATTCAACTAAAAACTAAAAGAGCGGATTCAAATTGAATCCGCTCTTTTCATTTTTATATAACTCTTTTCCTATTTATTCAAGATCAACTAAATTGAATTTTCCTTCTTCCTTTTATCTGCCAGCAAACGAAATAATCTAGGAACCACAAATACAATGCCTGCAGTATATATTGAAGTCAGTAGTTCGGTATTCAGATAGAAATATAAAATCAAAAAAAGTGCTAGGGCACTAAATAAATAGGAAAGTGTTATTTTTTGCTCTGTCATAATCGTATTCTTTCTGTTGGCAATAGTACAAATTATTATTTTAAAAGCAATTTTCTTAAAATAGAAAGCAACCTTTTAACATTTTTAGCATCTTAGGAATATATTTTCAACTTAACACCAAACCATTCCTATGATTCAAAAAAAACTACTGGCTTTCCTTGCTTTGGCTATTATTCTGCAAGGTTGCTGGCCCATCAATGATGGTGAAGACGATGTAATTATCGAACCCTTTCCCGAATCCTACTACACCCCCGTTACCATGCCAAGAGAAGCTTTTGAAGTCTCTACGACTTTTGAAGCTCCAAAATCCATTATCAATTCGGGCAAAATTTATGTTAAGGACAACTTCCTATTCATTAACGAAAAAAATGAAGGCTTTCATGTTTTCAACAATTCCAATCCGGAGAACCCAATAAACATTGGTTTCATTAAAGTTTTGGGATCTTCAGACCTAGCTGTTAAAGGAGACATTTTGTATGTTAACAATGCAACTGATCTTGTTGCCATTCAACCCAACTTTGAAACGCAGACGGTATCCATTACCAAACGCATCACCAACACATTTCCTCAACTTTTCTCACCTGACGGCTTTCAATATTACAATTTAGGAGAGGACGAAATTATTATTAATTGGGTTTTAAACGATGAATAGCATGAAAACATATATCTCTATTGTAGTGGCTTTATTGTTGCTAACAGCTTGTAGTAACGACAGCAATGTTTCCTCTCAAGATTCGGGATACACCGAGTCAGGACAAGGAGGCTCCCTTGCCAGATTTGTAGTAAAAGGGGATTACCTATATACTGTAGATCTTTACGGCTTGCATGTTTTTAATATTACCAATATTTCTAACCCTGTTGAAGTCAATTCGGTGCCAATTGGATTTAATATTGAAACCCTGTTTGCTTATAAGGAATATCTATATGTGGGTTCTAGAAATGGCATGTACATTTATAGTGTGCAAAATCCTGAACTTCCCGAATACCTTTCCGATGTGCAACATTTTACGGCATGCGATCCGGTAGTTGCCAATGACACCCATGCCTTTGTAACCCTTCATGCTGATATTGGTTGCGGGAACACAATCAATGTTTTGGAAGTTTACGATGTATCGGATATAGTCAACCCCGTGTTAATTTCTTCAAGAAATTTAACCCAGCCCATCGGTTTGGGGCTTTACGGAAATTATTTGTTTGTATGCGATGATGAAGTAAAGATCTTTGATGTTTCTGATCCTGAGAACTCTACTTTGGTGAATTCTATTAATAAAAATGCTTTTGATGTCATTATTCATCAAGACCTTCTCATTTTAATTGGTGAAAATGGTTTATATCAATACAGCCTAAATTACAACGATATTCAAGACATAACGGAATTAAGCTCCCTAAACATCTAAAACTTCATTTGCTTCGTATATACCAATAGCTCCACCTAAACTGGGGCTATTGGCATAAAATAAAGCCTTACATCAATAGAAATTATTATATTGCCCCCCGATTAACTATAAGTAATTTAATCTAGCTGAAATGAATATTTTAAAAACTGTATTATTTTCCTCAATTTTTCTATTAAGTTTTTCTACTACACAAGCCCAAGAATCTAACAACGACGAAGACCAACTCTCACTAAACTCTGGTACGATTGACAACCAGTTTGACTACGTCATTCAAAAATCAAACAACTATCAAGATTATAAGGTTATAAAAAGAGCATGGCTTTACACGTTAAAGTCACACACTTTAGACTCTTTAAAAGCTGTTCATAAGGAGTTGGCAAATACACAGGTTGTTGTAGACTCTCAAGCAGTAGAAATAGCTAGTTTAAAAAGTAACCTAACCAATACACAAGAAACGTTGGATGCCACCAATCTGGAAAAAGACAGTATGTCGCTTTTTGGAATCCAAATGAGTAAAGGAAATTACAGTACACTGTTGTGGAGCATTATTGGAGGGCTATTTGCTTTCTTATTGTTCTTCATCTACAAATTCAACAATAGCAATGCGGTAACCAAACAGGCAAAACAATCTTTAGCAGAAACTGAAGAGGAGTTTGAAGAACACCGCCGAAATGCATTGGAGCGTGAGCAAAAAGTAAGACGCCAATTGCAGGACGAAATCAATAAACAAAAAAACGCTTAACCCCTGCGAAACACATTACACAAGGCCTTTGTATTTTATTACAGAGGCCTTTCTTTTTTCTGTAATTTGTATTATGCTAAAAAACTGCAAAGCCTGATGACCAAATGCCTACTTTTTCACATCTTTGCAGTTCATAATTTTGATCATGCGCATAGACATCATTACCGTATTACCAGAACTGCTCAAAAGCCCTTTTGAAGCTTCCATACTAAAACGTGCTATTGAAGCCAATTTGGTTGAAGTCCATTTTCATAATCTACGGGACTACACTACCGATAATTACAAAACCGTTGATGATTACCAATTTGGAGGAGGTGCTGGCATGGTAATGCTTATAGAGCCTATTGACAAGTGTATTTCAAAACTTCAGGCAGAACGTGACTACGATGAGATTATCTACATGACGCCAGACGGTGAATGTTTAAAACAAGGTATTGCCAATCAATTGTCACTTAAGGAGAACATCATCATTTTATGCGGGCATTACAAAGGCGTGGACCAACGCGTACGCGATAAGTTTATAACTAAGGAAATTTCTATTGGGGACTATGTACTCTCTGGAGGTGAATTGGGAGCAGCGGTACTTTGCGATGCCGTGATAAGATTGATCCCTGGCGTACTTGGAAACGAGACCTCTGCCCTAACGGATTCCTTTCAAGATAATTTGTTGGCACCACCTATTTACACAAGACCAAGGAGTTACCAAGGCATGGATGTTCCAGAAATATTGTTCAGTGGTAATTTCCCCGAAATCGAAAAATGGCGAGAAGAGCAAGCGTATCTTAGAACCAAGGAACGTCGCCCTGATTTGCTAGATGACTAGCTTTTATATAAAAAAACGTTTCTTTTCGTTGTAAATAATTAATTATTCACTATTTTTGCAGCCAATTTCAGATTAACCTCTGGCGATATCCGTGAATGTTGGTTTGAACATAACCATTTAAATTAAAAAGAAATGAATTCTTTAGTAAAATTTGTACAAGACGAATTTGTAACAAAAAAAGATTTCCCTGAGTTTGGAGCTGGTGATACCATCACTGTTTACTACGAAATTAAAGAGGGGGCTAAAACACGTACACAGTTCTTTAAAGGTGTTGTATTGCAACGTAAAGGTTCTGGAAGCTCTGAAACTTTCACCATCAGAAAAATGTCTGGAACAATTGGTGTAGAGCGTATTTTCCCAATTAACTTGCCTGCGCTTCAAAAAATTGAAGTTAACAAAAGAGGTAAAGTTAGACGTGCAAGAATCTTCTACTTTAGAGGTCTTACAGGTAAGAAAGCTAGAATTAAAGAGGTTAGAAAATAATTTTCCAATCTACTTACAATACAAAGCCTTGAAATTTCAAGGCTTTTTTTATGAACCAATGTGAACAAATAAGGTTCATAACAAGTGAACAATTAACACCGTAAAACCTTTGAAATCAGCTATTTTTATCGTATATTTACTTAACGTTATAATAACAATGCGATGTTGGTTTCAAATGAGTTATAATTTGAATTTATATTAAACGTTTAAAGACAACGTTCTTTAAAAATTGTTTTTTGAGGTTTGTTTAAAACCATGATACTTTATCAAGTACTGAATGTGCAAACAGTCAACAACTAATAGAGTTGAAAGTTTCCAAAGGAAATAAAAGCGAAAGTAATTATTAAGGTAGGAAACAATGTATAATACTATTTTATAATATTATACATCAAGAAAAACAATTATTTGAAACATCTATTAACACGGCAATACATTTTGAAAGTTAATTAATGTTTCATTGAAACAGTGAAACTTGAATTGAAAAGGACGATGGGAGCGTGAGTTCTAGTCGGCTGATTTGACAGTATGTTAATTAGGTCACGAAGTAACTGTTTCAGAAAGCCATGTCAAGGTAGTTTATCTACAATGATATGGCTTTTGTTTTTTGTTTATCTATAATCCAGTCGTGTTAAATAATTATACAATATTTCATCCCTTCTTACCGTAAGCAACAATCTGTAGTCTTGAAAATCCCTTGGCATTTCTATTTCGACCTTTGGTGTGTTTCCTACATAGTTTACCGTTAAAAATTCACCTTTGGAATTTGTTTTTACCAAAGCCCATTCAAAACTCTGCTCTCCACCATCATCATCGGGTATATGCCAACCAGAGCCATTGATATATTCCATTGCCGTATAGGTGAAATCATATCCCGGAGTTAAATTTTTGTACGGTTTTAAAACCTTAACTACAGGAGCAGTTTCCTCCTCCGTATTTAAATTTGAGTAACTCAAATAATCAAAATACTCTTTTTTAAAACGTCCTTTTCTATCTATTAAACCATCAAACGTAACCCTATTCACTTCAAATCTATCCTGCCATTCGGAAAGGCACATTGTTATATTATTAGGCTCTAATTTAATAAGGTCATCAACCTCTATATCCGATATCAAAAAATCTAAGGCATTACTTCTTAAATAATTTGACATTGGAGAATAGTAGTCCTTATTTACAACATGTAAGCCAATCACTAAATCACTGATCATCTCCCTATTGATGCTTTTAAGAGTTTTCATTCCTTCACGGTTTACCGTAACAGTCAAAGAAACCGGCCTAGATGGATCCTGAATATTTATTTCAGAAATTAAAGCATCCAACCACCTTAAATACGCTTTATTTTGAAAAAATTGCTCCTCTATACCATATACTTCATTTTGATATTTTATTATATCATTTTCTATAGCCCAAGAAACAATATGCTTTTGACTTTTTTGATCTTGAATTTTTTTTAAAATATGATCCTTCAAAAGTTTAGGTGCGATAGTATCCTTTAAAAAATCAACATGCTCTGGAATAAAAAAACTATATACGACCTTAAGGTCAAACTCATTCGAGATATTCAATAAATTATAATCATATGTTTCATTTTCCATAAATTTGATTGTATTTATACCCAACCTCTTCATTTCTGTAAAGTCCTCCTCTAGCCTTTGCCTAGTTAAAACGTGATAGTCTGTTTTCCAGTTTTGCCCCTTTTTGATATTAACTCCCTGAAAACGCTTCAACAAGAAACTCTTGTTACCTTCTCTTTCCTTTAAAATACCTCTTTCCAATTTGACACCTCCAACAATTGGAGAGATAGTACCTTGATTGTTTTTAGGTTTAAATTGCCTATAGGAAATCTTCTTTCCATTGATACTCCAATCAAAAGCCTCTTCCGATTCATAACCGTCGGGATGATTATTATCAACATAAGAATTAAAAAAGACAACGGCCTTTATTTCATCAAACTCCCCTCTTAGACAGCGGAATGCAGAATTCACCCATTTTTCCTTGTTGTTGTCATTTCCCAAAGAACCAAACTCACTTATCATTACAGGTTTATTACAAACTTCTTTAATTCCAATATGAAACGGGTCATAAATACTTTTGAAACTTTGCCCTTGCTTTGAGCCAAAACCGGTATCGTAATTCAGCGCATTCACTCCCACCCAATCCACATAATGATCTCCGGGGTAAAATGCTTTTATGTTTTCTGCTTTCCAAGGATTCCACACCCAAATAACGTTATCAGCATAAACCTCTATAAATTTGAAATACACATGACGCCATGCCTTCTTAAATTCTTCGGAGCTCCCTTCTCCTTTATCGTACCATGCATAAAATGGATTATCAAACTCATGAGCAAACCTGAGAAAAACAGGTCTTTTAAGCTCTCTTAGTCGTACTGCAAACTCAGATATATACGTGTCAAACTTTCCTTGATTAATGAGTTGAAAAACATTCTTTTCCTGAAGAGAATCATTTTCAAATGTATGTAACCATGGCTCCCAAGTAATCATTGGGATTGAATTTTTGGCATAAATAGAATCTAAATAAGACTTTGAGATGTCATTCTTCTCTATATTCCAAGCCACATAAAAAGATACAATGTCCAAAGAAGTTCCCAATTCCTCAGAAAAACTGAAAGCTTCCTTTAAAGAGGTCATTCCATTATCCTCATTGGGAACAAAAGCGCCTAACATTTTATACGGCTCCTTCTTCAAAAGCACCTGTGTTGCATATCCCCTTAGTTTAATGCGCTCACTTTGATATAGCAACACACCACTGGCCAATACAGCCAATACCGTAACGGGGACTGCCATCCTTTGCCATATATTAAATGTAAACACATTTAATTTCGAAAAAAAGCCTTGTTCAGTTGGCTTCCTCTTCGTCGTTCCTCCATAAGCAAAGGCCAAGGTATAAAACATATCAAATGCATTATAAAGAGCATAAACAGACATGAAAATGGAAAATGGTGTAAAATCTCTTCTAAGACCATAAACTACTGCTATTAAAGACAAGGATCCAAAGATTAAATTTGGCAATACGAGCTTGAAATTTGTTTTGGAAGAATTGGATTTAGGCGTAGCTATATAGGGAACTTTTCTTCGAATTATGGTATAAACTGTCCCCAAAATATAAACCCACCAAGCAGAATGCATCAACAAACCTGCCGTAAAATGCACTCCTCTTTCCTCCCGTTTGACAAGCCATTTTTGAACGTAAATTCTAATTCCAACCAAACAGCATAAAACAGGAAATGTTATAAATCCAAAATTATAAATATTACCTTTCCATGGTGAGGTACTATAAAAAAGCGCCAAAATTGGAATTAGCATACAAAACAGGTAAATAAACCCCGTTAAATAATGAAAAGGCAAAATGCCAAAGTGTAATTTTTGCCTCCAAGTAAACTTAGAAAACAATTTAGGGTATACACTAACCAACAATTCAAAAGTTCCCCTTGCCCATTTTAATTGTTGCTTGTAATAGGCACCAAGACTGCTAGGCACCAACCCTTTGGTTAACATTTTAGGCAAGTAAACCGACTTCCAACCTTTGGCATAAAGCTGCATACTGGTATGCATATCTTCGGAAAGCCCCGAAGCATGACCTCCTATAGAATCCAAGGCTTTTCGCCTAAATGCACAATTGGCTCCAATAGCATTGACAGTTCCATAAGTATTCATTGTCATCATCAGTGGACCATAAAAAAGATAAGTTTGCTCCGCTGCTCCTTTGGCCACCAAAGAATCTTCTTGATTGTAATAACCTTGTACAGTTTGTACAAAGCCTATTTTATCATTTTCAAAATAAGGCAGTATTTCTGAAATAAAATTTGGTTCTGGAATATGATCAGGATCTAGGATAACACAAATATCTCCAGAAGCTTGTTTAAGAGCGTTGTTAATGTTTCCTGCTTTGGCGTCTATTCGATTATCTCTAGTAATATGGACAACATCGTGAACTTTACAAAATTCCTTTAAATAATCATTATCTTCTTCATCACACAAGTATGCCGTATGTGCCCCCTCCATCCTTTTAATGGCCAATAAAGTTTTTTCAACCATTTGAATAGGCTCTCCTGGACAATAAGTAGTAAAAACATCTACTTTAAAAGCCTTGGTTAGTTCAGGCTTTTTCGGGACAGATAAATCCCAATAGTGATACCAAATATAAACTAACCTAAATACATCGAACAGTATAACACAGGTCAGCAACACAAAAAGAAATTTGTTTTCAACCAAATCTGGCTGAAAAAACCAGTACAAAAAGTTTAGTATACTAAGACAGCCTAAAACAATAAGAATTCTTAAATTCTTCTTTTCTCTTTGGGTTGGTTCTTGAAGTTGTTCTTTAATCATTCTTTTACAATAAAAAAGGGAATGTTGGCAGTTGCAAAATTTTGATTGTCATCATATACATAAGCCATTAATCTATAAGCTCCTTCTTCCTTTGGAGCTTGAAATTGAATCCTTTCCTTTCTATGAATAGCGATTGTATCCCCATTTAGCATATTGAGTTTCCTTTTAGATGAAGCTCCAAAACCTAACCCCTCTTTTAGAACCTCCCATTTAAATATATAATTGGAATCAGGTCTTTCCAATTTTAAAACAGCTTCCAAAGTATCCTTTGTACTATAGACTTGTAAATCTGAATCTAATTTTTGATTCAATAAAATTTGAGAAACTTCAGGAGCATCTTCTTCAAACTGTTCACCACTCCATACCTCTTTTAAAGCATAATACACATTGGACTTGCGTCCCTCTTCATCAATGATATTAAACCAGGTTGGTGTGCCTTCATTCTTTTGTCCCCAATAAAAGGCAATGCTTCCCAAACTTTCTTCATCCGATTCAATGTAAGTCTCATACTTTCTTTTATATATCTCCGATTTTTCAGCACTGGTTGGCTCTAATAATCTGCTCCATTGGGTATTTCTATGTTCCCAAGGCCCATGACCAGCCCATTCTGTGATATAATAGGGCATCACGTTTATTACCAAAGACAATTGTTTTTGGTTTCTTTTTATATTTTTTAATCCTCCAAAAATATTGTACCCTACTAAATCTAATTGAGGAGAATTTAAATGAATTGATAGAGTTTGCCCTCTTGATCCTCCCGCAACCGTGGTGCTTACAGGATGGTTAGGATCATCTTCATGAATTTGGTCGATCATATCATTAAATGTATCTATAAATTCATTGTCTCTCAAAGTTACAGGGTAGACAAGTTCATTTCCTAAATTCCACATTAATAAAGCAGGGTGGCCTTTATGTTGGTCGACAAACTTCTTCACTCCTGCTTTCATTGTCTTCACAAACTGTGCATCCTTATAAAGATTATTGCCTTTTCCATATTGAGGTAACCAGATATCCAAAATTACAGCAATGTTATACTTCTGTGCTTCATCCAGTATTTCGGCAGTGTTTGTAGTATCATATAATCGTAAGGTATTGGCTCCAGCTTCCGAAAGTTCCTTAAAAAATGGTTTGCCTCCAGCTCCTTTGATATAAAATGGCTCGCCGTTTCTAATAATTTCATAGCCTTTTTCAGTCTCAATAATCCTTACGGTTGCCTCCTCAGCCATAACATGTCTAGATGGTCTATTTATATATAGAAAAGTAGACAACAACATGATTACTAACAAAATAGAAATTGAGAGACGCTTCATACAAATACCACCACTAAACACTGATAATCAACAATATAAAATACCACAAAAATAAAATTTCAAATGTATAAAAACTTAAAGAGTGCGTAAGAATATATCTGTCGAATGGTCAATTAAAACAGATTAATGGATAATCCTCAAACTTTACTTACTTTCGCTACAAAAGAACTTCAAAGTGTATGAGCGTGGTTGACCAGGTATTCAAAAACAAAGATTTCGGGAACACTCCACTTCCAAAGGGCGAATATGACAGCTGTACTTTTGAAAATTGCAATTTTGCTGAAGGCGATATTTCAAATATTTCATTTTTAGAATGTGAATTTATCAACTGTAATTTGAGCAATGTCAATATGGCCCACACCTCTCTAAAAGAAGTTTTCTTTAAAGACTGTAAACTCACCGGTGCCCAATTTCATAAATGTGATCCCTTTTTGCTAAATTTCACCCCCAGCAACTGCCAACTGAACTTTGCATCCTTTTACAATTTGAATTTAAAGGGCATACAATTTACCGATTGTAACCTCCAGAATTGCGATTTCACTCAAGCCGACCTTTCAAAAGCGGTGTTCCATAATTGTGATCTAAAAAACAGTCAGTTTGACCAAACCAATTTAAAAGGCTCCGATTTTAGAACCTCATTCAATTACAATTTCAATCCCGAACACAATCAGCTAAAAGGGGCCAAATTCTCAAAAGATCAGGTGTTGGGATTACTTTCTCATTTAGGGATTAAAATAGATTAAAATTAGTACGAAAAATAGTTAAGCATATTTGAATTTTCCTTAAAAATTCCCTTTCATTTCTTTAGCAAAACCTATGATATTTTCAAATTGTCAACCTATTGTTACTCTACCGTAAATAACTTGTTGATTTTTGTATATTTGCAAGGCTTTGAAAAAAGCGCGTTTTAAATTAATTAAAATACAAACCTTAAATGTCAAACAATCCTACAATATTTTATACAAAAACTGACGAAGCTCCTGCATTAGCTACACAGTCATTTTTACCAATAGTTAAGGCGTTTACAAAATCGTCAGGAATTAATATAGAAACCAAGGACATCTCATTGGCCGGCAGAATTTTGGCAACTTTTCCAGAAGCATTAACCGAAGACCAAAAAGTTGAAGATGCTTTGGCAAAATTAGGAGAGCTTGTAAAGTTACCTGAAACCAATATCATTAAACTTCCAAACATCAGTGCCTCCATTCCTCAGCTGAAAGGAGCCATTTCAGAATTGCAAAGTCAAGGATTCGATATTCCAAATTATCCAGACGAACCAAAATCTGATGACGAAAAAACGATCAAATCTAAATACGATAAGATTAAAGGAAGTGCTGTAAATCCAGTATTGCGTGAAGGAAACTCTGATAGACGCGCACCAAAAGCAGTTAAAAACTACGCTAAAAAGAACCCGCACTCTATGGGTGCTTGGTCGGCAGACTCTAAGTCGCATGTAGCAACTATGGACCATGGTGATTTTGCACACAATGAAAAATCGGTAACCTTAGATCATGCCACTTCTGTAAAAATTGTTCATACAGATGCTAATGGGAATGAAACCATTTTAAAAGATAGTTTCCCTATTTTGGAAGGTGAAATCATCGACGCTTCCGTAATGAGCAAAAAGGCGCTTTTGGAGTTTTTGGAAGCTCAAATTGCAGATGCTAAAGATCAAAACATTCTATTCTCTTTACATATGAAAGCAACCATGATGAAGGTGTCAGATCCTATCATCTTTGGTCATGCTGTGAAAGTATACTTCAAGGAAGTATTCAGCAAACATGCTGAAACATTTAAATCTATTGGAGTTGATGCCAACAACGGACTTGGAAACCTATTAGCTAAATTGGAAGAACTTCCGGAAGACAAACGTAAAGAAGTGGAAGCCGATATCAATGCTGTAATTTCAAACAGTGCCGATTTGGCTATGGTAAATAGTGATAAAGGAATTACCAACCTTCACGTACCAAGTGACATCATCATCGATGCCTCTATGCCTGCCATGATCCGTACTTCTGGACAAATGTGGAATGCTAAAGGTGAGCAACAAGATACCAAAGCGGTAATTCCAGACAGCAGTTATGCAGGTGTCTATACAGCAACTATCGATTTCTGTAAAGAACACGGAGCTTTCGATCCAACTACTATGGGAACTGTTCCTAACGTAGGTTTAATGGCTCAAAAAGCTGAAGAATATGGATCTCACGACAAAACATTCGAAATCACTGCAAACGGTACTGTAAGCGTTATTGATGCAGAAGGAAATACCTTAATTCAACACAACGTTGAAGCTGGAGATATCTGGAGAATGTGTCAAGTTAAGGACGCGCCTATCCAAGACTGGGTAAAATTGGCCGTGACTAGAGCTAGAGCTTCTCAAACACCTGCCGTATTCTGGTTGGATGAAAACAGAGCACACGATGCTGAATTGATCAAAAAGGTAAATGCATACTTGCCAAACCACGATACCGAAGGATTGGATTTAAGAATCCTTTCTCCTATAGAAGCAACTAAGTTTACATTGGAGCGCATGAAGAATGGTGAAGACACCATTTCGGTTTCAGGAAACGTATTGCGTGATTACCTAACAGACCTTTTCCCTATTTTGGAATTGGGGACCAGTGCTAAAATGTTATCTATCGTACCATTGATGAATGGTGGTGGATTATTCGAAACTGGAGCTGGTGGATCAGCGCCTAAGCACGTAGAGCAGTTATTGGAAGAAAACCACTTGCGTTGGGATTCTCTTGGAGAGTTCTTGGCCTTGGCAGTTTCTTTTGAGCATATGGCCGTAACCCAAAACCATCCTAAAGCGCAAGTTTTGGCGGACACTTTGGATAATGCTACAGAAAAACTGTTGGAAAACAAAAAAGGACCTTCTAGAAAAGTTAACGAACTTGACAACAGAGGTAGTCATTTTTACTTGGCAATGTACTGGGCACAAGCTTTGGCAGCCCAAACTACTGATGCCGATTTGCAAGCAGTATTCGCACCTATAGCGCAAGCCTTAACAGACAACGAAACGAATATTGTTTCCGAACTTAACGAAGTTCAAGGACATGCTGTATCTATCGGTGGCTATTACGAACCTAGTTTCGAATTGGCAAGCAAGGTCATGCGTCCTAGCGAAACCTTCAACAACATTATCAATTCCTTGTAATTGTTATCATACACACAAAAAAAGGCTTCTTAATAGAGGCCTTTTTTTTATACCCTTTCTTTTCTATTTGGGCGTTCCCTTTTTTAACAAAAAGGGCGTGCTGTTCGCTTTATCTTTTGCAAAAGTCTTTGCAAAAGGATGCCGCGACCATCACTAACGCAATTAAAATTACGTATTTTTGAACCATGGAATTTATCAAGACAACAGAACAAGATTCAAATTATAACAACCTAGAGGCCATGAGCCTTTCAGGCCTATTGGTCAACATCAATGCCGAAGACAAAACCGTTCCTTTAGCCGTTGAAAAAGCCTTGCCACAAATTGAAGCTTTGGTCTCACAAATTGTTGCCAAACTTAAAGATGGTGGACGCCTTTTCTATATTGGAGCTGGAACTAGCGGCAGACTAGGAATTTTAGATGCTTCGGAATGCCCTCCTACTTTTGGAGTCCCACATGATTTGGTCATCGGACTTATTGCTGGAGGTGATTCCGCCATTAGAAAGGCGGTTGAATTTGCCGAAGACTCTACAACCCAGGCTTGGGAAGATTTATCTAAATACAAGATTTCCTCAAAAGACGTTGTCGTTGGTATTGCTGCATCCGGAACCACACCTTACGTAATTTCGGGATTGGAACAATGCAATCAACATAACATCATTACAGGCTGCATTACTTGTAACCATCAAAGTCCTCTATCCAAAACAGCACAATTCCCTATTGAAGTCATTGTAGGCCCCGAATTTGTAACGGGTAGTTCAAGAATGAAGGCAGGTACAGCCCAAAAATTGGTTCTTAATATGATTACCACGAGTACCATGATTCAATTAGGACGTATAAAGGGAAATAAAATGGTAGACATGCAATTGAGTAACGACAAGTTAGTAAATAGAGGAACGAGAATGCTAATGGAAGAACTCCAAATTTCCGAAGACAAAGCTCAGGAATTATTAAGCAAATATAAAAATGTACGTACTGCTATAGAAAATTACAACCATGGAAACTGAAACCAAACGCACCAATAAAACGATTCTCTTAAAAGGTATCAAAACAATGGCTCTTTCCCTTGTTTGTATGTTCGCGGGGCCTACCTTGTTATATATCGCCTTTAGCAATACTGAAAAACCTTTATACATTCCCATTTTGCTAGCGGCACTCTTTATATGTGGTTTGGCCATATACTTTGCTTTTAAAGGACTTAAAACTATTATGGATAGTATGTTTCAAAAACAAAATTGATTAGCTCAATTTCCAAATAAAAATCCCGAACCATATAGTTCGGGATTTTTTGTATCGTTTTATTTTATTTTGAACACTTATTAACGTTTCAGGGTAAAGTGCGCCTTGAACTCTTTGCTCTGCCCCGTCGATGGTTCCACGTACTCCACAACAAACCAGTAGTCGCTGCTCGGCATCGCTGCTCCGTTGTACGTTCCGTCCCATCCTTCGCTAGATGGTGAGATCTGCTTTATAAGCTTTCCTTGCCTGTCGAAGATGAAGATCCTAGTCGCCGATTGGTCACTAAATCCAACAATGTTCCAAGTGTCGTTATAACCGTCACCGTTAGGCGTAAAGAATAACGGATAATCCAATACTGTCACTCTGGTGCTAGCCTCTCCACAGCCCAAAATATCTCTTGCAGTTACCGTATGCTCTCCCCATGGCACGTTCTCGAACACACCGCTCTCCTGCCATGGCCCGTCGTCCAGACTGTACTCATAGCTGCTGTCTCCGCTGGCCGTGGCCACCACGACATGGTTGTCTGCAAAGGCCTCGGTCACCACTTCCGCTACAATGCTCGGCGGTGCGCTCTCGATCACCTCAGTGGTGTCCGTGCGCTCGCACATGGTCACCGTAGAAGTCGATACGTCGATTACCGTTACACTGTAGATTCCCGCTTCTGTCGGTTCATAGCTACCGCCGGTAGCCCCCGCAATCTCCTGACCGTTGAAGTACCAGATGAACAGATAGTCAGGTTCCGTTAGCCCTGTCTCCAATACCGGTGGGTCGATCGCCTCGGTTCCGTTGGTATCCAGACACAGCACATAGCTGTCGTAAAGGTCGAACACCGGCTGTGGGTTCACCTGAAGGGTCAGCTCTGCCACCGCGTAACAGATGGAGTCCGGTGTGGTATCGTTGTCCACACGGGCATAGATCACCTGTGGGTTGACCACGTTCTCATAAAGGGTCGGCAATGGGCTTGTACCCGCTTCGGCATCCGCCTCGCTGGCATAGTAGCTCACCGTATAGTTTGCTGGGTCCTGTCCGTCCAACAGTTCCGCGTCCATGGCAGACAGGTCGAACTGCACGCTGTCGTCGGTCGGATCTCCGTCCACTTCCATATTGTCATCACAAAGCTCATAGAGGATGGCCTCCATGTCCGGATTGGCCTCCGCCGCTTCCTGTACCTCCACAAAGAAGCTCTGAGTACTTATCGAACAGCCTGTATCCAGATTGGTGATCGCCACAAAGATCTGCTGCGGGTTCACGGTGTTGGTGAACGGGCTCACAAGGTCGTTGTCCCCATTGTCCGCATCCAACTGCGATACGTGGTAGCTCACCCCATAGAGCGCAGGGTCCTGTCCGCCCAGCACCTCTTCGTCCTTCTGAGACAGGTCGAAGGCATAGGCCCCTTCCGTGTTGTTCTCACAGGCCACGATGTCCGTTACGGCAACTGCCTCCGGCAGTGGGTTCACCAAGATATCAAAGTCCACGATCGTATAACAGTCCGTGATGTCGTTGGCCACGCGCACATAGATGGTCTGTGGGCTGGAAATGTTCCCATAGGCCGTTGGGTCAGGGATTGCATTGGTATCCTGTTCCGCATCAAAAAGGCTCTCGTGGTAGCTCGCCGATACACCGGCCTCTCCGTTGATGATATAGGTCTCGTTCTCCGTAAGGTCGAACAGCTCCACCTCGTCTCCCGTGTTCTCATCGTCGCACAGTGCAATATCAGATGGGTCCTGGCTCGGGGTAGGGTTCGGCAATACGCGGATGGTCAAGGTCGTCTGGTCCGTACAGCCCGTGTCCGTATCGGTAACCACCACATATAGGGTCTGTGGGTTCGCCGCCACTCCGTTAACCGAAGTGTTCACATAGGCCGTTGGGTCCGGGATCGCATTGGTCCCCGCATCGGCATCAGCCTGGGTCTCGTAGTAGCTTACGCTCCAGCTCCCCTCATTGCCCGTGATCTCCCCGTCCTTTACCGTAAGGTCGAACACCGTCAGCTCATCCGCAACATCGTCGTCGCAAAGCTGCAGCGGCGTTGGCTGCACCGCTACCGGTGGCAGTTCCACACGGATCTCAAACTCGCCCGTGCTCACACAGCCGTTGTCAAGGCTCTCCAGCCTTACGTATATCATCTGTGGGTTGGTCTGGTTCACATAGCCCCATGGATTGGCGATCGGTGCCGCTCCGGACTCTGCGTCCGCCATGGTAAGGTGGTAGCTAAGCTCGAACTGCGATGGGTCCTGCGCACCGAGGATCTCGGCATCCATACCGGTCAAATCGAAGCTTGCATAGCCGTCCGTGTTCGTATCGCAGATTACATAGTCCTCGATGGCCGTTGGCACTACCGGTGACGGCAGTACGTTAAGCTGTAGGCCAACCACGCTGTGGCAGCCCGTTACCATGTTCTCCGCTCTGGCATATACCACCTGGGCATTGGCCACTATATTGTCATAAGGGCTCAAGAGCACATTGTCCCCGCTCTCGGCATCCGATATCGTCTCATGGTAGGTGATGGCAATGTCCAGCTCACCGTTGATGATCTCCTGCGTGCGCTCCTCCAAATCGAAGCTCGCATAGCCGTCGTTGTCACCGTCACATTCCTCCAATGGCGTCGGGTCTGCCTCCGGTGACGGGATCGGGTTCACCCTCAGGTCCAGGATCACCGTGCTGTAGCAGCCCGTATTGCTGTTCTCCGCTCTCACGAAGATCGTCTGTGGGTTGGCAATGTTCGTATAGGGGCTCACAAGGGCATTGTCGCCGTTTTCGGCATCTGCCAGCGTAAGGTGGTAGCTCAGTACAATACCCACCTGTCCGCCAAGGATCCCGTCGGTACTCTCCTCAAGTACAAAGGACTCCTGCTCGTCGCCCGGGTTGTTGTAGTCACAAGCTCCAATGGCAGCGGCTGCATCAATACCGGTAGGGCGTTCACGATAAGCTCCAATGGCACGACCTTGTGGCAGCCGTTGGCACTGTCCTCAACGCGTACCCACACCTGCTGTGCAAACGGTACCGTATTGGTAAAGCTCAATGGATTGGGAATGGCAGAGGTGCCCGATTCGGCATCGTCCTCAGTCAGGTAATAGGATACGCCGTACTGTACCGGGTCAAGCCCGTCAAGTACCTCCGCGTCCTTGAGCGTCAAATTGAACTGTGCATAGCCGTCGCCGGAGGCGTCGTCGCAGACCTCAAGGGCCGTTGGCTCCTCCAACTGTGGGGTTGGGTGCACCACAAGCACAAGCTCCACGATCGTCGCACAGTCCGTTGCGATCGTTGCGCTCTCAACACGCACATAGAGCGTCTGGGTATTGGCCACAATATTGTTGTAAGGGCTCGACAGGGCGTTCACGCCGTTGTCCGCATCCGCCTGGGTCTCGTGGTAGGTAAGTACCAGTCCCGTCGTACCTCCCGTGATACCGGCATCCGCATCAGACAGGTCGAACACGCCAAAACCGTCGCTGTCCGCATCACAGTACTCCAATGGATCCGGAATGTTCGCCTCTGGGGCCTGTTCCACCGATAACTCTACAGTTGTGGTTGTATAACATCCTGTTATAGTATTTAACAATCGAGCATAAATAGTTTGCGGATTAGTAATGTTTGTATAAGGAATTGGTAATGGATTAAAATTGTTATCAGCATCATCTTGTGTTAAAAAATAACTTACAACATACCCTGGAGTTCCTCCTGTAATATTGTTATTCACCAACGCCAAATCTATTGAAGTCAATCCATCTGCTATGTTATCATCACAAACTTGCAAACTAGGATTGGCCTCGGCTACAGTTGGTTCAGGAAGTATTGTTACAGTTCCACTACTAGTACTTCCACAATTTTCATTGGTAGTATATTCAACAGTGTATTCTTCCCCCGGTAATCCTCCCGTAATAGTACCTGTTAAAGGATCTATTATACCTGGACCTGCCGGAGACACAATTACATAAGTCCCACCTGGTGTTACTGCTGTTGCTGTAGCACCATCACAAGTTGGTTCCATAACGAAGGTAGCATCATCTAGATCTGAAAATGATATCGTTTCCGAAACATCCAAAGCCGTGTAACAATTAGGCAATTCAATAATATACTCCACACCATCAATCCAAAAATATCCATTAAGACTAATAAAGGTGAGCATATTTGTATCCTGCCCCGTTACAAATGTGACATATTGAAGGACATTAACCGTACCTGTATTAATAGTTTGAGAATTGGTTCCATCGGAAACACTCATTTGTGCCGTACTATTATTTTTTGCCACACTCAAAATGATTTCAGTACCTGCAGGCACCGTTTGATCCAACAATAAAACACAAGATTGGTAAGTATTGGAGATTCTTGCAGAATTTGCAGATGTAGCTGTTGTACCTTCCGGCTCTATTGGACCTTCAGCATTGGTTGGATCTATCCCCCCATAAGCGGTTTGTCCATTTCCTGAAATTGTAGGAGTAGGCGCATCAATTCCAACGAGTGTCATTGTGGTATTCTCCGTTGAAGCCATAACCAATACAGACGCTAGTCCTGTATCATCCAACACTATGGTTTCTTCTACCCCATCATTTATTACATAAGAAACCGTGCTGTTAGCAGGCCCTGTAATAATAAACTCTCCATCGTCGCCAGGACAAACTGTAGGATTTACCGCTTCTACTTCTGCTGTCGCTTCAGGCATTACAACTACATTAAAACTCTTTGTTAGAATATCTCCACAATTATCAGTTATAGATACAGTGTAGGTTGTGTCTGCCGTTGGTGAGAATACCGGATTGGGAAGCGTAGGGTCACTAACACCCTCTATTGGAGACCATTCATAACCTTGAGCTCCATCATAGGTAGCATCAATTGTATCAATACTTCCACCAGCACAAACTTGTTTATCTGATAAGGAGCCTATTGTAGAAAAGGAAATATGTTTAAAACACAACTGTTGCAAATTATATGCAGCACCCGTAGATCCTGCAAACCCAAAGTATACTTCTGAAGTTCCATTAAATATGGTATTTATAATATCTGAAGAATATGAGATACGTTCGCTACAATCAAATGTTACACTAAAAATCTGTGCCGTAGCATCCCAAGCTACCTTCACTTCATGGTAATTTCCGTCCTCAATATTCATTGAAGTTTCTGAAGCTTGAATTGGCCCCGATAGATTATTGGCAGAATTATGGTATGTACTCCCATTCTTCATTAAAGCCATATGGTCTGCAGTTATGTCTCCACGATTCCCATTAGTCCAAGTATCAAACTCCACAATTAACGATTGAGGAATGCCTTCGTAGCCAACGCCTCCCCCGGATAGACCTATCTCAGGTGTAGAAGTAGTTTTCATTACAAAAGCCATTCCATCTGCTCCATTGGCATCATTACTACCAAAGTTCGCGTCAAAAATTATTTCAAAATCAGTATTGAGATCAATTACATTATTGTACCAGACAGATCCACTTTGCTGTGGAGTATTTTGAGTAATCCTATAACAGTTATCACCCAGAGATACAGCATCACCGAAATATTCCGGTATCAATTGGGCAAATATGTTAAAAGAAAAGCAAAAAAAGAACGCTAGAAGAGTATACTTCCTCATAAATATTTTAGTAAGTTGAAAGTTAATTATCTCGCTAAAA